>CALWHE010000009.1 GCA_944380295.1 uncultured Christensenellaceae bacterium
TTGCTTTCCGAAAGAATTACGCTTCCTTTCCTTCCTGTTCAGTTGTCAATGTTCATGCCGTCTGCCTCAGACAGCCTCATTATGATAGCACACAGAAAAAAGCCTGTCAACAATTTTTCACAAGTTTTTTTACATTTTTTTGCTATCTTCTCTCCCCGAGGGGGGAATCATATATTAACACATTTGCCGCATAATTGCAAGAGCCGAGGCGAATATTTTACGAAGTTTTAGATTTTTATAAACACACCGCAATATATGCGTATGCGCATTATATATATACGCATTATATATGCGCGCAAATATAATATCCATAATATAAAGGGGGCCGCGTTTGCGGTCCCCCGTGACGCTTGCGTTGAGGATCAGCTTATCGTTGCGCCGTCTTTATCACGGATGGCCCATTTTTGACCGCTGCTGTTGTAAACAGCCCACGTGCTCGACCGAAAAGAGCGCGATGAGCAGGCCTCAAAACGCAGGAAGGACAGGTAAGCGGCGCTCCGCATTCGTTGCAGAATTTGCCGCTTTTGACTTCCGTGCCGCAATTTTTACACTTCATGAGTTTACCCCTGTGTTTTATTTCGAATATATACTGTGAGTATATACTATATTATATCAATCTTAATTCCCGCGGTCAAGCCGATAAAGGTATTTTTAATGCGCGAATTGAAGTTTTTGTTATGAAAATCGGGCGGCAGGCATTGAAAAGCGGGCAAAAACCTGTTATTATATAAATATGGATACGAAAATTTTGAACGACGGTTGGCAATTTTGCGAAAAAGGCTCGGATAGATCTTATCCCGCCGCTGTCCCCGGCTGCCAGTATGACGATCTGCTGCGCAACGGTCTGATACCCGATCCGTATAAGGAGGATAACGAAAGCAAAACGGCTTGGGTGGCGGACAAGGACTATGTTTACTCACGCAGGATAAGCCTGCCGCCCGAGCTGAAAGACAAAGAACACGTCACGCTGTTTTGCGAGTGTTTGGACACGCTGGCGGAAGTTTTTTTGGACGGCAAAAAAATCGCTGAGCACGACAATTACTTTCTGCCCTTTGAAGCGGACGTAACGGGACTTGTGGGCGAGAACAGCCTTTTGGAGATAGTGTTCCGTTCGCCGGCACAGTTTTTACGGGAAATGCAGGAAAAAGATACCATGCCGCGCAACTGCAACGGCATGAATGGCATTCCGCATATCCGCAAGCCCGGCTGTCACTTCGGCTGGGACTGGGGTCCGTTTATCCCCACCGTGGGCATAAGCGCGGACATCATGCTGCGCGCCTGGAACGGCGCCCGCATAGGCGACATAAGCATGCGCCAAAAGCACGAAGACGGCAAAGTCACGCTGAGCGTGAACGCGGAGCTTGAAGGCGAGATAAAAGACGGCGCGCAGGCAAAGCTGGTCCTGCTCTCACCGCAGGGCGAAACTTTGGCGGAAAAAACGCTGCCCGCCGCCGCGCTTTTGCAGACGGACTTCGAGATAAACTCCCCGCAATTGTGGTGGTCGCACGACATCTGCGACAGCCACCCCCTCTACACCGTGCGCGTTATCCTGACGCAGAACGGCGAGGAGCAGACGCGCGAGCGCAGGACGGGCTTGCGCACCATCACGCTGGACAGGAGCGCGGACGAATGGGGCACGAATTTCCGCTTTATCCTCAACGGCGTGCCGCTCTTTGTCAAGGGCGCCAACTATATCCCGCCCGACGCCATGCTCACGCGCGTGGATACGCAGGTCTACGAGCGCCTGCTGGGCGCGGTCAAGCGCGCCAACATGAATATGGTGCGCGTGTGGGGCGGCGGCAGATACGAAACGGAAGAATTTTACGACATCTGCGACCGCGAAGGCATTCTCGTCTGGCAGGACTTCATGTTCGCCTGCAACCCTTATCCCTTCTATAACGACGAATTCCGCGCAAACGTGCTCAAAGAGGCGGAATACAACGTCAAACGCCTGCGTAACCGCGCCTGCCTGGCGCTGTGGTGCGGCAATAACGAGATAGAAACCATGAGCGCGGGCTGGCTGCCTTACACCAAATTGCGCGATTGGACGGAAAAATATTTCTGGCATATCCTGCCGGAAAATTTGCAAAAGTGGGACGACGTCACCCCCTTTATCCCCGGCTCGCCCGTGGGCAAGGGCTATATGGACGGCGTGGCTTCCGACGAGCACGGCGACGTGCACATGTGGACGGTGTGGCACGGCTTGCAGCCGCTGAACTATTACCGCAAGCGCTTCTCCCGCTTCTGCTCCGAATTCGGCTTGGAGTCCATGCCCGATATGAACACCATCCGCTCCTTCTGCCCGGAAGATCAGCTCGATCTGACCTCCCCCATCATGCAGGCGCACCAAAAGTGCCCCAGCGGCAACGGCAAGATAGCTTATTACACCTCCACCCGCTTCCGCCTGCCCGCAAAGTTCGAAGACACGGTCTACCTCTCGCAGATAGTGCAGTCCGAATGCGTGCGCGACGCCACCGAACATTGGCGGCGCAACCGCGGCAGATGCAACGGCAGCATGTTCTGGCAGCTCAACGACTGCTGGCCCGTGCTCTCCTGGGCGTCGATAGACTATTACGGCGGCTATAAGGCGCTGCAATACACGGCGCGCCACTTCAACGCGCCCCTCACCGCCAGCGCCTGCGAAAGCAAAGACGGCGTTGACCTGTTTGTGATAAACGATAAAGCCGTGCCCTTCAAAGGACATCTGGAATATACTTTGAGCACCTTTGACGGCAAAAAACTCTCCGGCGGCAAAGCCGTGGCGGATTGCGCCGCCGCTTCCGCCAAAATGGTCTGCTCGCCGGACATCAAGCGCCTGCTCAAAAGTCATAAGCATAATTGCGTGCTGCAATACGCGCTGACCTCCGCAAACGGCGAAAAACTCTGCCTGCGCACCGTGCTGTTCAAGGCGGAAAAAGACCTGGCGCTGCCCGATCCCGAACTTGCTTTGCAGATAAGCGTGCAAAACTCTCTGGCAAGCATAACCGTGAAAGCGAAAAAATACGCGCGTTACGTCAAGCTGTTTGCAGACGGCATTTCCGCGCCCTTCTCGGACAATTACTTCGACCTGGTGGCAGGCGAAGAAAAAACCGTCACCCTGCCCCTGCCCGCCGGCATGAGCGCACAGGAGGCGCAAAAACGCATCTCGGTCACCAGCATAGCCGGCATCAAGCCCAAACAGAGCAAATTCGCCGATATGATGTTCAGGACCAAAATAAGATTGATACCCATCAATATTGCAAATTGGGTGGCGTATCACTTTATGTGAGAGATAAGCGAAAAACAAAAGGGATAGGGCGGATATGGTTTTATGCCATATCTGCCCTTTCGTTTTTCGCTTGCTGAAAGACAACCCCGGCATTCGCAATCGACATATCTTTCCGATATACTTTTATTTAGGGCGCAGCGTCACGCTGCCTCTGCAACTTTGCCGTGAGATCGATTGCTTGAGCCGCGGTTTTCTCTCTTTTTGCGGGCGGCGTAATCTCGTATCGCGCTTGGTCTTGCCGCAAAAATTCACTCTTTCCGCCCTCATTCGCTCCACAAGTTCCGCTCACTCGGAAAATGCGCACGGCGCATTTTAGAGGTGCGCTCGTCCAAAAGCGCGGTTTTGGACGGCGGGATATTTGATAAGCGAAAAACAACCCCGGCATTGAAGATAGGCGCCGAGTGAAAGTGCCGTGCGATAAAACATTTTAATATTCTGACAATATCTGCGCACAGCACTTTGCGCCTACGTGTGAGGGGCAAACCCGACACGCTCCGCTGCGGTTTTCCCCTCGTTTTGCGGCGAGATATAAAAAGCGTGCAAACGTTAGCCGCAAAACTTCACCCTTTTCCGTCGCCGCGGGAGCGGCGCGCAAGGCATTCGCCTTGCCCAAGGATACGCTTGGCAAAAGTGCGATTTTGCCGCGCTTTATTACACTTTATCATGTAAGCATTGCAAAGAGATGAGCTGAAAACACGAACAAGTTACTTCAAGGCACGATCGGGGGTGGAGCGCCCAGCGCTCCCGTCACGCTGCCCGCGCTTTATTACACTTTATCATGTAAGCATTGCAAGAGTTTAGCTGAAAACACGAACAAGTTACTTCAAGGCATATAATGGGTGCAGCGGCACGCTGCCCGCCACGCACGACGAGCGCGGAGCTGTATCGTCGTGCATTTCACGTGCCCTCTCGTCGCCCTGCGGATTGAGGGCACATTTCACGTTTTTGCCAAGGTGTTGGCAAAAACATTTCACTTTTGCGCAGCAGTATACGTTCGCTTATCGCTCACTTATATCTGCGCAAAAATTTCACGTCCGGAGCAAGGGCGCATACTTTCGCTTATCGCCCATTGCGCCCTTGCGCAGGACATAAAAGGGTGCGCGGGAGAGTGATGGATTTGCGTGCGGATTTGGACAACGGGGACGCAGGTAATACTTGTTGTATTATCAAGTCCCCGTTGTTCAAAGGCGCGCGTAAAGACGCACTCTCATGCGTGCCCGGACAGCGCCTGTCCGGCAGAAAAAAAACAAGCCGCTTGCGCGACTTGTCTTTTTTGTTTGATCGGTTGTGGATAATTATCTTATTGCCACGTGAAGTTGCTGTCTACCTTGATGGTGCCGAGGCTGACATATGCGGAACCGTCTGCGACCGCATTGATGATGCCGGCTATATCCAGCTGCTCGCCGTCGATCTCGACCCCGCCACCGGGAAGCATACTCTGGATCACACCTATCAAGTCAGTGACCTGCGCCTTGTCAAGATTTATGCTGACGCCGGTGGTGGTCATATGGAGATCCTTGAACATGTTGTCTTCCACGGTGCCGGTAACACTCATCCTGCCGTCCGTCACCGCTTCTTTAAGCAGGTTGGGCAGCAGATCGCCAAACTGATCGGCGGAGAGGAATATGCTCAAGATCTTGCCGATAGGCAGGGTGAAGTCTCCTATTTCAATTTCCGATGCGGGACCGACGAATTCTTGCAGCATAGCTTTGCCGTCAGCGGAGATGTTGTTCCACACATCCATCAGGAAGTCGAGGTTATCCAAAGCGGAAACCGTGTTGGTGTATTGACCATCGGTCAAGCTCGCATTGGTGGGATCGCTGAAATCAAGCAAAGTCTGATTGAGCAGCAGATCGTCGATGATGGACACAACGTCGAGGGTATAATCTTCGTTGAATATGCCGCCTATGACCTTGCCGACGGTGCCTTCGGAAAGCAGTCCGTTGAGTTTGGTAACATCGTCGCTGACCTCTCTCTTCGTGCGGTTATTGTCAAAATAGATGGGCCAAGGATCTTCCGTGATGATCTTTTTCAAAGCGGGGATGGCTTGCGTCAGACCTTCCACTTGCAAATTCCTCACGCCGATGTTCTTGGTCGTTTCGCCGCCGTAATTATAGAACGCCTGTCCGGTGAATTTGATCTTGGACATAGCAGACTGGTTGATCAACGCCTTTTCGCCATCGATAAATCCGCCGATAAGAGTGTTCAATGCCATATCGCTAAGTTCGATTTTGAAATCGGTGGGCTGAGCAACGATATCGATGGTCAGTGTGCCGTTTTCCCATTTGCGGTTCAGATCGACCTTGGCGCTGGCGGTGACGCTGATGTCTTCGTTGTCGCCATCTACGCCGAGAGCAATTTTTGCGTCCGTTATCGTCACGCTGGTCGTAGCCGTTTTACTATCCTTTTTCGCCCAGTTGGCTTCGCTTGCCTCTTGAGCATTATCGGCCTTGACCTTATTGCAGCCCGCGAGAGCGACAACGGAAATCATGCACACAAGCAGAACGATGACCGCAAGTGTAATGCCTATCTTCTTTTTCATAGTCTTCCTCCTGAAGATTTTTTATTTCATACGGATATTATACACCACCGGCGCAGGCGTGTCAACGATTTTGCAAATTTTTACCCCGCTAAGCAAAAGAGCCCGGGCAACGTCGCGCCCGAGCAATGCGGAGTTTTCACTCCCGTCAAGGCGGTTTTGCGGCGCGCAATAGCTGCTCTTAGGCAAAAATTGCGCGCCGGTGCGGTTTTTATTTGGAATCGGTCAGCCCCAGCATATAGTCGGTGCTGCGGTTGAAGAGTTTGGCAAGATCTATCAGCGTTTGGAAGTCCGGCTCTTTAAGTCCCCTCTCCCAGTTGCTCACAGACACCTGCGAAACGTTCATATATTTGGCTATGTAAGTTTGATTATATCCGTTCAGGATGCGTTCCTGGCGGAGCCTTTCCGCAAATTTCATATTTTCCTCCGATTATCGCAAACTCTTTTATTTTTCCACATGCTCGTCCAGATAAGTGGCGGTCATGTCCGCCATATGAAGCAGCATTGCCAAGGGGTAACGGTAATAAGCGTCGCTCATGGAATAATCGCCCGCCTTCACCCTGTTGTCAAAGCCGCCCATATGCCAATTTATCGCCAGCGCTTCCCCGCGCGTGAGGCGCATATATCCGTTAATGATATAAACGGACTTTTCCCCGTGTCCGTAAGGCAGGCTGTCGCTTATCACATAATAAGGCACCTGCTGCCACTCGCCGTTTTTTTTGACGTTGCGCTTTTCTTCGCGGTAAAAGTCCACCTTGCAAAGATCGTGGAGCAGTCCGCATATCGCCACGGTTTCTTCCGTTATCGCGTCGGGCGCGATGTCGCCCGCCTCCACGTGCAGTTTTACCAGCTCTTGCAGTCTGCGGTAAACGTTGATGCTGTGCGCGCAAAGACCGCCCTCCACGTTACTGTGGAAGCGCGAACTTGCCGGCGCGGTGAAAAAGTCGGTGCCGCACAGATATTTGAGCAGCTCGCTTGCTCCTTCGCGCTTGATCTTTTGGTTGAATATCTCCAAAAAAAGCTTTTTGTTTTCTTCCGTCCTGCTTTCCATACAAGTAGATTGTATATCAAGAAAAAAAATTTGTCAATACAATTTTTTTTGCTGTTTACACATATTAATAAGATTTTTATCAAAGCGAGGCGTTTTTTTGTCCGATATGCGCGCGATAAGCCGCCAGCGTTTTACTTTATCGCGCAAATGTGCTAAAATATTTTTATGTGACCGGCGCGCCGAGGTGCGCGCGGAGGTAGAAAATGACTGCGGAATTTTATATCCTCGCCTTATCCGGCGACAAATTGCTTGAAGACTGCCTTGCCGGCGAACGCCGCGCGGCGGGCGAATTGATAAGTTTTGCCTCGCGTTACAACTTGCAGGGCGACATTTTCAAGGCGTATCTGGCATACCTGCTCATCTGCGAAGAAAACCCTTACGCCCTGCAATGCGAACGGGGCGAAGCGCCGCGCAGGAGCCTGCGCGAGGCGGCGCTCAAAGACGCGGAAAAACTGTTTGCGCTGTTCAACGATCCTTCCGTGTGCGCGCGCCTTTTACCCGAGCTTGCCTGCTGGAAGTGCGAAGCCGCGGCGGACAAATATTTTGCCGAGGCGGGAGAGGTGATCGCAAACTTTGTGAAAGCGCTCTCCAAAGCCAAAGACCCGGAAGAATTTTTGCGCGCCTGCCGCCGGCATTACATCGCGCGCGGCGCGGGAGCGTGCGCGCTCAACCACGCTTTCCGCTTGAAGGAAAATTCCGACGAAACAGAGCCCATCATTCTGGGCGAGATGAAGCGCATGTCCGATCTGGTGGGGCTGGAAGCGCAAAAGCGGGCGCTTTTGGACAACACGCGCGCCTTTGTGGAAGGCAAGGGCGGCGTGAACGTGCTGCTTTACGGCGACGGCGGCACGGGCAAGACCACCAGCGTGAAGGCGCTTTTATCCGAATTTGCGGGCAAGCGGCTGAAAATAATAGAGATCTACAAGCACCAATTCAAGTATCTGAACAACCTCATCAGCCGCATAAAGCACCGCGGATACAAGTATATCCTCTTTTTGGACGATCTGTCTTTTGAAGACAGCGAGGTGGAATACAAATATCTCAAAACCATCATCGAAGGCGGACTGGAACCGCGCCCGGACAACGTGCTTATCTATGCCACGTCCAACCGCCGCCACCTCATACGCGAAAGCTGGAAAGACCGCGAGGAGAGCGACGATATCCACGCGGGCGACACGGTGGAAGAAAAGCTCTCTTTGGTCAAGCGTTTCGGGCTTACCCTCTATTACCCTTCTCCCAACCAAAAAGAGTATCTCAACATCGTGCGCAGCCTTGCCGAGCGCGAAGGCATCACGCCGGACGCCGAATTGGAATCCGCCGCGCTGGTGTGGCAGAGGCGCGAAGGGGGGATGTCGGGGAGGACGGCGGAGCAGTTTTTGATAAGTGAAAAACGAAAAGGATAAGGCTTTTCCCGTTACAAACGGGAACTGCCTTTCCGTCTTTCACTTCCCTAGGGGACACCCCGCCATTCAAAAATAAAACGAACAGACGGTGATATGAGCGCAATATATCGCCGTTTTATTTTTTTGAGGCGTAGTTTCCCCTCTTTTTGCGGAACGGAATAACGCTGTTGTGCGGAGAGATATGTATATTAAAGAATACGCTTTTGCAGGGGAATAAGACAGCGTGGTCACCACGCCACCTCTTCCGCCCTCATTCGCTCCGCGCGCTCCGCTTATTCGGAAAATGCGCACGGCGCATTTTAGAGGTGCGCTCGTCCAAAAGCGCGATTTTGGACGGCGGGATATTACACTTTGCTGTATAGCATTGCGAAGAGGTAAGCCGGAAAAACGAACAAGTTACTTCAAGGCACGATCAGGGGTGGAGCGCCCCGCGCTCCCCGCCACGCACGACGAGCGCGGAGCTGTATCGTCGTGCATTTCACGTGCTCTTTCGTCGCGGAGCGGTTTAAGAGCACATTTCACGTTTTTGCCTTGTGAGGCAAAAACATTTCACTTTTGCGCGGTTGGCATATCTCATATGTTTGTTTATGATGATAATTATGCCGAACAGACGTCTATAAGGGTGAAGCGCCGCAGGCAGCCTTTACATTTTGCCGTTTGATACAGTGCGGTTACTCAATACGTTTGTTACGGCAAAATATATCGCGTCCGGAGCCGCCAAACATTTTTATCGCTTTTCGCTCTTGTTTGGCGGCGCAGGACATATCGCGTCGGCGCAGCCGACATATCGCTTTTGCGCAGCAGATATAAGTTCGCTTGCCGCTCACTTATATCTGCGCAAAAATTTCACGTCCGGAGCGGCACGGCACACTTTCGCTTATCGCTCATTGCCGTGCCGCGCAGGACATCACACACACACTCACCGCCAAGCCCTCTATCTCTTCTCTCAGCACGATATTTGCGGGAACGGTGTGTTTGACGTCTTTTGTGCTCACGCCTCTGCCCAGAGCCTTGCAAAACGCTTCCAGGTCAGTCCAGGCAAAGATGTCTTTGAGCGGCGCGGGCGGCTGTCTGGCGGGATCTTCCGCGTCCACGCCTATGCTGCCCTCCCCTTTGAGCACGGCAAGGAAGGTGATGCCGCGGCAGTCGGAGAGGGATATCTGAAAGCCTTGCGCGCGCGGCTTGCCGGAGCGCTCGTGAAAAAGCGGCGCTTTGAGGTGTTTTTGCACCATCTGCGCGGAAGTGACGTTGCGCTCGCAATAGAGCGTGAAGAGCGGATATTCCCTTTTCATCAGCTCCTGTTTCTGCCGTAAAGGCTGTTTACCTCATTGAAAAAGGCATGGTCCACCCCGTCGAAGTTCTCGTAAGTGGCGCGGTAACGCCAGTTGCCTTCCGCCACGCCGGGCGTATTCATGCGGCAGTCCGCGCCGAAGCCGCACATGTCCTGGAAAGGCACCACGGCGAGCACGCAGCTGCTTTCCGCCAGCTTGCGGTAAAACGCGTGCGTGGACTTACAGCCGTAACCGCCGTGGCTCCAACCGAACGAATCGCAACGGATATAACGCAGCACATATTCCAAGATGTTGGCGGGCAAATTTTGCAGCCAACCCAAAGTGGTGTTATTATCGTGCGTGGCGGTGTAACCCACGCAATAAGTGTCGAAGTTGTGCGGCAGATGGATACTGTCCCCGTCCTCGAAGCCGAACTGCATGACGCGCATGCCGGGCAAGCCGCTTTGCGCCAGCAATTTCCGCACGTCGTCGTCTATGATGCCCAGATCTTCCGCGATAAAGCGCGCCTCGGGCATGGCGGCGAACACCGTTTGCAAAAATTCCAAGCCCAAGCCCTTTTCCCACTTGCCTTCTTTGGCGGTTTGCGCGCCGGCGGGCACGCTCCAATAGCGGCTGAACGCGCGGAAGTGGTCTATGCGCAGCACGTCATACCAGTCCATGGCGCGGCGCAGGCGCTGCAACCACCAGGCGTAACCGGTTTTTTTGAGGTGCTTGACGTTATAGAGCGGATTTCCCCACAGCTGCCCGTCCGCGCTGAAATAATCGGGCGGCACGCCGGCAACGGCGGCGGGGTTGAGGTCTTTGTCCAGTAAAAACACGTCCGGGTGCGCCCACACGTCCGCGCTGTCACGGCTGACATACATGGGCATATCGCCGATGACGGAAATGCCGCGCCCGGAAAGCGCCGCGCGCACCTGTGCCCACTGCCTGTCGAACAAAAATTGTTCAAAGCAATAAAAAGCGTATTCTTCCCCCTGCCGCACCTTGTTCAGAGCGGCAGGCTCACGCAGGCGGTAAGGCTCTTCCCAGCGCCACCAGGGCAAGCCGTCCATCATGTCTTTGACCGCCATATAAACGGCGTAATCGTCCAGCCAATCGCGGTTTTTGCGGCAATACTCGTCTATCTCCGCCTGCGCATAGGCGCCGGAGGCAAAGGCTTTGCGCACCACGGCGCGCTTGGCGCCGCGGCAGAAAGCGTAATCAACGCTGAACGGCTCGCCGGGATATTCGCAGGCGCGCACGTCCGCTTCCGTGAGCGCGCCGTCCGCGCGCAGCTTTTCCGGGTCGATATAGAGATAATTCCCCGCAAAAGCCGAAGTGCCGGAATAAGGCGAATCGCCCAAGCCCACCGTGTTGAGCGGCAAGATCTGCCAATAATGAAAACCGCCGCGCAGCAAAAAATCGCTCAGCTCGTCCGTTTCCCGTCCGAAGCCGCCTATGCCGTAAGGCGAAGGCAGAGAAGAAACGTTGAGCAGCACGCCCGCGGATCTGTTGAATTTTTTCATAACTTCCCCTCTTTTGAGTTTTGTAAGGCTATCTATATTCTAACACGCGCGCGCGGAAAAAACAAGAGGGAATTTTTATGTCCTGCGCCGCCGAACAAAACAATAAGCGATACGATGTTCGGCGGCTCCGGACGCGATATATTTTGCCGTTGCAAACGCATAGATAAGCGCATGATATCGAACGGCAAAATGCGATATGTCGGCTGCGCCGACGCGATATGTCCTGCGCGGCACGGCAATGAGCATAAGCGAAAGGATGCCGTGCCGCTCCGGACGTGATATATTTTGCCGTGCCAAACATTTAGAATAAGCGTAAAAGCACAAAACGGCAAAATGCGGCGGTATCTTGCGGCATTTTGCCACAAATCACATATTGTTGTTGCGAAGAAGCGCACTTGTTTGATTATCCGTCCGGCGATATAGTTTATCAAACAGCGCCGCAGGCAACCGCTGCATTTTGCCGTTCGTGTTTTCGCTTGCCCTTTACAATTTTAAATAGCGCCGCAGGCAGCCTTTACATTTTGCCGTTCGCCACATCTTATGTGTTTGTTTATGATGATAATTATGCCGGACAGACGTCTATAAGGGTGCACAGGAGGGCGATGGATTTGCGTGCGCTTTTGGACAACAGGGGCGAAGGTTGTCCTATTGCGGTATTATCAAGTCCCCGTTGTCCAAAAGCGTGCGTAAAGACGCGTCCTACTGCGTGCCCGCATAGCGCCTATCCGGCAGAGAAAATTCGCGTCCGGAGCGGCGGCGGATCCGATGGGGAAAATGTTATTCCGCCGCCGCGCAGGACATATCGCTTTTGTGCGGAAGTAATGTTCGCTTATCGCTCACATATATCCGCGCAAAAATATCGTGTCCGAAGCCGCCGAACATCGCTTGCGCTTACTTTATTTGTTCGGCGGCGCAGGGCATATCAGAAGTGCAGCCCCGCGCTGCCCGCGGCAAACACATCACTTGTGTGTTTTCACGGTTTTTATCGATGCTATCAACTTGCTGCGTATCGTTCCGCAGGCATTTTTGACTTCTTTTTGTTCTTCTTCCGTCAACGCGCCTATTCTTGTCAATATTTCCAGCCAATATTCACTTTCGTAACACTCTTTTAACGCTATCTCCGCTTTATGCACGAAATCCTGATCGCTCTGCGCATATTTTGCCTCGCTCATATTCGCCCCTATCGAAGAAACAGCTCTTAATAATTGATTGGTAAAAATCTCTCTGCCCTTGATTTTGTCACATATATTGACCATTTGTATGGTCAGTTCCATTGCCAATTCTCTGATACTCTTATCGTTTTTCATTTCTCATTCTCGATGCTTCAAACACCTTACGGTTTATATAGCGCCACAGGCAATCTTGCGATTTTATATAGCGCCGCAAGCAGCCGCCGCATTTCGTAGTTCGTGTTTTCGCTTGCCCTTTACAATTTTAAATAGCGCCGCAGGCAACCGCGGCATTTTGCCGTTCGATATAGTGCAATTACTTAATACGTTTATTGCGGCAAAATATATCGCGTCCGGAGCGGCGGCGGATCCGATGGGGCAAATGTTATTCCGCCGCCGCGCAGGACATATCGCGTCGGCGCAGCCGACATATCGCTTTTGCGCGGAAGTTATGTTTGCTTGCCGCTCACTTATATCTGCGCAAAAATATCGCGTCCGGAGCAAGGGCGCATACTTTCGCTTATCGCTCATTGCGCCCTTGCGGAGGACATAAAACCCCCGCGAACGGGGGTTTTACTTAAACCAGCATTATCAATTCATCGGAAAAATCGAAAAGTTGTTTGCCGTCTTCCAAGCGGTAGAGCGCGTCGTAATAATTGAATTCTTCGATTTCGACGATATAACCGTCCATCACCACGCCGATGACGCCGGGTGCGAACGCCTTGACCAGATTGCCGGAAAGATCGTAAACGCCGTTCTCGCCGGTTTTTGAGTTGCTCATGACAAGATAACCGCCGCTCACGCTTTTCACCGTGGCGCCGTCGTCAAGATCGGCAAGTCTGGTCTGCGCCGCGCTCACGCTGCCGTCCTCGGCAACGGAAGTAAGAGCATAAAACACGGTTTCCGCAGCGAAATAAAGCGCGTCCGTTTCATCGTCTGCACGCATGAATTTTCCGTCCACTTCTCCGTTGGCGTTGGTGGGCGGCGTGACGATCGCGCCGGTCACACCGTCAAAATAAGTGGTGACGGCTTGCGCGCCTTCCTGCCCGGGCACCGTGAACGAATATACGTCGGCAGTCTCGTCTTCCGTCGTAATGTCCGTGTTATCCGGCAGATCTTGGGCGATGACGGTCGCCTTGCCGCCATATACCGCCAGCAAAGAGATCGTGCTGCCGGTTTCCGTGACGGTTTTCACCTTGAAGACATTTGCAAAGACATTGTCCAAATAATTGCCGGAAAAAACGAGCAACTCCGAACCTGTGCCGTTTGCGCTCTGCTGCGCGGAATATTCTATGCCGGCGATATAATAAGTATTCGTCCCGGCGCCGTCCGCGCCTTCCGCGGAAACACGATAAAGCAGCAAGCCGGCAACGGATATGACCTTATCGCATGCGGTCTTTTCCAACGCCACGGTTTTGGCTGCGGTGTTGACGGCAGCCACTTCATATCCTTCTTCCGTTTGAGTGTAAAAGGCGAGAAAATCGCTGTCGTTCGCATATGTGGATCCCTGATATTCACAGGGCACAAGTTCCGCGCCGGTGGCGGGGTCTATCGCGCCTTGCATAGTTTTGTTTGGCATAGGGCTGAAAGTGACCTTACCCACGCCGCCGCAAACGGAAGCTTCATCATAACGGGGAGCCACAGCCCACGCCGCCGTGTTCAGATCGAAAAATCCCCACAAGCCGGTGACCTTGTCGCAGGCGGCAATTATGGCGGTGCCTTGGCAAGCCTCACCGTCAAATTCCGAGAGCTTTATCTCCCCTGCCGGCTTGCCCTTTTTATCGATGGCGAAATATTCCTCTCCGCTGTAAGTCACCAGCGCGTATTCGCCGTAAAAAGGCGAAGCCTCGGCATACTTGCAGTCTATGGCGATGTTGCCGTCTTCATCGACGTAACCGAAATAACCGTCTTTATTGGCAACGGGCATGAGTCCGTTGGTAAAGAACGCGTCCGTGCGCGGATCGGCGCAGCCTGCCAACAAGCCGCACGCCAGCGCCGCCACCAGCACGACTGCAAGAACGATAAAAACTTTTTTCTTCATCTTGACTCCTCCTTACACGCCCATGTCCGCAAATCTGAATCCGGTCAGCTGCGAGCCGTCCGCCTTGATCACGCCCCAGGCGTTGCCCAGTTTGGCGGCGTAATAACCGCCGTCCAGCGCGCGCAGGTCGGAATAAATGCACTCCACCAGCATGTTGCCTTGTTTATCCGCAATGCCTACCCTGCCGCCTGCGGAGCCGACCAGCACGTTGCCGCCGACAAAGCCGCCGAAATCCTTATTGCCGAAAACGCTCGGGTCAAAGGCATAAGCCGTGCCGTCTTCCGCGACCGCCGCCAGGCGCACGCTTATTGTGCCGTCTTCCGCCTCTTGGCGATAAGTATAACCGTAATAAACCTCTTCCGTCTGCGCGTCCTCATAGATCCTGCCGCCGGCAAAAGTGCTCTGCGCGTTCAGGGTGAAGGAAAACTTTAAGCCTTGCACAAAAACGGTGTAAGCGCCGTTTTCCCCTTCAAGGATAAAGCCGCCGCTCGTGCTGTCCAAAACGGGCTTTTGTGTGCCGGAATAAAGCTGCGTGCCGTTTGCGGCAAAGAGCAGATATTCTCTGCCGCCTTCCGCATTGGTCACGGTGAGCAGCAGCATGTCCTCTTCCGCTTCTGCGGATACCACGTCCGCTTGCGGGAAGGTGGTCACCACCTTTTCTCCCACAAAAGTATAATTGGTCACGGTGCCGCCGCTGCCGTCGGCAGCGTCTGAGCTTATGCACCACCAGCCGTAGCCCGAACCGGTCAGATCATTGCCGGATACGGAGGTGAAGCCGAAGTTTTCTTGGTCATAGATCTGATAGACGTAAGCGTTTAACTCATCGGTCGCGTCCGCTGCTTCCGTCCAAACATAGGCATAGCCCTGCGAGCCGCTGCCGCTTTCCACGGCGCCGGCGCGCACGCCCACGTCGGAAAGGTCTGCCGCCTTCCAGACATAAGTGAAGTTGTCTGCCTCGGCAAAGACAGCGCCCGCTTCTTTATCCCAGCTCATGGAAGAATAGGCAAAGTCCTTTGCCATGGCGGCGGCGCCGATATCGTAAATGCCATATAAAACGTCACCTTCGGAAAAGGCGGACGAACCTGCTTTTGCCACAATGGCATAATTGCCGCCCTCTATCAGCTGCGCATAGGCATAAGGTCCTGCAATGCGCGAACCGCCGGAGTTGATCAGATAGAACACGTCGGGAACGTCATACACGTCGGGAACGTTATAGCTTGTCTTAGCCGTTGCCACCACGGCGGTGCCGTTGTCAAAGGGCGACGCCCACGTATAATCGAAGGGTATCACCTCTTCTCCCGCGCTGTTCACATAGCCCCAAAACCCGTATTCGTCCTGCACGGGGATGCCTGCCTGGGCAAACACCCCCTCCTTTTCCGTTTTGTCGCAGGCGGCGAGCACGCCGGCAAGCGCCAGAACGAGCGCCAGGACGATTATTACGGGAACAAATTTTTTCTTGCTCATAATACCTCCTCGGGCAGCGCAAAGGCTGCCCCGCCGCCTTTATTCGGCAAAGCTAACGTCAGTTATCTCTTTGTCAAAGCCGAACAACCGCGTGCCGTCGTTTTTGTAGAGTGCCACGTAGCCCTCCGCGTTTGTCACGGCAAAGTATGCGCCGTCAACGGACATGCCGGAACCGGAGAACGCTTCGCCCGCGCCCGTTTCAAAGACCCTCGCAGTGCCGTTGTATATTCTTGTCACGCCCGTTTCCGTTGCTCCGACAAAGACGTTTGCAGCAAGCACGCCGACCTCTTCTTCATCTTCCGCGCCGGTAAAGACGGCGGTGGAATTGCCCATGGCGAACACCTCTTTGCCTATGGCGTAATAAAGGCTGTCGTCATCCAAACGCATAAAGGAGATGGCGGGAGTTTCCCCATTGACGGTAAAGTCATTGGGAACGTTTTCCAGCGCGCTGCCGCTCTTCATATCCACATAAGTATAAGAAGGCGCGGTGGCGTCTGCCGCCGTTCTGTCGATCTGCAGCACGCCGGTGTCTTTGTAGTAAACCGGAGCTTTGGTCAAGCCGTTGAACAACGCAGTGCCGTCGGCTTTGAACACCGAATAAGTAGTGGTGACGCCCTCCGCAGAGGTGGCGGTATCTTCGGTCACATAAACGGACGTTGTGCCCTCTATGAGCTCGGATACGGACGTATCTTTATCCCAGTTCATACCGGGGACCACCTGATTGACTTTTTCCGCGGCGGTATCCGTGGCGGGAGTGGTATATTCATAATAAGCAAGTCCGCCTTTCGTTGTGCCTGCATCTGCTATCTTCACGTCTTCGGAGATGACCGTGCCGTCTGTGGCAAACACGTCTGCCACCCGCTCGCCCTGCACTGTTTTTTCCATGATCACGGCGTTTTCGCCAATGGCACAATCGGTATATTCCACCGGGCAGATCTCCGCGCCGGTGGCGTCGAACAAGCCGTAATTGCCACTGCCGGAGCCGATGGTGACGAGCACCAGTCCGCCTTCCAGGAAATCTATCATGTCATAAGCCGCCCTGATCACCCATTCGCCGCTCTCCGTGCTCAAAACGCCTGCAAGTCCGGTATATTTTTCCCGGGCGGCGAGGAGCGTGCGGTCTTCGTTGGCGGCAACGGACACCGAGGCATCAACGGACACCGAGGCAAGCTCTATGCCCGTATCGTTGCCCTTGACGTCTATCAAAAAGCTCCTGCTGCCCATTTGCACAGCCGCGTATTCGCCGTAAAAAGGCGAAACGGAGTCATATTTGCATTCGATGGCTATATCGCCGTTTTCATCGGCAAAGCCCCACAAGCCGTCCTTTTGCACGGCGATCATGCCCTGGGAAAACGCCGAGTCCGTGGTCTTGGCGCAGCCCGCCAACAGCGTGAGCGCCAAAATAACGGAAAGGGCGAGGGCTATTACTATCACAACTTTCTTTTTCATGTCTTTCCTCTCCTTATTATCCGATGGATTTATCGTTCGATCTCAAAATGAGATTGCCTTCCGTGCCATACCATTCGCACACACCGCCGCGATAACCTACAAAGCCGTCCGAATAGGCGGTCATTTCGTCAAAACAGAACTCCGTGAGCAGCGTGCCGTTTTTGGCGCAGGCGGCGAGTTTGCCGGCTTTATTCTGCACCACGAACATGCCCTCTTCCGCACCCGTGACGCCGGTCACCTCGCGGCTGAGCTTGACCGATTCGCCGGTCAAAAGATCCGTCAGCGTGTTGGTGGCGGTGTTGAACATATAGTCGCGGAAAGTGCCGCTCACAATGGAGCAGTAGTCCAGCTCCGCTTCGGGAACGCTCGCCACCACTTCGCCGTTGCCGTAAACGTCCCAGTTGTCGCCGTTTTTATAAGCGATCACATCGTCTATATGCGTTGCCGTTGCCGGGGTCAGATCGCCCGATTTGATGTCCAGGAAATATCCCCGTATGCTGTCCGCGGATATGCTGCCCGCGGATATGAAATAAGTGTTTTTATCCACCAGCTCTTCCGCCGCAGGATATAATCCGTCCGGCAGGCGACGCAGCTCTTCCAGGTTTTCATCCACAATGACGTAAATGCCTGTATTTTCGTCTATTATCAGATATCTGTCAAAGCCGATATATATCAGGTCGACATTGTCATATCGGGTGCATGCCACCTTACCGCTCTCCATATTGACAAAGTCCACTCCGCCGTCTTCACGGACCATGAGGATATAATCGCCCTGAGCATCTGATACTTCATCATATATGAAGTCGGTAAGCATTTTGCCTTTGCCGTCTGCCAGAGCAATTTTATCGCCGCGCGTGAGAAGGAAGGAAGCGTATACAGGCTCGATCTCGTCGTATTCGGCGGGAATGACTGCCTCTCCCTTATTGTTCCACACGCCCCACTTGTCGTCTTTTTTGCCTATTATCTTATCCGCCACGATGTAACATTTTCCGGTCAATCCGGTGAGCAGCGCTTTGCCGCTCTTGTCTATCACGCTCACATTTCTGTTGCCCGCATCAACCGCCGCCATGCCGCCGGCAAACTTTCCCGCATCGGCATATTTTGCCTCTATCACCACTTTCCCGCTTGTGGCGTCAAGATAGCCGAACAACTCTGTGACCTTATCTTGATAAAGGACCAGTCCGTCAGGTCCGAGAGCGGTGGCGCTTTCGCCGTATTTTTCGTAATATTCCCTTTGCGCCGAGGACATCGAATCGAACGGAGTGGGTCCGCACGCCGCCAGCGCCAGAGATAAAACGATCACCGACAATATCGCCGCCGCGATCAATAATTTACGCTTTGCCATATGCCCTCCTTATGCGAAATACCGCTGAACACGCAGTCGAGCACCACGCTGCCGTCGGGCGCGAGCACGCCGACCGCGTTACCCATCGTCACCAAGATATAGCCGCCGTCTACCACCTGCGCGTTCGAATAAATGCATTCGGTCACCGCCGTGCCGTCCGCGTTGAACACGCCCATGCGTCCGTTTTCTGCGGCAAGAACAAGCTTTCCGCCGCACACTTTTTTCAACTCATAGCCTTCCGGCACTTCCGTGGTGGCGCCGCCGATGGACACGAACTGCTTTGCCACGTTTTCCGTGACGGCGCTTTCGCCCTCACCGGTGGTGACGCTGTAAGAGATCGACATGTCTATCGCGTTCTCCTCCGTGGTGACGTTCCAGCTGTAGTTCAAGTCGGAAGCGCCCTCGGGAACGGCGGCGGAAGCGGAATAAGCCGCGCCGTCTTTATAGACATTGAGCGTAAACGTGCCGTTTTCCGTTTTTGTCATATAATACGCCTCGCCGTTCCAAAAGAGCTGCTCCGTGCCGGAATAAATAACGGCGCCGTCTTTACCGTAAAGGGTATAAGTGGTCGTGTTCGTTCCGTCTGCGCCCTGTGCGGTCTTGGCGGTGAGCAGCATGCTGCCGTCATACTGGTTCTGCGGCACTTCCACGGCTTTATCCAAAGCGATTATCGCCGTTTCCGTCACATAATGATAAGTGCTGGCGGTCACGCTGCCATCTGCGTCATATGTATCGTCGATCAGATAAGTCCAGTCGCTGCTCTCCGATTTGCGGCCGTTCCAAGTGACGGCTTCCGCGCCGGTGAGCACGCTCACTCCCTTGAACACGGGTTTGCCGTTTTCCGTTGTGTTTGTGTTATAGAAGTAGAAGTTGTGTCCGCCCACAACGCTGACGGTGAATTCGTCGTTCAGGGCTTTCCTCGCCATGGTGACGGTGCCAGTTGCCAGGTCCACATACTCCACGCCGTTTTTGCCGCTTATCTGAGATACCATGCGCACCACGGAAGTTTCGCCCACGGGAGTAATGTTCTCATACGCGCACTCATAGGCAAACGCCTTTGCCGCCGTGTCGTATACGCCGAACTTGTTCGTTTTTTTGTCTTTCACAACGATCATCGTGTCGTCAAACACGCGCGTCGTGCTGACAAACGGCCCTGCCAGGTGCGTGCCCTCCTGGTCTATCAGATAGAACGCTCCGGGATCGGGCTCTGCTGCACCGGGATCGGACTCTGATGAATCGGTATAACTCACCACCGCCACGCCGTTGACAAAATTCGTGGCGGAAGCATAATCAAAGCCCAGCACCTCCTCGCCGTTACTGTCCACATACCCCCATCTTCCGTCCTCGTTCCTCACGGCTATGCTGCCGCCGGAAAAAATGCCGTCCGACAAGGTATCGTTACATGCCGTCAGAGCGAATACCGTTGCCAGGATCACAATAACGGCTATCCCCGTTATCAAAAGCCTTTTTTTCATACACTACCTCCTTATCGAAGACATTCTTCGACATTATTACGATTTCATTATAAGATAAATTTAATATCTTGTCAATAGGTAAATAAAATTTTACATTTGTTTAGCATTTATATACGCGCGCGTTCCCGTCCGCCCGCCCGTCCGCGACCGTCCGCCCGTATGGCACGCATGTGAAGACCGCAAACGCAAAAAGCCCCTTGCCCGCAAACCGCAGCCCCGCCGCCGTTCTCCGCCGCGCCGTTTATTATCCTGCGCCGCCTTGCTCTCGCCGCGCCCGCTCTCGTCCCGCGCCGCTTATTGTTTTTTCTCCGCACCCGCGCCGACTTTGCGCGTTGCTCGCCGCCCTGTCCGCGCCGCACGCCCCCGCAACTCATCGCGTTTTGCCGCCCCTCATTCATGTGCGGCAAAGGCTTTGCATTTTCTCTTTATTATGATATAATATATATATCCGTATTATTATGGGAGCAAAAAATGAAAGAAGCGATATTGGAAAAACTCAAAGGCATCATCGCCGAGATAATGAAAACGGACGTCTCCGCCGTGGGCATGGACACCCGCCTGAAAGAGGACCTCAAAGCCGATTCTTTGGACAAGATAAATATGCTGATGGCGCTGGAAGAAGCCTACGACATCGAAATGGACGAAGAAGAAGCCCTCGCCTTCCAAACCGTGGGCGACGTGGTGGAATATTTGGAAAAAGAACTTTAAGCAACGGGCAGCTGCACGCTGCCGCAGGACATTTTTATTCTCTCTCCACCGTGGGCACGGCAAAGAGTGTCTTATCGCGTTCGCGCACGCGGCGGCAAACTTCTTCTTTTACCTCTTCCGGGCTTGATTTGCTTTCAAAGGGAATGGCAACGTCAAAGATGAGATTGGTGTGCGAAACGCCGTCTACCATGCGGAAATCGTGCACCGTGAAGGCGGGATCTATCGCCGCGACTATCTCTTCCGTCATCTTGCGGCAGGCGTTGCACTTGGGATTGTCCAGCACCACGGGATCCATGTGCACCACCAAAACTATGTCTGTGTTGCAGGCAAAATCGCGCTCTATCCTGTCCGCCAGATCGTGCCCTTCCATCATGGGCATGTTGGCGTCCACCTCCACGTGCACGGAAGCGTAATACTTGCTGTGCCCGTAACTGTGCACCATCAGATCGTGTATGCCGTGCACGCCCTCATGCGTGAAAATGCGGTCGCGTATTTTTTTGAGTATATCCGGATCGGGCGCTTCGCCCAACAGTTTGCCCAGCGTTTCTTTGAAAATGCCCGCGCCGGCAAAGGCGATGAACAGCGCCACCACAATGCCCATATACCCGTCCAGATCCACGCTTGTGTAGCGCGCCACCAGCACGGCGATGAGCACGGCGGAAGTGGCGAGGCAGTCTGTGAGGCTGTCTAAGGCGGCGGCTTTCACCGCCTCCGAATCGATACGCCTGCCGATGACGCGGTTAAAGACGAACAGCCAAAGTTTGACGCCGATGGATACGGCGAGCACCGTCACGTTGAGCACGCTCCACGCGCTCTCTTCCGAAGGGGTGACGATGCGCCCCACCGATTCTATTATCAGCTCCACCGCCACCACCAGCACTATCATCGCCACGATGAGAGCGGCGAGATATTCCGCGCGCTGGTGCCCGAACGGATGTTTTTTGTCCGCCGGCTTGCCCGCCATGCGGAAACCCACCAGAGAAACGGCGCTGCCGCCGCAGTCCGTGAGGTTGTTCAAGCCGTCGGCAAGCACGGAGATGGCGCCCGTCAGCGCGCCGGCGGTCATCTTTGCCGCCGCCAACAGCACGTTGACAAAAATGCCCACGCCGCCCGAGAGCCTGCCGTAAGCGCGGCGCACGCTTTCCTTGCCCGTGTTTTTGGCGTCTTTGACGAATAATTTTATCAAAAGAGCTATCATTGCCCCACCCCGTTATATCTGTCCCGCAGATTATAGCACACCCCGCGAAAGATTGCAATAAAAGAGCGGTTTTTTGTCTTTTCCCGTTTTTTATCGGCGCCGCCCCGGTGCCCTTGGAAGGCGCGCGCTCAACGCTTTGCCGCCGTTTCGCCGGATAAAGCGCCTTTTAAGCCAACTTGCGCGCTTTTATATTTTACTTTGTCTTGACATTCGCTCGCCCTCCATATATAATTAATATATGTCCGTGCGCAAGGCAGGGCTTATGACAAGGAGAATTTTATGGGAACGGAAGAACAGCAGCCTCAACAGCAGCCGCAAAAGACCTCTTTGGGCGAAAAGATCAAACAGCTCCCCAAAACCATCAAAGTTTTTTGGAAAACGCCGCCAAAGGGCAGATACCTCAATCTGAAAGAGATATCCTGCTTTGCCGGAAGCGCGTTCGGCATGAGCACGGTCGTCACGGTCGTGTCCGGTCTTATTACCGCAACACAGATCCCGACCATCTACAACTTCAACGTCATTCACGGCGCATGGATCTGCCTGATCGCAAGCGTTTTGGGACTTATCATCCAACCGTTTTTCAGCAAACTGCTGCAAAACACCAACACGCGCTTCGGCAGGTATAAGCCTTTTATCCTGCTGCTTGCGCCGATGCTCGCCGTGTTTGCGATTTTGGCAACGTGGCAGCCTCAGTTTACCGAGGTGAACGACCGCATCATCTATGCGTATTGCACCTGCATTCCCACGCTTATCCTTTGGAACCTTTTCCAAAATACATATTACATGCTGCCCGGCGTGGTCACTCCCAACCAGCAGGAACGCGCCGACATCTGGGCGCCGATCGGACTTGTCATCGGCTTTTCGCCCACCGTCATGAACGTGCTCGGCAACGTCATCAAGGGCGTGTTCACCGAACAAGGCAAGGAGTATATGGCATATCGTATCCTCGGTTTTGTCTATGCGGCGGTCGGACTGGCGCTTGTGATGTGCCTGTTCAAGGTCAAGGAAAGACTGATAGTCACCAACGAGAATAAAGAAAAGGTGGGCTTGATAGAGGGTCTTAAAATGGTCGTCAAAAACAAGCCCCTGATGGTCCTGACGCTCGCGCTCATTCTCGGCTGCTGCCGCAGCGTCATCGAGATTGACGCGGAGTATATCGGCAGACTCAGATATGCCGTCACCGAATTGGGCGAGATAGACGTGGCAACTGGTCTTAAAATATTCGGCTCCCTGACCATGATCACCGGCTTTGCCGCCACGCCCAACATGATCTTACTGCCGCTGATGACGCGCAAGTTCAACAGCCGCACCATCATGATGTTCTGGGCAGCCTGCAACACGATAGGCTATGTGATCCTGGCGTCGATCGGGATCGAAAACATCCCGCAAGGCACATGGAGCATCGTGGTGATAACGTTGCTCAGATTTGTCGCGTTGTTCAACGCGATCGCCTCGTTGCAGCCGCTGATGATGGCGCAGCTGTCCGACTATCAACAGCTCAAAACGGGCAAGCGCCTCGAAGGTTTCATCCAAACTTTCCTCTATGCGCTCGTGCTCGTGTTCACCAATATCGGCATCGTGGTGATGGCATACGTCAAAGACGCGATGGGTTATCAATCCTCTTCCTTTGTCAGACCCGAAAGCATTCCCGAATCGGAGTTTTGGGCGCCGGATCCCGCGGCAGTGGAAAGCGCGCTGAATTACTACAACATCGCCTTTATCGTGTCCGCCGTGTCCGCGGCACTGATGCTCCTCACGCTCCTCTTCTACAAACTCGGCAAAAAAGAACACGCCGAAATAGTCCGTCAGCTGCGTGAACGCGGTCTTGCGCAAGGCAACGCGCAGGAAGAGGCGGAAAGCGTGGGCATTGCCGAACAGGTGGAAGACGAGCTCGCCATGGATCATGCCGGCGTTGCCGCGGATACGGGCGCGCAGGATAACATGCAGCAGATGACAGCCGCCGGCGCCGATTACGGCGTGATAACCGTGCAGGACAACGCGCAGGAGAGCGCCGCTCCCGATGAGCCGCAAGCCGGCGACGAAGCGGCGGCGCCCGAAGAGGAACCCGGCGACAAACCGCAAGAGTAAACACGCGGCAGACTACCGCAACAAAAAAAGGAGCGGCAAAGCTCCTTTTTTTCACCCTCTTTCCGCGCACGTCAAAGCGGCTTTTCCCCGCCCTTTTCCGCAATGTCCGCCGCCGCCTGCGCGGCGGCTTCTTTTTCTTGCGACGTTTGCTTTTTCTCTTTTTCCGTTCCCGCCGCAAGGCTCTCTTCTTCAAGCAGCTGTTTGCGATACCCCGCCAAGGCAAAAAACATGCACGCAACGCCCGCCGCGATCACCGCCGCCGCGGCGCTTATCAAATATACGTTGGCTCCGCCCGCCGTCACCTGCGCTTGTGCCTGCGCCGTTTCGGCGCGCGTAAAACGGGCGTAAACGTCCTTTCTCACCCCGGTCAAGGTCTGCGTTGCAGAGCCGATCTCCGCACGCAGCGCCTGCAATTCTCCGGTAAACGCGGCGGGCGCGGCAAGCAGCTGCCCTTCTCCCTTTATCCACTCCGCACCGCTCTTTTCGTATCCTATCGAGGTATACAGCTTTTCTATCCTGCTCTCCAACTCCACATTGCGCTGCGTAAGCGCGGCTATGTCCGCATGAAAAGATTCGAACGTGTCCATCTGGCTGGCGGAAAGCCCCGCTTGCGCATACTTTTCCAACAGCTGCGCCAGCGCCTCTTGCAACGCGCTTATCTTGTCCGCATTCACGTCCCGCTCCCTTTCCAGTTCGCGCGCCTGCACGAGCACGGCGTGGTCGGTATCCCCCAAAACGTATGCGTAAATGTTCTGTTCGTTTTGCAGAGCGGCAAGGCGCGCTTCCGCATTGCCCGCCGCCCGCGCCCTGTGCTGCGCCACGGTCAGTCCGTCCGTTTTGTGGTCGGCATAAGCGCGCGTGGCGATGAGCGCGTCATATTCGGCAAGCACCGCCCGATACTGCCCTTGCAGCACGCTTATGTATTCGTCGTAATCGGAAGCGCGGGCAAGATCTTCTTCCCACGCCGTTTCGTCACGTTCTTCCAAACTCTCCGTGACGAGCGCGACAAAACTTTCCGCCACCGCAAACATAAAGGCGTTTGCCTGCTCATAAGAGGCAAATCCGCTCTCTTTTGCCGTCAACGTCCAGCGCGCGCCCGCCGCACCCTGCGCATTGTCTGCCGCCGCATTGTCCGTGAGGGTCAGTCCGCCGGCAGAAAGCGCGGCGATATCCAAAGAGGCAAACGCCTCATTTCCGTCTTTGACGTTTTGCAGATTTTCCGCATAAACCAAACTCTGCGCGGAAAACGCCCTGCCGTCAGGCAAAACTTCCGTGCCCGACGGGCAGAAAAGATCGAAAGACAGCGTGTATACGTCTTTTCCGTCATTGAAAACGAACGCCGTCAAAAGCCCCGCCAGCAGCGTGACCGCAAGGGTGGCGCACACTATCCATACCCACCTCTTTTTCAGCACGCTCCACACCGCGCTCCACTCGATATGAGATACTTCTTCTTCCATCTTCCCTCCTTGGCGCTCCGCGGCATATATTATACAATAACGGCTCCGCATGCCTCATAAGCAAAATGCCCGACGCGGCGCAAGTTTGCCCGAATTTTGCCGCTTTATGTCAAAAACTTTTCCCGCCGGTGCGGATAACGAAAATTTCGCCATGCAAACGCGCCCGACTCTTGCGCTCCCGCGACAAAAAACGCCGTTATCCGCGCGAAAAGTCAAAATATCCCCAAGGGGCTATTTTTCTACATTATACTCCCTTGGTGCTAATATGTCAATAAAAATATTATTAAAGGTATCGTATGAAAATTTTGGTCAGCGAACGAATACGCGAATTGATGAATGAGCACGACCTCAATCAGGTGCGCCTGGCGGAACAAGTGGGCGTAAAGCAAAACACCATCAGCGCCTGGCTGCGCGGCAAAAAAGAGCCGTGCATAACTTCTCTTTGGCTTTTGGCGGACTTTTTTGACGTGGACATAGATTATTTGGTAGGCAGAAAAGATTATTGAGCGGCGCCCGCCTTCTTCCGCGATCGCACGGCGGCTTCTTATCGCAATGCGGAAAATTTTTCCGCGCTTCAATGCAAAACGCCTGCCCGTTTTTGCGCGGACGAACATATGAAAAAGCGCCGGCTTTTGCACGGTTTTTCCGCCCCTGCCCCTCGTTTTCCGGGATATGCGGAGAAAAACCGCGTTTTAAGGCGGCAAAAAGCCGCTCACGAGAGCGGCTTTGACGCGTTTTATATCTTGCGGGTGTGGCGCTTGACTTTGAGCCTGTTCACCGCTCTGGCAAGGCGCGCCTGCGCGGCGTAATATTCGCGCACGCTGCGCTTTTGCGCGGAGTCTTCCACCGCCTTTTCATAAGCCGCCTGCGCCCTGTTTTCGTCTATTTCTTCCGGGCGTTCGGCGGTGTCTACCAGCACAAGCACCTCTCCGTTTTCCACCCTGACGATGCCGTCCGCCACCGCGGCGGTGAACACCTTTGCCTGCCCGTCTTCTTCCACGGTGACCTTCATCTCGCCCGGCACCACGGAACAGACAAAGTTGCTGTGCTTTGCCTGGATGCCGAGCATGCCCGAAGGCGTGGGGACCACCAGGGAAACGCACTCCCCGTCATAAAAGGGCTTGAACGCGGTGAGAACGTGCAGAGGAAAAGAATTCATTGCTGCTCCTTGAGGGCTTGCGCCTTTTGCACCGCTTCTTCAAAGCCGCCCACGTTATAAAACGCGGCTTCCGGATATTCGTCCGCCTTGCCGTCCACGATGGCGGCAAAGCCCGCCACGGTGTCTGCCAGCGGCACGTATTTGCCCTTGTTGCCCGTGAACTTCTCCGCCACATGGAAGGGCTGGGAGAGGAACCTCTGGATCTTGCGGGCGCGCGATACGGTGAGCTTGTCTTCTTCCGACAGCTCTTCCATGCCCAAAATGGCGATGATGTCCTGGATCTCCTTGTATTTTTGCAAGATCTCCTGCACGCAGCGCGCCACGCGGTAATGCTCTTCTCCCACCGTTTCCTGCGCCAGTATGCGCGAGGAAGATTCCAGAGGATCTATGGCGGGATATATGCCCTGTTCGGCTATCTTGCGGCTCAAAACGGTGGTGGCGTCAAGGTGCGTGAAGGTGGTGGCGGGAGCGGGGTCCGTGAGGTCGTCCGCCGGCACATACACCGCCTGCACGGACGTGACCGAGCCGTGGCGCGTGGAAGTGATGCGCTCTTGCAACTCGCCCATCTCCTGCGCCAGCGTGGGCTGATAACCCACCGCCGAAGGCATGCGCCCCAGCAGAGTGGACACTTCACTGCCCGCCTGCACAAAGCGGAAGATGTTGTCTATGAAAAGCAGCACGTCCTTGTGCTTGACGTCGCGGAAATATTCCGCCATGGTCAGTCCCGCCAGCGCCACGCGCATGCGCACGCCGGGAGATTCGTTCATCTGCCCGAAGACCAGTGCCGTTTTGTCCGCCACGCCGCTCTCGTTCATCTCCGTCCACAGCTCGTTGCCCTCGCGCGAACGCTCGCCCACGCCCGTGAACACGGAATAACCGCCGTGCTTGGTGGCAACATTGTGGATAAGTTCCTGGATAAGCACGGTTTTGCCCACGCCGGCGCCGCCGAACAAGCCCACCTTGCCGCCCTTGGCGTAAGGCTCCAAGAGGTCGATGGCTTTGATGCCCGTTTCCAAGATCTCCACCGCCGGGCTTTGCTCGCTGAACGCGGGCGCGGGGCGGTAAATGCCCGTGCGCTCCTGCGCTTTCACCTCGCCCTTGCCGTCTATGGGCTGACCGAGCACGTTGAACATGCGCCCGAGCGTGGCTTCTCCCACCGGCACTTTTATGCTGTCGCCGGTGGCGGTGACGCTCATGCCGCGCCGCAGCCCTTCGCTGCCGGAGAGCATGATGCAGCGCACGCTGCGCTCGTCCAGATGCTGGGCGACTTCCATCACCTTTACGCCGCCTTCGTCCTCCACTTCAAGCGCGTCTTTCAGCTTGGGGAGCGCGTCTTGGAACATCACGTCCACAACGGGACCGGAAACGCCTGTTATTATGCCTTTTTTCATCTTCTCATTCCCTTTTTCATCGCCTTTGCGCCGGAGGTGACTTCCGTTATCTCCTGCGTGATGGCGGCTTGCCTGCTCCTGTTGTATTCCAGGGAAAGCCTGCCCAATATCTCTTCCGCGTTATCGTTGGCGGCGCTCATCGCCGCCATGCGCGCGTTTTGCTCGCTGCAAAAACTGTCTACGAACGCGCCGTAAACAAAGCCCGCCACATAACTGTGCACCAGGCGGGAGAGCACCTCTTCCGCAGAAGGCTCGTATTCAAAGCGCGAATCGGAAAGATCCTTGCCCGTTTCAAAGTGGCTGCGGTGCAGGGGCAGGATGCGGTCCACGCGCACTTCTTCCCCTCTGCCGCCGCGGAAATCCGTGTATACCACGTCTATGCTTTTCAGCTCCTGCCTGTTATATTTTTCCAGCAGTATCTCGCATATCTCGCGCGCGATGTGCAGGCGCGGATTCTGCGCCGTGTAACGGAAATCCTCGTCCACCGCCACGCCGCGGTGCAGGAAAAACTGTCTGCCGTATTCTCCCACCACAAACAGCCTGCCGCCCTCTTGCGCCGTGCGGCGCTCCACCTCTTTGAGCACGTTCTGGTTATAAGCGCCGGCAAGCCCCTTGTCCGCGGTGACGATCAGATAGCCGCGTTCGCCCGTGCGCGGCGCTTCCTGCCCGTCTTCATTGAGGAAATACGGGCTTTCCATGTGCCCGGCAACGTCGAACATGCGGTCTATCTCATGCCGCAGCGCGGCAAAATACGGGCGCGTCCTCTCCAAGGCGTTTTTGGCTTTGCGCACCTTGTTGGACGCTATCAGATACATGGCGTTCGTGATCTTTTTTGTGTCGCGTATGCCGTTTATCCTGTGCTTTATCTCCGTGATACTGCTCATCTTTACTTGGCGTTATACGCCGCCAAAAACTCGTCTGCGGCGCTCAATATCTCTTGTTTGGTCTGCGCGGAAAGCTCTTCCGGCTCCCCCGCACGCGCAAAGAGCGCGGGTTTGTGCGTGGCAAAAAATTCCAGCATTTTGTCCGCGCAGTCGTTCACCCTGTCCACGGGCACATCCGCAAACCTGCGCCCCAGCGCCGCCGTGAGCAGCAGCACTTCCTGCGCCTGTGAATAAGGTCTGCTCTGCGGCTGGCGCAGCAGGCGCATGAGTCCCTGCCCGTAATAAAGCTGCTTGCGCGTGAGTTCGTCAAGGTCGCTGGCAAACTGCATGAACACTTCCATCTCCCTATACTGCGCCAAGTCCAGGCGCAGGGAGCCAACCGCCCTTTTCACCGCCTTGGTCTGCGCCGCGCCGCCCACGCGCGACACGGAAAGTCCGATGTTCACCGCCGGACGCTGACCTTCAAAGAAGAGTTCGCTCTCCAAAAATATCTGCCCGTCCGTGATGGAGATGACGTTGGTGGGGATATAGGCGGAAACGTCGCCCGCCTGCGTTTCCACGATAGGCAGCGCGGTTATGCTGCCGCCGCCCAGTTCGTCCGAAAGGTGCGCCGCGCGCTCCAAAAGGCGGGAGTGCAGATAAAACACGTCGCCGGGATAAGCCTCTCTGCCGGGGGCGCGCTCCAAAAGCAGACTGAGAGTGCGGTATGCCACGGCGTGCTTGGAAAGGTCGTCGTAAACAATCAGAACGTCCCTGCCCGCATACATGAAATATTCCGCCATGGCGCAGCCCGCGTAAGGCGCGATGTATTGCATGGGCGCGGATTCGCCCGCGCCGGCATTGAGCACGATGGTATAATCCATGGCGCCGTTTTTGCGCAGCGTTTCCACCAGGCGCGCCACGGAGCCTGCCTTTTGTCCGATGGCAACGTATATGCACACCACGCCCTTGCCCTTTTGGTTGAGTATGGCGTCCACGGCGATGGCGGTCTTGCCCGTCTGCCTGTCGCCGATGATGAGTTCGCGCTGACCTCTGCCGATAGGGAACATGGAATCCACCACCAAAAGCCCCGTTTCCATGGGCTTGTTCACCGGCTGACGGTCTATGATGCCGGGCGCGGGACACTCTATGGGGCGGTAAGCCGCGGCTTCTATCTCCCCTTCTCCGTCTATGGGCTGACCCAGGGCATCCACCACCCTGCCCACGAACGCAGGTCCCACCGGTATGCCCGCCGTCTTGCCCGTGCGGTGGATCACGCTGCCGGCGGTGACGTCATGACAGTCGCCGAAGACGATGATGCCGCACATATCCGGGCGCAGATCCTGCACCATGCCCTTTACGCCGCAGTCGAAGATGACTATCTCGCCGTATTGCACATGCGCCAGCCCTTCCGCGGACACGATGCCGTCGCCCACGGAGAGCACTCTGCCCGTTTCTTCCGCCAGCGCTTCCGGCGACCACTCTTCCACCGCCTGGCGGATGAGGGGGATGATGTCGTCCCTGCCGCCGCCCAGCTGTTCCAAACGCCTTTTGAGCTGATCGAGCCTGCCGCTCACGCTCCAATCGTAAACGTCGTCGCCCGCTTCCAGGCGGAAGCCGCCGGGATAAAGAAAACTCTCCACCCATTCAAGGCGGATGTTTTTCCCGTATTTGCCCCGCAAAAAGTTTTCAAAACGCGCGAACTGCTGCTCGTCGGGACGCGCTTCGGAATACAAAAAAGCCTTTATCTCACTCATTGCCGTTTCCTCGCGCCCTTTCCCGTGCTTTTGGACATGGAAGTCACCTTTTTCTTACCGCCGGTGTGCGCGGAACGCGAACCTTTTTCCGCCTCGTCCAAAAACCTGTCGTAAGCCTCACTCACGGAAGAAGTCATCACCACTTTTTCCGTCATCTCTTCCACAATGCTCTTGATGTCTTCGGAAACGCCGTTTATGATGCGGTCATGTTCCTTTTTGGCGCGCTCGCGCGCGGCGTCCACGATGTCCTCCGCCTGTTTACCGGCTTCGGCAAGTTTTTGCTCGCGCACCGCCGCCATCTCCTTGGCTGCCTCTTCGCGCTTTTGCGCGGACTCCTCGTCCACCTTGGCAAGGCGCAGAGAATATTCTTCCTGCTTTGCCTGCGCGTCATCCAAGGCGGCTTGCGTTTTTTCTTCCCGTTCCTTGTAAGCGTCTTCGCGCTTTTGCATAAACTTTTTCACCGGTTTATACAAGATCAGATACAGCCCCACCGCCAAAATGACCAGGTTGAGCAGGTGAAGAAGTATCTGCTGCCAGTTGATGTTCAAAGGCATATGCCCTTTCTCCTTTTACAATACGAATATCAGCAGGATAGCCACGATGAGCGCGTAAATGATGGCGGTTTCTATAAACACCAGACCCAACATCATGCTCGAACGGATATCCGCCTTTGCCTCCGGCTGACGGGCGATGCTCTCGTTGGATTTGGCTATGGCGATCGCCATGCCTATCGCGCCCGCGGCTGCCGCCACACCCACGGCTATCGCCGCGGCAATGGCTTTCATGCCCGTATCCGTGATACCGCCCTCCTGCGTTTCCTCCGTTTGAGTCACCTCTTCGGCAGGTTCGGCGGCGGTTTGGTCTTCCGCAAACGCGGAGCCTTCGCCGGCAAACAGCAGTCCCAGCACTATGCACAGGGAAGCCAGCGCCACAAGCGCCATGACGGCGGCAGTTGCATACTTGATCTTGATAGCTCTTTTCATATATACCTCTTTTTATTATAAGGGTTTATTTTGTTCGGCGGCGGAAGTTTTCCGCTTTGCCTTTTTCGGTTTTTTCTCATAAGGTTCGCTCACTTCCCCGTAGAAGAGCGAGGTGAGCATCACCAGCACGTAAGTTTGTATCAGCGCGTGCAGGATGGTGAACAGCACGCCCACGATGACGGGCAGCACAAAGGAGAGCGCGATGTAATAATACACCAGCTCCGTGACCAAAAGCCCGGAGAGCAGCGCGCCGAACAGACGGAAACTCATGGAGATGGGCAGGGAAAAATCTTTGAGCGTGCGCCCCACTCCGCGCAGTCCGTTGGAAACTATGCCGCCGCTCAAAATGACGAAATAGGACAAAAAGCCCATGGCGATGGCGCCGTTTATGTCGGAAAGCGGCGCGGGCAGAGCCACGGAATTGCCGCTTGTCGCCTGCACGGCAACGCCCGTCAGTTCAAACAGCGTGCCCACGAAAATATACGAGCCGGCGGCAAAGATGTATGCGCCCAAAAAGGAGTTGCGGTGGGGAGAATTGGTCTTTGCCAGCCTGTCGAACCAGCCCACGACGCTCTCTATCGTCAGTTGGAATTTGCCCGGCACCGTCTTAAAGCGCGGCAGGGCGAAAATGCGCACCGCCAGCGCAAAAACGAGCAGAATGAGCGTGACCGCATAGGCGGAGATAAGACCGGGATTTACTTCCAGTCCGAAAAGGTTTATCGTGTTTTCTTCATGGAGCACGGCGTCTTTCATCACCTCGGAGATCTCCTCCTCGCTTTGATACAACCCGTCCGTGAGCACTATGCCCACGATGAGAGCTATTATCACCAGCGCCACCGCGCTCCAACATATTATCTTTTTTGTCCGCGTTTTCATGCTTTTTTCGTCCAATAACGCTTTGTCTTCTTTGTCTAATCGATTATAACGCTTTATCCGGGCGTATGCAACCGTTTGACAAAATTTTCTGCAATCACCTGCCGAAATGTTTAGTAATTAACATTGTTATAAGTGAAAGTTTTAAGTATTGAACCGCGCGGCTCACTGTTTGAGCACACAAGCCTTGCCGCGCGCACGGACAGCGCAAGAACCGACGCCCGCAGGCTCGGCAGATATTTTTTGACAGACGTTTATGCTGCACGGCGCCGCTTTTTCGTCCGGGTGGAGATCCGTTCCGCCCGAAGAGAGGTCGCAGACCGGCAGCGTTTTCCACTCCCCCGCGCCCACTTGGAGTGCGGGATCGCTCCCGTTTGCGGAATTTTCCGCCTCTTTTGCGCTCAGCCCGTCCAGACAGATGAGGAAAGGCTGCGCCTCTATCTCCGCCTTACCCGCCGCGCCCGCCGAAGCCTGCGGCGCGGGAACGGAGTTTTCTTCAATTATTTTCGTGCAGGCGCAGGCGGCGATAAGCACCGCCGCCGTCAGCAAAACCATCAATACGATCGTTTGTTTTTTCATACGCCTCACACTTACGTTATACGCGCGTCCGCCGCTATTTGAGCAGCCCCGCCGCCCGCTTTTTGCGCTCGTAACGCACAAAAAGATACGCCACCGCTATGCCCACGGCAAAGAGGACCAGTCCCAGGGAGAGGTCGAGCGCGTCCACGCCGCTCTCCGCCCAGCCCGTGTAGACGGCATAGACGTCCGAATTGAAAAACAGCGTGAGCACGGAGCCGAGCGAAAGTCCCACGATAAGGAAAAACGCCGTGGCGCGCGCCTTGGCAAAGATCATGTCGAGCAGTTTGGAGAAGGTCACCAGCCCGATGACAAAGCCCAGCACCATGCAGAAATAGACCAGCAGCACCATGGGATTTTCCTTCCAGTAAGACAGGTGCACGCTGTTCATGATGGAAGCAAAGTAACCGAACGCCATGAGTATCGCCGTGGCGGAAAGCCCCGGCACCACCTGCGTGATCGCCACCACGTATCCTATCAGGATAAAGATGATATAATGATAAAATTCCAAGCCTTCCAGCGGGCGGGCGCCCTCCGTGCCGAAGGTGGTGCCCAGCGCGATGCCCACGGGTATGAGCAGCCCCAGCACGAACAGGAGCGCGCGCGGCAGGTTGAATTTTTCCCCTTTTATCTCGTCTTTGACGGCGGGGAAAGCGCCTATCATCATGCCGGCAAACAGCCCCACCACCGTGAAAGGCACCAGCGCCATCAGCTGCTGAATGGCAAAAAAGCCGAGCAAAAAGCCCGCCACCGCGCCTATCACTATCGGGAGCAGAAATTTTACGCAGGCGGCAAAGCGCTTGAACACGTTGCCCAGCGCATAAATGAGTTTGTCGTAAAGTTTGAAGATGATGGCAACGGTGGACCCGCTCACGCCGGGCACGATGATGGCAAGCCCGATGAAAAAGCCCAGCAGTCCGCCGCGCGCCACGTCTTTGGCGTTTTTATAAGAGATGTCCGGTCTGTCCGGCATGTTGCCGGCTGCGCCTTCCTCCGCGCCCTCGGACAGTCCCTGCCGCCCTTGCCGCGGCTGTTCGCCCTCGCTTTGAGCGGGCGCTTCTTTATTTTGCGAAAATTCCGTATCGTCCATACAAAAACAGTATATCACTCCCGCGCGCAAAACACAAGCCTTTGCCGCAATGCGCCTTTTTTCGACAGCGCATGCCGCAATTTGCCGGGGACGGAGCGAAAAAAGCGCCGCAAACTCTGCTTTTGCGGCGTTTTTGTCTGCGGCTTTTACCTTGCTCACCAAGCCAGAGAATCGTCAAAGTCCACCAGAGTGGGATCCACCGGCTTTTCCTGCAACACGCTGGTCATATACTTGTTCACCTGCTCGCGCATGTCGCGGCGGGAGATGGTGCGGCAGTCCATCAGATCCTGCTGCACCCAGATGAAGTGCACGTCGCGCTCGCGCGCCTGATCGTCGAACAGTTTCACAGCTTGTTGTCCCTCTTCATCTTGTCGTAATGCTTACCCAGCTTTTTATATACCCAAGAGATCAGCTTTACGTCCAGATTGAAAAAGTAAACGGTGAACAGCAACACAAATCCGCCCACCAGCACGCAGGCAAGCACGATAAGCAGGATAGCCCACCATTCCATCAGGCTTCCTCCTCCGCGGCAAGCCCTTTTTGCCGCGCATATTCCGCCGCGCCCAAAGCGCCCATCAGCTGCGGATCTGTTTTAAGCTCTATCACTTTGAAGTTGAAGGATCCGGGCAATTTTACCGCAATTATTTCTTCGATCCGCAGCTGACTTTTGCTCCGTGAAGGAGAAGACCGTGTGCGCGGCAAGGCAAAACAAAAGGGAGCGCGAGGCTCCCTTTTTTGCGTTCTGCGGGCATTTCAGAGCTTCATGCCCACCTTTCTTGCCCGCCAGATAACGGTGCGCAGATTGCCCACGCCGGCGGCGTCGCCCACGGTGAGCGATTTTTTGGCGCCCGCGAGCGGAGTGGGCACATAGCCCACGGATGTGATCACGCTGTCCGCCTTTATCTTCACTTCCCTGCCGTCTTTGCCGCGCACGGTCACGTCTTTTTCGCCGATGTAAGTCACGCTGCTTTCCAGATAGACGGGCGTTTTTTTGAACTTGAAGTAATCGCGCAGATAAGAGGAGTTGGCAAGGCACACGCCGCGCACGGCGATGAGATCGTTTTTCATCTCCACTATCACGGGGCGTTTGCCCTTTAAGATGAGGTCATAGGCTATCTCGCAGCCGGTCAGACCGCCGCCCACGATCACCACGTCGTCGCCCACCGGCGCGCCCAAAAGATAATCCACCGCCTCTATGGCGCGCTTCACGCCGGGGATGTTCAGGCAGCGCGCTTTGGCGCCCGTGGCGGTGATCACCTTGTCTGCGTCAAGCTCTGATACGTCTTTTATTTCCGTGTTCAATTTGACGGTTATCCCCGCCTTTCTCACCGCGTCTATATACCAGCGGATCAGCTGCCTGTCCTTTTCTTTGAACGAAGGCGCCGCCGCCGCCACGAATACGCCGCCCAGTCTGTCCGACTTTTCGTATATGGTCACTTCATGCCCGCGCGCCGCGGCGGTGAGCGCCACTTCCATGCCGCCTATGCCGCCGCCGATGACGGCTATCTTTTTGCGCGTTTTGGCGGGAGTTATGTCGTATTTGTGCCCCTGCATGGTCTGCGGATTGAGCGCACAGCGCGCCATGTGCGCCGCGTCTTCAAACTTTTCGTCATTGGCGGCGCCCTTGTAATGCGCCATGTCGAAGCAGGCGTTGTGGCAGCAGATACACGGCTTGATCTCCGCCTCTCTGCCCTCCATCAGCTTGGTCACCCAGGTGTGGTCGGTGAGGAACTGGCGCGCCACGCCCATGGCGTCTATCCTGCCCTCCTCCACGGCTTTGGCGCCGTCTTCCGGGCGCATCCTGCCCGCGCAAACCACGGGTATGTCCACAAATTTTTTGATGTGCGCCACGTCGTCCAGGTTGCAGTTTTCGGGCATGTATGCCGGCGGGTGCGCCCAATACCAGGCGTCGTATGTGCCGTTGTCCGCGTTGAGCATGTCATAGCCCGCGTCCTGCAAATATTTGGCGGCGCGCTCGCTCTCGCTCATGTCGCGCCCCACTTCCGTATATTCTTCTCCCGGCACGGCGCCCTCGCAAAAACCTTTGGTCTTGCTTATCACCGAATAACGCAACGACACGGGATAATCCTTCCCGCACGCTTCTTTGATCGCCTGCACCACCTGCACGGGGAAGCGGTAACGGTTTTCAAAACTGCCGCCGTATTCGTCGGTGCGCTGATTGGTATAAGGCAGAGTGAACTGATCCAAAAGATACCCTTCGTGCACCGCGTGCACTTCCACGCCGTCCACGCCCGCTTCTTTGCACAGGCGCGCCGTCTGCGCGAACGCATAGATAAACTGCTCTATCTCCTTTTTGGTGAGCGCGCGGCACATGGCGTCTTCCGCCCAGCGCGAAGGCAGCGGGCTGGGGGACGCGCAGATGTGTTGGATATCTATCACCGGCTTCATCAGCGCGCTGAGCACCTTGCTCTTCAAAATGGGCGCCAAGGCGTTGGTGATGGCAAAAGAGCGCCCGAATCCCGCCGTGAGCTGCACAAACAGCTTGGCGCCCGTCTTATGTATTTCATCCATAAAGACTTTGAGCTTTTCAAATTTGCCCTTGCCCTTGTAAAGCCACTTGCCGCCGATGGTATCTCTCAGCGGCGCGATGCCGGGGATTATCAGTCCCACGTTGTTTTCCGCGATTTCCGCAAATAAGTTTGCCGCCTCTTTGTCAAAGTGGTTCGGCTCCATCCAGCCGAACAGCGACGTGCCGCCCATGGGGCACATGACTATCCTGTTTTTGATCTCTACGTTGCCCACTTTCCAGGGCGTGAACAGCGCGGAATACTTCTTGTCCATGATTTCCTCCTTATGCTTCTTACCCTTATCATAAGCCCGCCGGAAGATTTTGTCAATACCGTTTTTTCGCCTTGTAATGCAAAATTAAGCCGCCGGCGCGCATAAGCGCGGGCGATTTTTGCGCCGCCTTAAAGTTTGCGCCGTTCCCCTTTCCCCGCCACATCAAGGCGTGTAAATTTTCCGCACCGTTCACCCGGCAAACTTTCTCATTGCCGCGGCAAAGCCGCTTTGCAGAAGTATCAATTCCTTGGCGCACTCCTTTGCCTCCTCTTCCGCCCGGGCAAAGCGGGAGAGCGTTTCTGCCAGTTTTTCCGTGGCGCTTTCGCTCGATTTGAGCATCATCTCCGCCGCGCGTTGATTGGTGGGGCGCACGGCTATGCGCACGGCGGTGACGGCGCGCGCCGTCTTTTTGAGCATAAGCGGCGGTTTTTTGGGCTTTTCTCCCCGCGCAAGCAGCGCGCCGTCCGCGCGTTTTGCCAGGCGCAGATGTTTTTCTTTGTATTCCGAAAGTAAAAAAAGAAGCTGCGGATCGGTAACGTAACGCATGACGGCGGCAATGCCCGTCACGCCCATGCGCGCTCCCGCTCCGCACTTTTGCAACAACCTTTGCGTATCCTTTTTCATAAAGCCTCCGCGGCGATTATTGCCGCAAAGACCCAAATCATTCCTCTTTGCTCTTTTTTGCGGAAAGTTTTTTGCCCGCGCTCTCTTTGAGCTTCCGCGCCTTTTCTCCCGCCTTGCCGCCCAAAATCACGGCTTTTTCTTTGAGTTTTTCCGAAGCGGACTTCTGCGGCGCAGGCTCTGCCGCCTCTTTCCGCTCCGCGGCGGCAAGTTCGGTTTTTTGTTCGGCGGGCTTGCCATTGGCGGAAGAGATATACGCCGCGGCTTTTGCCTTTGCCGCCGCGCCCAGGCTCTCTCCTTCCTTGGCGCCCAACTTGCTCCGCACCGCCTTTTTCAGCTTGCGCGCCAGCACAAAGAGCACGACGCGCCAAATTATCTCCGTAACGGTCATGGCAAGCGCCAGCGCCGCCACCGCCAGCGCGATGATGTCCCACACGCCCGGATCGGAGCCTGCGCCCGCGATGACCGCCGCGGAAGTGGCGAGCGCCAGCGCTTTGGTCACTACTTTTTTGGCAATTTTGAGAGATTTTTTGCCGGCTTTATACGCCTTTTTCTGCTCTTTTCCCGCCCCTGCCGCCAAAAACACGACATACATGACTATCTGCAACGCCAAAAACACGGTGACCACAACGTTCGCCGCCGTCCAGCCGTCGCGCCGCACTTTTATCACGTCGAGCGCGATATAGAATAAAAACGAAAGCAGACTGTAAACAAGCGATATGCCGAAAAATATGCGCGACGCTTTGCCGCGCGGTTTGACCTCTTCCGTGCCCTTGACCGTGTTTTCCATAACTCCCCTCTTTTGCAAGCCCGCCCTGTGCGGCGGGTAAAAATGCGGCTTGCCTTTCCGCTTGCGCCGCCTTAAAGCACTTCAAGTCCCGCCGTGGACGTGCCCAGCGCCAGGATCAGGCACTCTCCTTTTTTCTTCAACGCGGCGTTTTCGTCGCCGCCCAGCGCGCCGAACGCCTCTTTTGCCGCGCCCGAGCTTTCAAAAAGCGCGATCACCAGCGCGTCGTCCCCTTTTGCCGCCAGATACGCCGTCTTGATCCCGCTCACATGCGCGCCCTCTTCCGCAAAATATGCCTGCGCCTCTTCCGATGTGAGCTGCTTGCAGGCGTAATCCCGCTCGCCGAATTTTTGCACGATGTCCTCTTCTTTGGGCGTGCAGGCGGCGGCAGCGCATATCAGCGCGCACACTATCGCCATCACCGCTATCATCTTCTTTTTCATACTCTGTCTTTCTTCCCCTTTTGCCCCTTTTTATGCGCCTATGCCCAGATCGGCAAGGCTGAACGTGACCGCCATGATATAAGGATTTACCGCCGATTTGTCAAAGCTGCCGTATGCCACCAGCGTGAATTCGCCGTCTATGCACACCGTGCCGGAATAACCGCAGTCTATGTTCACGGACGGGTCTTTTTCTCTGCCCAGCAGGATAAAGGCGTCGCCGTAATCGTCCGTTTCTTTGCCCTCGGCAAGATCGAGCAGCGTCTGCGTGTCGCCTACCCAAGCCACCCAGCCCGCGCCCATGATTTTATCGGGCGAGAACACGCTCTCCTTGCCCGGCAGCACCTGGCGGAAGGAGATCAGCCATTTGCCGCTTTTTGCGTCGAACTCCGCCTTATGCCTGTCGCCGGTGAGGCAGTTGGGCAGCTCCACCATCTTTGTCCAGGTCTTGCCCTGGTCTTCCGACACGCACGCCAGCGAATTGGAGTTGCGCGCGTTCGCCCTGCCTATCATGATCCATTGCTCGCCCGTGTCCACTATCTCTATCTCGCACAGCCCCAGCGGCGCGTAATGATCCTTTTGTTCGGGAATGAACACTTCCGGCTCGCTCCACACGGCGGCGCCGTTTTCTATGGTCAGATAAGATACGTAATTGGTGAAAGAATAATCGTGGAAGGTGCCCATCCACTTGTCGATGTAATTGCCGTTTTCGTCTTTGAGCCGCGTGAGCGAAGACATTGCCACAATGATGTCGTAAGGCTGCCTGCCCTCCTGCTCCGCCGCCCAAGCCGTGCCATACCAGTTGGTGAACTCCGTCCACTCCTCGCCCTCTTCATCCAGGCTCAAAGAGCAATTGAAGCCGTTTGCCTGCTCCTCGCCGTTCCAGGACGGACAGCCGGAGATGAGCACAAAGCGCGTTTCCCCGCTTGTGAGATCCAGGCGGTAAATGGTGGGCGTTTCCTGCGATTTTTCCCAGCTCTCGGGAATGTTCTGCTCCGGCTCTCCCCAGGAGGGATCCGCCTCGCCGGCGTGCACGGCATACCTCTGCATGATGACGTTGCCCCTGCCGTGCCCTTCCGGATAAACCACGATCAGCTCTCCGCTCGGCGTCAGCGCCAAGTCGGGATGCCCCAGATAACCTTGCGTGCGCGCCACCGTGGTGCGATACTCCACGGGCAGAGTTGTGACGGGAATTTCCATCAGATCGAGCGGATCTTGCAGCGTGCCGAAATAAAGCCCTATCAGCACTGCCGAAGCCGCTACAACGATACATACGATAATTATAACGGCGATCCACGCCCCGGATAATCTTTTTTGCATATATTAAGCATAACATTTTTCCGCGCGCCTTGTCAATACAAAGCCGCTGCCGGATCGTTTAAGTTTTTGCGCCCGTATAATGTCTTTTTGCTTTTTCCGCTCTTTTCGGCTTTTTGCCGGCGTTTTGTTGCAAAAACTTTTCCGGCGCCGCAAGACCATCTTTGCGGGCAACGTCATCACGGCGGCGAAGAAGCGTTATTACAAAAGTCAAGAGTGATCACCGCAACCGCATTCGGCTGATTTTGGCTCGAACCCGAAATCAGCCGAAATTTTCAACATTAAATTTTGATCTTATGTTACTTTGACCTGTGGTAGCTGATACTTTTACCCACACCCTCTCTTTTGAGTTCGCCCGCCGCAACCAATTTGCGGAGCGCGCCTTCGATAGAACTGATGCTGAGAGAAGGACACATCTCGCGGATGTCCTGCTTTTTGAAGCGCCCTATCTTTTGCAATGTTGCGCGCCTCACCGTCTCTTCCGCGGACAGCTTGCTCTCAACAAGCGCAAAACGGTCGTCAAAATCCCTGTATGCCGCGAGAATGGTGCCCAAAAGATATTTGATGAACACAACGGGGTCTTCCTTGCCCTCGCGCCAACCGTTTTGCGACCTGCGCAACGCGTCGTAATAGAGCTCCTTATTCTTGGCTATCTTTGCCTCCAAAGAGATGTATCTTCCCACATAAAAGCCGTTTTGATACAAAAGCAATGTTGTAAGAAGTCTGCTCATCCTGCCGTTGCCGTCATTGAACGGATGAATGCAAAGAAAGTCATGGATAAATACGGGAATGGCTATCAGCGGCTCCACTTCCGCATTTCCCGTCACTCTTGCGTATTCTTCGCAGATCCTGTCCAACGCCTCGGACGTTTCAAACGGCGCAAGCGGCGTGAACAATATCTCCGAGCGTCCGTCCGGGTAGACGGCGCTTATATAATTTTGCACGTTCTTGGTTTTGCCCGCCATCGGATCGCTCATATGAGAGTAAAGCACTTTGTGCAATTGCAAGATATGATTTCGCGTGACGGGAATGACGTCAAAACTTTCGTGTATGATGTTGAGCGCGTCGCGATAACCGGCGATCTCCTGCTCGTTGCGATTCCTCGGCGCTGTCTTTTCTTCAACCAGCTGCCTGATACGCGTGCTTGTGGTCGCAATGCCTTCAATGGCGTTGGACGCTTGTGTGCTTTGGACCTTGGCTATCTCTATCAATTTATCCAATTTCACCGGGGATCGCTTCAAGCGCATTTCCTGCTTGCCCGCCTCTTTGTATATCGCCGCAACCAGCCCGAGGATATCAGCATCCCACTTTGCGTCTTTGAGATAAGAATAGTTGAAAACCCTCATATATGACACCTCTTATATCTTTACCATTAAATTATAGCTGAAAATAAGGGCAATGTCAATAAGATAAGGGAATTTGACCTTAAAATACTTTGACAAATAATGGCAAAACATAAAAGATACGGGCAAAACGCTTAGCAGCGATCGCAACAATGTAAGAACAAATTTATCGCTTCGGCGACCGGACATGTGCTTGTTTTATCAAAAAATGCTTGTTTTCCGTCCCGTCCGCGCGGACAGAAAAAAGCCCCGATATTCGTCAGGGCTTCAAATTTTTGATCAACGTGCTTTTGCCGCTGCCGTTTGCTCCGGCAAAAAATACATACTCCATAAACTATTTCTTGATTGCGTACTTTTTCTTAACTTCCGCCAAAGCCTTGTAATAAAATTCATCTTTGACCATCGGAATACGAGGGTTGCGTTCTTTGGGAGAGCGAGCCGCAAGATCCGCCAGCGCGATCGCTTTGGCGATCCCTTCGATCTCACGATCACTAAACATCACTTTTTTGTTGTCGTCCATGTCGGCCGCCTCCTTTTACCGCTTTTATTATACTCCCGCCGCTTGAAAATGTCAACTTGTGCAACCGCGGCGGCTTTTGCCGAGCCGCGTCCCGCCGCAAAAAAATAAAAGGCCGCCGCGGCGACCTTCCTCATGCCGAACGTTCGGGCTGCCCGTTCAGCCTTGCTGCCGCTGCCTTGGCGGTGCCATGATCAGGTTTTTTCGGCTGCCTGTTCAGCCTTGCTGCCGCTGCTGTGGCGGCGCCATGATCGGGTTGCTTATCGGCACGCCGTAATTATACACCTTGTCTTTTCACAAGTCAAGCCCGCGCATATCATATTTTTTGCAGACGGCTCAGGGCAAAACGCCGCCTGCCGCTCAAAGCCTTTTTATGCGTTCGGCGGCAGCCAGCGTGTTTTCATGGCTGTTGAACGCCGTGAGGCGGAAAAAGCCCTCCCCGCCGCTGCCGAAGCCCGCCCCTGGAGTGCCCACTATCTGCGCGGAATCAAGAAGTTTATCGAAAAATTCCCAGGAAGGCATGCCGCATTCCATCCATATATACGGGGAGTTTTCTCCGCCGAAAAACCTTATCCCCTTTTCTCCGAGCGCGCCGGCGATAAGGCGGGCGTTTTCCAGATAATATGCGATGTGTTCGTCGGCGGCGCGCAGCCCCTCCGGCGTGAGCACGGCTTGGGCGGCGCGCTGGACGACATAGGGCACGCCGTTGAACTTCACGCATTGGCGGCGTAGCCAGGCGGCGTTCACGCTGCCGCCCGCGAGCGTTTCCGGCACCACCGTCCAGCCGCAGCGCAGTCCGGTAAAGCCCGCCGTTTTTGAAAACGAGCACACTTCTATGGCGCAATATTCCGCGCCGGGGACGGAGTAAACGGTGGTGGGCAGCGCCTTGTCCGTGATAAAGCGCTCATAGGCGGCGTCGTAAATTATCAACGCGCCCGTGGCAAGGGCGTGCTCCACCCACAGCCGCAGCTTTTCCGCGTCATAAACCGCTCCGGTGGGGTTGTTGGGCGAACAGATATAGATGACGTCCGCCTTCACGCTCTTGTCCGGCAGGGGCAGAAAGCCGTTTTCCGGCAGCGCCTTTACAAACACCGTCTTATTGCCCGAGATGATGTTGGCGTCCACATAAGCGGGATAGACGGGATCGGGGACAGCCACGGTCATGCCGCGGGGGAAGATGTCCAAAATGTTGCCCAGATCGCTCTTGGCGCCGTCGGACACAAAGATCTCGCCAGTGTTCAGCTTCACGCCCTTGCCGGCGTAATATCCCGCGATGGCTTCGCGCAGAAAGTCATATCCCTGCTCCGGACCGTAACCGCGGAAAGAGGCTTGTTCCCCCATCTCTTCCGCCGCCGCGCGCAGAGCTTGCACGACGCATTCCGGCAGGGGCAGCGTGACATCGCCTATGCCCAGCGAAATGACGTTTTTTTGCGGGTGCTCCGCCGTGAACGCGGCAACGCGCGCCGCCACTTCCGCAAACAGATAATTGGGCGTGAGCGCCCGGAAATTTTCACTTATCTTCATCTTCTTCCCCTCCTTGCCGATTTGCGCACTCGCGCACGAACGCCGCGAACAGCGGGTGCGGACGATTGGGACGCGATTTGAATTCCGGGTGGAACTGCACGCCGATATAAAAAGGCAGCCCGTTTATCTCCACCGCTTCCGTCAACTTGCCGTCCGGCGAGCGCCCGCAGACGGAAAGCCCGGCTTTTTCCAGCTCTCTGCCGAACGCGTTGTTGAATTCGTAACGGTGGCGGTGACGCTCCGTCACGCTGTCACAGCCGTATATCCGCGCGGCGCGGCTGCCCTTTGCCAGCACGCACGGATAGGCGCCCAGGCGCATGGTCCCGCCCTTGGGGATATCCCCGTATTGGTCAGCCATCAGATCTATCACCTTGTGCGCGGACATGCTGTTCAGCTCTCCCGAATCCGCGTCCGCCCAACCCAGGACGTGGCGCGCGAACTCTATGACCGCCGTCTGCATGCCCAGGCATATGCCGAAATAAGGCACTCCGTTCGTCCGGCAATATTCCGCCGCCGCTATCATGCCCTCTATGCCTCTGGAACCAAAGCCGCCGGGGACGATCACTCCGCCGTAACCGCTCAGCCGCTCACGCGCGTTTTCCCTGTTCAGCGTCTCCGAATCCTCCCAGCCTATCTCCGCTTTCAGCCCGTGCGCCAAGCCACCGTGGCGCAGCGCTTCCGCCACGGACAGGTAGGCGTCATGCAGCTTCACATACTTGCCCACGAGCGCGATTTTCACGCCCCTGCCCGGCGTTTTTATGCGCTCCACCATCTCTTCCCATTCCTTTAAGCGGCAGGGTCTGTCTTCCAGCCCCAGCGCCTTGCACACCTTGGCGCTCAGCTGCTCTTCTTCCAGCATGAGCGGCGCTTCGTAAAGGCTTTCCACCGTGACGTTGTCTATCACGCACTCCCTTTCCACGTTGCAGAACATGGCTATTTTATCCTTTACTTCGCGCGTGAGCCGCTCCCGGCAGCGCGTGACGATGATGTCCGGGCTGAGCCCCATGGACTGCAACTGCTTCACGGAGTGCTGGGTGGGCTTGGTCTTGTATTCGTCCGAACCGTCTATAAAGGGCACGAGCGTGACGTGGATGAGCATGCTGTCCCCTCTTTTTTCAAAGCAGATCTGCCTGACCGCTTCCAAAAACGGCTGACTTTCTATGTCCCCGATGGTGCCGCCTATCTCCGTGATGACCACGTCCGCGGCGCTCTTTTGCCCCACCGAATAGACAAAGCGTTTGATCTCGTCTGTGATGTGCGGTATGACCTGCACCGTCCCGCCCAGATAGGCGCCCTCACGCTCCTTTCTGATCACGTTGTAATAAACTTTGCCCGTGGTGAGATTGGAATATTTGTTGGTGTTTTCGTCGATGAAGCGCTCGTAATGCCCCAGATCGAGATCTGTTTCCGCGCCGTCTTCCGTGACAAATACCTCGCCGTGCTGATAAGGGCTCATCGTCCCGGGATCCACGTTTATGTAAGGATCCAGCTTTTGCGCCGCCACCTTGTATCCCTTGGCTTTGAGCAGTCTGCCCAAAGAAGCCACCGTTATGCCCTTGCCCAGTCCGGACACCACTCCGCCCGTCACAAATACGTATTTACTCATACTCGCCTCCGCAAAAGAAAAAGGCGCCCGCTCCGAGCAAGCTCGGAACGAACGCCTTTGTTCTCATATATTATAGCGCCGCGCGGCAAAGATGTCAAAGCATTTTGACGGGCATAAACTCATCCTTCGTAAGTTTTTATCACGTCCATCGCCACTTCAAAGCGGCTGCGCCTGCTCTCCATGGCGGTGCGCTCGATATACTTGTGCGCCTCTTCTTCCGACATGCCCAGATATTGCATGAGCACGCATTTGGCGCGGTAGATGACTTTGAGTTCCTCTATCTGTCCGCGCAGTTTGAGCGTGACCTTTTTCATGTTCCTCAGGCGCGCCGAGGTCGCCAAAAGCAGCTGCGACGCGCGCGCGGCGTCCGCGGCGTTAAAAGGCTTTTGCAAAACCACCACCCCGTATGGTCTGAGCTTGTCCTCCGCCATGGCGTATATCCCCTGTCTGACCAGCAGGAGCACGCCCGCGCTGGTGCGTTCCGCCGCCTGAATGGCAAGTTCCGCGCCCAGCTCGTCTTCCAGCGGGGAGTTGACGATCAGCAGGGAAAAAGAATCGTCCGCCAGCCTGCGCCGCGCCTGTCCCGCTCCGCTCACGCGCACCACTTCGCAGCGCGAAGCGGCGCTGCCGAGCAAGTCGCACACGTCTGTTTGAGTAAGCGAAGCGAGCAGGACCTTTATCATATTATCTTTCCAAAAACTTTTCCGTCAGCTCGCGCGAGAGCGTTTTTTGCACGAACGCGCTGGCGCGCGCCAGTTCCGCCGCGCGGGGCAGCGAGTCCGGCAGCGCGGGATACGCCCCGTCTTTTTCTTTGAACATGTTCTTGTCGCAGGGCGGCGGGAGAGGCATGCCGCACGCTATCCCTTCCAAGCCCGCCTCTATGAGCAGGGCGAACACGATATAAGGATTGCAGGAAGGGTCGGGAGAGCGCAGCTCTATGCGCCTGCCCGCCTTGTCCGCAAAGGGCACGCGGATGAGCTGACTGCGGTTGCCGCGCGACCAGGTGATGAATTTGGGCGCTTCACAGCGTCCCAAACGCTCGTAAGACTGCGGCAGAGGATTGGTGAACGCCGCCGTTTCCGCCGCCCTGTTCATCACGCCGGCGATGAACGCCTCCGCGTCCGCGCCGCCCTCGGCAAAGATGTTTTTGCCGTCTTTTTCCAGGGAGATGTTCACGTGCAGACCGTTGCCGCTCTCCCCTGCGAGCGGTTTGGGATCGAAAGACGCGCACAGCCCGTTTGCCTGCGCCACGTTTGACACTATCCAACGGAAAGTGACCAGGTTGTCCGCCGCCGTCACCGGCTCGGCGTGGCGGAAGTCTATCTCGTTTTGCCCCGGTCCCTGTTCGTGATGGCTGCGCTCGGGGAACAGCCCCATCTCCGTGAGCGTGTTGCAGATCTCGCGGCGCACGTTTTCCCCCTTGTCCAGCGGATATATGTCAAAGTATCCGCCCCTGTCCAGCGGCTCGCGCGTCGGCTCGCCGTTTTTGTCCGTCAAAAACAGATAAAATTCGCATTCCGTGCCTATGCGGCAGGTATACCCCAACTCACGGGCGTGTTCGCACGCCTTTTTCAGGATATATCTGCCCGAGGCGGTGAAGGGCGTGCCGTCCGGCTTGAAGATATCGCAAAACATGCGTATCACCGTGCCGTCATGCGAGCGCCAAGGCAAAACGCTCATGGTCGCGGGATCGGGTTTGAGCAACAGGTCGGAATTTTCCACGTTCATGAAGCCCTTGATCGCGGACGCGTCGAACGAGATGCCGTGATCGAACGCCTTGGGCAGCTGCTGGGGCACGACGGATATGTTCTTCTGATTGCCGAAAATATCGCAAAACGCAAGTCTGACGAATTTCACGTCCTGCTCGCGCACGAATTCTTCCACGTCGTATCTGGTATATTGCATGATGACCTCCGTAAACTTACCGTCTTCTTTTATATTATACCGCATGCCGGCGCGCAAGTAAAGTTCAATTACTCACGTAAAGCCGCTTGGCGCGCGCGTTTTCCGCCGGCGTTATCACGGTGAACTTATCCGCCAGCAGCGCATTTACGTCGCCGCCGAAAGCGGCGCAAAACTTGCGCAGATAAGGCTCCAAAAGGCGCATGTCCTCCGCCTCCGCCCGGCGCGCCGCCGTGCATTCGGGCAAGGGCACTCCCACCTCGCCGCGCACGTAGATCCTGCCGCCGTGCATGCCGCGCGCCGCCTCTTCTCCCAGCGGCGCCGCCTCATTATGCAGATCGAGCACGGCTATGATCCCGCCGGCGAGATATTCGCCCAAAAAACAGCCCGCTCTGCCACCCACGACAAGCACGGGAAACTGCTTGTCATACGCCTTCATATGCACGCCGGCGCGGTAACCGGCGTTGTCGCGGACATAAACTTCTCCGCCGCGCATGGCATAACCCGCCGCGTCGCCGCACCCGCCGAACACGTATATCTCGCCGCCGCCCATGGTGTCTGCCAGCGCGTCCTGCGCGTTGCCGTAAACGCGCAGCTCTCCGCTCTCCATATAAGCGCCCGCGCCGTTGCCCGCCACACCGTAAACGTTGATGCTCCGCCCCGCTCCCGCGCAGGCGATAAAGCGCTGCCCGTTGCACGCGCGGATATCTATCCTTTTGTCCGTGCAACGGCGCACCGCCTCGTTGAGTTGCTCACAGCTCATTCCCTTGGCATAAATTTCCATTTTCACTCTCCCGCATGCATGATGCCCAAAATGTCCAGTTCGCGTGAAGAAAGCCCCAGTCCGCGCAGCATCAGACGGTTGCCGCGCAACGCTTCTATGGCATTGATGCCCATACCGCCCATCATCTCTTCCATCTCGTGCTTCCAGGCGGTGACCAGGTTCACCAAACGCCGCACCCCTTCCTCCACGTCCAGGCGCGCCACCAGTTCCGGCTGCTGCGTAGCTATGCCCCAGTTGCATTTGCCGCCGTGACAGCTGCGGCACACATGGCACCCCAGCGCGATGAGCGCCGCCGTGCCTATATATACCGCGTCCGCGCCCAGGGCGATGGCTTTGACCATGTCCGCGGAATTGCGTATGCTGCCGCCCGCCACCAGCGAAACCCTGTTGCGTATCCCCTCCGCGCGCAGACGCGAATCCACGCTTGCCAACGCCAGTTCCACGGGTATGCCCACGTTGTCGCGTATGCGCGTGGGCGCAGCGCCCGTGCCGCCGCGCCAGCCGTCCAGCACTATCACGTCCGCGCCGCTCCTGGCAATGCCGCCGGCGATGGCGGCAATGTTGTGCACCGCCGCCACCTTGACAAAGACGGGCTTGGCATGACCGGTGGCTTCTTTGAGCGAATCCACCAGCTGGCGCAGATCTTCTATGGAATAAATGTCGTGATGAGGCGCGGGGGAAATGGCGTCGCTGCCCGGCGGGATCATGCGCGTGAGCGCTATGTCGCCCACCGTTTTTTCTCCCGGCAGATGTCCGCCTATGCCCGGCTTGGCGCCCTGACCCATTTTGATCTCTATGGCGGCGCCGGCATTGAGATAATCTTTGTGCACGCCGAATCTGCCCGACGCCACCTGCACTATCGTGTTTGCCCCGTATTCGTAAAAGTCGCGGTGCAGTCCGCCCTCGCCCGTGTTGTAATAAGTGCCCAGCTCTCGCGCCGCGCGCGCCAGGGCGGCGTGGGCGTTATAACTTATCGACCCGTAAGACATGGCGGAAAACATCACCGGCACTTCCAGCCTCAGCGCCCCGCCCTCGGGCTTTATCTGCCCGTTTGCGTCCCTCTTCACCTCTCTGTTCTGCGCGCCCAGATATACGCGCGTTTCCATCGGTTCGCGCAGCGGATCTATGGGCGGATTGGTGACCTGTGAGGCGTTCACCGCTATCCTGTCGAAGTAAGCGGGCATATCGCTCTGATTGCCCATGGAAGAGAGCAGCACGCCGCCCGTTTCCGCCTGTTTGTATATCTCGCGCACCGCCTGCAAATGCCAGTTGCCGTCACTGCGCGGCGCGTTGCGGTTTTTTATCACTTTGAGCGCGCCCGTCGGACACATCTCCACGCAGCGCTGGCAATTGACGCATTTTTCGTCGGCAATGCGCCACCCGCCCTCCTTCGTCACCGAGTATACGCCGTTTGCGCATTGCTTGGCGCACAAGCCGCAGTCGCAGCAGCGTTCCCTGTCTTTGAGTATTTCAAACTCCGCTCTTGCCCTTGCGTTCATCTCATCACCTCCGCTATCACCGCTTCTCCGCCCTCGGGCGCGTAAAGCCTGTCCAGCACGGGCGCAACGGCGCGGATCGCGCACTCTTCACTGGCGATATAAGTGGTGTTTTTATACTCTCCCACCACCATGCTGCGCAGCTTCAACCGGTCGTTGATCGCCAAAAGTCCGCCCTTATACCCCAAAATCACGGAAAAAGGTCCCGTTATGAGCAGTCCGGAAAAATTGCGGCGCAGATATTCCGCCCGCGCGCGCTCTTCTTCCGGCATGCGCTCTATCTTGTGCCAAAAAGGCGCGGCGATCACGGCACAGGCTTCTTTGAGCGTAAGCCCGCGCTTGCGCACCAGATAATCGAAGATATAAGTTATCACTTCCGTGTCCGTCTGCAAATTGCACTTGTAGCCGAACATCTCCATGTTGCGCCGGTTGGCGTCGTAAGAGGAGATCTCGCCGTTGTGCACCACCGCCATGTCCAGCAGACAGAACGGGTGCGCTCCGCCCCACCAGCCGGGAGTGTTGGTGGGATACCTGCCGTGCGCTATCCAGCTGTATGCCTTATACTCGTCCAGGCGGTAAAACTCGCCCACGTCCTCCGGATAGCCAACCGCCTTGAACGCGCCCATGTTTTTCCCGCAGGAAAACACGTAAGCCCCCTTCATGTGCGTGTTTATGTCAAAGGTGCAGCGGGAGACGTATTCGTCTTCGTCCAGCTGGCTCTCGGCAAGGCGCGTGGGCAGCGCCCTGACAAAATAGCGCCAGATGAGCGGCGCGTCCACCACTCCCGGCGTTTTGCGCACGGGTATTTTGGAGAGGTTGATGATGTCGAAGCGCTCTTCCAAAAAACTTTCGCACTCTCTCTTGACCACCTTGTCCGCGTAAAAAAGATGCAGCGCGTAATGGTCTTTGTATTCCGGATATATCCCGTATCCGGCAAAACCGCCGCCCAGCCCGTTGCTGCGCTCGCGCATGGTGGCGATGGAAGTGATGATGGCGCCGCCGTCGCTCAGCCTGCCGTCGCGGTGGATAAAGCCGCTGATGGCGCAGCCGGCGGGGATACGCACGTTCCCTTCCGCAAACCTTTCTTCCATGTTCTCTCCTTTTCCGCAAAAGAAAAAAGGCGCCCGCAAGACACCTCGGTCTTTTGCGAACGCCTTTGTTCACGCTTATTTTAGCACGCCTTTTCTTGAAAAGTAAACAAAATAAGGGCGGTTTGCAGGCAAAAATTTTTGCGAAAAACACGCGGATTTTCGTTGACAACTCCGCCTTTGAAGCATAAAATGTCAACTGTGAACAGCAACGGCGCTGCGGATATTTCCGCGGCGCCTTTTTTGTTTTCAAACGGCAAATAAATTTCGGGAAGCGCACTTCCTGCAAGGAGATAACATGAAAAACATCAAAGAATTGTTCGGCAGCATGGTCTTTAACGACGCCGTCATGCAAGAGCGCCTGCCGCGCAGCACTTACAAGGCGCTCAAAAGCTGTCTGTCCTCGGACACCCCCTTGGACATAGACACCGCCAACGTGGTGGCAAACGCCATGAAGGATTGGGCGATAGAAAAGGGCGCCACCCATTTCACCCACTGGTTCCAGCCCATGACGGGCGTGACGGCGGAAAAGCACGACTCCTTCATCGCTCCCGCCGGCGACGGCACGGTGATCACCGAATTCAAGGGCAAAGAGCTTGTCAAGGGCGAACCGGACGCCTCCTCTTTCCCCTCGGGCGGACTGCGCGCCACCTTTGAAGCGCGCGGTTACACGGCGTGGGATCCTTCTTCTTACGCCTTTATAAAGGACGAAACGCTCTATATCCCCACCGCCTTCTGCTCTTACGGCGGTCAGGCGCTGGACAAGAAAACCCCGCTGCTGCGCTCCATTCACGCCCTGAACGAACAGGCGATGCGCATCTTGCGGCTTTTGGGCAGTGACGCGGAAAATATCATTACTACGGTGGGTCCCGAACAGGAATACTTTTTGATAGACCGGGAACTTTACTTAAAGCGGCGCGATCTGGTGATCACGGGCAAAACGCTCTTCGGCGCCCGTCCGCCCAAGGGGCAGGAGCTGGACGATCATTACTTCGGCGCCATCAAAACGCGCGTTCACGAATATATGCGCGATCTGGACGAAGAGCTGTGGAAGCTGGGCATTCAAGCCAAGACCGAACACAACGAAGTGGCTCCCGCCCAGCACGAGACCGCGCCCATCTTCACGGGCGCGAACATCGCCGCCGACCACAACCAGCTGACCATGGACATGATGAAGCGGCTGGCGCGCAAGCACGGTCTGGTGTGCCTTTTGCACGAAAAGCCTTTTGCCGGCATCAACGGCAGCGGTAAGCACAACAACTGGTCCATCAGCACGAACACGGGCGTGAACCTGCTTGAACCGGGCAAAACGCCCGCGGAAAACGCGCAGTTTTTGCTCTTTTTGTGCGCGGTGGTCGCCGCCGTGGACGATTATCAGGACCTTTTGCGCCTCTCCGTGGCAAGCGCGGGCAACGACCATCGCCTGGGCGCCAACGAGGCTCCGCCCGCCATCATCTCCATGTTCCTGGGCGAGGAGCTGACGGAGATATTGGAAAGCATAGAACGCGAAAGCTCTTACGCGGGCAGGAAAAAGTCCCTCTTTGAAGTGGGCGTGCACTACCTGCCCGCCTTTGCCAAAGACTCTACCGACCGCAACCGCACCTCTCCTTTTGCCTTCACGGGCAATAAATTCGAATTCCGCATGCCCGGCTCTTCCATGTCCGTTTCCGGACCCAACACCGTGCTCAACACGATCGTGGCGGAAGAGCTGTGCCGCTTTGCCGACGTGCTGGAATGCGCAAACGACATACCTTCCGCCATGACCGCGCTCATCAAAAATTCCATCGCCGCGCACAAGCGCATCATCTTCAACGGCAACAACTATTCGGAAGAGTGGCGCGCGGAAGCCAAGCGGCGCGGACTTTCCGAACTCTCCTCCACGCCCGACGCCTTGGCGCACTTCCTCGACCGCAAAAACGTGGATCTGTTCACCAAGCACGGGATATACACCAAAGAGGAGATGCAAAGCCGCCTGGAAATACTCTCGGAAAGTTACTGCAAAACTATAAACATAGAAGCGCTCACCATGTCCGACATGGCGCGCAAACAGCTGATCCCCGCCGTGGGCGAATATGTCGCCGCGCTGGGCAAGACGTATAAAGCCGCGTCCCTCTGCCCCGGCGCGCCCGGCCGCCGCGTTTCGGACGCTCTGGTCAAGCTGAGCGCGCTCTTGGACAAGCTATACACGCAGACGGATATTTTGGAAGCGGAAACGGCGAGCATGCGCTCCTGCGCGGACTCTTCTTCCATGGCGCGCCATTGCCGCGACCGCGTGATCCCCGCCATGAACGAGCTGCGCGTCACCGCGGATATGCTCGAACAAATGGTGGGCGAAAAATATTGGCCGTTCCCCACTTACAGCGACCTTTTGTTCGGAGTGTGACGCTCCGCGTCGGGGGAAGGCGCAAAAGCGCAAAACAAATATCCGCTCCGAAGGGGCGGATATTTGTTTGCCTTTCCGGGCGCGCCTTGCCGCGCGCCGCGTCAGCTGCCGCTCTTGCCGTAATTGGACAGCACGCGCGCCGAAGGATCGTCCACATCGCAGCCCTTCCAACTCCTGTTGGGCATCCAAAAACCGCTTATCATCTCCGCGCAGCCGGGATAATAGCGCTCGAATATCTCTCTATACATGAGCGATTCTTTGGTGAACGGCGGACAATGATAGGCGTATTTTTCGCGTTTTGCGGCAAATTCCCCGTCCGTATACCGTTTTTCCGCCTCTTCTTTGAGCAGGTCCACCATGGAATGCCCCACCGCGTCGGAAAAGGCGGCTTTTTCCCGCCAAAGAATGCTCTCCGGCAAAAACTCCCCCTCAAACGCCTTTCTGAGCAGATATTTGCCCATGCCGTATTTGTTCATCTTCAATTGCGGATCTATGCTCATCACGTAGCGCACAAAGTCGAGGTCGCCGAAGGGCACGCGCGCTTCCAGGGAATTGGAGGATATGCACCTGTCCGCGCGCAACACGTCGAACATATGCAGCTCGCGCACCCGCTTTTCGCTCTCCTTTTGGAACTCTTCCGCGCTCGGCGCAAAATCCGTATACTTATAGCCGAACAGCTCGTCGGAGATCTCTCCCGTGAGCAGCACGCGCACATCGCTTATCCTGCGTATCTCGCGGCAGAGGATATACATGCCCAAGCTCGCCCTGATCGTGGTTATGTCAAACGTGCCCAGGCAATATATCACCTCTTCCAGCGCCGCCAGCACGTCGAAAAAGGTCATGTATATCTCCGTGTGTTCGCTGCCGATATATTCCGCCGCCTCTCTTGCGTATTTCAGATCGATGGCGTCTTTGCGCATGCCCACGGCAAAGGTGCGTATCTTCCCAAGCTTTTTGGCGGCGATGGAACACACCAGTGAAGAATCGAGCCCGCCGCTGAGCAAAAAGCCCACGGGCGCGTCCGCGTCCAGGCGTTTTTCCACCCCTGCTATCAATTTTTTGCGGATGTTGCCGCAGATCTCGTCCAAATCGCCGCGCACTTTTTCCCCGGTCTTTGTGATGTCGCAATAGCGGACAAACTCCCCGCCCTTCCAATAACATCCGGGCGGAAAAGGCTCCACATTGCGGCAAAGCGCGGTGAGATTGCGCGCTTCGCTGGCAAAGCAGACCACCCCGTCCGCGCTCTTCCCCCAATAGAGCGGACGAATACCTATCGGATCGCGCGCGGCTATCCATTCCCCGCGCTCCCCGTCGTAAATGACCATGGCAAACTCCGCGTCCAGCATACCGAACATATCCGTGCCGTATTCGGCGTAAAGGGGCAGGATCAGTTCGCAGTCGCTGCCTGAGATAAAAGAATACCCCTTTTCTTCCAACTGCTTTTTCAGCTCGCGGAATCCATAGAGCTCGCCGTTGCACACCGCCGCCGAACGCCCGCGCCTGAACGGCTGCATGCCCCGCTCGTCCAACCCCATAATGGACAAACGATGAAACCCCATGAGCCCGCCGCCCACACGTTCTGTCCGCGACATGTCGGGACCTCTGTCGAACGTCCGGGCAAACCCCTCTTCAAACGCCTGCCCGTCCACTTTGCCGCAGCAACATATTATACCGCACATATTCCCTCCGTAATAAAAAAAGCCGCCCTTCTTTCAAAGAGCGGCTTTCGCCTTTTCTTTTATGCGCCTGCGCCATTGCAGTTACATTTTCCTTTAATGCAGAAATTATATATCTTCCGCCAACGGCTGTCAACTGTTTTTGACAGCCGTCGCACATTTTCCGCGCCCGAAAAACAATTATTGCAACGGCAAAATTTTATTTGACATTATGTTTTTCAGCGGTTCGGCTGCCGAAAGACGATCAGCCTTTCAGCGAACGGACTGTTTTGCATAACTAGCAGATTTCTTGCGTTTCCGTTCGCGTGCAGCTCGGATATGTCCCCGACATATCCGAGTTTCGAAGACCTCTCTCTCCGACAAGCATAAGACGATGATACAAAAAAAGACAACCCTATATTTAAGGTTGTCTTATGCTTGGCGGAGAGGGGGATTCGCCTTACAGCGAACGGAGAGATTTTCATAACAAGCAGATACCATACGTTTCCGTTCGCGTGCAGCTCGTGTTATGCGCTCGCGCATATCACGGGAGTGCACTTCCTCCGCCTCCGCCATAGCAAAAAAGGACCGCTATGCGACCCTTTTTGCTATGGCGGGACGGGTCACTTCGCGTTTGAACTCCCTTTACAGTTTCGAGAGCGGTTATTGTGTCTTCGAAGGTTATCTCTTCGATTTCCTTGCCGCCTTTTATATTGGAGTAAATATAAGTGTTATCATCGCTTACAAATACTTTGTAAACAAGATGGTCTATTAGCCTGCGTCTGAATTCTAAATCGTTCACATCGCCTTGCAGTATCATATTTATGAACGCAACGATGTCTTTTTCGGTCAGCTTTTGCCCACGTCCAAGAATCAGCCGGGCTTTTAATTTTTCGAAGTCGCTCAGCAGTATTTCACATTCTTGCATTCGTTTCTCAATACGCTGTTTCAAAAGAGGACTCTTTGCCTTGATAAAAGCATTGGCTGCTTCATCGACTTCTTCCTGTATATCAGATAATTCATTAACCTGATATTGACAGTTAAAAACATGTGTGATAAAATAATAAAAAGTAAATGTGTAAAAATCTATAATTTTAGGTTATTATCAAAATAGTGAATTTTGATAATATACATTGACTTTGATGGCTATATTGCAAAACTACGATATTGGAGAAAAATATGGATATTCAAATAATTATTCGATGGGCTTTCGGAATTTTCGTTGCAGGGATTTTGTTTATCGGAGGATTTATCCTACTCTTTGCGAAAATCAAAATAAATTATTCAATAGGGTATGTCAGTAAATTGTCTGTAAAAAATGAATTTAACTGGAAATATGCGAATAGAGTTTTTGCATTATTATTACTTATTGTTGGATTAATTATTGCGATTGAGACAATTATTATAAATTTGTTGAAATTGGATATAAAAATTTTTATGCCCGTTGTTATATGCAGTTTATTTTTAGGATTAGTATTATGTGCTTGGTTGCCTAATTTTTGTTTAAAAAAATATTTAAGCAAAAACAGCAAAGAATGAGGGGGAAATGGGCTTTGATATAAAAGGAGATGTAATATCTGGTAGTAAAATATACGTCAGTTCTCCGATAAAGACAGAGTTATCTGCTCCAATAATGGATACAAACAAAATAGACGGCAAAAAGCCGTCTTATTTTGTGTAAAAGCCATGTTGATCTCGTTTCTGAGTTAAATAAAAATCAGACCACTTAGGGACATAAACTACGGTATTGAATATTATGACGCTAACACCTTTGATACAAAAATAACAGAGCCGCGGGTTCAAACGCGACTCTGTTTGGCGGAGAGAGAGGGATTCGAACCCTCGGTACGCTTTTAACGTACACACGATTTCCAATCGTGCTCTTTCGGCCTCTCAGACATCTCTCCAAAGCCGGCGCATATAGAATAATAGCATATCGCAAAAAAATAAACAAGCAATTTGACGCGGTGATAAAATTTTGTTAGTGCGCAGGCGCGGCGCCGTCCTGCAAGAGCGGGCGACGGGCAAGTTGGGCGCAAAAACCTTGGCGGCAAAGCGCTTGTCATCCGCGCCCTACAACGAACGCCTGCCGATATGATCGAAAGCGGCGCCCGCGGTGTTTTTTGCCGCAAGCAAAATTTTCCCGCTCAAAAGCAAGCCGCCCGCTGCCCGTCTGACGATCGGCTGCGTTTGGAATTGACTTTCTCCCTCTTGTCAAACGGTTCCGGCTGCCATGCGGAAGGCATAATACGCCAAGTTGCACGCCAGCGTGACGGCTGCCAAGGCGACGAACGGCTTTTGCTTCCAGAGGTCGGGAATTATCAGCGCCGCGAGCAGCGTGCCGACGGGGACGGCAAAGGCGTTGGACGCGATATAGCCGGCGAGGTCGCCGCGGTAAAGGGCGAGCACGGCGCCGCTCATGCCGCAGGTGGGGCATGAGATACCCGTGAGCAATTTGAAAAGGCAGGTGATCCCGCTCAGTTGCCTGAAAAGCAGGAAACAAAACGCCGTGGCGAGCAACGCGCACGCCCGCAGGCAGACCTGCGCCAGAAAAGCGCGCCGTTTGAGAGTGCGGAGCGTTCCCATCAACGCAGCCGCATCATGATCTCGGCAAAATTTTTCTCGCGGGCGCGCTTGCCGACGAGGAAAATGTCGATGAACCACATGATGCCGCACACGCCCGCCGTGAGCAATTTGAGCACGCCCAAGCCGATGTCGCCGAGCAAAAACCTGTCTATGCCCAAACCGCCGGCAAACACGGAAACGAGCGTGACGACGAGCGGATCCTTGGTGGGTATTGCCGCCACGATGCCGTATTTCTCGTCGGGAGCGTTGATGAGCGCCTGTTGCAATTCATAAACGCGCTCCTGCGGAATGTTCCTGCCGAGCGCAAACATGAGAGAATCGACTTTTTGCTGTTGCATAACAGTCCCCCTTGAAATAAAAATTTGTCAAGCCTGTCTTAACGATTTTATTATATGTCACGGCGGACAAAAAGTCAATACCGCTTTTGTGCAAAACGCAAAGACTGTTCATTCCCGCGCTTTACCGGCGGCTTTTCTGCTCTCTTCAAAAAACGCCGTTGCCGCCGCGCAGGCGCGGCGCCCGTCCGGCAGGTCGGGATATGCGATGTCGTAAACGTGGCAGAGCTTGTTTTGTTCGGTCTTTTTGTCCGTCCAGTCAAAGACGAATTTTTCACACCTGCCCTCCGCCTGCATTTGTCCGAGCAGCCGCGATAAAAATCTGCTGTGGCGCACATAAACGTCGCGCTCGCACCCGATGATCATCACATAGGGCAGTCTGACGGCGGCACAATATTGCGAAAACGCGGCGTGATCGAACAATTTGTTGCTCTTAGGGTCGGCGCCGAACATCAATTTGTCGCACATGTTCTGAAAAGCGCGCATGCCGCGCAGCGGTTCGTCTTTTTTATTGCGCAAAATCGAGTGCACCTCGCACACGGGGTGGCTCATGACAAGGCAGGAAAATTCAAGCGCGGGCGGCGTGACTTCATAAAGCCGCGCCAGGGCGGGATCGAGGCAGACGCAGAGCGCCAAAGAAGACAGGTGTCCGCCGGCGGAATCGCCCGTGAGCATGACGGCGGAAGTATCCGCGCCCCACTCCGCGGCGCGGTCGGCGATATATCCCAAGGCGGCAAAAACGTCCTCGACCTGCTCTTTGAGCGTGACTTCCGGCAACAGCCGATAACTCATGCCCGCCACGCAATAACCGCGCCGGGCAAGGTGCATGCAATAATTTTTGTTTAGTTCCTTGTCTCCGTATATCCAGGCGCCGCCGTGCACGTCCACGATCAGCGGCAGCACGCCTTTTGCGTTTTTAGGGCGGTATACGTTGAGCTTGTGCATTTCGTGCCCGTCCTGCACATAAGAAAATTCTTCCACGTCAACGTCCTGCGGCAGCACTTCTTTTGCCTTGCGAACGGCGTCATGTTTTGTCATGCTTTTTGCCATGGAGTGCGCCACGTATGTTCCGAAGCTCATATTCACCTCACCTGCGACGGATACGCCCAAAAGGTGAGCGTTCCGAATTTTTCGTCCTTTACCTTGTAAATATTCACCTGTTCGGGCGTGCCCTTTATGCCCACCAGTTTGCACTCGCCCGCGCCCGCCGTGCGCAGCGCTTTGATGAACGCGTCGATATATCCCGCGTCCAGCGGCGCGCGGTGATGGGATATCCACAGGCGTTTAACGCCCTGTAAGCGCGGCTTCAAGCTCTCCCACACCTCGGCATACTCCTTCAAGTTCGTCTGCGGCGAGGTGAACGCCCAAAACGCACCGTTTATCGCGTCGCCGGCAAATAAAGAGGCGGTGTTTTCGTCCAAAAACAGGCAGCTGCCCGGCGTGTGCCCGGGGCAGGGAAGCACCTTCACGCTCCTGCCGCCCAGCTCGACGACGTCTTCGAGCGGCAGATATTTTTCCTGCCCCGGCCGCATCAGCCCCAATTTGAGGATCTTGCCGATGAGCGCCTTGGGAATGCGTGAGTTGTGCAGATAATAGTCCGCCACGCCGCGCGCCAGATCGTTGGACGGCATGCCGCGTTCGGGCAGATCTGCCTCCCCCACGAACACGCTTTCAAACAAAAAATTTCCGTTGCTGTGATCGGGGTGCAAGTGTGAGTTTGCCGCGATGAGCGGCAGAGAAGTGAGCTTTTTCAGCTTTTTGTCCAAACCGCCCTTGCCGTAACCGGTATCTATGAGCAGCGCCTTTTGCTCTCCGACCAGCAAAAACTGATTCACGCCCATGGGCGTGTATGTGAGCATAAACGTATCCTGTGCTATCTTTTTGATCTTGGTGCCCATTTTTTTCCTTTTCTTTTATTTTACGCCCGTGCAAGCGCTTTGTCAATATCAAAAAAGCCGCCCCGGACGGGCGGTTTGCAGGATACTACTATACCGACGCTTGTTTTTGTGGACGGTTTTTATAAAAGACGAACGGATATGTTGTCGCTCCCTGTCCGTATCGTATTTCCCGCGCTCCTTAAATGCTTTTCTATCGGCTTTTTTGGTTAATGATTTTTTTGACTTCCTTATCGAAATCGGAAGTTATTTGTTGCGTTTTATTGAAGATATCATACTCGTGTGTCGCCTTGCACTCTGCATCGAGCTTTGAAACGGTGCCCTTGCCCTGCAAAATTTTATGTCGCGTCCCTTCCGATCGAACTACCGAGAAATCCTAGGTAGTTGAAATTTCCGACAATTCTCCATCCGCATATATGTTTTTTAAATGAAGAGAAATATTGTCTGCGGAACAGCCGAACAATTCCGCCATGCCACGTTGCGTGACCCAAATGGTTTCATCCTTGATGGCAACTTTGACCTTTATATCCTCTTGGTCGATGCCGTATAAAACAAATTGAAGTTCGTTCGGCATTATCTTTCCTCCGTAATTTGCATAATGTCCGCGATATCAATTTGATTATACCATACATCTGCTGCAGAAGCAAAAAACTTTGCAAATGACAAAAAATTTATCATCACACGGCAACGAAAACAACTCGGAAAACCAAACCGAAAGCCGCCCCGGACGGGCGGCTCTTCCTGCTTTTCACTCAAAGCGCGGCGATCATGTCCGCCATGTATTTTTCCAGGGCGCCTTCCGCGTGCGCGCCGAGCGCCGCCGTGATGCCCGCCACGCCGCTGCCCGTGCAGACGCCGTCCGCGTCTGCCGCCGCAAGCGCCGCCTCCCGCGCGTTCTGCGCCGTTAAGACCACGGGCGCCTTGGCAAAACGCCTTGCCTCACGTGCCGCCCGCGCGCTTTCCGCAAACAGATATCCGCGCGCGCTCAACGCTATCCCGCGCAGCCGCTCCCCGTCCGCGGAAGCGGCGTGCATGATGATATCCACGCCGTTTTCACGCGCGTAAGGTTGCACCTCTTCCCGCTCTTCAAAGGGCAGATCGGGCACGTCCAGCGCGCACACGCCCAACTGCGCGCAGCGGCGGAAAAACTTCTGATACCCGTAGCGCAAAACGGGATTGAGATAACTGCGCAAAATAACGGGCACGTCGCTGTTTTTCCGCACCTGCTCCAAGATTTCAAAGGTTTTTTCCACGCTCATGCCGCCCTTCAAAGCGCGCACGAAAGACTCCTGTATCTCCTCTCCCTCCGCGGTGGGATCGGAAAAAGGCACGGCAAGTTCCATGACGCTTGCGCCGCCCTTTTCCAACGCGGCGATATATGGGGCGGTGCTTGCCGCGTCCGGGTCTCCCGCCGTGATAAAAGCAATGGTAAAAGGCTTTTTATTCATACAATTCCTCTCCTTTATAACGCGCGATCGCCGCCACGTCTTTATCTCCTCTGCCCGAAAGGCATATCACCATGACGTCCTTTTTGTCCAATTCGGGCGCCAGCTTTAAGGCATGCGCCACGGCGTGAGCACTCTCTATGGCGCAGATGACGCCCTCTTTACGCGCCAGATACTCGAACGCCGCCACCGCCTCGTCGTCCGTGACGGGCACATATTCCGCTCTGCCTATATCGTGCAGATAGGCGTGTTCCGGTCCGATGCCCGGATAATCAAGCCCGGCGGAAATGGAATAAACGGGCGCTATCTGTCCGCTCTCGTCCTGGCAGAAATAAGACTTCATGCCGTGAAAAACGCCGATGCTGCCGCGCGCCATGGTGGCGGCGTGATAAGGCGTATCCACCCCCTTGCCGGCGGCTTCGCAGCCGATGAGGCGCACGCCCTTGTCCGCGACAAAGGCGTGGAACATGCCGATGGAATTGCTGCCTCCGCCCACGCAGGCGAGCACGGCGGCGGGCAGTTTGCCCTCCCTCTTCAAGATCTCCGCGCGCGTTTCCCTGCCTATCACGCTCTGAAAATCGCGCACGATCAGGGGGAAGGGGTGCGGTCCCATCACCGAACCGAGCACGTAATGCGTGTTTTCCGTGTTGTCCGCCCACTCGCGCATGGTGGCGTTGACCGCGTCTTTGAGCGTCTGCGTGCCCGAGGTGACGGCATGCACTTTGGCGCCCAGCAGCTTCATGCGGTAAACGTTGAGCGCCTGCCTGTCAGTGTCCACTTTGCCCATGAAGATCTCGCACTCCATGCCCAAAAGCGCCGCCACGGTGGCGGTGGCAACGCCGTGCTGCCCCGCGCCCGTTTCCGCGATAAGGCGGGTCTTGCCCATTCTCTTGGCAAGCAGCGCCTGTCCCAGGCAGTTGTTTATCTTGTGCGAACCGGTGTGGTTGAGATCTTCGCGTTTGAGATACACTTTAACGCCCAGATCGCGGCTCATGTTCTGCGCGTGGAACAAAAGCGAAGGTCTGCCCGCGTAATTTTGCAGCAAGCCGTCCAGCTCCGCGCAAAACGCGGGATCTGTTTTGCACTCTTCATAAGTGCGTTCCAAACGGATAAGTTCGTCCATCAACGCTTCGGGGATATATTGTCCGCCGAATTTTCCGAATCTGCCTTTTTCCATATCTTCCTCCGCCCTGCGGGCAGTTTTTCTCCTGCGGCGGCAAACAAAAATCCGCCCTCGACCATGTCAAGGACGGATAAAGTTCCGCGGTGCCACCTTGATTCGCACGATGTGCGCACTTTTCGGGATCTCTCCCCGCAGACTTACGCGCTGCCCACGTCGCGCCATACTCGGCAACAGCCTTTCCCTCGCGCCCTCCGCGGTCCATTTAACGGTTTGCGTTTTGCCCGACTCTCACCCCTCCGGACTCTCTGTGAATGCACCGCCGTTTTTATCTCCGCTTCAACGGTTTATCAAGTTAAGACAAGTATACCCCTTTTGCCGCGCCGTGTCAAGCGATTTGCCTTTGCGGCGCCCTCACTCGCCGCCCGCTTTTTCCAGAAGTTCTTCCGCCTCGTGACCGGCGATGTCGTCCAATGTGAATTTTTCCATTCCCGTTACCTCCTTTTTTGAAATTTGCGAAAATGCGCATAAAAAAATCTCGGGACGGAATATCCCGAGATCTCAAACCGCTCTTGCGGCTTTGGTCGAGGTGACAAGACTTGAACTTGCGGCCTCACGGTCCCTAACCGTGCGCGCTACCAAACTGCGCCACACCTCGCCGAGCTACAATATTGTAGCACATAGATTTGATAAAATAAAGTGTTTGAGGAAAAATTTTTCAACTTTTTCGCTTTAACGGCGGCAGGGCGCTTGCTTTTCTTCCCGCCGATGTGGTAATGTATTGTCCGCGGAAGGTTTTCGGTCAACACTTCCGAATAAAAAAACCGAGGTGCTTTATGAAGAAATTCCCTGCCAAAGCAATTTGCCGCGCCGGCGCGATCGCCGCGCTCTATGCCGTTTTGACCATCTATTTGGGCAATATCGCTTACGGTCCCTTGCAGATACGCCCCGCGGAAGCGCTCACGCTGCTGCCCCTTTTGTATCTGGAAAGCGTGCCGGCGCTGTTCGTAGGCTGCCTGATCGCCAACCTGCTCTCCCCTTACGAGGCGGCGGACATAGTGGTGGGCAGTCTGCTCACGCTGATAGCCGCCTGCCTGACTTATGTCATGCCGCGCTTTTTCAAAAAGCCCGTCTTCCGCGCGCTGGTCGGCGGCTTGTTCCCCGTCTTTCTCAACGCGCTGGCGCTGCCCGTGATGTGGCTGATAATGGGCGGAGCGGGCGCCTTCTGGACCAACCTTTTGTCCATGAGCTGCACGCAGCTTTTGTGGGTATACGCGCTGGGCATGCCCCTTTATCTGGCGCTGGAACGCCTCTCTTACGCCAAGCGTTCGCCCCTTTATCCCACCAACCGCTTTGTGCTCAAAGGGCGGGAAAAAGACAAAGAACGGGCGGCTCTTGAAAATCAAACGCAAAAACCGCAGCAATAACGCCGGCGCCGCGCCGCAAGGCGCGGCTGTTTTTTATGCCGCGGGCTTTATTTTTTCTTCTTTTTGTGTTATCATATAACCACAACGCATATCGGAGGAGATCTTGTTAGAAAGATTTTTGGAAGAAGGCAGACCGCTGGTGGCTGTCCACCGAGGCAAAAACGGCGCTTCCGTGGCGGAAAACACCGTTTTTTCCGCTCTCACCGCCTTTGACGAAGGCGCGGACATAGTGGAGTTCGACGTGCTCAGAACGCTGGACAACAAGGTAGCGGTGTTCCATGAGAACATGGACTTCCGCATCGTTTTTCCCGCCTGGCCGGTCAGGCTCTCCGTGATGAGCGAGCTTAAACGGCGCCGTCTGCGCTCCGCTTACGGCGGCTGTTTGGATTACGGCGTGAACGAGCTGGAAGAATACCTCGCCGCGCTCAAAGGCAAGGGACTTCTCAACTTCGACCGCATCTGGTATGCGGACGTGCGCAAGTGCCTGGAAATAGTGAAAAAGCTGGACATGTTCGATCAGATCCTCTTCAAAGGTTACGTCCGTCAGGGACGCAACCGCCTTTTGGACATCTTCCGCGAATATCCGCAGGCATGGTTCATGCCCATCTGCAAAAAGTCGTCCAATTACCCCGTCGCCTTGGGCGAGTGCGAAAAGCACGGCGTGAAAATGCGCGGCGTGGAAGTGCTCTTTTATGACGAGCAAGACCTGTTCGCCCAAGCGGATTTTGTCAAAAAAGAACGCGAGGCGGGCCGCTTTGTGTGGGTGAATTCCATCACTTTGGACGGCAAGCCCGACATGTGTGCCAACCACGGCGACAATCACGCGCTCTTCGGCGACAAAGACGAGCACTGGGGCTTTTTGCTCGACCGCGGATACCGCGTGATCCAAACGGACTGGCCCGTGCAGCTGAACAGATACCTGGACGCGAAGTTCGGACAAAAATAAGCGTTTTCATCGCAATGCGCGGGCGCGGCGGCGCCCGCTTTTTTTTGCCGCGCGCCCTTTATTTTTCCCCTTCCGCGGCGTTTTTTCTCGTCTGCGCTTGCTTTATCCGTCAAAGTGTTGTATAATTAACGCATAAACAGGCGAGGTGAAAATTATGTCTTTTGCTGTAACGGTATTCAAAGCCATAGACGTGCTGTTCGACGGCGCGCAGAACAAACGCAAGGTCTGCAAGGATAAGCAGGGCGCGGTGGTAGTGAGATCGGACGTGGTTTACGACCCCGAGCGGGCGCAGATCTGCAAGGGCGACCTCTATCTGCCCAAGGAGGGCAAGCCGGCGGGCGCAGTGCTGGAAATACACGGCGGCGGCTTTGTAGCGGGCGATAAAAAACACCGCCGCGGACTTTCTTCCTGGCTGGTGCGCAACGCGGGCGTGGCGGTGTTTTCCGTCAATTACGGACTGGGTCCGCAGAGCAAGTTCCCTGAGCCGGTGCAGGACTGCGCCAAAGCCTTCAATTACCTTTTGAGCATTGCCGAAGAGTGCGGCTTCCCCGCAGACAAGATAGTGGTGTGCGGCGATTCCGCCGGCGCCTATTACTGCGCGCAGTTGGGCGCGCTGCAATGCAGCCCGGAGCTGTGCGAAAAGTTCGGCGTGAGCCTGAACGGCAGAATAGACGCCGCCATCCTGGACTGCGGCGTTTACGACCTGGAAAAGGCGCTGGGGCGCAAAATAGCCTTTAACCTCACGGGCGGCATCGTCAAAGATTACTTGGGCATAGACCTGAACGACATCGCAAAATACGAAAAATACGACATGCTCTCCCCCATCGCCTATGTGAACGAAAACTTCCCCGCCACCTTTATCACTTATGCGGAAAAAGACTTTTTCTGCGGCGGTCAGGGCGAGGCGCTGATAGAAAAATTCAAGGAGCACGGCGTGCCTTATTCCGAATTCCACTCGGTCAAGTTCACGCAAAACCACACCTTCCCCCTCACCTGGAAGGGCAAAGCGGCGGAAGAGAACAACCGCCTCATGCTTCAATTCATCAAAGAGCGCTTGCAATAAGCGCAAACGCAAATACAATACTCCCGGCGGCGGCTTTTTCCGCCGCCTTTTGCTTTTACGGCAAAAGCGCGCAAACCGCCTTCTTGCAAACGCAAAAGGGGCAGCACGGCAATAAAGGACACATGCGCAACATTTTTTACATTTTACTTACAAAAAAGCGGTGAAAAATCCTTGACCGCCGGGGCGCGTCCGCATATAATATAGGCGAAATAAAAAAGCGCTGCGGCGCATACGCACATTCACACTTTCGCGGAAGCGGTGCCAAAGGGCGCGGACGGAGCAAGATCCGCACGGCAAGTGGAAAAAGCCGAAACAACGGCGGCGTCGCCTACCGAAAAATATATTTCGGAGGTCCTTACTATGAGCAAGATCTGGAAAGCTTTCAGGGAATACGTGGCAAAATACGGCATGGTATTCAAAATGTGGTAAGGGAAATTATGAGGCAATGCGAAAGCATTGTTATTTTTTTATCTCTTCTTAGAAGTTTTTCTTCTATAACTCCCTTTTCCCGCAACTCGTGCGCCCGCGAATTTTTTCTTGCCCGCTCTTGCTCCGCCCTTTGCGCCCGCGTGCTTTGCGTTTCCCGCGCTCCGCTCCGCCGCGCAGCGCGACTTTGCCGCAAAACTCTTTTAATGCAGTATAAAAGCCGTTACCGTTACGGAAAAGGTCTATTGTTCAAGACACGGTCAAGGCTCATGCAATTAAAGATAACGTCTGTTTACGCGACGATCGATAAAAAGGAATTTTCCCTGTTGCGCGGAAAAACTTTTCGGCGGGAAAAGTTCGGTCATGACCCGCCGCCCGGGGGCGGAGCCAAACGGCTCCGCCCCTTTGCCGCATTATTGCGGGATCTCTCCCGCCGGCACTTCCAGTTCTACATCGGAATCGGGATAAGTGCAGCACGGGTGGATAAACCCGAATTTTGCGTCCGCCACACGGCGCTTGTCCGCGCCCGCTATGGTATATTTTCCGCTTATCAGCCGGCTGTGACAATAGCCGCAGCCGCCCGCGCGGCACTTTGCCGGCACGTTAAGCCCGGCGCGCTCCATCGCCGTGAGCAGCGTTTCGCGCGCGTCTGCGTTCACTTCAAACACTTCGTCACGGATATGCACGCGCAGTTTGTATTGCGTCGGCGCCACGTCGCGCGCGGCGACGCAATTGGATTCTTTGCGCACGTATTTGCCGCCTAGATCCAACTTTGCCATCTCCTTGTCCGCAAAGTCGAACATCGCCTGCGGTCCGCACATGAACACGGAAACATCTTTTCCCGCGTATTTTTCCACCAGCTCCGCCGTGACAAAGCCGCTTTCGTATTTTTCGTTCTTCTCGTCGCTCAGCACATAGACCACTTTGAATTTGTCCGAGCACAGCTTGTCCAGTTCCTCCTTGTAAGCCAGGTCTTTTTCCGTGCGCGCGCCGTAAAAGAGCACCAGCGAAAAATCTTCGCTGCCTTCGGCTATCGCGCGCGCCATGCTCAAAAAAGGCGTTACGCCGCTGCCGCCGGCGATACCCGCCACCACTGCCCTGTCGCGCACACCGTCATAATGGAAAAAGCCGGAGGGATCGCCGATAAAAAACTTGTCGCCCGTCTTGGCATTGTCGAACATCCAACCGCTGAAAAAGCCCGCCTTTTTTATGCCCACGGATATCTCGCCCTTTTCCAATGCGGTCAGCGGCGAAGAGGCGATCGCATACGGGCGCGATGCCAGGGAATCGCCTATCTTGTGCCCCACGGTAACGTATTCTCCCGCGCGGAACATCATCTTGCCGCTCAAACGGAAGGTGAACGTCTTCATGTCGGGCGTTTCCTGCCTGATCTCCGTCAGTTCCGCCTGCTGCATGCCGGGGTGCAGGATCTTCACCGTCCGATCCACGCGATAAGAAGTCGGCAGGGGCGTTGCCGGCGCCTCCGCCAGTTTTTTCGCCCGCAGCGGCACCATCTTTTTGAAACGGAGCAAGTCCATAAAACCGAATATCTGCCTTTTGAATTTCATGATCAGCCCTCCTTTTTGATGTCGCCCACCGTCTGTCTGCCGGTGATGTCGCCGGAAAAATATGCGCTGGAATAACCGGAAAGGCGCATGGAATAGCCGCCGGCAAAGCGCAGCCCGCGCGTGATGTGATCGTGCTCCATCATCTGCAAACGCGGGTTAAGTCCGTCCCAATACTGCGATTCATAGCCGTAAATGCCGCCTTCGGGATGTCCGCAATAACGCGCGTAAGTCAAGGGCGTTGCCACGGCTATCTCTTCTATGCTCTCGCGTATCCTGCTGCCCGTGTCGCTTTCAAAGCGGTCTATCATGATATTAGCCACTTTTTCTTTGGTCTTGGCGTAATCGCGCGCCGTCACCTCGCCCCAGGCATCCGACATATAAAGCGTGGTGAAATACATCATCGCCGTGCCCGCCGGCGAGCATTGCGGATAAGCCCTGTTCAGGCAAACGGTGGCTTGCACGCGGTTTGTGTCTATGCTCTTCATCAACTCGTATTGCCGCACGCTGTCCATGGTGTCGTAAAGGAAATAATTGTGGTTTTCTATGCCCAGTTCGTCCGCGGACTTGTTCAGTCCCAAAAACATGCAAAAGCCTCTGCCGGCAAACTTGCGCGCGTTGGCGGCGCGCACCGCCCTTTCGGGCACCTTGTCCATCATCCTGCCGTAGACCACATGCGGTGAGCAGTTGGCAATAACGTGCCTTGTTTTTATCTGCCTGCCGCCTTTGAGCGTCACTCCTTCCACGCCGCCGTCGGCGCCGGTGAGTATTTTTTCCGCCTCCGTGTTGAACCAGATCTCTCCTCCCAGCTCGCGGATACGTTCACACAGCGCCAAGGAGATCTCATGCGAGCGCCCCTTGGGCATCATTGCCCCGCGCGTGATGTAACGCACCACCATTGAGGCGTAATGAGAAAAACTGAGGTCGTCGCAATGCGCGCCCAAATAGCACCAATAGGCGTTGAGTATGCGCTTTGCCTTGTCCGGCATTTTGATGGAGTCCAACACCTCGTTGACCGAATAAGAACCCGTGCGCACGTAATTGCCGTGGTTTTTGACCATATACGAGGAGTCTACCACGCCGTTTTTGGAAGAGGTGTAAGCCTGCGCCGCGCGCGTCTGTTCGGCAAGCTCGAAAAATGCCTCCGTCGCCTTGCGCGAACCGGGCACCTGCTTTTCCATGGCGTTGATATACGCCTGCTTGCCGAATGGCATGAGCGCGTCCAAGCCTTCGCTCTTGCAGATGAGCCGATAGGCGTCCGGAATAGGCGTCCACTCTATCTTGTCCGTCACGCCCAGCTCGTCGAACAGCGCCCGCACGTCGCCGCCGTTTTCCTTCGGTCCGAAGTCGTTCAGCTCATGCAAAGACGCTTCAAACTCAAACCTGCCCCTGCGGAAACTGGTGGCAAAGCCACCCGGCAGATTGTGCTTTTCCACCAGCAGCACTTTGGCGCCGCCCTGCAAAAGCCTGATGGCAGCCACCATGCCGCCGTTGCCGGCGCCGATGACCACCGCGTCATACTTGTCCATAAATTACCTCCTTGGCTTTTTTCGCTTTTATTATAAGTCCGCCGCGCTTTTTTGTCAATACCCCCCTTGACTCGCGCGCCGCCCGCGCTTATAATGGAAAAGGAGGACATCATGCTGCACGGAGCCATCATCGGCGATATTGCAGGCTCGCGCTTCGAGTTTGACAATTATCGCAAAAAAGACTTTGGGATCTTTGACAAACGCTGCTTTTTCACCGACGACACGGTGATGACGCTTGCCGTGGCGCAGGCGCTGCTCGACTGCCGCCAAAACTTTTCCCGCCTGGGCGAAGTGTGCGCCCGCACCATGCGGAGCGTGGGCAGACATTACCCGGGCTGCGGCTACGGCGGCAGGTTCAACGTGTGGATGTTTTCCGACGATATGCCCGCCTACCGCAGCTTCGGCAACGGCGCGGCGATGCGCGTCAGCCCCGTGGCATACGCCGCCCGCGACCGCAGGCAGGTCAAGGAACTGGCGCGCGCCGTCACCTGCGTGACCCACGACCATCCGGAAGGCATAAAGGGTGCGGAAGTCACCGCCCTGCTCCTCTTCGACGCCCTGCACGGCGCGGACAAAGCCGCCCTGCGCAAGACGGCGGAAGAATATTATCCCCTTGATTTCACCATAGACGAGATCCGCCCCTCATACCGCTTTAACGAAACCTGCCAAAACACCGTGCCACAGGCGCTGGAAGCCTTTTTTGAGGCGCGGGACTTTGAAGACGCCGTGCGCACCGCCGTGTCCGTGGGCGGCGACAGCGACACGCTTGCCGCCATCGCTTGCAGCGTTGCGGAAGGCTTTTTCGGCGTGCCGGAAGAGATGAAGACCCGGGCGGAAAGCTATCTGGACGAACGGCTCCTGCGCATCCTACGCGACTTCAACGCCGCGTTTGCCGGACAAAAATGAGCCTGCTCGCAACCGGTCTTCTTTGCGGGCGGAGCGCGCTTTCCCGCCCTTTTGCCCCGCGTTTTCCCGCAAAAGCGCCCCAACGCAAAAAACACCCCGCAAATTGTTTGACATCTCCGCCGAATAATTCTATAATAGTATTCCGATAAAGACTTTGCACCCTTAGCTCAATTGGATAGAGCGTTGGTCTACGGAACCAAAGGTTAGGGATTCGAGCTCCTTAGGGTGCGCCATACAAAAAGCGCAAGAGGTTTTATCCTCCTGCGCTTTTTGTATGGCGCGCCCTAAGAACACAAGCATCCCCGGTGTTTTTTGCCCCGCAAAAAACACGGGATGCGGCAATTCACGCAATAAAGGCACTTTATTGCAGCAAATCTTTGCGGGAATTGCTTTTGCCTTGACCGTTGCACCGCAACACGGCGGCAAGGCAAAGCTCCTAAGCCTACAACCGCCGCGCGCCCTAAGAACACAAGCATCCCCGGTGTTTTTTGCCCCGCAAAAAACACGGGATGCGGCAATTCACGCAATAAAGGCACTTTATTGCAGCAAATCTTTGCGGGAATTGCTTTTGCCTTGACCGTTGCACCGCAACACGGCGGCAAGGCAAAGCTCCTAAGCCTACAACCGCCGCGCGCCCTAAGAACACAAGCATCCCCGGTGTTTTTTGCCCCGCAAAAAACACGGGATGCGGCAATTCACGCAATAAAGGCACTTTATTGCAGCAAATCTTTGCGGGAATTGCTTTTGCCTTGACCGTTGCACCGCAACACGGCGGCAAGGCAAAGCTCCTAAGCCTACAACCGCCGCGCGCCCTAAGAACACAAACATCCCCGGTGTTTTTTGCCCCGCAAAAAACACGGGATGCGGCAATTCACGCAATAAAGGCACTTTATTGCAGCAAATCTTTGCGGGAATTGCTTTTGCCTTGACCGTTGCACCGCAACACGGCGGCAAGGCAAAGCTCCTAAGCCTACAACCGCCGCGCACCC
>CALWHE010000010.1 GCA_944380295.1 uncultured Christensenellaceae bacterium
GTTCTAAAACTGTTGATATTGCCACAAAACGCGCTCACAAATTTTAGTGCCATATGAAACCACATCGTTCTAAAACAAAGGCAACCGCAAGTTTGACGTGTTCTATATTTTAGTGCCATATGAAACCACATCGTTCTAAAACAGATGCCACACGTCAAGAGACTTATCATAAATTTTAGTGCCATATGAAACCACATCGTTCTAAAACTTGCCATATCAACGCTATGCGTATCACCTGATTTTAGTGCCATATGAAACCACATCGTTCTAAAACATAAGATACAATTCAAAATCTTCCGGAAAAATTTTAGTGCCATATGAAACCACATCGTTCTAAAACGATTGCTGTTTCTGCCTCTCTTGCTGTTCAATTTTAGTGCCATATGAAACCACATCGTTCTAAAACTGACAGTTTACGCACAAAGTTGCTTGTCCAATTTTAGTGCCATATGAAACCACATCGTTCTAAAACAGATACTCCGGAATCATAGAACGGCTGTCAATTTTAGTGCCATATGAAACCACATCGTTCTAAAACGAAACACTCAGAAGCTATATTGATGAATATATTTTAGTGCCATATGAAACCACATCGTTCTAAAACTCCGTTGGTGTTGCTTCCGGTTTTTCTTCAATTTTAGTGCCATATGAAACCACATCGTTCTAAAACCGTCGCCAATGGCAATATCGGGATTGCTGTATTTTAGTGCCATATGAAACCACATCGTTCTAAAACGATACCATTTCGGCGAAGAAGATGAATTGAATTTTAGTGCCATATGAAACCACATCGTTCTAAAACACGATCAGGGTATCCCATGCCATATTGTAGATTTTAGTGCCATATGAAACCACATCGTTCTAAAACGGATATTGAAGATTCTGATCACGGAACCATATTTTAGTGCCATATGAAACCACATCGTTCTAAAACGGAGTATGAAAAGACTTTTATCTTGGAGTTATTTTAGTGCCATATGAAACCACATCGTTCTAAAACATCGAAAAGGTTGATACAAACACTGACATAATTTTAGTGCCATATGAAACCACATCGTTCTAAAACTCGGCGCGATTGCGGCGGGCATAGTTGCGGATTTTAGTGCCATATGAAACCACATCGTTCTAAAACGCAAAAGCTCTATATCTTTTTTGGTAGCGTATTTTAGTGCCATATGAAACCACATCGTTCTAAAACGAAGTTATACACAAGATCAATCCAAATAATATTTTAGTGCCATATGAAACCACATCGTTCTAAAACGATTTCGGCTTGACTTCGGCGGTCGTCAGAATTTTAGTGCCATATGAAACCACATCGTTCTAAAACACATTTTCAAACACCTTAAAATCAACATTTATTTTAGTGCCATATGAAACCACATCGTTCTAAAACTCGAAAATCTGCTTGCACTAACGGCGTGTAATTTTAGTGCCATATGAAACCACATCGTTCTAAAACACTCTCCGTTTGTAATCTTAATTTCATACAATTTTAGTGCCATATGAAACCACATCGTTCTAAAACCAAATATCGGGTCTAATTCAACTTTTTCTTATTTTAGTGCCATATGAAACCACATCGTTCTAAAACAGTGTCTTGAATAAGATCTGATTGATAATAATTTTAGTGCCATATGAAACCACATCGTTCTAAAACCTCAAATTCATGAGTATAGGTCGATGACGACTTGTGAGGTCGCTGTTTCTTACTATGGCAATGTTATTTTAACGTATCGCAATAATCTTTGTCAACCATTATCTTTTTTTCGTATTCCGTTTGCCCGCAGGATATGGAATTTTCCAACATGATAAGTCCCAATCCGTTTGCCAAAGCCCGGCGGCTAAGCGCGGCTCGCTCTTCTTCACTCAAAAAAGCGCGCGCCTGCACGAGCACGACCAGCTGATACAATTTGAGTTCACGGCAAAGATCGAAAAAGTTTTCCAACCGTTGACAAACATTTCCCTCCGCAAAGAGAGGCTGCACTTTGAGCGCGGACAGAATGTCTTTAACGTCTGCGCTTTCGCAAATGTCAAAGTCCACATTCACGTTTTCCAGCGCTTGCAATACGCATTTTTTTGCTGCACATATTAAGTTGTCAAATTTCATGCGCTCGTCTATGTCGGAATAGACGGCGGCTTCTATATGCTTATAAATTTTGGTTAGCAGCGGACGGGAGTTTATCTCAAAGTTCCACGCGTCGCTTATCACGCATATCTCCGTTTGTTTGACGCGCTTGTCGCCTTGATAAACGCTCAACTCTGCCGGGGCTTCGGGGAAAGCGCACAGATCTTCCAGCATGTTGCAAAATATCTTTTGCGGTTCTATCTCCAAAAGCGCGGCGTTTTGCGTCAGATCTATCTGCGCAAATTCGCAATTATACAACCTCAATATCATAATATCACCAACTTGCTGTCTGTGTCTACTATCGCGCTTTGCCTTTTTCCCAAACAAAGATCCATATTGGAAAATTGCTTTTCCGTTATCAACATAAGTATCACGCTGCCCGACGGCGGCAGATACTTTTTTACCCTTTCTTTCACATATTCCGCCGCCGTGGCGTTGAGCGAAAGTTTGCAATAAACGGATTCTTGCAGCATCAAAAAGCCGTCTTTGACCAACGCCTTCCTGAAACCCGCCGCCGCCTTACGCTCTGCCGCCGTGAGCGTGGGAAGATCGAAAAATACCAATGTCCGCATATACCTATACCCGCTCATCATACAAAATCGAATAACTTCATCTTGGCGGTGCTGCCGCAATTGAGCGCGTCCAGCACGCTTTTGACCACCGCGCCCACGGCGTCATGAAAATCACACTCGCAGCCCGCCCGCACGCGCTTGTTGAGCAGCGCGGTAAGCTCATGCTTGTAATCCTTATCCAACTGCCGCTGCCGGTTGTGGTAAACATATTCGTCCACCACCACGCGGAACGGCTCCATCAGATCGCAGGAGAGGTTGAATTCGTTGAACTCGTTGCAATGGTTGATCCCCAGCTGCGTTATGCAGCCGTTGACCACCACTTCCCTGTTCACGCACGACAAGAGCACGGCGTAACCGTAATTGAGCGCGGCGTTGACGTTGTTGTTTTCGTCGCGCACAAAGCCCATGCCGAAGAGGGAATTGAAATACACCTTTGCCGCCAGCCCCTCACGGTTGGTGACGTCGTCAAGCTCCAACTCCGCCAGATAGCCGTCCAGCATTGCCGCGCGCTCTTCAAAGCCGCACTTTTTGAGCAAGCGCGCCTGATTTTCTATCTTTTTGGCAATCACGGCGGTGTTGACCGCCTGCATGACGTCCTTTTTCCATTCCGCTTGTTGCCGCACCTTTTTGGCGCAATTATGACTGCCGTAATAGGGCGCCAACTCGCCGTAAGGAGTGTGGCGTTCGTCACAAAAAACCACCTTTATCTTGTTGCGATTGAGCTCGCAAAGCGCCACGCCGGTCAAACTCACGGCGGGGGAAGCTATCATCAAATAATATATCTCGGAGAGGTGTATCTTTTTCACCTCGTCGCCGCGGATTATCAGATAGTTTCCTCCCGCACTTATTTTACACGGCGATTCCACCACCACGCCGCGCCAGCCCATCTCAAACTCCCTTTTGCGTGCGGACGAACAGTCCGGTGATGGATTTATCTATCCATTCCACTTGGTCAAGATCAATACTTTTTTGCAATCTGCCATACTCTTTTCCGCCCAATTTTTCGCTCAATCTTCCTCTACCCGCACCCGAATGCGTTATTATCATCATTTGCTGCAATAATTTGACTTCCTCTTCCGGCGTAAGCGTTGCCAATATTCCGTCCGCCGCCTTGGCAGTCAGATCTTCTGCAACATTTCCCAGCAACGGCATTTTTTCCTTGACCAGATAACAATAATGCTTAACAAATTTTTCGGTAAGCTCTTGATGATCGGGAACTTTGTCGATAAACTTTGTCAAATCGCCTTTTTCCGCATAATAAAGCAATTTTTCAAATTCCGGCTTGACATAGATCTCCACGGCGTTTTGCAGATCTTTCAATCCCGATATATAACACAAATGCCCGTTGTAATCGATCAATTGGAATTTTGATATCCTGCGCACCATCTCGGCGTCTTCTCCGTATTCTCGCCGGATATATTCCGCCACGGCGTCCGCTCCTTTGATAAGCACGCGCACGGGCACGCTGTCGAAAGCGTAAACCGTTTTGCCCTTTTTCTTATATCTTATCACCGCAAAATATGCGGGCTTTTCAGACGAATAGCCGCCGAATAATTGTGTGGGCAGAGCCGCGCCGCCCGCACTTTTGAGCGGTATCAATCCTTTTTTGCCGCTCTTGGGGCTGTATATGGTCTGATCGTAAAAAGCGCTTTCCGCCATATATTTCTTTTTCATAACGACATGGCAAGTGTTGCGCGCAATGGTGTGCAAAATGTTGTCCAGTCGCTCTTCCGACCATAAAACTTCGCCCGTTTCCTCGTCTGCCGCCAAAAGAGAGTTGTCAAACTCTTCCATCAGGTCTATGATAAAGCCGAAGCGCCTCTTGACCAGCGCCTTATGTTTGGCGGAAAGCTCTTCTTCACTCATCGTTCTCTCTTTTTGATAGAGCTTTTCTATCTCGCCTTTGAGATATCTGCTCTCTTCCGCCTGACCCCAATACGGGCAGGCAACGGAAGTGAACTGCCCCAAAACGGCGGCGAGATACGCGTCTTTGGCGTGGTGGAAGCTGTTCAGATTTCTTATCTTATAAAAACCTGCATAGCCTTGTTCGGCATATTTTGCGCGCATGATGTTGCCCAATTTGGGTTTTACGCCGCGCACATGCGCCTGCGGGAAACGGCGCTTCAACAAATTTGTCACCGTCTTCACGATATAGCCCGTATCGTTGAGCTGCCTGTTCGCAAAACCGCTCAATTCCGCCGGAGTATAATCGGTTTTTTGCAAGGCGCCGAACTTCTTCGATCCGATCAATTTGTTCTTATACAAAAATTCCCAAAAATCCCTCATTTCCCGGATCACCACGGGCGACATGCCCAAGGCGGCGCCCTTTGCCTGATTTTTCTTTTTGAGCACGAGCGCCTTGTTTTCCATGCTGTCGTCTGCAATAGCCTTTGCGCTGCGCGGCACGATGTGATCGATCTCGCAATTGCCCAGATCCGTTATATCTATCCTCTCTCCGCTATACATGCACCTGCCCAACTGCGTGAGCCAAAGATAGAGCTTGTCGCTGTCCAAAGCGCTCTTATTGTCTTTATGACTGCCCAAAACGGCTTTGCACTCCTTCAAATCGCTTGCATATTCGCCGCTCTTTATTTGGCGATAAAGCTCGCTTACCCTGTCGTATCTGCTCTTGGTGCGCTTTTTATCGCCCACTTCCGCGGTGTTTTCCAGATAAATGTGCGCGGGCGGACCGCCTGCCGCTTTGACTATTTCTTCAAACAGGCAAAGCGCGTTCCACACGCTGCGCCGCACCACGGGCGACAAGCGCAGATCTTTGACGTGTTTTTCATAAGAAAACCTCTCTATTTCCTCTTCCTCGCGCGCGAATTTTTCTTTGAAGCCGTATTCCTCGCTCCACAAGATCTCATTGATATGCAGATTGGTTTCAAACATGAGGTCCAAAATGCACTTGCCGCCCTTGCCCAGCGTGCCAAACAACGCCTTGCGCGAATATTTACCCCAGCCGGAATAATTCTTTTTGGCAAGTTTTTCTTCATGATCCGCAAAAACTTTAAGCGCTTTTATGCGTTTTTTGCGTATGTCGACATCGTTGAACACGGTGAGCACGCGCACGACCTCTTCGCACGCGTCAAAATTCTTTTCAACAAACTCCTCCCCGAACATCTTGACAAAGTCGATATAGGTGGACATGTTCGCCGTCAGCTTTTTCTCGTCGGAAATGCCGCCCACCTTTTCCGCGGACGTCTGCATGCCGAATTTTTTTATCATCAAATTGGCGATATCCGTCTTTTTCACGCTCTTGCGCTGCAAACACAGCGCGTATATCGCCTGTTTCTGTTCCACGGAGATGGGTTTTTCGCCTACCTTTATCTTGTTGATCTCATTGAGCGTCATATATTTCTGATAGAGCATGGAATTGAGGGGCAGCGCGTTTTCTCCTTCTATCAAAATGCAATCGTTGGTCATGCGGACAATGAAGTTTTCCGCCAACTTGTCCAAACGCTCCTCGCCCATGACTTCGCGGAAATTCCACGGCCTTAATGGCTGCTGCGGCAAATCGATGCCGTCCGTCCAAGAGTATTTTCCTTTGAGCGTACCCACGTAATACGGGCGGCGGAAAGTGAGCAGCGCGCGTATTTTATCCGCGTTTTTTGCCAGGCAGGGGTGGAATTTTCCCTGATTTTCCAATATCGCGTCCAGCTCTTTCAAGTTGAGCTGATAAGGGATATAGGAGTTGTCTTTGGACGTTATCAGCGGCAAAAAGTCCTCCCGCTCCATCTCATCCAAAACATATTGCTTGTCTTCTCCGTCCGGCACGTATTTTGTCAAAAGCTCTTTGACGCGCTTGTAAAGATCTTCACGGCTCGTCTTGATGCACCTATCCGCGGCGCCGTAAAAACCGAACCTCTTGTCGCCCACATAACCCGTGTAACTCGCGCCCTTGCTCCTGCGGAAAAAACCGTTGTAAATGTCCGTGTCGCCTATCCCGCGTATCAGCTTGCGCAAAACGCGCAGATCGCGCCCGTGCTTGTCGAATTTTTCCGTCATGGCTTGGCAAAGCAGTTTTCTGCCGCGCAGCACTCTGTCCAGCGCCAAGGCGGAATAAAGTTTTTCCGCCGCTTCGAATACGGGCGCGTCATCTCCGCACATGTCCAGCCATGCTTCCCTTTTTCCTTCAAAGTCGCCGTCGGCAAAACTCAACGACACGGCTTTGCCGTTTTCGTCTTTTATGTGCTCGCTCTCTTCCGTCCTGCCCAAAAGGTCGGAAAGATCGAACTTCAAGCCTACCGCCGCTTTGGCAACGGCGGCAACGCATTTTTTGTTATCCGCCTGCCCCAGCGCCGCGCAGGCGCTTTCACTCCTCTTGCTCCGGCTTTCTTTATTGTTTTTCAGCGCGGCTACAAACTCCTGCGTTTTGCCTACATAACGCAGATCGCTCCCGCTCTCCTCGCCGTCTTCATCGGACGCCAAAAGCGCAAACAGCTCTTCCGCCGCGGCTTCGGGACTGCCGCCGGAGGAACTTGCTCCGCCTTCGTTCAAAAAGTGCCCGCGGTATTTAATTATATGGTGCAACGCAAGATAGACAAGCCTGAGATCCGCCTCGGAGGCGTCCTCCACCAGGCGCTTGCGCAAATGATATATGGTGGGATATTCGTGCAGATAGTGCGCGTCCGTATACTCCTTGTCCTCAAACAGGTTATATCTGTTTGCGCGCATATACTGCCCTTCTCCCCTGTGATAAGAGCTTTCTTTCAGCCTGATGAAAAAGCCTTGGTCAAGCTCCGCCATGGCGGGAGCAAACAGCTCTTGTAGCAGTCTGATCCTTTCTCTGCGGCGCTCTATCCTGCGGCGCATGCAGCGGAAACCGCGGCGTTCCTGCGCCGTTTTCGCATTTTCGAACAGCACCACGCCCCAGGCGTCGCGCCCGTTTATTTTCAGCAAGTTGTAGTCCTCGTCTATTGCCGCCCAACCCACGGAATTTGTGCCCATATCAACGGCGATCGCATAATTTTCGATTTTCTTTTTCATAAGTATTGACTTTTCTCCTTTATCATGTTATCATTTTGACGTAGCCATTTGAAACCACATCGTGAAGTTAAAATAAATGGTAAACTATAAGCTTCTTTCGAAGCCCGCCGCAAGGCGGATTTTTTTTGCCCGCACACCCATCAAACCAAGGTAAAATTCCCTCCTTATCCTTATTTCATTGTTTTTTTGCATTTATGTTTTTATTCTATCATATTTAATATGACAAGAAAAGGGGGTATTTGAAAATTCTTTCATTTTTTCTGCGCCGAACCGCACTCGCAATAAATTTGCACCTTAAAAAACAAAAAAGCGCCTCAAAGCGCTGCAAAGCGATTTGAGGCGCGAGGTAAGTTTGTCCGGCTCTTTACAGAAGCGATCTGTAAAGGGCGATGATGTCTTCTTTGGTGGGGTCTTTGGGGTTGCCGGGGCGGCAGGCGTCGTCCATGGCGGACTGCGCCAAAAAGTCGAGGTCCTCTTCTTTGGCAATACCCTTCAAGTCTTTGGGGATACCAACGTCGGCGGAGAGCTTTGCCACGGCGTCGCAGGCGGCGGCGCGGGCTTGTTCCACGCTCATCTCTTCCGTCCCCGAAACGCCCATAGCTTTGGCGATGTCGCGGTATTTATCGCCCGTGGCGTTGGCATTGTAACGCATGACGGTGGGGAGCAAAATGGCGTTGGCAACGCCGTGTGGCGTATCATAAAGCGCTCCTAGGGCGTGCGCCATCGAATGCACGATGCCCAAGCCCACGTTGGAAAAGCCCATGCCGGCGATATATTGACCGAGCGCCATTCCCTCTCTGCCCTGCGTCTCGTTTTTGACGGCGGAGCGCAATGAACGGGATATTATCTCTATCGCTTTCAGGTGGAACATATCGGTAAGCTCCCATGCGCCCTTGGTGATATAGCCTTCTATCGCGTGAGTGAGCGCGTCCATTCCCGTGGCGGCGGTCAGACCTTTGGGCATGGTGGACATCATCTCGGGATCTATCACCGCCACAACGGGGATATCGTGGGGGTCGACGCAGACGAACTTGCGCTTTCTCTCCGTGTCCGTTATCACGTAATTTATCGTGACTTCCGCAGCCGTTCCCGCGGTGGTGGGCACGGCGATGATGGGAACGGAAGGATGTTTGGTGGGAGCGGTGCCTTCCAGACTGCGCACGTCGGCGTATTCGGGATTGGCGATTATTATGCCCACCGCCTTGGCGGTATCCATGGACGAGCCTCCGCCGATGGCGATGAGATGATCCGCGCCGCTGTCTTTGAACGCCTTGACGCCCGTGAGCACGTTTTCTATGGTGGGATTGGGCTTGATCCGGCTGAACAGCTCGTAAGGTATCCCCGCCTCTTTGAGCACGTCCAGCACCTTGTCCGTGACCTTGAATTTGACAAGGTCGGGATCGGAACACACGAACGCCTTTTTCAGAGCGCGCCTTTTTATCTCGCCGGGTATTTCCCTGATGGCGCCCGCGCCGTGATAACTTGTTTCGTTCAACACTATTCTGTTTGCCATGATATATCCTCCTTATTATTTCAGATCCAAAAAGTCTTTGCGATAATTTTTCACGCCGAAAAGCTGCAAAAGTTTGAGCATGTCCTCGTCCTTTATCGTGTTTTTGCGCGGCAGATGGGCGGTAAGCATGTATATCTGCGCCGCTTTTTCCACCGTTTCTATCAGCCCGAAAGTTTCGTCAAGCGTCTTGCCGGCGCCGTATATGCCGTGCATCGCCCAGACGACCAGGCGGAATTCCTCCATCTTCCTTGCGGTGGCGGCGCCTATCTCGCTTGTGCCGCACAGCATCCACGGCAGCACGCCCACTCCTTCGGGAAAGACGACTATACACTCCGTGCACATCTCCCAGAGCGTGTGCGTGAACGATTTTTCGTCCAACTCGTGCACAAAGTTCATCGCCAGCGTATACGTGGGGTGGGAGTGCATGATCACGCGGTTCTCCGGGTCGACTTTCAGGCGGGCGATATGGCTCATCATGTGGGCGGGAAATTCGCTGGTAGGTCTGCCGCCGTCTTCAAAGCCCCAAAGCAGCCGCACGCTTTTTCCGCCCTTGCCTATTTTTACTATGCCCAGATTGACGGCGGGATCTTTTTCCACGTTTTTGAAATATTTGCCCGTGCCCGTGACCAGGAATATCCTTCCTTCCAGGGGCGAGAGGTCCGCTTCCACGCTGTTCACGCCCATAACGGGGATCTCGCGCAGCGCTTTTTCCGTGTCCAAATACTCCGCGACTTCGCGCTCTTCGAGCATATAACTGATATTGCCGCCGTTGCGTTCGTCCCAGCCCAAACGATACATGTTTGACGCGGTCGCACACATCTCCCGCATGAACTTTGCCTTCAAAATATCCTTCATCTCTTGCCAAGCTCCTCTATCTCGTATTTGCGTATTTGCGGATAATATTCCGCTTCTTTGCCCTGCCTTTTCAGATACTCTTCCCACACGGCGGAAAAAGGCAGATCTTTTATCCGCTCCTGCTCTGCCATCAGCAGGGTGAAGTTGCCCTCGTCCTGCAACTTTGCCAGTTTTTCATGCGGCGTGAGCAGCGCTTGCAGCAGCGCCTTTTGCACGCTGCGCTGACCGGTGACCCAAGCGGACAGCCTGTTTATGCTCGCGTCGAAGTAGTCAAGCCCGATCCTCACCTTGTCCAAGGCGCGGCAGCGCACTATCTCCGCGGCGATGTCTTTTATCTCGTCGTTGCAGAGCACCACGTGGTCGGAATCCCATCTCACGCCGCGCGTGACGTGCAGCGCCACTTTGTCGTAAAACGCCAAAAGCGCGGGTATCTTGTCCGAAACGTATTCGAGCGGATGATAATGTCCGTTGTCAAGCAGGCAGCATATATCGTTTTTTGCCGCGTAATTTTGATAAAATTCATTGGAGCCGACCGTGTAACTTTCCACGCCTATGCCGAACACCTTGCTCTCCACCGCCACGTCCACTTTGCTTTTATCATAGCCGCACGCAAGTATTTTGTCAAGACTGTCCTTCAATCTCAAACGCGGCGTGAACCTGTCTGCGGGCACGTCTTTAAGCCCGTCGGGGATCCAGATGTTCACAAGGCAGCGCGTTTTGAATTCGTCCGCAAAATACTCCGCGATTTTCAGGCATGCCATGCAATGCTCCACCCAAAACGTCCTCACCTTTTCATCGGAAGAAGACAGGGTCAAGCCGCTTGCCGCCATGGGGTGCGAAAACATGGTGGGATTAAAATCAATGCCGTCCAACCCCAGCCGTTTGGCAAAATCCACCCACGGCGCAAAATGTTCGGGACGATAAGCATTTCTGTCAACTTTTTCCCCGTTCAGGATCGCGTAACTCGCGTGCAAATTCAGCCTGAGCTTGCCGGGCATCAGGGAAAAAGCCTTTGCGATGTCCTTTTTCAGCTCTTCAAAGTTTCTCGCCCTGCCCGGGTAATTGCCCGTGGTCTGAATGCCGCCCGAAAGATCGCCGCCGCCGTCAAAACCGATCACGTCGTCGCCCTGCCAGCAGTGCACCGATACGGGCACCTGCGCCAGCCTTTCCATAGCGCGCTCCGCATCTATCCCTTCTTTTGCAAATTTCTCTTTTGCCAAATCGTATGCCGTCATATGCTTATCTCCTTTATGTCGAAAGATCTCTTTATCATCTCGCGCGCGGCTCGGATATCCGTTATCTCCCCGCTTGCGATCATCTGCATGATGATATTGCCCGTTGCCGTGGCTTCAACGGGACCCGCCGTCACTTTTTTACCGGTGGCGCGCGCGGTCAGTTCGTTGAGCAGCCTGTCCCTGCTCCCGCCGCCGATGATGTGTATGCTCTCAAAAGTCTGCCCCGTGCCCGTTTCCAGTTCCTTGATCGCCGCGGCGTAACACGCCGCAAGACTATCATAGACCGTGCGCAGAAGTTCGGGCATATGCATGACCTTCCCCGCCGCCGAGCAGATCTCCCTGCACATGTTTTCCGGGGATAAAAACCGCTTGTCGTTCACGTCGATGACCGTGCCCTTGGCGCCGCGCGCCCACCTTTCCATCTGCGCAAAAGTCGGCTCTCCCGCCTCCTTTCTCACGCTTTGCAGCATCCACAGCCCCGTAATGTTTTTTTGATAACGGAAGGTGAAGTTTATGCTGCCTTCATTGGAATAATTGGCAGCCATGCTGCCCTTATCTGTGTGCGCACGCTCCTGTTCCGCGCCCAAAAGCGACCACGTGCCCGAGGAGATATACGCCGAACCGAATTTTATCGGCGCCGCCAGCACCGCGGACGCCGTGTCATGCGTGGCGGGAAGCACCACTTCCGCGTCGTAGCCGACAAAATCCCGCACCTGCGCCGTAAACCTTCCCACGCTTTCTCCCGGCTGCGCAAGCGGCTTGAATAAGCGCCTGTCATAGCCCAGAGCGGATATTATCTCCTCGTCCCAGTCGTGAGTGCGCGCGTTCACCATGCCCGTGGAAGTGGCGTTTGTATACTCCTGTTTCGCCACGCCCGTCAAGCGGAAATTCAGATGATCGGGCAGCATTAAAAAGCCGTCCGCCCGGGCAAGTTTGCCGCTTTCTTTGTCGCACATGAGCTGATAGATCGTGTTGAACGGCTGGAATTGTATGCCCGTGCGTTCATAGAGCTTTTCAAAGGGGATAAGCGCGTGCACCTTGTCCGTGACGGGGACCGTGCGCAGATCGCGGTAGCAGGCTATATCTCCCAAGAGTTCTCCGCCGCGAAGAAGCGCATAGTCCACCGCCCAGGTATCTATGCCGACAAAATCCGGAGCAAGCCCCGCCTGCCCCGCCGCTTTCAAGCCGTTCAGCACTTCCTTGAAGAGCCGCTCCGCGCCCCAGACAAGTCCGCCGCCGCTCTCCCCCGCGCCGTTTGAGAAGCGATACACTTCCCGCAGCTTTATCCTGCCGTCCTCCGCCTCGCCCACGATATGTCTGCCGGACGAGGCGCCTATGTCTATTGCCAAATATCTCATATCTCTTTTAATGCGCGTCCGCCCCGCCGCTCTCCGCCGTCACTTTGTCTGCGCCGGGATCCAATTCGAACGCAAGCCCCACCGCGGAAGGGAAGTCCACTTTTATCTCGTATTTGCCTTCTTCATTCGGCTCATACGTCTTGGCAACGCCGCTCTGCGCGTCCGTAAGTTTGGTGATATTGTCGCCGTCCTGCCAATTCGCGGTTATGGTGAGCGTGCCGAGCGTTCCCTCTTCACTTATTTCCAGATCCCAAGTGCCCGTGAGCCAGGGCGTGGGAGGGTTGCTGTCCCCGGTGGCGTATACTTTGAACACATTGCCGTAAAGTTCCCCCTCAACGGGCTGGGCGGGCTGAGGTATCTTTTCAAACGACAAATACGCCTCTCCCACGATCACCCAAATGGCTCTGCTCTCCGTTTTGAAAGTATCGTTTTCCGTGACGGTTGCCGCGCCTTCGGGATCGTCGCAGGCGGCAAACGCCGCCGCGCAGCATATCACGCACAGTGCGGCAAGCGCCGCGATAAGCAACTTTTTCTTCATGTTTTCCTCCCTTCACGGCTCATGCCGCTGCCTTTTGTCAAAATTTGTATTCGCCCGCATTGAGGCTCTGCTCTCTGCCGTCCGGCAGGATAAGCCGCGCGGTGGTGTTCGCGGGCACGCGCACTTCGTATACATAGCCGCCGTCCCTCTTTTCCCAGCCGCAGGAAACCGTGCCGTAAACGCTCTTGTATTCCGCTTTGGCAAAAGCGAGGCTGCCGCCGGGCAGAGGTTTGATGACGAATTTATTCTCTCCCGCCACGTTTATGCCGCACATGGAAGAGAAAAACCACTCGCACACCGCGCCTTTGGAATAATGATTGAGAGAGGCAAGCCCCTTTGCTTTGACGGTGTTGCCTTCCCACGCTTCCCAGATGGTGGTGGCGCCGTTTTTGGGCATGGCGAGCCAGCCGGGGAGCTCCTCGTTTTCCAGCAGACGATAGGCATATTCCACGTCAAGCTCCGCCAGCACTTCCAAAATGAAAGGCGTGGAGAGAAAGCCCGTTCCCAGCCGCCAGCCATAATTGTCCAACGCCTCGATCAGGCGTTTTTTTGCATATTCGCTCTGCTCTTTATCCAAGAGGCGCATATAAAGCGGTCTGACCAGCTTTGCCTGCCTGTCCGTGTCCAGGCTGAACTTGGGCAGCGTGACCAACTCGCGGTATGCGCGCCTTGCGCCCTCGCTGTATTCTTCAATGCGCTCCAAGCGGGCGTCGCGCGGCTTGCCGAGGATATCCGCCACTTCCAGCACGCGTTTGAGCGTGAAAAAGGTGTAAGCGGTGGATTCTTCATGGTGGGGAGAAGCAAAGTCATACCATTGAAAAGCGCACACGTCCTCCGGCTCCGCCCACTCGCCGTAAGACTGCCCGCGGTTGACGAAATACTTCTTGTTTTTGCGCGAAATGCGCACATGTCTTGCGTAAGGTCCGCCCCACTTACCGGCGCGGCTTATCATGAAATCGGCATAGCGGAGCATGCCTTGATAATTTTCTTCGAGAATGCGTCTGTCGCCGTATTTGCGATACATGTAAAGCGGGATATAAACGCCCGCGCACGCCCAGCCCACCGAGCCGTTCATCACCCACATGAACCAGTCTTCATTGGCAAAAGGCGCGATCTGCGGCAGTCTGCCGCTCTTCCATTGCCTGTCATAGATGTCGCGCACGTGCTTGCGCGCAAACGCCGCATAGTCCGTCATATAAGAAGCGGTGTTGAAAAAGACTTCGCTGTCCCCCGTCCAACCCATGCGCTCACGCGTGGGACAGTCGGTGGGGATATCGATGGAATTGCTTTTCAGCGACCACTTGGTTATCTCGTAAAACTTGTTGATGAGCGGATGCGAACACTTGAAAGAGGAAGTTTCCTCAAACGCGCTGTAAACCGCAACGGCGGCAAAGTCGTCGTCCTCAAAGGGCATGTCCGCCATCACTTCCGCATATTGAAAACCGCCGAAGAAAAACTTGGGAGCATATTCGTTCACGCCCTCTTTGCAGATATAGTCTATCTCTTGCAGGGGCGTTTTTTTGCCCTTGTGGATACATTGGATATTTTTGAGCGTAAGTTCGCCGTTCTCGTCCAACATCTCGCCCAAAGTGACGTGCACGCGCTGCCCCGCCCTCGCCTTCACACGGAAGGAGATATACCCCGCAAGGTTTTGCGGGAATTTGAGCACCGTCCTGCCGCTCGGCGTAATGATGCGCTCTGCGGGCGCAAAGCGCTCCATCTCCCGCACCGCCACATTGTCGGACGCGGTGATTTCCGCCTCGAATTTTGCAAGTTTGACTTTGCCCGCATAAGAAGGGGCCAGGCGCGCGTCCACCATTTCGCCGTCTTTGAGGTCGGCAAAGCGCACGGGCCCGTCGTTCGACCACGCCCAACTCTCGTCCGTGATAATGCGCGTTATCTTGCCTTCCGCGGAATAAAGTTCGAGCTGCGCCAGCAGTTTTGTCTGCGTGCCGAACGTGTTTCTTCTGCCCTTGGCGCCGTTCGAGCCTCTGAACCAGCCGTCCGCCAGTTGCGCGGTGACAATATTTTCACCCTCTTGCAAAAGGGGCGTGACGTCATATGTCTGATATTGCACGCGCTTGCGGTAATCCGTGGAGCCGGGCGCGAACACAAAGTCCCCCGCCTTTTTCCCGTTAATGCATATCTCGTATAAGCCGCACGCCGTGGCGTAAAGGCGCGCCTTTACCACCTTTTTCGCCGCGAACGTCTTTTTGAAGCAGTCCACGGGATAGCGCAGCTTTTTCTTGGCGCGGTAATCGCCCGTTATCCACTTTGCCGTCCAATCTTCCGCCGCCAAAAGCCCGTATTCGAAGAAAGAGCAAGACTTTTCTCCCTCATTGTCCTCTTCGTCCCAGAGCGTTACGCTCCACTCCACTCTTTGCCGCGAGACGGGCTTGAGCGGATATTCCGCGCGCATGGAGGAAGAACTTACTTTTCCGCTGTCCCAAATCTCTTTGCCGTCCGCCGCGGCGACGATGCGGTATGCCGTCTGCCTTATCCCGCCCTCGCAGTTCCACATCAGCCTGGGGCAGGCAATGTCTATCCCCATGGGGTCTTTCAGATATTCCGTTTTTAAGTTTATCGCTTTCATGCCATTCCTCCCGTTCTTTTCCTTTCCGCGCTTTTACGCCGCGATATTCGTCATAAACGCATTGAGATATTCTTCCATTTTCGGCGTCCACCATTTGAGATAGCCCGCCTGCGTGGGGTGTATCTTGTCCGCCATATAGAGATCGCGCTCTTCTTCGGAAATGTCGTTGAACTCCTTATCCGTATAAAGATCTATGACCCCTATGCCATATTGCTCCTGTATCTGTTTCAACGCCTGCACCATCGCCGCGTATTCCTCATTTTCGAAATAAGCGTTGGTGTAAAACACCACGGGACAATTCCATGTCTTTTCCGCATAGTCGATAATATACTCAATGGCGCCGCACACGGTCTTTGCGTCATGCTCTTTGCCTCTTCCGCTCACCTTGCCGAGATCCGTCTTTTTTGTCGCGTCATTGGTGGAAAGCTGCACCACGAACAGATCGAATCGTGCGTTCTTATCCATTTTTTTCATGCGTGCAATATAAGAGTTTGTGCCTCTGTCCGCCAAGGTGGTGCCGCTGACCGCCTCTTTCACGTATTCCGCCCCGGCGCGCACCGCAATGTAATCGGCAAAAGATGTGTGCAATGAAAAAGCGCCCAAGGTGACGGAGGAGCCTAAAAAAGCCAGCTTTTTGCCTTTGAGAACACTGTTTTCAAGCGGCTGCACGTTTTCAAGCGCATTTTCTTTTGCGTTGCCCGGCATTTTGGCAAACCTCTTGTCCGCCATAAACCCGAACGGACCAAACGCATAAAGGTATCCCGACGCTATCAGCCCTATCAGCACGGCTATCAGCAATATCCCCGCCGTTATTCCTATCCCAAGCCCTATTTTTCCGCCCCTGCTCGTGTTTTTTCACCTCATTCCGCTTTCGGATCGGACTTTTTTGAAGCCGCGTGTTTTTCTTCATATTCGGCAAGCGCCGCCTGCATGGCATTGTAAATAACCTCTCCCGCGGCACTCTCTTCCGCCCATTTTTCTTCCGCCTTTTGCTCGCGCGCCTTTTGCCTGGCGTCTTTTTCGGCGAGTTGCTCGGGCGTCATTTCGGCGATTTTCGCCTCTCGCTTCAAACGGGCTTTTTCCGCTTTGGCGGCGGCTTTTTCCGCGGCTTTCTTTTCATTCTCCGCCTGCTTTTCCGCCTTTGCCTGCATGGCGTCTATATGCTTTTGCAGTTCGGCTTCATAATCAAGCCCTTTCTTTTCGCACCGCTCTTTGAGTTCCTTGCGGAAATATTCTTCCGCCTCTTCATCCTGTTCTTTCTGCTCTTTCGCCGCCCTGATCTCCGGCTCTATCCACTCTTCGCCGCGCGCCTCGCACGCCGCCTTTTGGCGCATACGTATGACAAGTTGCTTCCTTCCCACCGTGTTTTCCACCGTCACGGGCATGAGCATGAGCGCATACGCTATACCGCCTATCGTTTCAAGTCCGACAAAGAAGAGCACGAACGCCGTGACGACGCTTTCCGGCTGATTGAATATTATCGAAAAAGTTCCGTCCGGATTTTCCATTATCTTCTGCATGGCGTCGGTAAGTTCGGGCATTGCGTTCACCGTTTCCGGAGCCAGATACCCCGCGGCGGAAATGCCGCCGTTGAAGATGCCCGTGACTATGCCCGCGGCGGCGGTGATGATTACCGAATAGGCGGACATGGCAACGCCGTCGCAGCGGAAGCCGTTTTTCCATTCCAAATGGTCGAGCGTGTCCGCAAACAGTGCCATGAACACATAGGCGCAAGGCAGACCGCCGATATTTTTGATAAACTGCCCCACCAGCACCACATACATATTGGTGGGCGCTATCCAGCAAATGCCGCTGCCCAGAGCATAGAGCAAAAAGCCGATAACGGTTATGTTCTTTTTGCCGAACTTTTTGGCAAGCGGCCACACGGCAAATATGCCTATGCCCATGGGAATACCGCCGAGCACGGACACGAGCGTTTGAGTTATCCCGTCCGCATACTCGCCCAGAACATAGTTGCAATAATAAGGCAAGGATACGTTTTTCAGCTGGCTCGTGAGCGTGTAAAGCAGGAAATATCCGAGCAAAAGCAGCATATATTTATCGGTGAAAATGGCTTTGAGTTGCAAGATGAAGGGGACTTTTTTCTCCTCTTTGCCGTTGGTTTCGGCGGTGACGCGCTCCTTGGTGAAGTAGTATTCCAAAAGCACCAGCGGCAGAGATATGCACGAGAGCACGCACATGCAGATTATCCACAAATTCTTGCTCGTGCCCAAAGAAGGGATAATTGCCATGGGGAAGATGAGCGCGACCACAATGCCGCTCATCATGATGGTGCTGATATTGTTGAACACCGCCAGCACGCCGCGCTGGGAAGTGTTGCGCGTGGAGAGCGGCACCATCAGGTTGTGACTCATATTATATATGGTATAAGCAACGGAATAATAGAGATTGTATGAGAGCATCACCCACACTATCTGCAACGCCTCGTTACCGCTCGGGACCACGAACAGCAGCACGCCCGTCACCGCCACCAGCGGAGCGGAGAGGAGCAGCCACGGGCGGGCTTTGCCCTGCCCCGTGCGCGTGCGGTCTATCACCGCGCCCATTATCACGTTTGTTATGGCGTCTATTATCTTGGACACGATGGGGAACACCACCAAAAACATGCCGCCCCAAACGGTGCCTAAGCCCAAAACGTCCGTATAATAGACGTTCAGATACGTAGCCATGACCGCGTTGAACAAAAGCGCGCCGCAGGGTCCCAAAAGATACCCCAGCCACTTTTCCTTGTTCGACACGTTCTGCGATCTTACCTTGCTGTTCCAAAACCTGCCCGAGAGCATTTTGCCGCTTGTGTTCATAATTTCCCTCCGCGCCTTTTGATCGGCATTTCCCTTTTACACTTATATTTTACTGCCCGACCATGCAACATTTCTTGCATATCTGTTTTATTTTTATCATATTTGTTGCGAATCGCTATTTTTCCTCCCTGGGGAGCGGCGGCACTTTTATGGTAGAGCACATATACTTTATTCCCTTGAAAAATTTGCCGTTGGCAAAGGCGACAAAGCCTTGCGCGAAATTAAAGGGCATATGTTTGCCTGCGCTCATGGACAGGCTGCTTAGAGAATTGCTCTCCAAGATCCTCTTTAAGAAAAAGGCGCCCTTGATCGCGTTGTCACGCTCCGTTCCTTCCGCCATTTTCAGCGCCTTTTTCATCTGCGCCGTTGACACGGAGAGCACTATCTTATAAAGCAGTCTGCCCATAAAACTCGCCTGCTCGAAATCGGAAAAGCGCGACTGCAAAGTAAACGGCTTTTTCGGCGGCAGAGGAGCGACCGCTCTGCCGAGCAATTCTTCAAAAGAGGCGTCTATGTCCGAAAAAGCCGCTTTTTGGTAACTTTGCATGATCTTTTCATCGTAAGGGGCGACCTCTTCCCCCTCGACAAGGATATTTTCACTCAAAAGCGGCGTGAGGCAGTCTTGGCAAAGCTGTAAAACATACTCGCCGCCCTCTCTCTTCCACTCGCCGGTGCGCCCGTCGAAAAAGCGCAGTTCGTCGATGTCAAAACATATCACCGCTTGTTTTTCTTCTCCCGGAGCAAGATAGAGCTTGCAAAAACCGCGCAACTCGCGCAAGGGGCGGAAAACTTTGTCGCTTTGCATGGAAGAATACAGCTGAACCACTTCGGAACCCGCCCTAAGTCCCGTATTTTTTACAAGACAGCTCACCGTTATTTTGCCGCCCGCGCGGCTTACGCTCATATTTTTCCATTCAAACGACGTGTAACTCAATCCGTGCCCGAAGGGATAGCGCACCTTTTTTTGCGCCGTGGCATAGTAACGATAGCCCACGAATATGCTTTCCTTGTAAACTTCCCGGCGCTCGCGCGAAAACTCCTTTCCGAAGGGGATATCTTCTTCACTCGTCTGCCAGGTCTCGGCAAGTCTGCCCGCGGGATCTGCCAGCCCGTAAAGCAGCTCCGCGCACGCCCTGCCGCCGCTCTGCCCGGGAAGATACATGTTGAGTATCGCCGCCGCCCCGTCCGCGAACGGCAGCTCCACGGGCGAACCGCCGAAGAGCACCACGCAAACCTTTTTGCCCGTTCCGATAAGCGCGTTGATGAGGGCGAGCTGATTTTCCGGCAGGCGCATGTTTTCCCTGTCGCAGCCCTCGCTTTCCACATAATCGGTAAGCCCCGCAAAGACGAGTATCTCCTCCGCGCTCTCCGCCTCTTTGACCGCCTGCGAGATAAGCTCGGCGTCTGTTTCAAAAGAATTTTCCTTATATCCGCGCACGAATTTGTAACGCGCGCCCATCTTGTTGAACGCGTCCTTGACCGAGCAGAGTTTGGTGGGATTTATCAGCGAACTGCCCGCGCCCTGATAGCGCATTTTCTCAAACAGATCTCCCGCCACCAGCATGGTCTTTTCTTTGTCGAGCGGCAGCATGCCCTCGTTTTTCATCAAAACGGCGCAGTCTTTTGCTATCTCGCAAGCCAGCTTGTCGTGCGCGTCAAAATCCGCGTCCTGCCTTTGAGCAAAGGCGTATTTATCCACGACTTTCAAAACGTTTTCCACCGCTCTGTCCAAAACCTCTCTTTTCAGCGAGCCGTCTTTAAGTGCGTCGAGTATGCGCCTGCGGCAGACGGCGGTATCGCCCGGCATTTCCAGATCCAGCCCCGCCTTTAATGCGCTTATCCTGTCCTGCATGGCGCCCCAATCGGTCATCACAAGCCCGTCAAAGCCCCATTCTTTGCGCAGCACATCCGTCAAAAGCCACTTGTTTTCGCAGCAATATGTTCCGTTTATCCTGTTGTAAGCGCACATGACCGTGGCGGGTTTGCCCTCTTTCACGGCTATCTCGAACGGTTTGAGATATATCTCCCGCATCGCCCGCTCGTCGGCGACGGAATCGCCCATAAAGCGGTAATTTTCACTGTTGTTGAGCGCAAAGTGTTTGAGCGATACGCCCACCCCTTTGCTCTGCACGCCCTCTATCTCCGCGGCGGCATGCCTTCCCGCGAGCAGCGGATCTTCGGAATAGTATTCAAAATTCCTGCCCGCGCGCGGATCGCGCTTGATATTCGTGCCCGGACCCAGCACTATCCCTATCCCGTAATGCCGCGCCTCTTCACCGATCGCCTCGCCTATCCTGCGCGCGTTTTCCTCGCGCCAACCGCAAGCCACCGTTGCCGCCGTGGGGAACGCCGTGGCGGGATCGCTCCCCGTCACGCCGTTATCGGCGTTCTCACCCTGCACGCGCAGCCCGTGTGGACCGTCGGACATGCGCAAAGACGGGATCCCCAAACGCGGCACGGGGTTGGTATACATAAAATTCGTGCCCGCGACCAGCGCCGCTTTTTCCTCAGGCGTAAGTTTTGCCAAAATTTCCTTGACGTCCATAATTTCCCTCTCTTTTGCCGCGTTTGACGCGCCGCAAACTTCTCTTTGATGATATTGTAGCAAATACGCCGCCCGATTTATTGCATTTTTGTAAGATAAATGATATTATTGTAACCGATAGGAGGAAGATCGTGAACAGCTCGAACTTGCAATACCTGTGCGGCATAATAGGAGGATTGTGCGGTATTCCCACCCGCCTTTACGGCTCCGGCAAGCTCATCTTCATGCACAGCACGGCGGATCTGCCCGCCGATCCCATTGCTCTGCACTTGGACGAGATCTTTCGGATCAAAGAACACGTGGGCTACTTTGTGACCCCCGACTTCTTTTATTACGGCGTGATAAATTACAAAAATTACAAGCTGGTGATAGGTCCCGCGCGGCAGGTCTACGACGACAGAACGCTTACGGACCTTGCCTTCCGCCTGGACGTTCCGCCCGAGCAGACGAAAAAATTCATCTCTTCCATGCGATCGGTCATCTGTATGCCCCTGGAAAGCATTCTGCAAGTGATGATAGCCATGAATTTTGTGCTGAACAACGAGCGGCTCGGGCTGGAAGACGTGGTCATATACGACGAAGACCAGGAGCGCATGCGCAAAGCGATGGAGCGCGAACGGCTTGACAAAACGATAAAACAATTCGACGCCGCGGCGGAGCCCGTTCAGCACAACACCCTCGCCACCGAACAGACGATAATGAACATGGTGCGCAAGGGCGACGTTCAGGCGCTGGAAGAATGGGCGAAAAGCGCGCCCTCTTCACGCGCCGGCATTATGGCGCCCGACCAGCTGCGCCAGGTGAAGAACACGCTGATAGTATCCGCCACCCTGACTTCCCGCGCCGCCATACGCGGCGGTATGGACATAGAAGAAGCTCTCTCTTTGAGCGATTCGTATATCCAACAATGCGAACTCACGGGCAACATCACGCAGCTGACCAATCTGCAATTCCGCATGGTCCGCGACTTTACCGAACGCGTGAGCCGCGTGCGCTTCGGCAGCAGGTCAAAGCTCGCCCAAGAAGCGGCAAATTACGTCCGCCGCCACATTTCCGAACCCGTCACCACGGAAGACTTGGCGGCGCACCTCTATATGAGCCGCCCTTATCTGTCCAAAAAATTCAAGGAAGAAACGGGCGAATCTCTCTCCGACTTCATTCAAAAAGAAAAGTTGCAAGAAGGCTGCCACCTTTTGGCGCACACGAAAAAACCGCTTGCCGCCATCGCCTCCTATCTCGGCTTTTCCTCACAAAGCCACTTCACGCACGCCTTCAAAAAATACCTCTCCCTCACCCCGCTGCAATACCGCCGCAAACACTCGTCCGATTGAATGCGGCGCATAAAAAAATTCCGCCGGTGAGGCGGAATTTCCCAACAATATACGGCTGTGGGTCAGTCTGCCACGTAAGGCAGCAGCGCCATGACCCTGGCTCTCTTGATGGCTTCGGCGAGCATGCGCTGATGTCTGGCGCAGGTGCCGGTCATACGGCGGGGCATTATCTTGCCGCTCTCCGTGATGTATCTGCGCAGCTTGGCAACGTCTTTATAATCGATCGCTTCCACTTTGTCCACGCAGAAATTGCAAACTTTTTTGTGCGGCACCCTCTTGGCGGGACGTGCCGGCTTTACGCTTTTTTCTTTTTCTTCACTCATTTTTGTTACTCCTTAAATCAGAACGGAAGATCGTCGTCATCCACGGGCGTGAGGTCCTGGACGGGACGGGGCGCTTCCTTGCGGGCAGGCGCTTCATGAGAACCGCCGCCGCTGTTTTCGCTGTTGCCTCTGTCGCCGGAAGGCAAAAATTCCACTTCGTCCGCCACAATGTCTATGGCTTGTCTGCGGGTGCCGTCCTGCGCTTCGTAATTGCGGATCTGGATAGAACCGCAAATTGCCACTTTTCTGCCCTTGGTGAGCACTCTGCCGCAAGAATCCGCCATGCCTCTCCAAGTTACCACGTTGAAGAAATCGGCGGCGTTTTCGTTGCCGTCTTTGTTTCCGAATCTGCGGTTTACCGCCACGGTGAACTTGCACATGGACACGCCGCTGGCGGTGACGGAAGATTCCGGATCCCTGGTCAGATTACCAATCAAAAATACCTTGTTCATTTTTTCCCTCTTATTTTCTTACCGTCATGATGCGGACGGTTTCATCCATTATGCGCACAAGTCTGTCCAATTCCGCGGGAATGCTTGCCGGCGCGTTGAAGTTCATCAGAACATAGTAGCCTTCCGTTTTGAAGTTGATGGGATAAGCGTATTTACGCATGCCCCACTTGTCTACGTTCAGCACTTCACCGCCCGCGGAAGTAACGGCTGCGGAAAGCTTGTCGATCACGGCTTGCTTGCCTTCGTCCGTAACGTCTTTGTCGATAATGTAAAGCGATTCGTACGTATTCATAAATACCTCCTTTCGGTCTTACGTCTCCCGCGCGCGAGGCGGGAGCAAGGATATCGGATATTTCCGATGCGATATACATAATACCATACGTTTTGCGCCTTGTAAAGCGTTTTGAGCGCCGTTTTGCGCGCGAATATCACAAAATTTTTACTTGCGCGGCAAAAAAGCGCCGCAATACCTTTGAAAAAAAGCGCGGCGTATTGTATAATGAAAAAAAACTCGGAGGATGCAAACGTGAGCATATTCATATTCAGCGATACAACGGCGGATTATCCCGCCACCGCGCCGCGCAAGGACTTGGAGATCCTGCCCATGGCGGTGCACATCGGCAACGACGATTACGACAACATCAGCACCTTTATCTCCGCCAAGGAGTTTTATACCCGCATGCGTGCCGGCGAAATGGGCAATACCGCCATGGTCCAGCCCTATATGGCGGAGGCTAAATTCGAAGAAAAACTCAAAGCCGGCTACGACGTGCTTTATCTGGGCTTTTCTTCCGCCCTTTCCGGCACTTACGCCGGTTGCGCGCGCGTGGCGAAAGAGTTGGCGGCAAAATATCCGGAGCGCAAAATAGCCGCCATAGACTCCCTCAACGCCAGCATGGGCGAAGGGCTTATCCTGTGGTATACCGTCAATAAACGCGACGAAGGCGCAAGTTTCGACGAGCTTTGCGCATACGTCGATCATATTGTGGAAAAAGGCGTAGCCCTCTTCACCGTGGACGACCTCACCCACCTGGCGCGCCTGGGCAGGTGCTCCAAAGCCTCCGCGATGATAGGCACTTTGATGAACATCAAACCCGTGCTGCACGTGGACGAACAAGGCAGATTGATGCCCTATGCCAAAGTCATGTCGCGCAAAAAGGCGCTCAAAGCCCTGGTGGACGGCATGGAAGAGCGCATGCTCCCCGCCGCCGAACAGAAAAAAGTTTATATCGGTCACGGCGATTGCATAGACGACGCCAACCTGGTCAAAAAGATGGTGGAAGACCGCTTCGGCATCGCCGACGTGGAAGTGGGCGACATCGGTCCCGTCATCGGCACCCATACCAACGCGGGCGTGGTGGCGCTGTTCTTCTTGGGCAACGCAAAATAAGAATAAGTGAAAGACGAAAAGGAAAAGGCTTTTCCCGTTACAAACGGGAACTGCCTTTCCGTCTTTCACTTGTTTGAGGGAACACCCCGCCATTCAAAAATAAAACGATAAACGGTGATATAAAGCGTAATATATCGCCGTTTTATTTTTTTGAGGCGTAGTTTCCCCTCTTTTTGCGGAACACGTTATCTCGTATCACGCTTGGTCTTACCGCAAAAATTCACCTCTTCCGCCCTCATTCGCTCCACAAGTTCCGCTCATTCGGAAAATGCGCACGGCGCATTTTAGAGGTGACGCTTGGCAAAAGTGCGATTTTGCCGCGCTTTATTACACTTTATTGTGTAAGCATTGCGAAGAGATTAGTCGGACAAACGAAAAAGTAACATCAAGGCGTGTAAGGGGTGGAGCGCCCCGCGCTCCGGGTGCAGCATTATACTCTAATAGCGCCGCAGGCAGCCGCCACGTTTGCGATGCGCCGCTTTGCGGCAGTATGAGCAAACATTTCACGTGCTCTTTCGTCGCGGAGCGGTTTAAGAGCACATTTCACGTTTTTGCCAATGTGTTGGCAAAAACATTTCACTTTTGCGCAGCAGTATACGTTCGCTTACCGCTCACTTATATCTGCGCAAAAATTTCACGTCCGGAGCAAGGGCGCACAAGTTCGCTTATCGCTCATTGTGCCCTTGCGCAGGACATAAAGGGGCGCGCTCCCGCTGCCGATTTTGGACGGCGTGAAGTCACACTTTTAATTGGGCGGAAGGTCAATCTTCGTCGCTTTTTTCATGTTCGATCACCCATTGCAAAAGGTCGTTATAATCAATTGCGCCGGCTGCCATTTTTAGAAAAACCGACGACAGTTCATCTTGGGTATAGGAAAGGGAAATTCCGTTCAGCGCAAGGAAAACGAGCATTGCGTGTGCGCCGATTCGCTTGTTGCCATCCAGAAAAGGGTGGTTTTGCACAAGCCCGCACGCCAGACGAGCAGCTTTCTGATGCACCGATCGAAACAGTTCGGTTGCATCAAAGGTTTGGAAAGGGGCGGCGATAGCCGAATCCAAAAGCCCCTCATCCCGCAAACCATCCAAACCGCCCGTATCCGTTATCAGAGCATGGTGCATAGCGATGATTTGTTGTTTGGAAAGGACGATCACTTTGCCAACTCCCTGTAAGCCGTCCGATTTTTTTCAATGAGCTGTTTGGAGAGTTCTTCCACGGAACTATCCGCCGCCATTTGAATCGTGGTGTTTGTGCGCTTGACCTCAAAGGGAATACGTTGTTCCCGCACGGCTTGCTTGGCAAACATGGTGATGGCAGAACTTAAAGAAAGCCCGAGATCGGCAAACAGTTCGTCCGCCTGGGCTTTAAGCTGTTCATCCATACGGATCGTAACATTGATGTTAGCCATAAGAATACCTCCTCTTCAAATTTCATCTACATTATACGGTAAAACGAATTTAATGTCAATAATATTATATGAAATTATGTGCAAATTATGTGCAACGCAAGGAATAACGACAATAGATAAAACCGCTATCGAGAGTTATACGGCTCTGCACGGCCGGACGAGCTGCCATTTCGCTTTTGCGCGGCAGTTATGTTCGCTTTTCGCTCACATATATCCCGCGCAGGACATAAGGGGATAGAGCGCCCCGCGCTCCCGTCACGCTGTCCGCGCTTTATTACACTTTGCTGTGTAAGCATTGCGAAGAGATTAGCCGGAAAAACGAACAAGTTACTTCAAGGCATATAATGGGTGCAGCGTCACGCTGCCGCCCCGCGCTCCGGGTTTAGCATTATACTCTAATAGCGCCGCAGGCAGCCATCACGCACGACGAGCGCGCAGCTGTATCGTCGTGCATTTCACGTGCCCTCTCGTCGCTTTGCGGTTTGAGGGCACATTTCACGTTTTTGCCAACTCGTTGGCAAAAACATTTCACTTTTGCGCAGCAGCATATGTTCGCTTACCGCTCACTTATATCTGCGCAAAAATTTCACGTCCGGAGCCGCCGAACATTGCTTTCGCTTATTGATTTTGTTCGGCGGCGCAGGACAACATCACATTTTTTCCGGCGCTTTGATCCCCAGCAGTTCCAATCCGTCTTTAAGCACGCCCTTCACCGCTTTGACCAACATCAAGCGCGATTTTTTTATGCCGCCTTCCGCCTTGGCAATGTTGCAGGCGAGATAAAACTTGCCGAACGCCTGAGCGAGATCCACCAAAAAGCGGGAGAGATAACACGGCTCGTATTTTTCCACGGCGGAGAGGATGACGTCAGGATAAGAATCCAGCAATTTGAGCACCGCCACCGCTTCCGCGCCGGCAACGCCGGCGTAGTCCGGCTCGCAGTCCGGCTCTGCGCACTTTTGCAACAAAGAGCAGCAACGCGCGTGCGTATATTGCACATAAGGTCCCGTTTCACCGTCGAAGTTGAGCGCACGCGCATAGGAGAAGGTCATGTCCTTGATGCGGTTGTTATAAAGCACGCCGAAGATGACCGCACCCACGCCTATCTGTTCCGCCACGGCGTCAGGATCGGGCAGGTCTTCCGCCTTTTCCTTGATTATTTCCCTGCTTTTGCTCACCGCCATGTTGAGCACGTCGTCCAGATAGACCACGTTGCCGCTCCTGGTGGAGAGAGAGCCTTCTTCCAACGAAACCATGCCGTGCGCGACGTGGATCAGATCTTTATACCACTCTTCTCCCGCCAGTTCCAGCACCTTGAACCATTGCTTGAAGTGCAGGTTCTGCTGGCTTGCCACCACATAAAGGCACTTGTGGAAATCGTAAGTCTTTTTGCGATAAAAAGCGGCTGCCAAATCGCGGGTGGCGTAAAGCGTGGCGCCGTCCGAGCGCACCAGCAGGCAGGGCGGCATATCTCCGCCCAATTTGACCACTTTGGCGCCCTCGTCGTCCACCAGCAGCCCTTTTTGCGTGAGCATGTCCAAAACGGGCTGCATTTTGTCGTTATAAAAACTCTCTCCCGCGTAAGAATCGAAGGTGACGTTGAGGCGCTTGTAGATCTTTTCCACTTCCGCCAGCGTAGCGGACTTGAAGCGCTCGAATATGCCCAGCGCCTCCTTGTCCCCGTCTTCTATCTTTTTGAACCAGGCGCGCGCCGCGTCGTCCAGAGAAGGGTCTTTTTCCGCCTCTTTATGGAAGCGCACGTAGATGTCCACCAGGGCGCGCACGCCCCTTTTTTCTATGTCTTTATCGTCGCCCCACAGCTTGTAAGCCACGATGAGTTTGCCAAACTGCGTGCCCCAATCTCCCAGGTGGTTTATGCCCACCGTGTGATAGCCCGCCTTTTTATGCAGGCGGTAGAGCGCCGCGCCCAGCACGGTGTTGAGCAAATGCCCGATATGGAAGGGTTTGGCGATGTTCACGGACGAATAATCTATGCACACCGTTTTGCCCGCGCCCGCGTCGCTCGCCCCGTAAAAACTGCCCGCGGAGAGCACTTTTTCCAGCACGTCTTTGGCGTAAGCGGACTTTTTAAGGGTGAAATTGACAAAAGGTCCCGCCGCTTCCGCTTTTTCCAAAAAGTTGAAGCACCCCACTCTGCCCGCCACTTCTTTGGCAAGTTCCGCGGGGTTTTTGCCCAGCTGTTTGGCAATACGGAAGCAGGGCAAGGCGTAATCGCCGTGCGCTTCGTCTTTACTCTGCGTGATCTGTGCGGCTATCTCTCCGCTCTCCACGCCCTCTATTATCACCGTGTCGGCAAGTAATTTTTTATAGTCCATAATCCCTCACACGTTAAAGCGGAAAAGTATCACGTCGCCGTCTTTGACCACGTAATCCTTGCCTTCGCTCCGCACCTTTCCTTTTTCTTTGGCGGCGGCGTAAGAACCGCATTCGAGCAGCGTGCGCCAATCCACCACTTCCGCGCGGATAAATCCCTTTTCAAAGTCGCTGTGTATTTTGCCCGCTGCCTGCGGCGCCTTGGTGCCTTCCTTTATCGTCCAGGCGCGCGTTTCCTTTTCTCCCGCCGTCAGATAACTGATAAGCCCGAGCAGCTTGTAACACGCCTTGACCAAAACGTCCAAACCGCTCTCTTCCAAGCCCAGCTCCTGCCTGAACATCTCCTTGTCCTCTTCATCCATGCCGGCAAGGTCTTCTTCTATTTTGGCGCACAGCACGATGGCGTCCGAGCGGTGCTCTTTTGCATACTTTTTCACTGCCGCAACATGCCTGTTGTCCGGCGCGCCTATCTCGCCTTCCGCAATGTTGGCGGCATAAATAACGGGCTTTTCCGTGAGCAAAAAGCAGTTGTCTATCACTTCGCGCTCTTCCTCGTCAAACTCCATCATGCGCGCGGGGACGCCCTGTTCCAGCTTTGCATACACCCTGTCCAAAAGATCGGCTTCCCAAATATACTTTTTGTCGCCACCCTTTGCCGCCGTGCGCGCCTTGGCGCTGCGCTTTTGCACCGTGTCCATATCGGCAAAGATAAGCTCGTATTCTATGGTTTCTATGTCGCGCAAAGGATCTATGCTGCCGTCTACGTGCGTGATGTTTTCGTCCTCAAAGCAGCGCACCACATGCACGATGGCGTCCGTTTCGCGTATATGCGAGAGAAATTTGTTGCCCAAACCTTCCCCGTGCGAGGCGCCTTTGACAAGCCCCGCTATGTCCACGAATTCCAGCACGGTGGGCGTGACCTTTTTGCTGTTATAAAGCGCCGCCAGCTTGTCCAGCCGCTCGTCCGGCACCGCCACCACGCCCACGTTGGGCTCTATGGTGCAAAAAGGATAATTGGCGCACTCCGCGCCCGCCTGCGTTATGGCGTTGAACAATGTGCTTTTGCCCACGTTGGGCAGTCCCACAACACCCAGTTTCATTTCTCCACCTCTCTCAAAGCAAGGTTATACCGCGCGCCGCGCAGTCGTTTCTTTCCCATTCCGGCCAAATGCTTGCCTGCACCTCGCCGATGTGCGCACGGTTGAGGATATACATGCAAAGGCGGGACTGACCTATGCCTCCGCCTATGGTCAGGGGCAGATGCCCCGCCAAAAGTTCCGCATGATAAGGCAGCTTTGCCCTGCCCTCCACGCCCGCCGCGGCAAGCTGCTCGGCAAGCGATCTGGCGTCTACCCTGATACCCATGCTGGATATTTCAAACGCCCTGTCCAAAAGCGGATAATAGAGCACGATGTCGCCGTTGAGCGCCCAGTCGTCGTAATCGGGCGCCCTGCCGTCGTGCGGTTTGCCCGATCTGAGCGGCGCGCCTATGCCGCAGATGAACGCCGCGCCGTGCTCGCGCACAAACGCCGTTTCCCGCTCTGACGGCATGAGCGAAGGATACCTGTCTTCCAGCTCCTGCGTGGTGACAAAGGTTATCTCCTTGCTCAAAAAGTTTTGCAGCACGCCGAATTTTTCACACGCCTGCTCCGCCGTTTCCCTGATGACGCCGTATATGCGCTCCACGGTGCTTTTGAGATAATCAAGCGTCCTGTCTTCCGCCGTGATGACCTTTTCCCAGTCCCATTGATCCACATAAATGGAGTGCAGCGCGTCGCATACCTCGTCGCGTCTGATGGCGTTCATGTCCGTATAAAGTCCCTTGTGCACGGCAAAACCGTATTGCCTGAGCGCATACCTCTTCCACTTGGCAAGGCTGTGCACCACCTCCGCCGTTTTGCCCGTCTGCAAGATGTCGAAAGACACCGCCCGCTCATAGCCGTTGAGATCGTCGTTGAGTCCGCTGTCGCGCAGCACGAACAGCGGCGCGGAAACGCGCGTGAGATCGAGCGCCTGCGCCAGGTTGCGCTCAAAGGTGTCTTTGGTGAATTTGATCGCCTTTTGGGTGGTGATAAGATCCATAGGCGCCGTGTATTTGCCCTGCATACTGCCTCCGAAAAGTAAAAATACATACTAATACTAATACAAGCGCGCGATAATGTCAAACATGTGAGGCAATTTGCCCGCAAACGGACGCGTCACGCTGTAATTGCACAGACAAAGAGCGCAACTTTCTGCCCACGTGACTTGCAAAAGCGCGGCTTTCCACAGGCGCGGCTTTGCACCGCAAAAATTTTTCCGAATATATTGACATTGTGTCAGAATGGCGCTATAATATCATTGCTGACAGAGTGTCAGAATAAAAACGGCGCAGGAGGACGCGACAATGACAAAAAAGATATTGGTTGCATATTTTTCCGCAAGCGGCGTGACGGCGCGCGCGGCAAAAGAGATAGCCGCGGCAACGGGCGGCGACCTTTTTGAGATAAAGCCCGCCCTGCCCTATACGGCGGCGGATCTGTATTGGACGAACAAACACAGCCGTTCGAGCAAGGAGATGAATGACGAAAACTGCCGCCCCGCCATCGCCGGCGAATTGCCGGACATGAGCGGATACGACCTCATATTTATCGGTTTTCCCGTGTGGTGGTATGTGGAGCCGCGCATAATAGACACCTTTTTGGCAAGCGCGGACTGCGCGGGCAAAAAGCTGATTCCCTTTGCCACTTCGGGCGGCAGCGGGATCGCCGGCGCGGAAAGACATATGAAGTCCGTCTGCCCCGCCGCAGATTGGCAAAAGGGCAAATTGGTGAACGGCGGAGCCGCCGCCTGGGCGAAAAACCTGATAAAGTGAGGCGCGTATGCCCAAAGGATCGGAACAACTGACCAAAGCGCGCAAAGACGAGATAATCTCCGCCTGTGCCCGCCTTTACGACGTTTTGCCCTTTAAGGCGGTCACGCTGCGGAAGATAGGCGAAAACACCACTTTTTCCCGCACGTCCGTTTACAATTACTTCAAAACGCGGGAAGAGATCTTCCTCGCCCTGCTGCAACGCGAATACGAAGAGTGGACGGCGGACATACTCGCCCTTGCGGCGCAAGCGCGGACGGACGCGGACGGGTTTGCGGAAAAATTTTCCGCCCTCACGGCGCGCCGCAGCCGCATGTTCAAGCTGCTTTCGTTGAATATTTACGATATGGAAGCAGGTAGCCGCGAAGAAAATCTTACGCAGTTCAAGCGCGCTTACAAAAACGCCATGCTGGCGCTGCGCTCCTGTCTGTCCGCGCACTTCCCGCAATTGGGCGAGAGGGGCGAAGAACGCTTTGTATACGCCCTTTACCCCTTCCTGTTCGGCGTTTATCCCTATACCCACGCCACGGAAAAACAGCGGCGCGCCATGGATGCGGCGGGCATGCAAGTCCCGCAGTTCGACGAATACGAGCTGACGCGCTCCTTCACCGCCGCCCTACTGCACGGACTTTTGCGCGGAGAATAAGGGGCGCGCCTGCGCCCCTGCGGCGCGGCGTCTTGTGTATTTCATGCCGTCCGCACGATTATTTCACGTTGCTTTCACGCTATTTTCACAATTTGTTTACAATGTTTTCACGCCTTGTTCACATAAATGCGCGCCGCTATCACGGCGCTTTTTCTTTTACACGGGCAGCGTGACAAGGCACGCGGCTGCGCATATGCACAGGCACAGAACGCCGCACGTCCTCTTCACCGCCGCGGGAGCACGGCAGTAAACGGACGCGCAGGCGAACAAAGGATAATAAAAAACGCAGAGCAGAGGCGAAAAAACCGCGTTGAACGCCGCGGAAGAAACCTTTGCCGCAGCCTGCACAAAGAGCACGGAAATGTATGTGGGCACGCTCAGCAAGGTGAGCAGCCCGCCCAGCGGCGGCAAGACGACGGCGATCGCGAGCGACGCCAGCAAAAAGGGATAAAACAGCGAAGTGAGGGGCACCACCACCAGATTTACCGGCACGGTGAGCAGCGAGATCGTGCCGAAATAGGCAAACATCAGCGGCAGCAGACCCAGGTTGGACGCCACGCTGATCGCCACCGCCTCGGCTATCGGCTTCCACAACACCTTTTGCAGCACGCCCAACAAAGGCTTGTAAGCGCACAAAATACCCGCCACCGCGCCGTAACTCATCAAAAAGCCCGCGTCCAACAAAAAATACGGCGCGCACAGGAGCAGCACGGCGGCGGAAAAGCCCATGGCGGAGAGCGGTTCGTAACGCACGCGCAGCGGCTTGCACACCTCCGCCGTCATGATCATCACCGCGCTGCGCACTACGCTGGGTGAAAAGGAGCACAGCGCGCAATAGCCGACCATGATGAAAGCACCGCCGGCAAAGCGCGCGAGTTGCGGCATTTTTATCTTGTCCAAAAGCGCGGTGCAGGCGTAAAACAGCAGCGCCACGTGCAAGCCGGAAACGGCAAAAAGGTGCGCCGTGCCCGTATCGCGGAAGGGCTGCGCCACATCTTCCGACATATACGCCACATCGCCGAAGATCATGGCATACAAAAATGAGGCGGTGCCCGTGGAACAGTTGTCGAAAATCGTCTTTTTGAAGGCGAGCCGCACGCTCTCCACCGCCGAGGGAGAGCCGGATATGACGCTTATGTTTTGCGGCTCGAAGCAGACTATCTCATAATAAAGGCGATATTTGGCGGCGCTCAGAGAAGAATAAGCGTCCGGGGAAAATTCGCTTGCGCCCGCGCTGCCGTAAAAGACGAGCGTGTCGCCCACCTTCAAATTTGCCGGCGCACGCAAAGAAAGCTCCAAACTGCCCTTGCCGGAGAGTTGAACGCCGTCTGCGCTCAACTTGTCCAACTGCAACACAAACACTCCCTCGCGCGCCATCAACATGCCCTCGTCGTCGCACACGGAAGCGTCGGTTATTCTGCCCGAGATAAGCCCCTGAACGGAGCGGTCGGGAAAGAGCGCTACAAATATGTCCGCGGCTGCCGCACCCGCCAGCACGGCGGCGCAGAATATCGCCGCGCCCGTTTTCTTTTTGCAGATGAAAAGCACGAGCGCCGCGGCAAAAAGCACAATTAGGGCGGCTCTCAAACCGATGGGCAAGAAAAAAGCCGCGGCAATTCCCGCAGCCGTGCCGGCGGCAAGGTAGAGCGCCGGACGAAAATTTGTCAGGCGCTGCCGCGACATACCTTATTTACCGCAATAGCGAAGTTTGTATTCAGTCATCGCCTTTTGGATCACTTTGTCCGTTTCTTTTCTGCCGTATATCTCCAAAACCTTCATCACCTTGCCTTCAAGCTGCTTGTAAACGCCGAAAAAGTGCTTTATCTCGCTCAAAATGTGCGGAGGCAGTTCGGAGATGTCTTCATAACAGTTCATGTTCGGTTCTTTGAAGGGCACCGCCACCACTTTGATGTCCTCGGCGCCTTCGTCTATCATGGTGATGTGCCCGATGGGATAACAGCGCACCAAAGAAAGGGGCACCAGCGGTTCGCTGCACAGCACCAGCACGTCGAGCGGGTCGCCGTCGTCGGCAAAGGTGCGGGGAATAAAGCCGTAATTGGCAGGATAATGGGTGGAAGTGTAAAGTATCCTGTCCAAAATCAGCATACCCGTGGCTTTGTCCACCTCATACTTGTTCTTACTGCCTTTGGATATCTCTATGCAGGCAATAAAATCTTCGGGAGCCACCCTACTTTCTTCTAAATCGTGCCAAATGTTCATATTTCTGCTTTGCGGATCACCATTTGTTGTAGACCTTTTCCGCAAACCCCCTTTGTCCGTTCAAAGTTATTTCCTTGCCGTCGTCCAGCACGGCAGTGCCGTAAAATCCGCCGAACACCTGATGCTGTTTGGTGCATAAAAAGCCCAAACTCATGCCGTCTTTCCTGTCCAGATCGGGACGGAAAACAAGGTCGAGCCTGCCCTTGTCGTCTTTTATCTTCCACTCCTCTTCAAAGTCTTCCGTCTTGCCGCCCGGGACCATGGGTATTTCAAACTTCACGTTGTCCAGTTTGTGCGCCGTGCCGTCATAAAAGAGCATGTTTTCCGAAGCGGCGGACGTATCTCCGAAGCCGTATCCCAGGTTGAATCCGAACTTCACCCCGTCCACATAGCAGGACAGGCTGCCCCAATACCAGGTGTTTTCATACGTCCACACCCCTCTGCCCCAGTCCAGCACGGCAAGCGCGCTCTCCGGCTTGAAGTCCAGGCGCGCGCCGCCCAGCTCCATATAGCCGGAAGCGGTAAGGCAGTTGAGTTTGGCGTTGTAATAAAAAGCCGTATCCTTTTCCTTGAAAGGAGTGGCGATGACCATGTTGTCTTTCTGCGGATCGGAAAGCGTGATGTCCGCCACCAGCGTTTTGCCGTCTTTGAATTTGGGAAATTCGCAATAAAGCCGCCTGTATATGCCGTCGTTGACAAAGGAAAGTTTGCGCTTGCCCACGCGCAGCGTCACGTCGCCGCGCTCGTAAGAAGAAGGAAAGCCCGTCTTGCCCAGCGGCAGCAGTCCCACCGCCACGCCCGTGGTGCATTCGCGCGCGGGCGTATCCACCAGATTCACGCTCGCCATGGAAATATAGCCTATGTCCGCGATGGTCAGACACAAAAAGATCTTCCCGTCCGTAACGGCATAATAATCCCATTCCTTTATCCTCAATTTTGAAGCCTTGATTTTGCTGCGGTCGTATTTTTTGACCAAAGATGTGGCATAGCCCGCCTGAACGAGTTTGCCGTTTTCGTCCAACAGATCCCCTTCGGTAAGCAAAGTTTGCATATTCTCCTCCAAACCGCACGGAAAAACAGAGCGCTTCCGCCCCATCACCCGTATATACCCAGTATATCATACGCAAAAATATTTGTAAATACCCAATTTTGCGGATATCGTGAAAATGCCGCCGCGCAAAAAAATTGCCGGACCTTGCGGTCCGGCGTGTTTTTGGTTTTACCCGTTATTACTTGCCGTAATAAGCGTTGAGATACATCTGCTTGATCTCGGAGATGAGAGGATATCTGGGGTTGGCGCCCGTGCACTGGTCGTCGAAGGCGTCCTCGCTCATCTGATCCAGCCTGTTGAGGAAATCCTGCTCGTCTATGCCGTATTCCTTGATGGTGGGCTTGATCTCTATCTCCGCTTTGAGTTTGTCGATGGCTTTGATGAGGTTCTCCACCTTTTCCGCCTCGTTTTTGCCGCCCAGTCCGAGCACGTCGGCAACGCTTGCGTATCTCTTCATGCACTCGGGATACTTGTATTGAGGGAAGGTGCCCATCTTGACGGGATTTTCCGCGGAGTTGAAGCGGATCACTTCGTCGATCATCAGCGCGTTGGCGATGCCGTGAGGCAGATGATGATAGCTGCCCAGCTTATGCGCCATGGAGTGGCACACGCCCAGGAAGGCGTTGGCAAAAGCCATACCCGCCATGCAGGACGCGTTTGCCATTCTCTCTCTTGCCTCCGCGTCGTGAGCGCCCAGCTTGTAGGCGCGAGGCAGATAAGTGAAGATCAGTTTGATCGCCTCGGTAGCGATGCCGTTGGTATAATCGGTCGCCATCATGGAAGCCAGCGCTTCGAGCGCATGGGTGAGCGCGTCTATACCGGAAGCGGCGGTAAGTCCCTTGGGGATGCTCATCATCAGATCCGCGTCGATGATCGCCATGTCGGGGAGCAGTTCATAGTCTGCCAGCGGATACTTGGTGCCCGTCTTTTCGTCCGTGATAACGGCAAAAGGCGTAACTTCCGAACCGGTGCCCGCGGTGGTGGGGATGGCGATGAAGTAAGCCTTGTCGCCCATGTGCGGGAAGGTGTAAACTCTCTTGCGGATATCCATAAATCTCATGGCAAGGTCTTGGAAGTCCACTTCCGGATGCTCGTAAAGCACCCACATTATCTTGCCCGCGTCCATGGCAGAACCGCCGCCGATCGCCAGGATGACGTCGGGTTGGAAAGCCGCCATCGCCTTGGCGCCCTCTTTGGCGCAAGCCAGGGTGGGATCGGGAGCCACTTCAAAGAAGGTGGTGTGGGCAATGCCCATCTCGTCCAGCCTGTCGGTGATGAGCTTAGTGAAGCCGCTCTTGAAGAGGAAGCTGTCCGTGACCACGAACGCCCTCTTTTTATTCATGACCTGTTTCAGCTCTCTGAGCGCCACGCCCAGGCAGCCTTTTTTGAAATACACCTTTTCAGGCGCTCTGAACCACAACATATTTTCTCTCCTTTCCGCAACCGTTTTGATGTTAATAAGATGTTTTACGCCGACGTTTTCGCTCACGCTGTTGCCGCCCCAGCTGCCGCAGCCCAAAGTGAGGGAGGGAGCCAGTTTGAAGTTGTAAAGGTCGCCTATACCGCCCTGGGAAGAAGGCGTGTTGACCAATATGCGGCAGGTGTGCATGAGATGGGAGAATCTTTCTATCTTGTCGCGTCCGGTCTCCGGATTGGTGTAAATAACGGAAGTGTGACCCAAGCCGCCGTCGTCTATCAGCTTGTAAGCCTTGGCAAGCGCGTCGTCAAAGTCCTTTGCCTTATACATGGCAAGCACGGGGCTGAGTTTTTCGTGAGCGAAAGGCTCTTCAAGCTCCACGCTCTCCACTTCGCCGACGATGACTTTTGCCCATGCGGGAGCTTCCACACCCGCCATGGCGGCTATCTTGACGGCGGGCTGACCCACTATCTTGGCATTAAGCGCGCCGTTGATGAGAATGACGGAACGCACCTTTTCCGTTTCTTCCGCGGTGAGGAAGTAAGCGCCGCGCGCCTGCATTTCCTTTTTGAATTCGTTATAAACGCCTTTGAGCACCACCACGGACTGCTCGGAAGCGCAGACCATGCCGTTGTCAAAGCTCTTGGAGTGGATTATGGAAGCAGCCGCCGTTTTCAGATCAGCCAGATCGTCGATGATGGCGGGAGTGTTGCCCGCGCCCACGCCCACAGCGGGTTTGCCGGAGCTGTATGCAGCCTTGACCATGCCGGGACCGCCCGTTGCCAGGATCAGATCCGCCTCTTTCATGATCATACCGGAAAGCGGCACGCTCGGCTCGTCTATCCAGCCGATGATCCCCTCGGGAGCGCCCGCAGCCACTGCCGCGTCAAGCACCACTTTCGCCGCCGCTATCGTGCACTTTTTGGCACGGGGATGGGGGGAGAAGATCAAACCGTTGCGCGTCTTCAACGCCAGCAGAGATTTGAAAATAGCCGTGGAGGTAGGGTTGGTGGTGGGAACTATCGCCGCAAGCACGCCCACGGGCTCGGCTATCTTGGTGATGCCAAAGCTCTCGTCGCGCTCGATAACGCCGCAAGTCTTGGTGTCTTTGTAAGCGTTGTAAATGTATTCAGACGCAAAGTGGTTTTTGATCACCTTGTCTTCCACAATGCCCATGCCGGTCTCTTCCACCGCCATCTTGGCAAGCGGGATCCTCATCTTGTTGGCAGCCATCGCCGCCGCGAAAAAGATCTTGTCTACCTGTTCCTGCGTAAACTCGGCATACTTTTTCTGCGCTTCCCTTACTTCGGCAAGGCGCGCGTTCAAGCTCTGTTCGTCGTTCACTACCGTTACTGTTGCCATAATAGACTCCTTTATATATAAAAATTTTTTCGCTTGTGTCATCCGCTCTCGCGGGGTGATTGTTAAATTTCTAACAATCGTTTGTGATACCATTATATGATACGCGGCAGATATTGTCAAGCAAAATTGTTAAAAAAATAACAAAAATTTTCTTTTCCGCTAAAATCTCGCTTATATGTCCAAAATAACCGCCGTTTATCTTTTTCCGCCCCTGCCCGCCTTGCCGCGGCGGCATGTAAAAAAAGTTTTTCTTGCTAAATATAAATAAAAAGGGTATAATAAAAGAAATCAACTTTATCATTGGTGAGTTATGGCTGAAAAGATCGATATCACGCTGCACACGAGCAAGGGCGACATTCGCGCGGAACTTTATCCGGACGTTGCGCCCGTCACGGTGAAAAACTTCACCGACCTCATCAAACGGGGCTTTTACGACGGACTTACTTTTCACCGCGTGATAGCCGGCTTTATGATACAGGGCGGCTGCCCCAGGGGCGACGGCACGGGCGGACCGGGCTATCACATCAAGGGCGAATTTGCCGCCAACGGCGTGAAAAACGCGCTCAAACACACGCGCGGCGTGCTCTCGATGGCGCGCGCCATGGATCCGGACAGCGCGGGCAGTCAGTTTTTCATCATGCATGCCGACGCGCCGCATCTGGACGGACAATACGCCGCCTTCGGCAAGGTCACGAGCGGCATGGACGCGGTGGACGCCATTGCCGCGGTGCGGACGGACTATTACGACCGCCCTCTGGAAAAAGTGACTATCGTGAGCGCGGAAATAAACGACTGAGCATATTATATATCAAACAACGTGAGGCGCGTCCGCAAAGCGCCGGGAGGTGGACATGAGAAAGATCATCGCCGTGATAGGCGACGCCAAGATAGACGAGTCTTCACCCAAATACGACATTGCCTTTCAAACGGGCAAACTTTTGGTGGACAACGGTTTCCGCGTGCAATCGGGCGGACATTCGGGCGTGATGGCGGCGGCTTTTGCCGGCGCGCACGCTTCGGAAAAATACCGCGAAGGCGACACGGTGGCGATACTCCCCGGCTGGAAGGCGGACAACGGCAACGCCTGGGGCGACATCTGCATCCCCACGGGACTGGATCTTTACCGCAACGCCATCGTGGCGGGCGCGAGCGCGGTGATCGCCGTGGGCGGCGGCGCGGGCACGCTTTCGGAAATATCGTTTGCCTGGACTTATAAGCGCCTGGTGATCGCCTACGACTGCGTGGACGGTTGGAGCGCCAAGGTGGCGGGCACCAAGCTGGACGACAAATTCCGCTATCCCTTTGAGGATAAAATATACGCCGCCTCTTCTCCCGACGAGGCGATAAAAATACTTTTGGAAAAACTGCCCCTCTATACCGCCGAGTATACGGGCATCAGGTTCGGAGAATGAAAATACTTTTTGTCTGCTCTTCCAATATCTGCCGCAGCCCCTATTGCGAATTCGTCTTCAAGCGCATGTGCGCCGGTAACGCCGCGCTTGCCGAGCGCGTGACGTGGGTGCAAAGCGGCGCGGTGTTCCACCAATGCAAAAAACTGCACCCCAAAGCGCGCGCGGCTCTGCTGGCGGAGGGCTTTGCTCCCGAGGAGCTGGACAAGCACTCCCCCGCTTTTTGGCGCCGCTTTCCCGAGCGCTTTGAAGAGGCGGACATCATCATCGGCATGACGCGCTGGCACAAATATTTTATCCCCAAAAAGTGGCGCGGCAAATACATAGACCTTGCGGAACTGGCAACGGGAGTTTACACGCCCGTTCCCGATCCCTTTCTTGCCAAGACTCAGGAAAAATATAACGAGGTCATGCGCGTTCTGGACAAGTATCTGCAAGAGGTCGCGCAAAAGATAATATCCGGAGAAATCGCGCCCGCGCGGAAATAACGCCGCGCCTTCCGAGCGTTCTCACGGCGCCCTTTGCGGCGCCTTTTTATCGCGTTTTAAGAAAGCGTATTGACTTACTCTTGCTTATTTTGTATGATAAAGATGCAAAAAGATGAGGAGAAGAGGATGAAAAAATTTGTCACCGCGGTTATTGCCGTGCTTTCTATCGCCATGATATGCGCGCTGGCGCTCGCCGCCTGCGCCGACGACGCCCTGCCGCTGCCGGAAGAAGAAAGTCTGTCCGCCGTGCTGGAAGAGGGCGGCTACGAGCTTGTCTGGGGCGACGAATTCAACGACGACAGCATAGATCACACCAAGTGGAGAGTGGGATACGATACTCCTGCGCGCCGCGCGGGCTGGTATACGGACGCTTCCGACGTGGTTTTTGAAAAAGACGGCGCCCTCACCATACGCACGCAGTATAAGCAGGACGGCGAATACGGCGCGGGCTGGTATACTTCCTGGCTGGACAGCGCCACCGGCTATACGCAGGAAACTTCCCAAATGGTGCACAGCGCGGATTATCAAGGCTTTGCCGCCAAATACGGTTACTTTGAGATCCGCTGCATCGCCCCGCCCTGCACGGGCATTTGGTCCGCCTTTTGGATGATGCCGGACGGCGACGCCGCGGGCATGAGCGAAAACGACGTTAAAGGCACCGGCGCGGACGGGCTGGAAGTGGACGTGATGGAATCGCCTTACCACGACGCCTGGGGCAACTCTTACAACGTGCACGTGGTGCACGGAGAGGGCTATTCCGACACCCGTTCCGACCGCTCCGCCACCTATGAAGTGCCGAACATGTATTCCGAATATCACACATACGGCGTGCTGTGGACGGAAAAAGAATACGTCTTCTTCATCGACGGACGCGAAACCTGGCGCACCTCTTATTCCCCGGACGGGGAAACCTTGGGCGTGGCGCAGGTGGAAGAATATCTGCTGCTCACGGTGGAAGTTGCCGGCTATGAGGACGAAAACGGCGCGCTGCACCCCGGCGTGACCTTGGAAGACGGCGTGGAAGTCCCCTACTGGTGCGGCGATCCGAACGAAAACGACAAGAGCAAAACTTACGACTTTGTGATAGATTACGTCCGCGTCTATCAAAAAGCAAACTAACGCTTACTCCCCCTACTTATTTTCATACTTATCTTATCGAGCCGCTCCCGCGAGGGGGCGGCTTGATATTACTCGCTCTTTTTTATCGTCTGCAAAAATCCGTTCACCACGTCTGTGAGCTGCGGGTCGATATGAGCTATTTTGAGCAAGGTGCTTACCTTGAACGGCCTCACGAGGTTGACAAACCACTTGTCGATGATGTCGCCCGCGAGCAATTTGAGCGCGTCGTGCGCCTCCTTGTCGTCAAGGATATCCCGCACTTTGTCGTTTATGGAAAAGCGGTCGGGCTTTATCTCGCCGTCGGTGCCGAACCAGTTGCGGATCTGCGAGGGCGCGCCGTCTGTGAGCGCATAGCTTTCGGGCAGCTTGTCCACGCCCTGCAAAGTCAGCTCGTCGGCATATTCACCGGCGCTTGCCTTGACAAGGTTGCCGCCCGCCTTGACGGGAACGTCGTCAAAGATAAAAACTCTGTCCGCCTTCACCGTCTTTTCATAGCCGTCGGCGATCAGCGTGACTTCGGGAAGATTGGAATAGACCTTGATCCTCGTTGTGCCGATCACGCGGCAGGGATAGCGTTTTGCGGTGATATAGACGAATTTTTCCTCGCTCCACGTCGCTTTATAGATATAAAAGGCGTCTTTCTTTATCTTTCTGTCTATCGTGACCAGCCCTTTGTTGTTCCTGCCGCGCACGCCGCCTTCGTTCCTCGCCGCGGAGCCGAAATCGAACATGTTCCAGACAAAAGAGCCCCACAGCCAGTCGCGCGCGCCGACGGCGTCTATATAGTGCTCGTGATAAAGCGCCTGATAGCCTTCCGAATAATCGCCCTGCGCGGGATCTTCGCTGTAATAGCCGAGCACCGCGTCCGCGCCGTATTCGGAAAGACACAATTTTGCCTGCGGAGCCACCGCGTGGAAGTTGTCCAGCCACTTGTCGAGGGCGTTGACCGTCTGCACATACCAGCCGAAATAATGATTGTATCCCAAAAGATCCGTCAATTTGTTGAGCGCGGTGTCCGGCTTGGTCATTGCCACCTGCGCGCACGCGGTGGGACGGGACGGATCGAGCCTGTGCGCGATGTCGTTCAGCCGCGTAAGCCCCGCCACCATCTTTTTGTTGCGGACGCCGGAGAGCGTTATCTCGTTTTGTATGCCCCAGCAGAAGACGGACGGGTGGTTCATGTTTTGTTTGACAAGCGAGATCAGCTGCTCTTCCGCGTTGAGCTGGCGCGCCTTGGCATAAACGGAGATGACGGGCACTTCCGCCCAGACCAGCAGTCCCTTTTTGTCGCAGAGCGTATAAAAATCCTCCGATTGCTGATAATGCGCAAGGCGGACCGCATTGGCACACGCTTCCAAAATCAGCGCGATATCCTCCTCATGCTCCTTCAACGTCAGCGCGTTGCCTATCCCCTCTCTGTCCTGATGACGGGACACTCCGTGCAATTTGATGTGCCTGCCGTTCAAAAAACAGCCCTTTTCACTTGAAAATTCTATCTCGCGGAAGCCGACCGGAATATTCCTCTCGTCCACCGGCTTTTCGTTTTTGACCAGCGTGCAGCAAAGCGTATAAAGATACGGGTCTTTAAGCCCGTCCCACAGTCTGGGCGAGCTTACTTTAAGCACGCTTTCCGGCGTGTCGGACGGGCGCGTATCGCGCGCCACCGTGTTGCCCGCGTCGTCTTTGAGTTCGAACACGCAGACGGCGTCTTTGCCTGCGCCCGTCACGTTTGCCTTTATTCCAAGCTCCCAGCCGTCGCCGACGCGCTTGGAAAGAACGGACACCCCGTCGCGGCTGCCGTCGTCGAGGGAAAACCTCGTCTCTTCCGCGTATATCAAATTGACGTCGCGGTAAATGCCTCCGTAAAACGTGAAGTCCGCCGAAGTGGGGAACACTTCCGGGATCACCGTGTTGTCCACATATACTTCGAGGAGATTGCTCTCTTCCGTCAAAAAAGCGTCTATCCTGAAACGGAACATCGAATATCCGCCCCTGTGCGTGCCCACCTGCTTTTTGTTTACGAACACCTCGGTCACGCTGTTGGCGCCGTTGAATTCTATATAACACACGCCGTGCGCCTTGTCCAATTTTTTGCGGTAAACGCACTTGCCTTTATAGTAGTCCTTCCTGCTCTGCCCGTCTTTCCCGTTTCAGGTGTGCGGCAAAGATATAACGCTTTTCACGCCCTCTTTTTCAAATTCCCAATCTTTGTTGATGTTGATTTTTTGCAAAACCTTTCCCTCCCTATATCATATTGTGTTGATTTTATTATACAATATTTTTTGGACGAGGGCCAATACCTTGAAAAATTTGTTAATTACTTTGTTATCGAAATAAACATAACAAATTTACTGAATGATATTGATTTTCGCCAGTAAGTTTGATATAATAAAACCAACAGGAGAAAATAATGATTCTAACCTTTGACAGTTTGGCGTTACGCTATAAAGATTATACCGATGTAAAAGGAAAGATCCGACGCGAAGTGCAATCTGGGAGATTAACGCAAATTTCGCGCGGATTGTATGAAACGGACGCTCATACAGACGGCAAATATCTTGCAGGCACAATCTATGGTCCGTCCTATCTTTCTTTCGATTACGCTTTATCTATGTATTCGCTGATTCCGGAAGCGATTTTTCGGACATATACATCCGCAACTTTTCAAAAAGGAAAAATGAAACAATACAGCAACGCATTCGGCGTATTCACATACAGAGATGTTCCTGCCGCAGTTTATTGTTTTGGTGTGGAAATTCGCGAAGAAAATGGTTATTCCTATCAAATTGCCACACCTGAAAAAGCCTTGTGTGATAAACTATACACAATATCCCCCATCGGCTCGATCAAAGCATTACGTACATTGATGTTTGAAGATCTGCGTATTGATGAGAATGACTTTTGGCGACTAAACTTGGACGATGTCAAACAGCTTGCATTGCTCTATAAGTCGACTAATCTACACTATTTGATAAAATTTATCAAAGGAGAATCCAAATGATACCGGAAAAATACAACCCAAATTCATTGAGTGTAAGCGCCATTTTAGGTCTGATTTCTTCAGGAGATATTGCCATACCCGAAATTCAAAGACCTTTTGTATGGAAAAAAACGCAAGTCCGCGATTTGTTGGATTCCCTTTATAAGGGATATCCCACGGGATACTTGATAATCTGGAAAAATCCGAATGTCAAATTGAAGGACGGATCTTTTTCCGCCGGTAAAAAGATTTTAATTGACGGACAACAACGAGTTACCGCTTTAATGACCGCTATTGCGGGAATTCCTGTTGTGAACAACGAATATAAGAAAGAACGAATCAAAATCGCTTTTAATCCGTTTGAAGCGCTTTCAACAGACAAAGAAGCAGAAATTTTTGCAGTTCAGGATCAAAGACATTTAAAAAGTAAAATGTGGATCCCTGATATCGCTGAAGTATTTAAAAATGATTTTTCCGTCTTTTCATTTATAAATAAATATTGCAGCGAAAACCCGGAAATGGCTCCTGATACACTTGATAAAATCCTAACTAATTTACGTGCAATCGGAAATAGACTGGTCGGAGTAATAGAGTTATCCGAAAATTTAGAAATAGATATCGTAACAGATATATTCATCCGTATCAATTCAAAAGGCACCGCGCTAAGCCAAGGCGATTTCGTTATGTCGAAAATTGCTGCAGACGATGAATTTGGTGGTAACATGTTAAGAAAAGCCATCGATTATTTCGCTCATTTATGCGTTGAGCCTTCATTTTACGATCACATAAAGGAAACCGACAAAGATTTTGCGAATACGGAATATCTATCTAAAATTGCGTGGCTTAAAGACGATAACAATAATATTTACGATCCGGAGTGCGACGATATTCTACGTGTGGCTTTTATGCATATGTATCCGAGAGCAAAACTCGCCGATTTGGTGAATCTGTTGTCCGGACGAGATTTTCAGACAAGAGAGTATAAAATCGAAATCGCACAAGATACATTCGAAAAATTGAAGCAAGGCGTTCTAAACACAATTAACAAAAATAATTTTAATCAATTTTTACTCGCTATCAGAGGCGCGGGCTTTGTTTCTCATAAACAAATCAATTCATATATGGCGTTAGATTTTGCTTATGCGTTATATTTAAGATTATCAACAGCCAAAGAAATACCGATTGGTGAAATAAAAAGGATCGTTCAAAAATGGTATGTTTTATCGGTTTTGACGGGACGATACAGTTCTTCGCCCGAAACTGCGTTTTACAAAGATATTCGCCAAATTAACGAAATCGGTATAAATAAAACACTTGAAGGAATTGAAGCAGCAACGCTTTCCGATAGCTTTTGGAATGTGAAAGTCGTTCAGGATTTGGAATACACCTCCACGATCAATCCTACATATCTTGTTTATTTGGCGGCACAGGTAGCAAGTAACGATAAATCGTTATTATCTAATAATATAGCCGTGAAAGATTTGATCGAGATTGCAGGAGATGTGCACCACATTTTTCCCAAGGAATATCTTAAATCAAATGGTTTTGAAAAAAACCTATATAATCAAGAAGCAAATTTTGCTTATTTGGACGCACAAGTCAACAAATCGATTGGTAAAAAAGCTCCTAAGGAATACTTTTCCCAAGCCATTTTGCAATGTGAAACAAAATCGGCAACATGCGGTTCTATAACCGACATCGACTTGCTTAAAGAAAATCTTGAAGCAAACTGTATTCCTTTTGAAGTAACAAACATGACCTTTGAAGACTACCCGGACTTTCTTAAACAACGGAGAAAGTTAATGGCTCAAAAAATAAAAAATTTCTATTATAGTTTATAGTGAGGACAATAGATGCAGACCATTTTAAGTCAAATGCTGGCCTTATATCACACGCAGTCGCAAAGCGATGAAAAAAATGCGTTGACTGAAGTCATACAGGAAGTTGCATTATGCGGCCTGTCACGTGCGGGCTTCTTCAAAGAAGCCGCATTTTACGGCGGAACAGCACTTCGTATTTTTTACGGAATTGATCGATTTTCCGAAGATTTGGATTTTTCTCTGATAATGCCCAACGCCAATTTTGAACTGAAAAAATACTTTTCAGTCTTAGAGAGAGAACTGCACGCAGTCGGTCTAAACTTTAAGATAGAAGAAAAAGTCAAAACGACTGACTCCAATATCAAATCAGCTTTTTTGAAAGGCAATACAAAAGAACACCTTTTAAGCGTTTACAATAACGCTCAAAACGCAACACTCATCAATCCGTCCGAAGTAATTAAAATCAAGTTTGAGGTCGACATCAATCCTCCGTCTTTTGCAACGTTTGAAACCAAATACCGTCTGCTGCCATCACCCTATCAGGTAAAACTTTACGATATGCCCTCGTTGTTCGCAGGAAAACTCCACGCCGTTATCTGCCGTGCGTGGAAAACCCGTGTCAAAGGTCGGGATTTATATGACTATATTTTCTATCTCTCACGCAACATCGCAGTAAATATGCCCCATCTGAAAGCACGGCTCGTGGACTCAGGATTTATCGACGAACGCTTTAACCTTACACGCGAAACTCTTATTGCTCTGTTAAACGAACGCTTTGCCAAAATCGACTATGAGCAAGCCAAGCAAGATGTGCTCCCTTTCATTAAAGATAAAACAAAGCTGGATATTTGGAGCAAGGATTTCTTTGTTGAAATAACAAAGACACTTAACATCGTCTAATAGTCATTAGCAACGATCAACAAGCGAAAGTTGAAAATACTTAATAATACTCAGACGCATAACCTCAACGCGCCTCAAATCGCTTAAATTGCGATTTGGGACGCGGGATCGGCATTTAAAAAGCACTCTGCAAATGTCGATAATGACTTTTATACAGAGACTTTTGTATTGCCGAAGCAGCAAATGCCGTCCGTGCACAGAACGAATAAGCGCAACCGCTCCCTCCTCTCGCGAAATGTCGTATCTCCCACCGACTGTGCCAGATGAAAAGCACTCAGATTATATCACGCGAACGCTCTATCTTGCGCATCATATTGTGCGAACGCGCTTCAAAGCCCTGCGCAAGATAAAATCCGCACGCGGAAATATTGGGCGCAAACACGGTGAGTTCAAGGCGATCGCACCCCTTTGAGGCAAAATACTTTTCCGCCGCCGCGATCAACGCCTTGCCCACGCCCTGCCCGCGCATATCCTTTGCAACAACGAGGTCGGAGATATAGCCGCTCTTGGGCGGATCCATCATAAACGCGTCGTCGCCCTCGCCGAAATATATCATGCACGAAGCCAATCCGATCGCTTGCCCGTCCGCAACGGCAAGGAACATCTTGCCGTCCTGCTTTTCGACTTTGTCCAGAAGGTAGGGCAAATACTCGTCGCGGAACAACGGCTTGTGCACCAGTCCGCCCAGCGACTCTATGTGCATTTGCAGAGCCATGAGCAAATCTTTGGCGCCCTCCGCGTATTTATCGGAATATTCCGTTATCTCAAATTTTTCCATGCCTTTATTTTATCATAATCGTTGCAGTCTTGCAAGTCCGAATTCCCGCCCAAACCCGCTCCGTTTCCACCAAAAAAGCCGTTCCCCCTGTGTTTCGGCGATAAAAATTCCCGGCGCCACTCAAAACATCGCCGAACAAGTTATTTTGCTTGATTTTCCGCACGACAATGGTATATAATTACTTTCACCGATATCCTGTTTCCGTAGCTCAGTAGGATAGAGCGTTCGCCTCCTAAGCGAAAGGCCGTGGGTTCGACTCCCGCCGGGAACGCCAGAGATTAAAAGCGCACCTCAATGGTGCGCTTTTAAGGTGCGTGAATGTGAGCACTCCCGCCGAAAGCACAGCACCCGGCGGGCAAGGCGCGTGATCGTGAGCACTCCCGCCGAAAGCGCAGCAACCGGCGGGCAAGGCGCGTGAATGTGAGCACTCCCGCCGGGAACGCCAGAGATCAAAAGCGCACCTCGATGGTGCGCTTTTTAAGGCGCGGGTGAATTATACTTTCAAGTGCACCACTTTAACAAAATAAAGAGTTCATACAAAAACTGCTGTATAATGGAATTGCAACAAATAAAAAAACAGGAGTTAATGTATGAACTATACACATCTTAGCATAGCAGAGCGCTGTTGTCCACGAAAATAATTAATACTGTCAATTTAGAATTCAAAAAGTTTAATATCTTTTTAATTATTTCAAAGCGTTGCAAGATAACGGTCCGAATGAAAAATAAACGTTGATATGCATAAAACGATCCTCCGCTCCCTATAAATATTCTATCTTTATTTGAGCGTTTCCGTCATCAACTGTTGCTCCGTGTGAAATATCGCTTGTCTTTGGCGCTTCCAAGGAAAGCGTCATCTCTATTTGCCCACTCAATGTCGTCCCTTGGATATTTACCGCCCCTATCATCCCGCATGCCACGCCGGAGGACGTTATCTTAACGATCAAATCCACATCGGATATCTTGTTCTTGCCGCCCGTGATCGTGCCTATCAAGCCGCCGGCTACCGATCTCTCCCCGCTCGATGTTATCTCAACGCTGCCCGTCACGCCGGATATTTCTCCGCCGCTCTCCATGCCGGCTATCCCGCCAGTCCCTTCACTCACTCCTTCCGCGGTCATGTTGAGATCAAGCGTTATCCCCGTTATCTTCCCCTTGTTCACTCCGCATATGCCGCCAAAATAATTTATCGCTGCCGCATGGATATTCCCGCTTATGCTTATGTTTTCCAATGTGCCGAAGTTTACTCCGCATATCGCGCCGAACGCCGTGCCGCCGTTTTTCTCCTCTTTTGACATATCCGTAACGGCTTGCGCGTTATCCGCTTCCGCTTCTATATGCAGATTTCTTACGATCCCGCGATTTTCCTTGAACAGCGCTTGGTTTTGCAACCTCACCGTGCCGCCTTTCCCGTCCAATTCGCCCGTGAATACTATATCGCTGCCTGCCAGCAATGCCAGCGCCTGCGCGTTGTTCACGATATATTTCGCATCGGGGTTACATCTCAATATCTCTATATCTTCTTCGCTGTTTATCTCTATGATCGTGTCTTCGCCTATCTCTTCCCAGCCCGCATAAAGGTGTGTATTTCCGCAGACGCCCTGCCGTTCATACTTGTGCGTGCACTCTTCGTCCGTATACCAGCCCGTAAACAAAAGACCTTTCGCATAACATTGCGGCAATTCCGGTATATCCCCGTGCTTTATCTCGTCTATATACTCCGTCTGTGGTTCGTTTACATGTAAGGCAATGGTGTATCTCCGCTTATACGCTTCCAGCCTTAGCTCCGTATCCGCGTTCACTATGATATCGTAATCGCTGTCTGCGGCATACTCCCCCTTTATCTCATACCCTTCCGGCAACAGCTCCTCCACCTTTTCCATATCCACCGCGGAAGACAGCAATCCCCCTTCCGCGCACTCATATCTTCTTTCTATCTCCGCTCCCTCTTCCAAATCTATCTTCACCACTATCTCGCACCGCCGCGCATATTTCGCCGTGCATTCCATATCCCCCACGACCACCTCCACGCCTTCCGTTATCTCCCCGGCGGCGTCCCTTACTTCCCATTCCCGGAACACATATCCCGCATATTCTTTGGGTTCGGGATATTCCAGCGCCGCGCCTTCCTCATAAACCTCGTGCGTGCTTTCTCCGTTCAAAAATATAAAAGTGACCGTATACTCTTCCGGCGAGATCTCCGGCGCCTCGGGAACGTCCGGCTGCACGATCGTCTCCTCTTCCCGCTCCGGATCGCCTTCCTCACAGCCGCATAAAATATAGGGACAGAGACATATAAGCAATATCACCATCCCTATAAATATGCGTTTTATCCGCATCATTACCGGTCCCTCTTTTGCAGTATTTTCTTGCCTTTATTATACCACCGACCTGCCTCTTTGGCAATACCAATACGAAAATTTTCTTGTATATCTATAATAAATGTGTTACAAGCTCCACGGAAACAGCAGTTTAACCTTTAAAGAAACACGGATCGGGAGATGCCGGCATCTATTTTTATAGATCGCGCCACACATTTTCCAACACGCTCTTAGAAGCACAGGAGAACCCTAAGATCATCCAATTGCTGAAGAAAAATCTTCCGGACGCGGAGACGAGTTTTTGCAAAACATCGCCCGTCTGATGGACGGCTACGGTGTGTCGTCCATAGACGAATTGATAAAGACGGTGGACGAAGGAGGCGCCGACCCGAAAAAGAGAAGACGACGCCACTAATTTTCAATAAGCCGTCGCGGAAAATGCGGCGGCTTAGGGCGATTTAATGAGAAGGCTCAGATTTTTCATGAAAAGTGTAATCTAAGAGGCAATATTGTTTTTCCGGAGAATTGAGTTCACTCGTCTACCATTATATCAATCTATATCCGCATACGCTATATATGGATATATCTTATCAAATGCCTTATGTGAATTCAAGTTCGTGACCATAGTGCAAAAGATTTACGAGCTCTCCATATTCGGAATCTGTCATATTCTTCCTCCCAAACATTTGTATTCAATCGTCGACCCATTCCATTTCCTGTTCGGCTTGCCAAAACGTCTTGCCGCCCCATATGGGCGCGGAAAGAAAATCTTTAACGATTTCTTGTTTCCGGTCGTAACTGCATGTCTTTGTCCATAATGGGCTATTCTGCTTAGGCTCCGGTTCCATTTGTTCAAGTTCCAATGTAAACTCTTCGTTTTTTACCCATCCTTGGATAAAATATTTTACGCCGTGAAACATAAACCACCGCTCGTCACCGTAATAGAGACCGTCTACAAATTCATTCACATTGCCGTTAATCATTGTTTTAGCACTCCTTTCAAATATTTTCGGTATCGTCTTAATTCTTCGTCGGTAAGCCGTCTGGCATCAGTTCTATCAAATTTTCTGTTATACTCATGAACATGCAATACTTTCTCATGCCTGTTACCAGTCAATTTCGGCTCCGGGTGATATGCTATCTCTTTAACAAGATAATGATCTTTGTCATATATTCGCATCTCATGGAACGTGCCGTTTGGTTTCAGTTTGATGTATGCCAAGCTCGAATGCGCTTCTTCAGGCAAAGAATGCTTGCCGTTAATACCTTTCAATACTTTCACGCCTGCTATTTTACCGACTGTTTCGTAACTGAATGCGACGTTTTTGCCGCTTGCAAAAGTTCCTCGTCCGCCCATCATCTCACCACCTTGTCACCAATCGACCCATTCCATTTCCTGTTCGGCTTGCCAAAACGTCTTGCCGTCCCATATGGGGGCGGCATAAAATTTCTCCAGCAACTTATCCGAAGTATCTGCTGTTTCTTGAAAAACAAATTTAACATGCTCTCCGTTTGTATCCCATTGTGCGATATCATACGAATACACCTCCATGTTTTTATGGAATAGCATCCCATAAAAGAAGTATTTCTTTCCGTGATATATGACGGCGCATTCTTCATATGTGGTATGATCTAAAAATTCATTGACGTTGTTGTTTTTCATTGTCCGGGCACTCCTTTAAAGAATTTCTTGTACTTGTTATACTCAGCTGCCGTCAGTAATCTGCTCGAACGATTCTTGAAATCGTTGCGTGGATATTCGTGAACATGCAAAACAGGCTTTGCATGTCCTGTGAGTTTTGGTTCCGGATGATATGCAATCTCTAAGGTCAGGTATTTTTCTTTGTCAAATTCTCGGTACATTTTAAATGTTCCGTCCGGATGCAGTTGTATATATGCGCCGCTCGAATGCGCTTCGCCAGGAAGTCCTTTAACGCCGTTGCTCCCTTCTAGCACCTTTACTCCTTCTATTGTTCCAACCGTTCTATACTTAAACGGCACAATATTGCCGCTTGCAAAAGTTCCTCGTCCGCCCATTATCTCACCACCTTTCTCGAAGAGAGATAGTCTACAGGAATGATGTTTCCGCGCATTTCGGCAAAAGGGGTGCCGAAGCAGATGATCGCTTGAGGCTCCAGTCTTTCAAGCATAGCGTCATATCCTCGCATGAACATCAACTTATTCCTCTTGCATCCTATCATACCCACCGCAACAACGGCGTTTTCCTCCACACCGTCAAAGCAAAAATCATATGTCAGCGCAAGCCCCCAACTTACGGTAGGATAGACCGTAAGTCCGTGCGCCTGCCAATACGCTCCGCACCAGCGGTTTTTTGCCACATTCCCCATCTGCAGCCAACGAGGCATATCGGCATAGAGAGAATATTCGGGTGTGAGAAGAAACTTGTATTGCGAAAGTTTGCGTAAACTTCTTTGCGGATAGTTATAGATATGCTCAAAGCGATAATCATCCACAAAAAAGTGCACTCCGCATTCACGATTGTGTTCTTCTCTCGATTTTGTGTCGGAACATGCGATGAGTTTAATATCGTTTACGATCGGCTGATACTCGACCATGGGGATGTTCCATTCCCCCGTGCAACGATACTCGTTGCGCAGGAAAGTTTGCTCTTGTCTTGCTTCTTTAGAGTGCATATTTTGCACCTCCTTTTGATAATGTCAACCTTTGGTTGCCGTCAAATTTGTTGACATAAAAGACGGGAGCGTGCTAATATATACTTGTAGCTGTGCCTTGGCACACGTCCCGAAAGGCTTTGATCCGATTGTTGCAGCAATCTCATCGAAGCTTTTCTTTTATGTAAAAATTCAAGTTGATTTATTGTTTTGCCTTTTCGCACGCCAATGCGCGCAATTGCGCATTTGCGCATTGCAATGATACAACACAACATTCATGTATTTGCTCGGCAGACATTCCTTCTATCAAGTAGGTCGGGGCAAGCAATTCACCCCCAAAAACGTCAGCCTGCCAATCCGAGTCGCGGTATGCGGGCAACTTCTCGCCGGGAGCTGTCCTGCAATATTCTATTGACGCATTCCCATGCATAAAGAAATGCCCCACTTCATGAGCAATGGTCAACCGATCGCGTCCGTTACCAGTGCAAGCTCCTTCATATACATCCTCTCTGATGTAGATCTTTTTTTCATCAGGGATAGCCTTGCCGTGTTGCTTGCCCAGTTCCTCATTTGGTAAAACGGCAAAAGTAAAATCCGTAAATATCTGAGGCATTATTTTTTCGACAAACCAAATTATGTCAAAATACAGTTCATTGTCAATGTCCAGTGCCCTCCGAATTTTATGAACAAGCGTCCATATCATCTGCCTAGATGCAGGTTTCACCGGAATTCCGCTCATCTATTTACTTCCTTTTGCATTAGTTTTTTGATAGCATCCAGCTGTTCGTCGGACAGATCCTCAAAAGATCGCGCGAAAGATACAGCTGTTTTTTTTGCGTCGGGTGACGCATTTTCTAAATCTATGATTACCGCCTTCTCGGATGCGGCAATGGCAGCGTCCAACTCCTCTTCTTGAGAAGGAGAAAGATGGTATACAGAGCGAATCTTGACATTCCACTCATATGGCATTTTTTTCTTGCCAAGTTCCACCGCAGACAAAAACGATGACGTAACGCCAAGCTTTTGTGCCATAGTGAAAAGAATTTCGTTGTTATCGATCCTCAACTTTTTGAGGAATTTTCCGACTTCAGTCATGTTGTATCTTCTCTCCTTGCATTGTTTTTTACCGACATTTTAGCACAAGAAAAACCGCTTGTCAACCCTTTGGTTGAAAAAATATACAAAAATGTTAAAATATTACGATGCAGAGTTGACAAACCCAATTAGAAATCAATATAGCTACCTACTTAAAGTGTTTGCTATTTGTTTGCTATTGCGCTCAAAAACGGGGCAAAAGAAAACAGTGGCGAAAACGCTGTTGAAAACAAAAAATTTTTCGCCGTCGAAGAACGGTCGTGGCAGTTGTTTGCTATTGTTTGCTATTACGACCGAAAAAGGCAGTTTTTGACCATCTCAGACAGTCAAAAAAGAGAGGTGATCGAGTCGGTCGCTTGACACCTTGAAAAACGAAGAAAACTCGTAAAAGTGTTTGCTACCGTGTTTGCTACAACTTTTGCTTATAAGGCGCTCTTGTGGTTTTTCAGCTCTGAAATAAGAGAAAAACCACAATATCTTGTGGTTTCTCGTCTGGAGCTGCTAACCGGATTTGAACCGGTGACCTCTTCCTTACCAAGGAAGTGCTCTACCTGCTGAGCCATAGCAGCATATTAAGTTTTGTGCCGATTTCGGAGGGGTTCGGCGCCCCTGTCAGCGCTGCCTGTTTTTCCTTACCAAGGAAGTGCTCTACCTCCTGAGCCATAGCAGCATATTAAGTTTTGTGCCGATTTCGGAGGGGTTCGGCGCCCCTGTCAGCGCTGCCTGTTTTTCCTTACCAAGGAAGTGCTCTTCCTGGCTTGAGCATAGCTCTGCGCCGTCTTTGGCTACAAACTTGCCGCCGGCAAGTTTGCTTAACGCGTCGACTCTACTGAGCCGGGCGACGTGTCGATTTTGTGCCGCTCAGCCACATGATGGCGCCACGTATACGATTTGGCGGTATTCCAATCGCCTAATTATTATAATGTATAAACTTGCACGTGTCAATTATTTTACGCTCATAAATTTATTTTGCCGCGAGCCCGGCGACGGCTAGTATGCCGGCGGAGCCAAAATAACTCAAAGCGCTTGCGGAAGCTCAAAAAAAGCGGTAAAATAATGCGGAGGTGGAACATGCCGGAATTACCCGAAGTGGAAACGGTGCGGCGCGTGCTGCTACCGCATCTGAAAAACAGAGAGATCGAACGCGTGGAAGTATGCTCCGCCGGAGTTATCGCGTGCCCGGGCGCGGAAGAGTTTACGCGAAGCGTCACGGGCGCGCGCATCACCGATCTGAAACGCCGCGGCAAATATTTGCGCTTTCTGCTTTCCGACGGCGGCATGATGGTCCTGCACTTGCGCATGACGGGCTGTCTGACGCTGCAACCCGCGCAAAGCGAAAGAGAAAAACATACGCATGTGGCGATCGCACTGAACGGCGGCGAGGAACTGCGATATGAAGATGTGCGCAGATTCGGGAAATTTTGGTATATCGGCGCCGGCATGGCGGACGTAAGCGGCGCGGAAAACCTGGGAATAGAACCGTTTGACGCCGCCCTAACAATGCAATATTTGCAAGACAGGGGCGCAAAAAGAGCGGTAACGATAAAGCAATTTTTGCTCGACCAAAGAGTTATCGCAGGCATAGGCAATATTTATTCAAACGAAATACTCTTCTCCGCAGGAATACTTCCGCAAAGGGCGTGCGGCACGCTTACAGCAAGCGAATGGGCAAAATTGGCGGTAACGATCCCCGAAAGACTGCAATATTTTATCGATACCAACGCCATAAGTTTTGACGAATACAACGCCGGCAAAGGCAAAGATTATCGCAATACCCCCTATTTGCAAGTTTACGGCAGAGCGGGAAAACCCTGCCGCAAATGCGGCGCAACGCTTGTACACTTGACCATAGGCGGCAGGAGCAGCGTGTTCTGCCCGCATTGCCAAAAATGATGATAGCCGCCCTAAGAATCCGGTTTTTCTTTCACTCAATTTTATATGCCGGATAGCATCATTGTTATTGGCAAATTGTCGCAGCTCGGATTTTAATGGCAGCCGCCCTTAATTTGCGATATTCATACATTATATTAAAAACAAGCCGCAAAAGATTTCCCCGTCGCTCTGCATGGATATTTGAAATGTTTGTTTCTCCGCCCTGTCCAGACGATACACCGATGCCGTCTTTATTCTGTCTTTTTCAACGTGCAAGGCGCGCCCGGCGCTTGCCGCAGTGCTTATAAAATGTTATAATTATCAAAGCTCGATGTGCTTTTTGAGCGGAGGACAAATGTATTCGTTGCTTTTAGTGCTTATATATATCGCTTTTATCAGCCAGGGTCTTCCCGATTCGCTGCTGGGGTCGGGCTGGCCGGTAATGCATGCGGAATTGGGTGTGCCCGTTTCTTATATGGGCATCGTGACCATGGTGATTTCCGGCTGCACGATAATTTCCAGCCTGTTTTCCGCCAAACTTTCCCGCAAACCGGGCACGCGCTGGGTGACGGTCATCAGCGTTTTTCTCACCGCCGGCGCGTTGCTGGGGTTCTCATTTGCAAACGAATTCTGGCAACTCATCGTTCTTGCGATCCCTTATGGTTTGGGCGCGGGCGCGATAGACGCCGTTCTCAATAATTTTGTGGCTCTGAATTATAAGTCCAAACACATGAGCTGGCTGCACTGCTTCTGGGGCGTGGGGACGATAGCCAGCCCGTTTGTGATGAGTTACGCCCTCTCCTCTTCGACTTGGAACATGGGTTTCCGCATAATAGGTTTTGTCCAGCTGGGGATAGGCGTGCTGTTGCTTATCACCCTGCCCGTGTGGAAAGCAACCAAAAAAACCGAACTGACCGCCGCCGCTCCCGAACAAACGCAAAAACCGCTCGGTCCCCTCAAAGTGTTGCGCATCAAGGGCGTGCCCTTCTTATTGCTGGGCTTTTTTGCCTATTGCGCCGCGGAGGCCACCACCATGCAATGGGCAAGCACGTATTTTGTATCCGTCAAAGGGCTGTCCGAAGATCTTGCCGCGCAGCTCGCCTCGCTGTTTTATATCGGTATTACCGCGGGGCGTTTGCTCAGCGGTTTTGTATCCGACAAGCTGGGCGATCGCAAAATGATCATCGTAGGCACTTGTATTTTACTTTGCGGAGTGGTGCTTTTGGCTCTGCCCATTGCCGGATACGGCGCCGCCGTGGCGGCGTTTGTGGTGATAGGCGTGGGCTGCGCGCCCATCTATCCGTGCATCATACATTCCACGCCCGCAAACTTCGGCGCGGAAAACTCCGGCTCCATCATCGGCATTCAAATGGCGAGCGCATACCTCGGCTCCACCTTTATGCCGCCGCTGTTCGGGCTGATAGGCGGCAAGACGGGCTTTTCCTTTATGCCGTATTATCTGCTTGCATTTTTCCTGCTCATGATAGTGATGACGGAAATAACCTTCCGCAAGACCCAAAAACCGCTTTCTCTGCCGGAAAACTCGAAACCGGGCGGCAAAGAGTGACGGCAAAAAATATCCGCTTTGTTTATTCAACTTTGGTTATCGAGATCTCCCTATAAATATTCTATCTTTATTTGAGCGTTCCTGTCATCAACTGTTGCTCCGTGTGAAATATCGTTTGTCTTTTGCGCTTCCAAGGAAAGCGTCATCTCTATTTGCCCGCTCAACGTCGTCCCTTGGATATTTACCGCCCCTATCATCCCGCATGCCACGCCGGAGGACGTTATCTTAACGGTCAAATCCACATCGGATATCTTGTTCTTGCCGCCCGTGATCGTGCCTATCAAACCGCCGGCTACCGATCTCTCCCCGCTCGAAGTTATCTCAACGCTGCCCGTCACGCCGGATATTTCTCCGCCGCTCTCCATGCCGGCTATCCCGCCCGTTCCTTCGCTCACGCCTTCCGCGGTCATGTTGAGATCAAGCGTTATCCCCGTTATCTTCCCCTTGTTCACTCCGCATATGCCGCCAAAATAATTTATCGCTGCCGCATGGATATTCCCGCTTATGCTTATGTTTTCCAATGTGCCGAAGTTTACTCCGCATATCGCGCCGAACGCCGTGCCGCCGTTTTTCTCCTCTTTTGACATATCCGTAACGGCTTGCGCGTTATCCGCTTCCGCTTCTATATGCAGATTTCTTACGATCCCGCGATTTTCCTTGAACAGCGCTTGGTTTTGCAACCTCACCGTGCCGCCTTTCCCGTCCAATTCGCCCGTGAATACTATATCGCTGCCTGCCAGCAATGCCAGCGCCTGCGCGTTGTTCACGATATATTTCGCATCGGGGTTACATCTCAATATCTCTATATCTTCTTCGCTGTTTATCTCTATGATCGTGTCTTCGCCTATCTCTTCCCAGCCCGCATAAAGGTGTGTATTTCCGCAGACGCCCTGCCGTTCATACTTGTGCGTGCACTCTTCGTCCGTATACCAGCCCGTAAACAAAAGACCTTTCGCATAACATTGCGGCAATTCCGGTATATCCCCGTGCTTTATCTCGTCTATATACTCCGTCTGTGGTTCGTTTACATGTAAGGCAATGGTGTATCTCCGCTTATACGCTTCCAGCCTTAGCTCCGTATCCGCGTTCACTATGATATCGTAATCGCTGTCTGCGGCATACTCCCCCTTTATCTCATACCCTTCCGGCAACAGCTCCTCCACCTTTTCCATATCCACCGCGGAAGACAGCAATCCCCCTTCCGCGCACTCATATCTTCTTTCTATCTCCGCTCCCTCTTCCAAATCTATCTTCACCACTATCTCGCACCGCCGCGCATATTTCGCCGTGCATTCCATATCCCCCACGACCACCTCCACGCCTTCCGTTATCTCCCCGGCGGCGTCCCTTACTTCCCATTCCCGGAACACATATCCCGCATATTCTTTGGGTTCGGGATATTCCAGCGCCGCGCCTTCCTCATAAACCTCGTGCGTGCTTTCTCCGTTCAAAAATATAAAAGTGACCGTATACTCTTCCGGCGAGATCTCCGGCGCCTCGGGAACGTCCGGCTGCACGATCGTCTCCTCTTCCCGCTCCGGATCGCCTTCCTCACAGCCGCATAAAATATAGGGACAGAGACATATAAGCAATATCACCATCCCTATAAATATGCGTTTTATCCGCATCATTACCGGTCCCTCTTTTGCACTATTTTACACTACTATCTTACCTATATTATATCACTTATCCGCCTCTTTGGCAATACCAATACGAAAATTTCCTCGTATATTGGGAAATGCAACTTAAAATGTCACACATTTAGAAAAAGTGATCACTCCTTGTTTTGCCAATTCGTCTTCCGCCATCAGCGGTGTTTTGCCTCCCGATATTTTTCGTGGATAATTGTTCATCCACCTCATTATTTTCGATGCGTCTTTCGCATAGTCTTTTATGTCCGCTCCTTTCGGCATGAACCTTCTTATCAACTTGTTCGCATTTTCGTTGCTTCCGCGCTCATATGCGCTATATGGATAATATATCTTCGTCCTTTTGGCTTTGGTATATAAAGACCTCTCCATCCCTTTGTAGTCCAAATTCTCGCACCCGTTATCCAAAGTTATCCGTAACATGCAGTCCCATTCCACGCGACCAACTATCTTTTGTCCACCGCAAACAACGTTTTGACTGATCCTTTCGCAAAACAAAGAGTGATAATAGCGATGATCGCAAAAAATATTGCATTATTAAAAAAATATTTGCGAAAATACTTGCGCTTTTTGAACGACATCGTTATAATGAAATCAAGCTTGAAAAAGCGGCAAAACAGTCCGCTCATCGGACGATCACCAGGGTGACAAATGCAAAAAAGGCGCTTATGTGCTTGTTATTTTGCATGCCCTTTTTCGGCGAAAAACACACAAAGAGGAAGAACGATGTTTGATTACAACAAAAGATTGAACCGCGCGTTGGAGTTTTTTGACGAATGCACCCACATTTTGATATTGGGCGGACCGGGACTTGGCTATGAAGTCGGATTGTTCACTTACGGAGCAGACATGGATCCGGATCTGCACCCGTATATGGCAAAATATCTGCTCTTCAACATAGAGAACGGATTTCAGGTGCTGCCCGACCCCGCGCTCCCCGCTTTTTACGCCAAATACCGGAAGGTCTTTTACGACAATATCCCGGACAGCAAAGTGCATGCGGACTTGTTCGACCTGGTGCGCCGCAAACATTATTTTGTCATGCAATGCAACCCGGACCGCACTTTTGAAAAAGCCAAATTCCCGCCCGAGAACATCTTTTACATGGCGGGCGACGCCCATCTTTTGCAATGTGCGAACGCCTGCTGCGCCAAAGTTTTTGAAATGCCGTCCGCGGAAGAGCTGCTGAGCGGCACGCCCCTGCCCGTCTGCCCCGAATGCGGCGGCAAGACACGCATAAATCTGGACACTTTCCCCGACAAAAACTTCGTCCCCTCTCCCACCTTTACCGAGCAGATACAAAAGCATCACTCCTTTGTGCGCCGCGCCCGCAAGCGCAAATTGCTCATCCTGGAATTGGGGTGCAGTATCCGCAATCATTTCGGCTTATGCGCAATGCAGATAAGCGAATACCTTGCCCGCCGCTTCCCCGGCGTGCGCGTCATCAGGATAAACCGCCACGAAGCCCTCTCCTTTGAACGCACGAGCGAACAGACCGCGCTTTTCGACGAACCCATCGCCAGAGTGGTGGCAGACATGCTCTCCGCCCGCCCCGCGCCCAAGCGCGGCAGACCCAAAGCGCCCACGCCTTCCGTCCGCCCGCGGCAAAGATAAGCAGCCGCCGCCAACCGCAAAACAAGCAAAAACCATCCGCTCGCCACGCGGATGGCTTTTTTGTTTGCACCCGACGAACGAACAACCGCCTTTCAGCGAACGGACCGCTATTGCTTGAATAAATAGAAAAACTATGTTTCCGTTCGCGTGCAGCCCGTGTTATGCTCGCCATATCACGGTGGTGCACGCCCTGCGCTTCCGTTATAAGCACAAGAGGCCGTCCTGCAACCTCTTTTGCTTATGGCACAAGCGGAGGGATTCGCCTTTCAGCGAACGGACCGCTATTGCTTGAATAAATAGAAAAACTATGTTTCCGTTCGCGTGCAGCCCGTGTTATGCTCGCCATATCACGGTGGTGCACGCCCTGCGCTTCCGTTATAAGCACAAGAGGCCGTCCTGCAACCTCTTTTGCTTATGGCACAAGCGGAGGGATTCGCCTTTCAGCGAAGGGACCGTTATTGCTTGAATAAATAGAAAAACCTTGCTTCCGTTCGCGTGCAGCCCGTGTTATGCGCTCGCGCATATCACGGGAGTGCACGCCCTCCGCCTCCGCCATAGCAAAAAAGGACCGCTATGCGACCCTTTTTTGCTATGGCGGAGGCGGAGGGATTCGAACCCCCGTGGGCTTTCACCCAAACGGTTTTCAAGACCGCCTCGTTATGACCGCTTCGATACGCCTCCGCGTGCAAAGATTATAGCACGAGCGGCGGGGAATTTGCAAGCCGTGCGGCGAATTTGTGTTGCCGGAATATCAATTATAGCGTTTTGCGAGGTTTTTCTCCCATTTTTCCACCTTTTTTTCAGAAAATTCCGCGGGTATGCGGCGGGCGTGAGCGCTTGCGGAACGCGCTTTTGCCAACAAAAGCGCCACGGGCAGCAGGGACGGGAGTTTCACGCCGGCGGCAAGCGCCATACGCGCGAGATCTTTGAGTGCGGGGCGCAAAAGTTTACCTTTGGCAAGGTCGCAGATCTGCGCATTAGAGAGCACCTTTGAGGTGAGAATGAATGAGAGCGTTTTGTCAGGCAACGCCAGCACGCCGCGCTTGATCGCGTCCACGCCGCAATGGTCGGCATAGCGGCGGAAAAACGCAGTTTGGTAATTCCACAAATTGAGGCGTGATGAGGCAAAATTTGCATCCTTGCCCGCCCTAAGAGCACTCAAAACGCAGTCGGACAGCATTTGCGCCGCAGTAAGCGAAGAGGCGATGCCGCTGCCGAGCATGGGTATTGTCATGTAAGCGGAATCTCCGATCAGCGCCAACCCGTCAGCCACCATACGCGTGGCGGGATAGCGCACGGGGATCAGGTATTTTCCGCCGCCGCACGTGATTTTATCGGAGATGGTGGGATTTTCTTCTTGCAGGATGGTCAAGGCGGTTTGCAGATCGTCCCGGCTCAACTCTCCCACTCTGCCCACGAGCACGTCCACTTCCGCGCCGTCCTGTATGACCCAGGATATTCCCGGCTTGCTCAGGTGTTTAAGATAGACCTTGTTGGAATATTCGGCGGCGGGAGCGTCCTCTTTTCGCGCGTAAAAGGCGCGGTAAACGCAAAAGACCTCGTCTTCTTGATGCCGCGTCACGGCGACGGAAGGCGGCAGAGCGGCTTTTAAGGCGGAACGGGCGCCCGAGCTGTCCACCACCAGATCGGCGCGCTCTTCTTTTCCGTCCACGAGCACTCCGACGACGCGCCCGTTTTCCGTGAGCGGAGCCTGCACCCGCGCGGAAAAAACTATTTGTGCGCCCGCCTTTTGCGCCTCTTCCGTCAGCATGCGGTTGAGCGCGGGTCGCATCACGGAGATGTCCGTGTCTTTTTCATGCATGCCGCGCGCGCCGCCGTTCGGAGCGATGAACGTCCAGTCTTTTTTGGGAAAACTGCCCGCCGGCACGGGCAGAGCGTTTTGCTCAAAAGCGAGCGGAGCAACGTCGTCGTGCCAGGGATAGCGCATATCTTCAACGCTCGGCGCGCGCTCGAACACTTTGACCTGCACGCCGCCCGCCGCCAGCAGACGCGCCGCCGCCAAACCGCCTATACCCGCTCCCGCAACGATGACCCGCATCGATTTATCCTCCCTGCCGCAAACCCGCTCCCACGAGCAGCATTTGCAATAATTCTTCCGCATTTTCCGCCACCGCTTCCGCGCCGTTTTGCCACAGCTCCTCTGCCGGGCGAAAGCCCCATGCCACGCCGAGGGCGTGCGTGCCGGCGGCTTTGGCGGTGAGCATATCGTTGGCGCTGTCCCCTATCATGGCGGCGTGCGCCGCGGCTGCGCCGGCGTTTGCGACCAACTCCGTCAAGGCGTCCGGGAAAGGTTTGAGCCTGCACCCTTCTCTGCCGCCGCGCACCTCGTTGAAAAGCCCCGGATAAAATTCGTCTATCAAAAGCCGCGCCGCGCGCTCATGCTTGTTGGTGAGCACGGCGGTCTTAACGCCGCGAGCGCGCAATTCTTCCAACAACCTCTTTATGCCGGGATAAGGGCGCGTCCGCTCGCAGATATGCCCTTCGTAATACTCCTTGAACCGCTCCAACGCCGGCGCGCACAACTGCTGCGCGTCCTGCGGCAATGCTCTGCTTATCAATTTTGCCACGCCGTCGCCTATCATGCTCCGCACTTCTTCTTGTGTGCGCAAAGGTTTGCCGAAGGCGTGCAACGCATGGTTCACCGCCGTATGCAGATCGCCCAGCGTATCAAGCAGCGTGCCGTCCAGATCGAATACCGCGCACTCAATCATTGACTATCACCAAAACAACGCCCTCATGCACGACCACGCGCGCGCTGTTTTCCTCTATCACATTGCTCACGCCCAGCCCGGGATTGTCTGCCGGCATGAGGTGCTTTTTCAGCGGATATTTCACGCCGCTTATGCTCACCGTGACCCGCTCGCGCACGGGTATGAGTGAAATTATCCTGCCCCTGCCCGCAAAATCGCGTTCTCCCGCCGCCATGGCGAATATGGTGCAATCCGGGCAGACCATGCTTGCCCTCACGCCCCCGTCTGCCAGCATTGCCAGATATTGCAGGTTGGCAAGATAATGATCCGCTCTGCCGCCGCCCGCGCCGAACATGACTATCTCTTCCGCGCCGCGCGCCAGGGCGATATTCACCGCTTCGCCCGTATCCGTGAAGTCCTTTTCCACGGGCAGCGTGACGGTTTTCACGTCCTGCGGAATGCGGCGCAGAGAGTCCCAATCCCCCACGGCGATGTCCGCGCGTGCGCCCGCATAGGCAACGCCCGCGTCGGCGGCGATGACCACGTCGTCCTTTTCCGGCTTGAATTTTTCCTGCGCGAATTCTCCCGCGCCCACGATGTAATATTTCATGGCTTTATGATAGCACTCTTTGCCGCAAAGTGGCAAACAAATGCGGCAGCAGCCGCAAAACTTGCGCCGCGCTCCTTTTGTTCCGGGCGCTTTTGCGCCGCGCCGCCCATCTTGCTTTTGCGGAAAGCCTGCCGAAATTTATCGCGCCCGATAAAAAAGACCGCTGAGCGCCGAAAAATTTTTGCAAAAATTTTTATAACATACCACCCGTTGACAGCTTTTGGCTGTCAAACTGAAAATACAAAAACGCGCACGCAAGGGGCGCACAAGGAGGAAAATATGAACATTTCAATCTCAAAACACGCAAACGAACGCATGAAAGAGCGCCTGCCCGGCATGAAGAGCGCCGCCCGGCGATATGAAACGGCGTGCAAGGCGTTTTTCTGCGGCGCGCGGCAAGACAGCTGCCGCGGCGCGGAGGCGGCGTATCTCGCCTCTTATATCAAGCAAGAACCGGAATATTTTTGCCGCGATCTGCTGCTTTATATGGATCGCATTTTTGTGTTTGAAGGCAACACGCTGGTAACGGTGCTGCCGTGCGACGAAAAATTCGGGCGCAGATTGCAGAAAAACCGCGCCAAATCCCACCGCCGCGCCGCCTGAGCGGCAGGCAAAGCCGGACGCGAGCGCACAATTTGACAAGTGACTTATCGGAAAAGATCGCGCGCAAAGCGGCTTTGAAAAGAGCCTTCAAGCCCGCGCCGCAGCTTGACAGGGAGTCTTATCTTAAAAGACTTGCGCACGGGACAACTTTGCAAACGGCGGTTTTAAGCAAACAAAAAGCGGACCGCGAGGTCCGCATTTTGTTGAGCCGTTCCGTTTTTATTGGAACAACAGGTGCTTGGTAACGATCACGGCGATGAGGTCTATCCAACCCACGAAGAAACCTGCCAATGTCACTATCAAGCAGATGACGAGTCTTAACGCTCCGCCTTTTTTGAAGAACGTAGACCATCTGACCAAGATTTCCGTGATCCAGTTTACGCCGGGAATAAGCAGCAAAATAATCTGAACCACGCGGCTTTGTCTGTTAAACCACGTCATACGCAACACCCCTATTAAGTTTTAACGCATTTCTGCGCCTATGTTTATTATACTCCCGCCGGCGAAAATCGTCAATACGGACAAAAAATTTTTTTCATATATTTTTTGCCGATCGCGCAAATATTCGTTAAGGCGGAGCGCAGGGCGCTTTTTACACCGGCGGCGCCGGGATATACCTTTCATGGATTTAGCAAATACTTGTTACGGCTTGACACAAAAATCCCGAATACCGATACTGCGTTATAAGTCTACACAAAAGCACGCAAAATTTTACATTAAGCACGGTTGACGTATAATGTATCTATATGTTATAATATAGGTAATTATGATACAGGAGGAAGACTTTATGTCAAAAGAACCGTTAACTTTTTCCGTCACGATCGAAGTGATGCACGTTGCCTTGGCGAAATACGATCTTGCCGCTCAAGGCGCGCGGGTGGATCTTAACGATCCGCGTTTGCGCACTTTGGCAAAATACGAGACGTTCAAAGATAAAAATTATCCCGATTACTTTTTGCCTGTCATCATAGCCACGATCCGCAATATGTCCGGTCGTGATTTTAAGCTGACCGGAACAGGCGCCGTCAACGCAACAGGTCAAATAACGCTGACCTCCGGCTTTACCGTGGAGGAAATAGCGCTCAGAACATTCGCCTCCCATGAAGCAGCTTGTGCGATTGTTCGCGCAGGAGAAAAATTGAAACAAATGCTCGCTCCGCATTTTGCTTTGGGCGTGATCAGGGCGATCAACGAGGGCACTTTGAGCGGCTTCGAGTTGGAGATAGACGGCGAGAAGTTATCCATGCCCATCTCGGAATTACCCGACATGGTAAAGTATTGCAAAGAGATAGTCGGCGAAGACTATGACAAGATCCGCGAAAACATTGAAAAGTTCTCGAAATAACTCCATAAAAATTCGGCAAGGCTCGACCACAAAGAAATAAATTCGCAATAAAAATTTCGGCGCGGATGACCGCGCCGTTTTTTCTTTTGCAATGCAGCCGCTTAACCGCCGACTTCCACCACGGTGGAGAGCGACGCCACGCCGGGCAGGAGCATCTCTCCGCCGCCCGTGCCGGAAGTCAGGTAGACCACGGCGAGCAGTTTTTCTCCCGCCGCCACGGGCGCGGCAAGCGCGCTCGAACCGGTGAACATGCTGCCTGCGGGCACGTTGCCGCTCACCGAGGGAGAGAGCGGGATATCGCCGCCGGGCAGCAGGGCGAAATCGAGCGAACCGGCAGGCGCGCCGTAAAGCCGCACCGCAAGCGTGCCTTCGCGCGGCAGATCCTGCTGCGCGGTGACCGTGTAATCCGCGTAGACCTGCGAAAGCGTGCCGCTCACGGGCACCGTGAACGCATATTGTGCGTCTGCGGCGGGGAGCGTGAAGTTGTCCGCCAAAGGCACGCTGCCGCCGCCGGTGCCGCTCACGTAAAAAGCGTTTTCCTGCGTCCGATCCGCCGCCAAAGAGGTGTTGAGCGGAGAAGTGGTGAACGCCGATGTGGCAAGCGCCGTCACTCCGGCAGGCCCGGTGGGACCGGTTGGACCGGTTGGACCGGTGGGCCCGGTAGCGCCCGCGGCTCCCGCCGCGCCGGTATCGCCCTGCGGTCCGGTGGGTCCCGTGGGTCCAGTAGGTCCGGTATCGCCCTGAACACCCTGCGTGCCCGCCGTGCCCTGCGGTCCCGCGTCACCCTGCGGTCCGGTGGGACCGGTAGGTCCCGTTGCGCCCGTCGCGCCCGCTGCTCCCGCCGCGCCGGTATCGCCCTGCGGTCCGGTGGGACCCGTGGGACCCGTGGGTCCCGTATCGCCCTGAACGCCCTGCGCGCCCGCCGTGCCCTGCGGTCCCGCGTCACCCTGCGGTCCGGTGGG
>CALWHE010000011.1 GCA_944380295.1 uncultured Christensenellaceae bacterium
GCCCGCCGTGCCCTGCGGTCCCGCGTCACCCTGCGGTCCGGTGGGTCCGGTGGGTCCGGTAGGTCCCGTTGCGCCCGCTGCTCCCGCCGCGCCGGTATCGCCCTGCGGTCCGGTAGGTCCCGTGGGACCCGTGGGTCCGGTTGCGCCCGCTGCGCCTGCGGGACCCGTGGGTCCGCCGGCAGGTCCGGTGGGTCCTGTGGGTCCTGTCACGCCCACGCCCGCCGCGCCTTGCGGCCCTGTGGGTCCGGTAGGTCCGGTGGCTCCACCGCCGCCCGTGGCGCCCGCGGGACCGGTAGGGCCTGTGGGACCGGTGGCGCCGATGTCGCCCGTTCTGCCCTGAATGCCCACCGCGCCCTGCGGACCGGTGGGACCCGTTATGCCGCGCGGGCCGGTGGGACCGGTGGCGCCGCGCGCGCCCATGGGTCCGGTGGGACCGGTGGGTCCCATGAGAGAAACGCTTGTGCCTTGCGGTCCGGTGGGTCCGGTGGCGCCGCGCGGTCCGGGAGGTCCGGGCGGAGGGCAACAGCGGTAATTGTCATCGAAAATAGGCATATCAGCCTCCTTTTATCATTTCCAAATTTTTTTGCAAACGCCTGTTGTCCGGAGCGGCGCGCAGAGCGAGCCGCGCGTTTTGCAACGCGCCCGCCTTATCGCCCAGATAATAAAGCGCCACGGCAAGACAATCATAAGGCGCCCAGCCCCAAGCGTCCGGCTCGGAGATGTAAGACATGCTCCGCCGCGTTATCGCCAGGGCTTTGAGCGCAAAAAAGCATGCGCCGTGCCAATTTTTTTCTTCGAGGTAAAATTGCGCCGTTTCCACGAGCGGTTCGCGCAGGTGCGGCGCTTCGGCAACCGCCCTAAGATACCAAATTTCCGCCTGCGCCCTATCCCCTTTGAACTTGAAGGAGCGGGCGATATAGCGCATGGACGCGGCGCGCTCGTCTTTCCACACCGCTTTTTTCAAAGACAGGTGGCGCAAAAGCTCCGCGATCGCCTCGTCGTAACGCCCGTAAAAGAGATATTCTCTGCCCAGGTAATGCGCGTTGCGGTCGTCTTCCGGGTCTTCCTGCACGGAGAGCTGCAAAAGGGGCAGATATTGCGCGCGCGATTTGCCCGCGTCCGCCAGATGATCCAGCTGCACGTCGGGCGCGAACGCGGAGCGGGGAACACGCCCGTCCGCGGTGCAGATCACCTCGTGGACGGGGTGCTTCCAGACAAAGCCGCGCCGCGCGTGCGCATTGTTCAGCCAAAAGGTGTGCCCGGGCGCGCCGGAAGGCAGAAAATCCCAGGTGTAACGGTAATAGACCTGTTCCGCGCCGCCGGTGAACGCCCGCTCCAAGCCTGCTCTCCAACCGTGCCGGAACACTTCGTCCAAGTCCGTGCACACGCAGACGTCGGTATCCTGCGGCACCATCTCCAAAGAAGCGTTGCGCGCGCGGTCGAAGCGAAAAGGCGTGAAAACCTTTTGCTCCACACTGGCGCCGCCCTCTTTGAGCAGCGCAACGGTGTTATCTGCGGAGCCGGTGTCCAAAACGAATATCCCGTCCGCCTCGGACATGGAATCCAGCCAGCGGCGCGCGAATTTCTCCTCGTTTTTGGCAATGGCGTAAACGCATACTTTCATGGTTCATAATATGATTTTTTATTTTTCGGTGTGCGCGGAAAATGTGCGCCGGGTGCGCGTTCTCCCAATCGTAGAACGCAAATTTTCACCTTTGCCTTGACAAAGCGGCGCGCTTTTGCCATCATAAAGGCAGCAAGGCGCAAAGGAGACGCAAGATGGAAGAAAAAACTCCGGCAAAAATCGTGGGCGAAAAAATAGCCGCCCTGCGCAAAGAACGCGGACTGACGCAAAAACAGCTGGCGGAAAAAATTTACACCTCGGACAAAAACCTGTCCAAATGGGAAACGGGCAAAGCGCTGCCGAGCCTGGAATTTCTGCTCTCCTTGTGCGCGGAATTGAACGTGCCGATAGACGCTTTCACCGACGAAAACTTTACCGCGTCCGATATTTTGAACGCGCAGCGGCAAAAACAGATAAAAAGCCGCCTTGCCGCATGGGTGAGCGCGATAGCGGCGCTTGCGGGCGTGCCTCTCTTTATCCTGGCGGCGGCGCGGGCGTATCTGCCCTCTCCTCTGCCCGTGCACTTCAACTCCTCTCTCCAACCCGACCGCATGGGCGACGTGAGAGAACTTTCCGTGGGCGCAATGATCCTGTTTTTCGTAACGGCAGCCGCCATAATATCGTATATTATTTACTATATCAAACGCCCCACGGCACAGGCTTTCCGCACGGACGCGCACATAAACGCCTTTGGCGGAGTGTTTTTGTTTGTGTCGCTCTTCTCTGTGGCGGTGACTCTTTCAAGCGTGATAAGCTGCGCGCGGGCGGCGCAATGGGGAGAAAATTAGGAAAAGCAAGGTTGCTTGCGCCACCGCTGAAAGGCGAATCCCCTTGGAGTCACCAATTAAGAGGAAATCTGTCAAGGTTTCCTTTTTCTTGTGTCAACGAAAACCCCGCGATAGTCGCGGGAGTTCAAAAGAGGCTCAGCCGAAGAAGTAGACAAAAAACTCCGATTGGGTTAAGATATTACAAGGTCTGCCAACCATGGAATAAACCCAATCGGAGGAAAAGATGAAAGAAGTATCTAACATCACAAATAGTCTAGCACATACAAAGCGGAATTGCAAGTATCACATAGTTGTGACATAAATTTATGGATACTATCTGATAGAGATAATGAATGGGCATAAAATAAGCGTATGAGTTCATATAACCCATACGCTTGTCGTTATTTATTGAGTTTATGCCACGGTGCCAAAGTGCGGTTTTGTATTACTAAAATAAACGCTCTTTATATAGTTCTAAAGTTTTTTGGATGCAAATTTTTAACATATTACACATTAATACGTTTATATTTCGCATTCTTCTGTGATGAAATTAAAATATCTATTTTTTCACTCTTTTCTTTGTTTTAAAATATAATTATAAGACAACTCTTTAATATCATCGCTACTCATGGCATCCAACAAAGTAACTCCGCCGTAACGATTTATGTACTTACACAATTCTCTCCATTCGTATCTTCCAGTAGCAGTTGAAACTCCAACATCCCTTAGCTTTGGATCATTATTAATTTCAAGCATAGCCTCCAAAATACCGACAGTAACATTCCTGTTGGCAGATAATTTTCTCTCGAAAATTGAAGCACTTATGTCGGAATGAGACATTAACAGTTTAGTTAATTCATATGGATTGCCGGGATGACTTTCTTGATATGAAAGATATCCCATCCACCATAAACGAGAAACAGCATTTCTCATAAACCCTATACGATTACCCTCAAAGGTATTACAAAAGAAACGTTGTTGAATCGTTTGAACAGACATCTCTTCTTTCCCCCATCTACTATGCGTATAATCCCAATACTCACAGTGCGATAGATATGACCATAAATGTGCATTACTTGCCTGTTTTGGGGTTAACTTATCTTTCAATGCTTCGTACAAAGTAATCACGTTGGAATATTCGTCATATTCGGTACTTAGCGTTGGCAAAGTACATTCGATTCGAGATTCCTTTGCATAAACCTTGTCCCCAAAAAATTCCTTAATCCAATGATCGCTTTCCCCACAATATAAGGATTCGTGTTCTTTTATTGAATCAAACAAATCCGCATATGCAGACTCTGTAAAATATTTAATTTTCATCTTTGTCCCCTCCCTTCAAAAGCGTCTTAAAGACAACTGTCATAGATTCGATAGATGTTGAAAACAATCTCGGCAGAATCAAATTTGCTATTTTCGTCATAGAATCCTCAGTTGTCAAATCAATCTTGAGGTCTTTTAAGCGCTTATCTATTACTTGATACCACTTTTTTGTTTCGCAATCAACCCTGTCTTCATCGGACATATTCTTTATAAAATATAAAACATCTACCAATATAGGTGCCGCCAAAAAAGACGATAAAAAGCCTCTCGTTTCGGGAGCTTCATATAGTTTGCTATACTTATCATGTGTTTCGGCATTAAGCCATATTGTAATTTTTTGTCCGGAATAATCTGCTGCTATTTCTTCCTTAGGTCGCTCAGTCTGTTTTCTTATGGCAAAAATGGACGGACGATCAGCAAGTGGATCATAACTATCAAGCGGAAGATTATATGAATGCGTAGCTATGGCCAAAACATCTCCTTTTCTAATCGAAAAAGGTACGTTAGAAAATATCTCTTTATTGTGTTCCGACAAAGCAAAAGATGAAATTACCTCGTGAGCGATAATATAACCTCTTAACTGTATAGACCTATTAACATCATTTTTATTGATTGAAATCTGCATTTTCGTTTCAGAGAATGGAAAAGAATCCATTCTGCGAAATTCTGCAATACTACAATCTAAATATACCGCAGCTTTTACTTTTCCCTCTTCTATAAGCTTTTTCAATCCTTCACATTTCAAGGAATATGATACATCAATAAGTATCGATGAATCGGTTACCGTAGGATCTGCATCAAGCGCTATATCAAAAGAAGAGTCGATATAGTCGCTATTAGACACATCAAGAACCGGATGCGGATAATTTTTGTTTGTAAATTTCATATCTTCCCTCCTTAGTATATTAGCAATTCAAGGCACATTTTATCGGAATACTCAAGATACAAGAAAATTTCATAAGGCGTATTCCCCTTTATATCTCTCAACGTTAAGACAGTTGAATTAAATGTAAACTTGTTTTTATCCATCTTATAGCCTTTAATCATGATTGCTTCCTTTGTATCATCGTCCCCTATTGCCTTTAATGACAAATGAACAACAGGACAATCATTTTCAAGCATAAAAGCCACACGATAGGATGATGCGGCTGGCATTTGCATAACACGCTGTGTAAGCACTTTGGGAATATTGACTGCAGTTTGACCGGACATAGGAGCTTTTACATCATCGGGGCCATTAGAATCAGGCTTTCCCCCTTGCCCATGACCTGTCCCACCATGCGCATCATTGGCAGGGACATAGTCATTTTCCTTATATCCCTTAACTTTTTGAGCAGTTATCTTTTTTGTGCGTTTGTGCGCAACAGTGGAAGTAACGCCACCAACTGTATTTGTGGAATCCGGTGATTGATTTTGTTTATTATCACCGTCCCCCCCAAAAGCCGCATCATCTTCATCATAAGGTAAATAGGCGCTTGCAACATCAAGGTCTATTTCATCAGGTGTATCACTTCTACAACATTCGACAATTTTGTCGTTTACCCACCGAATTAACTTAGTGCGAGTATCTTTTGCCCGTTTATTTTCGATGGGATTACTCTCTGAATCAATAAGATCTGGATCCCAATTATTGTGTTGTGGAGGCTCAATGTTTTTCAACAATTCATTGAGTTTTCCCTCTTGCACAATCATTACAGCAGCATAGCGTGTAAAAATATGTTTATGACGAGTTCGTACTACCATTCCAATAGAACGCATTTCCGCAATTGATTTACTATAATCTTTGTCTGTTTTCAAATAGAGAACAACATCATTCTCTTCCATAATAGAGCCCGAAACGACTATATGATCAGCGTCGGTCACGGCAGAATAAAACTCCATAATGGTTGTAATTTTAGTGTCCAAGCCGGCTGATTCTTTTTCTAACTTAGAATAATACTTAAGGCGACTTTGAATCGTGGTATGGTCAATCGTTTTACCATTTATTTTAACGACAAGCTTTTTGTCAATAATTGCAACGAAAAAATTGCTTAATACAGCCTTTTCTATATCTTCTTCCCACGAAGATGTCTTTTTAAAGCCTGCGATTATTACATCTGTTCCATACTTAGTTCTTGCAAATTGATCTCGAAGCAAACAAATATCCTCGCCGAAAATAGGAGATTGTTTCGATGTGTTTTGAAAAAAACCAACACCCTGCGTTGCCTTGTTATCCTTAAAATGCGTTATTAATCGAGCGACTCCTTGAAATGCCTTTTCCCCGTCTTCCAAAGCATATGTATTGTAAAAAACAGTTCTAAACGAAGAACAAGCAAACGGAGCATTTTTTCCAATGCCATATGAACCACCGCTGCCTTGCTCTTTCTGCGTAACTCCACTAGAATGTGTAAGTGCCCTCCACGCGGACTTTTGACGTGTATCTTCAACACGAGAACCGCTTAAGCCCTTTGTATTGTAGTCACTAATAACAAGGAACTCTACTTCATCTCTTGACAACTTTTCTTTTGCCTCATCAAGAAAAGCTTCAAGTTTAGGCTCGGATTTCTCGCTCCAATAATCCTCACAAGCAGTGAAAATAGCGTCTAATTGAACAAGAGCAGTATGTTGTGATTTTTTTAAAGTACAACTGTTGAATTCTACAACAACTGTTTCTTTATCCAGCGCCTTAGCATCCAAAGAGTTTTGACAAATTTCACGGGCTAAATTATCATACAATTCCGAACCTTTAAATGTAGCAATACCACTATTGTTAATACCGTGTTCCTCTCCCCCATCTAAAAGCGGAAATCTCCAACCGAGCTCACCCATCTATTTTCCCCTCCATTTAATTAAAGTTTAAAAGTTTCTTCTCCTTCATCTGCACCAGAAAACTTCATCTTTGCCAATTTGACTTCTTTTTCCAATGCAGTAAATATTTTTTGTACATCTGCTTCTGTATAATCATAGTTCGCTTTATTAGCGCAATTGCCAAGCAATCTCACCATGCTAATAATCTTGTTTGTACGAGCCTCAACGATTCTTACAAATTTTTCGCGTTTAGTTTCCATTTTTAATCTCCTTAAAATATTGGATTTATTTTGCAAATACATTATATCTAACAGGCTTATATTTGTCAATAGTTTTAGAAATAATTTTTTATATATTGCAATATATGAAAAAATACATTAGATGCGTGAAAAATAAAAAGCACAGATGTTTTACCTGTGCTTATTTGTATTAAAATAAATTTCTTGCAAGAATAGATTTAAAAAGTTCTTTTAATACAGGTACGGCTATTGAATTTCCACTTTGTCTATATGCATTGTTATCATTTACAACTATATGGAAATTTTCAAATCCCATTAACCGCAAGCATTCTTCCGGCATAAGTTTTCGCGCTACGCACTCTACTCCGTTATATTCACCAACATAAATCCTTTTATCTAATCTCATTTCATCATTAGGGGGTTCAAGTCTAAAATCCCCTGTCCAGTTAAATTGTTGATTTGCTGTTTGACAACCAATAATGTCTCGATTAACACGAGATCTTCCATAATGCTTTTCCCTCTGCGTTATCCATTCAAATCCTTTTTGCCCCATATAATATGAAAGAGGAATATCTTTTGATAAATAATCTGTTGATTTTTTCTGAAGCTTTATTTTTTCAGGAAACACATAATTCGTAACCCCTAAGCATCTTTCAAACCCTACAACAAATACGCGTAAACGGTTTTGAGGCAATCCATAATCAGATGCATTTAATTCAGCATCGAATATATCATAATCTAATTCATCAAATATCTCTTTTATTCTCTTCCAAGTATTTCCCTTGTCATGTGTTTTAAGCCCGGGAACATTTTCATAAATAAACACTTTAGGACGAATTTGTTTAATCAAATTAGCATAGAAAAAAAACAATGTTCCCCGGGTGTCTTCAAAACCTTGTTTTTTTCCATAAGTAGAGAAGCTTTGACAAGGACTTCCTCCTACCAAAATATCTACCTGATCTCTATACCTTACACCATCTATAAAACGAACATCTTCATACCAACGATCTTCGCTAATATTGTGATTGGCAAAATAAGATTTCTTTACGTAATTTTCCTTTTTTGTCTTGATATATAAATTGTCTACATATTCGAGCCGTTCTTCATAACTCATATCTTTAGTGGTTTCAATAATCTCTTCGTATGGCACCTTTAACTCTCGTTCTCCATTATCGCAAGCAAACACAATTCTATAATCTTCATGTAGTTGTTTTAACGCTTCTTCTGGAGCCCCTATACCACTAAAAACTGTTGCTAATCTTATCATAATTTTGCACTCTCACTTTTGTCCTTAATCGCACTTTCGCCGCTGTTAATCCACGCATCGAGTTCAGATATCTTAAACTTCCATTGCTTTCCTATCTGATGCGCAGGAACTTTTCTGTCTTTCACCCACTTACGGAGCGTTACAGGCTTAATATTTAGATATTTTGCGGCGTCTTCAATGTTAATAAAATTTTCAGGGAATGTTGTCGGCATATAATTAACCTCGCAAGATTCTTTCCGTTTATTATAACTCAAACCGCCATACAAATCAACTTTTTTCACTGTATTTTGATTTGTTTGTATTTTTTTACCTATATTTTATTATATTTACGATATGGAATGATATCAAAAATAGGACATACATCGACCTTTGCACTGTTCTTTTATCGCTCTCTTTCCAAAATTAAACACACCCCAATTATACATACCCGCTATACCAGCACAAACTTGTGTCCATAAAAATGTGTTACAGTGTCCACATAATATCCCTTACACCAAAATTCGCGATTTCGGTATGCAAACTTCATATCCCCCCATTTTTGGAATATCATTAGGCTACTCTTCCCTTTCAAATATCCCATAAATCCCGAAACGCTCATTTTGGGCGGTATACTCACCAACATATGTATGTGATCCGGACATATTTCACCTTCTATTATATCTACACCCTTCCATTGGCATAATTTACGCAATATTTCTCGTATCTCAAGCCGCTTTTCTTCATATAATACTTTCCTGCGATACTTGGGCGCAAATACTATGTGATACTTGCAATTCCACTTTGTATGTGCTAGACTATTTGTGATGTTAGATACTTCTTTCATCTTTTCCTCCGATTGGGTTTATTCCATGGTTGGCAGACCTTGTAATATCTTAACCCAATCGGAGTTTTTTTGTCTACTTCATCGGCTGAGCCTCTTTTGAACTCCCGCGACTATCGCGGGGTTTTCGTTGACACAAAAAAACTCCCGCCGTCCGGCGGGAGCGCGTTGTTCAAAACAATTTTTTTACAGCATGCTTCTACGCAGCTCTTCTCCGCTCTGCGCGCAGATGTATGCGGGCGGCACGTCCAGCACGGTGACGCAGCCGCTCCTGCCCTCTTTGCTCAGGCGGTAAACGGCGCGCGCGTAAGCAACCAGCACGGAAGAGGTGAAGGCGGGGTTGGAATCCAGTTTGAGGGAATATTCAACCACGTTGTTGTATTCGTTGTTCATGCCCGTCTTGCCGCTGCGGAAAACAAAGCCGCCGTGCGGTATGCCGGAGTGATCTCTTTTCAGCTCTTCCGCGGAAATAAAGTGCACGGTGGTGTCGTAATCGGCAAAATAATTGGGCATTTGCTTGATCTGCCTTTCTATCTCCGCCTTGTCCGCGCCCTCTTTTGCCACCACGTAGCATTCACGGGTGTGTTTTTCGCGGGTGGAAAGTTGAGGGTTTTTACCGCTCCTGACCGCTTCCAGCGCCTCGGGCACGGGCACGGTGTATTGACGTGCGTCCGCCACCCCTTCCACGCGCCTGATGGCGTCCGAGTGCCCCTGGGAAACGCCCTTGCCCCAGAAGGTATAAGTGCTTGCGCCGGGCAGAACAGCCTCGCCGAACACGCGCGCCAAAGAGAACATGCCCGGATCCCAGCCGCAGCTGATGAGCCCCAGTTTGCCGCTCTCTTTGCCCGCCTTGTCCACGCAGTCGAAGTGCGCGGGGATGTTGGCGTGGGTGTCAAAGCTGTCCACCACGTTGAAATATTTGATATATTCGGGCGTCTGCACGGGCAGATCGGTGGCGCTGCCGCCGCAGAGTATCAAAACGTCTATCTCTCCGGCATGAGCCGCCGCCTCTTCCGCCTTGTAAACCTTCACTCCTTCCGTCAGCGGCGTGACGCTTTGCGGATCTCTTCTGGTAAACACGGCGCAAAGCTGCATGTCGAGGTTATGCTTGACCGCCGCTTCCACGCCTCTGCCCAGGTTGCCGTAACCCATTATTCCCAATTTTATCATGGTCGTATCTCCTTGCAAAAAATTATGCCCGCTTGGCACGCTTTATTATATCGCCGCGCGCGGGAACTTGGCAAGCGCTGGAAAATATTTTTTACCGTGAGCGCCTAATTTTTCCCGCCGCCGCGCACGCGGGCATAAAAAAGGACCGCCTTGCGGCGATCCCGTTTTTTTATGTTTTCAGTCCTTGCTGCGGTCGATATACTGCGTGTGCAGGATGTGATGCGCCTTTTCACTGCCCGGCTTGCCCAAATACTCGTCGTAAACGGCGATGATGGCGGGGTTTTTGTAACTCTTGCGGCATACGTTGGCTTTATCGTTGGCGTAAATGGCTTTGGCGCGCAGTCCGGGGATATCCAGTCTCTGGCGCGTAGCCGCGTCGTGAATGGGCTGACCGCCGCCGTTCACGCAGCCGCCGGGGCAGGACATGATCTCTATGAAGTGGTAAGGGCTGGTGCCCGCATTGACTTCATCCATCAGCACGCGCGCGTTGGCAAGAGAGCTTGCCACGGCGATCTTGATCTCCTTGCCGCCCAGCGTGAGCGACGCGGATTTGATGCCCTTCTGCCCGCGCACGGCTTTGTATTCCACGTTTTCCAGTTCCTTGCCTTCCACCAGGTCGGCGACCGTTCTCAAAGCCGCTTCCATCACGCCGCCCGTGGCGCCGAAGATGACGCCCGCGCCCGTGGATACGCCCAGCGGATCGTCAAACTTTTCGTCGGGCAGCAGGCTGTATTGCAAGCCCTGGCGCTTGATCATGCGCGCCAGCTCGCGGGTGGTGAGCACCGCGTCTATGTCCGGAACGCCTGCCGCATTCTGATAAGGACGGGTCTTTTCAAACTTTTTGGCGATGCAAGGCATGACGGACACCACGTAAATGTCCTTGGGATCTATGCCCGACTTTTCCGCATAATAAGTCTTGACCGCCGCGCCGAACATCTGCTGAGGCGATTTGGCGGTGGAGAGATTGGGGATAAGCTCGGGATAATTTATTTCGCAGAACTTGATCCACGCGGGGGAGCAGGAAGTCATCATGGGCAGCGCGCCGCCTTCTTGCAGGCGGTGGATCAGCTCGAAGCCCTCTTCCATGATGGTGAGGTCGGCGGCAAAGTCCACGTCGAACACCCTGTCAAAGCCCATGCGGCGCAGCGCCGCCACCATCTTGCCCTCCGTATCCGTGCCGATGGGATAACCGAATTCTTCGCCCAGCGCCACGCGCACGGAAGGAGCGGTGCCCACCACCACGTGTTTGGAAGGATCGGCAAGCGCGGCAAGCACGTTGTCTATCTCTTCCTTTTCCGTGAGCGCGCCCGTGGGGCAGTTGACCACGCATTGTCCGCAGCCCACGCAGGTGTGATTTTTTATATCCGATTCAAACGCGCAGCCGATGCTGGTGTCAAAGCCGCGGTTGTTCGCGCCGATAACGCTGACGGACTGCACCTTTTCGCACACCGCCACGCACCTGCGGCAGAGAATGCACTTGTTGTTGTCGCGCACGAAGCAGACGGAAGATTCGTCTTTTTCGCTCACGTTTTTGGCGCCCTTGAACCTTTCCGCGTCGCAGCCCAGCTCATAGGCGAGCGCCTGCAATTCGCAGTTGGTGTTGCGCGCGCAGGAGAGGCACTTCTGATCGTGGTCGGACAAGAGCAGCTCCACCGTGGTCTTGCGGCTCTTGATGACCTTGGGCGTGTTGGTGAAGATCTCCGTCCCTTCCCTGTCTATGGGATAAGTGCAGGCGGCGACCAAAGACCTGGCGCCCTTCACTTCCACCACGCACACGCGGCAGGCGCCGATGCAATTTATCTTTTCCAAATAGCACAGCGTGGGGATCTTGATGCCCGCGTCGCGGCAGGCGTCCAAAATGGTGGTGCCGCTTTCCACACTGTAATCTCTTCCGTTGATTTTGATGTTTATCTTAGCCATTTCCCCGTTACTCCTTTACGATAGCCTTGAAGCGGCAGTTATCCATACACACGCCGCACTTTATGCACTTGCTCTGGTCGATGATGTGCTTTTCGCGCACTTCGCCGGAGATAGCCCCCACCGGGCAGTTGCGCTTGCACAGCGTGCAGCCCTTGCAGGCGTCCGTGATGTTGAACTTGACCAGCTTTTTGCAGACCTTGGCGGGGCAGCGCTTTTCCTTGATGTGCGTTTCGTATTCCTCGCGGAAGTAACGCAGGGTGGAAAGCACGGGGTTGGGCGCAGTCTGTCCCAGACCGCAGAGCGAATTTTCCTTTATGTAATAGCACAGCTCTTCCATCTTGTCCAGATCTTCGAGCGTGGCGGTGCCGTCCGTTACTTTGGTGAGCATTTCCAAAAGGCGCTTGGTGCCTATGCGGCAGGGAGTGCACTTGCCGCAGGATTCGTCCACCGTGAATTCCAGGAAGAATTTGGCGATGTCCACCATGCAGGTGTCTTCATCCATAACGATAAGACCGCCCGAACCCATCATGGAGCCTATCTCTATGAGCTTGTCGTAATCTATCGGCACGTCCAGGTGCTGGGGCGGTATGCAGCCGCCGGAAGGTCCGCCCGTCTGCGCCGCTTTGAATTGTTTGCCCTTGGGTATGCCGCCGCCGATGTCGTAAACTATCTCCCTCAGCGTGGTGCCCATGGGCACTTCCACCAGACCCGTGTTGACTATCTTGCCGCCCAGCGCGAACACCTTGGTGCCCTTGGACTTTTCCGTGCCCATGGAGGCGAACCAGTCCGGACCGTTGAGGATGATCTGCGTGATGTTGGCGTAAGTTTCCACGTTGTTGAGCAGGGTGGGCTTGCCGAACAGACCCTTGTTGGCGGGGAAAGGCGGACGGGGACGAGGCTCGCCGCGGTTGCCTTCCACAGACACCATCAGCGCGGTTTCCTCACCGCACACAAAGGCGCCCGCGCCCAGGCGCAGCTCTATATCGAAAGAAAAGCCCGTGCCCAGGATGTTTTTGCCCAGCAGACCGTATTCGCGCGCCTGGTTGATGGCTATGCGGCAGCGGTCCACGGCGATGGGATATTCCGCACGCACGTATATGTATCCCTGCGTGCCGCCCACCGCGTATGCGGCGATGGTCATCGCCTCTATCACGGCGTGGGGGTCGCCTTCCAAAACGGAACGGTCCATGAACGCGCCGGGGTCGCCTTCGTCGGCATTGCAGCACACGTATTTGACGTCGCCCACCGCGTTTTTGACAAACTGCCACTTCATGCCCGTGGGGAAGCCCGCGCCGCCTCTGCCGCGCAAACCGGAGGCTTTGACCATGTCTATCACCTGCTGCGGCTCATACTCCGTGAGGCACTTGATCAGCGCGGCATAACCGTCACGCGCGATATATTCGTCTATGTTTTCCGGATCGATAACGCCGCAGTTGCGCAAAGCCACGCGCGTCTGACGGCGGTAAAACTCCGTGTCCGTGAGCGCCTTTACGGGAGGTTCGCCCGCGCGCTCCGTGTGCAGCAGACGGGTGACCAGTCTGCCGTTTATCAGGTGCTCCTGCACGATGTCGGTAACGTCATCTTCATGCACGCCGCTGTAAAACGCAGCTTCCGGATAAACTATCACCACGGGACCCACGGCGCAAAGACCGAAGCAGCCCGTTTCCACTATCTGAACGTCTTCTTCAAGATGATTTGCTTTGAGTTGGCGGGCAAGCTCTTCTCTTATCTTGGCGCTGCCGTTGGACGTGCAGCCCGTGCCGCCGCAAACAAGAACGTGACTTTTATACATGATTCCCCCTCCTCAGACGTTTTCCGCAAGATATTTTTCCACGGGTTTGCCGCCCACGATGTGTTTTTCCATCACTTCGAGAGCTTTTTCGGGCGTCATTTTTGCATAAACGACCTTGGGTTTGCCGGGAATGTAAACTTCCATGGTAGGCTCTATGTCGCAAAGACCCTGACAGTCACTGCGATACACCCTCACCTTGGGCAGACGACGCCGGCAAAGATCTTCCACCAGCGCGTCGAAAACGAATTTTGCACCCTTGGAAACTCCGCAAGTGCCCATACCGACGACTATCCTTGTTTCGAGGTGTTCGTCCGAGTTATCGCGGATGAACATCTTGGGTTGCATGTCCTCCCGGATAGCCCTGATATCGGCTATTGTCTTCATATTTTCCTCCTGACGGCAAGCGTTGCTCGCCATGTGTTTTACCCTGTGAAAAGCCCTCTTTCCCCGAGAGCTCGTGCGCGCCGGACCAGCCGTGCCGCTGCCCCGCAAGCGCCCGCGCCGCGCCTGTGCCCGCACGGCTTACTTATCCATATTAGCACAAGACGGCGCAAAAATAAAGCGTTTTAGCGTATCACGATACCGCATTCGTAAGCCTCGCGCTCCAACTGTTCGCGGAAGGCGGGGTGCGCTATCGAGATGAGTTTTTTCGCCCTTTCGGCAATGCTGGCGCCCTTCAGGTCCACCATGCCGTATTCCGTGACCACAAAGTTCACGTCGTTGCGCGAAAGCGACACCGCCGCGCCCTCTTTCAGCCGCGTGACTATCTTGGAAGCCTGTTTGCGCTCGCCCGTGAGCGGGTCTTTGACCATGGCGGTGGAATAAAGCGCGATGATGGACCTGCCACCGCGCGACATCTGCGCGCCCACGGCGGTGTCCGTCTGCCCGCCCGTGCCGCTGAACTGCCTGCTGCCCAGCGATTCCGAACAGCACTGCCCCGTTATGTCCACTTCCAAAGAGGTGTTGATGGACACCTGGTTATCGTTGCGGGCGATGATGCGCGGATCGTTGACGTAATTGCAGTCGAGCACCAGCACGCTGGGGTTGTCGTCCACAAAGTCATACATCTCTCTGGAACCTATCATAAAGGAACACACGGCTTTTTCGCGGTGCACCTGCTTGTATCTGCCCGTGACCACGCCCGCTTTCATCAGATCCATGATGCCGGTGGTGAACATCTCCGTGTGCACGCCCAGATCTTTTTTGTCCCTGAGCGCCGCCGCCACCGCGTTGGGTATGCTGCCTATGCCCAGCTGTATGCAGTCGCCGTCGTCCACCACGCCGGCTATCTCCTGCCCTATCTTCATGTCCCGCTCGTCCAGCTTGGGGTCGGGTATCTCGGGCATGGGATAATCCGTTTTGACAAAATAGTCCACCTTGGACGCCGGCACGCTCACGTCCCCGAAGGTGCGCGGCGCATGGGGATTTTCTTCCAGGATGACTATGTCCGCGTCTTCCAACATGCGCATTTCATACACGTTGGAAGTGGAAAGGGACACAAAGCCGTGCTTGTCCGGCGGCGAGCATATGCCCACATAAATGTCCGCTCCGCGGTTATACTGCCTGTTCACGCCCGAAAGGCGCAGGTGGTTGGGAATAAAAGACGCCCTGCCCAGACTGTGCGCCTGGCGCGTGGGCGAGGAGTAAAACAGGCATTCGCAAAAAAAGCTCTCTTTATATGCCGGATCGGTGTTGTATTTGTATTCCCTGAGAGAAAGACAGTTAGTGACGGTCACGTTTTTCACCCTGTCGGAGATGGTGTGCAGATTGCTCAAAAATTCATAAGGCTCGGATGCGCCCAGCGAAACCACGATATGGTCCCCGCTCTTCACCAGCGCCAACGCCTCGTCCACAGTCACGTATTTTCCCATAAACGCCCCTTTGGCAAAATCGCCGTTGATATTATAGCATAATGTTTTGCCCGCGCGCAAGTAATATTTTTTTGCGCTTTTCCGCACAAAACCGCCGCGTGCGCACTTGTTTTTTCCTGCGTTCCTTGCCGCGTGATTTTGGCAGGCGGCGCCCTTTTGCCGTCCGAGCGCGGTTTGTCTTTTCCGCTCCTCCGTGATGCGGCGGATTTTGCGTGAACTTTTTCCCTGACGCGCCGCGTTTGAAAGATTCCGCCAAAAAAAATGGCCGCCCTTGCAACAAGGACGGTCACCCGGCGGATCTACCCTTTCAGCCATGAGTCCCTCGCTCAGTCTGCGCGCATTTGCCGCAGCTTCATCCGTTCGGGCGGCTCCTGAGGAGCCTTGGCAAGATCATTATGACCGCAGCAAAAAAATATGTCAACCGTCAACGCGGCTTGAAAACACCGGCGCGCAAAAAAGCGGCGTTATCTGCCTCACCGGGCGCGCCGTTCAGCCCTGCGTGACGATGCGGCAGCAAGAAGCGGGGTCGTCGCGTATCACTTCCCCCACGGCGGGCGCGAATATCTCCCCCGAACGGGGATTTTTTATGCTTAAAACGGGCGTGGTGAGCCGCGCGCTCACGTCGGATTTTTCAAAACAAAGATCGGTGTTTATCATTTGACAATCGATGAGTTTGACTCCCTTGCAATAGCAAAGCGGCTGCGTGCCTTCTATGCGGCAGTTTATAAAGGTTAGATTTTGCGCATACCAGCCCGTATACTCGCCTTTGACCAAACAATTTTCCACGGTCACGTTCACGCTGTGCCAAAAGGCGTCTTTCGTCGAGAGCGTGCAGTTGCGCAGATGAGCGTCCCTGACGTATTGAAAAGAATATTTCCCGGTAAAGTCCACCCCCTCCAATTCAAGGCGGCGGGCTTTCAAAAAGAAGTATTCGCTCTCAACGCGGCAATTTTTCATCTTTACGCCGCGGGAAAACCAGCCGAATTCGGGCGATCTTATCTCGCAGCCGCTCATGTCCGCGTCCGCGCATTCTCGCAGCGCCTTGACGCCGTGCATGACGGTGTTTTCCAACGTTATGCCGCGTGAATACCACAAGGCGGCGCGGCAGCCTTCGCTCATCGTGCAATCGCTTATCTTCACGCCCTTGTCGTGCCAAAACGGGTATCTCAGCTCGAACAGGCATTTTTGCGTTTCCACGTTGCGGCACTCCTTGAAAGCGCTCTCTCCGTCCCGCTCGCCCGCGATCGCGCAATTTATCAGCCGCACGCCGCGGCAGCCGTAAAAAGCGCGCTCTTCATCAAAACTTCTGCCGACATATTCCTTCATCCTTCTCGCCTCTTCTCGCCGCAAGATCCGGCCCCGAACATTTTCATATCCAAATTATAATGCCGCGCCGATAAAATAGCAAATACTTATTTTTTATACCATAACATTCCCTGCGGGTATGGCTCATCGCGTGAAGACTGCGCCTTAAAGCGGCGCGCCGTCCGATCAAATTTGCGCGGATCTAATAATATGTGTTGAAAACGCGCGGCGTTTTTTGCTATAATATGCGGGAGGAGGAGCATTATGAGAAAAAAACTTTTCCGTTATCTGACGGCGGCGATCTTGACCATCTGCTTTGTGCTGCCCGCGCTCTCTTCCTGCGCGGGAGGCAGAAAAAGCTCGGAAGAGATAGCCGTCCGCTCGCAAAGTTTCAATGAAGAAGAATTGATAGCCTCGCTCTCTTCTCCCAAGGCGATCGCACTTGCCGAAAACGGAGAAAGCGATTACGTCATCGTCTGCGAAGAAGAAGCCGTTGCCGCGGACGCGGAATTTTTGCGCGACGCGCTGCGGCAAATGACGGGCGCGACAAACGCCTTTGAGATATGCTCCGCCGAAAAGGTGCAAAACAAACCCTTTATTTCCCTGGGCAAAAACGCTCTCTCCTCCTTCCTTGACGTGTCCGGCGTGAAAGACGACGGCTATAAGCTGAAAACGCAAAACGGCAACATCTTTATCAGCGGCAATTACGCGTCTGACGCGGCGGTGGGCGCGGACGGCACGGCAAACGGCATCTATTGCTTTTTGGAAAACGAACTGGGCTGCATGTTCGTGCGCGACGATTATTCTTACATCCCCGCGGCGGACACGGTTTTTCTGCCCGAACTGGACAAGACGGACAACCCCGACTTTGTCTGGCGCAGGATATATCAATACGAAGTGAGCGCCGGCGATTGGAGCCGCCGCTTGAAGAGCAACGGCACGGGCGAAAAGGCGGACATAGGCAACGACGGCAACCGTTATTGGGGCACCTGGTGCCACTCTTCCTTCCACTTTGTGGACCCGGAGCTTTACTTTGAAGACCACCCCGAATATTACGCCTTGCTGGCGGGAGAACGCAGGTGCGAAGCGTTCGGCGACATGCAGCCGCAGCTCTGCCTTTCCGCCTTTGTGACCATAGACGGCGAAACGACCGACGCTTACGAGATTATCCGCGGCAAACTGGAAGAGGACATCGCCGCCTATCCGGACGCGCTTTATTGGGACTTTTCCATCAACGACGGCTATCACCCCTGCGAGTGCGAAAAATGCGCTGAGGCATATGAAATTTACGGCTCTCACGCAGGGCTTTTGTTGCAGCTGGTCAACGCTTTGGCACGGGACTTCCCGGACAAATACATCAGCACGCTGGCATATCAGCACATGCGCGAACTGCCGCAAAACATACATTGCGAGCCGAACGTGAACGTGGTGATCGCGCCCATACAAACCTCCCAGCTTTACTCCTATGAGTGGGGCGAGAACGAATCTTCCGCGCAGGGTAAAAAGGTGATAGAAGACTGGGCGCAGGTGTGCGACAACCTGTTTATTTGGGATTACACGGTCAACTTCAACCACCTGCTCCTGCCCTATCCCAATCTTGCCGTGCAAAAGGACAATCTGCAATTTTATCTGGAAAACAACGTGCGGCGCGTCTTCCACCAGGGCAGCCGCGAACAGGGCGACGAGATGGCATGCCTGCGCAGCTATATCCTGGCGCGGCAGCTGTGGGACGCGGATACGGACGTGAACGCGGTTTTGGCAAAATACGTTGCCGTGACTTACAAAGGCGCCGCCCTCTATATCGCCGAATACATAGACCGCATGCATAAAGCGGTGCAAAGCGCAAACGATCTAGACCTCTACGACGAGCCTTCATGGCATGCGCTCGACTATCTGAGCTGCTATAATATAGGCAAATATCAAAAACTGATGCGCTCCGCCCTGCAAGCCGCGGCGGGCGACGAGGCGCTGACCGCGCGCGTGGAAGAGGTGGAGCTGAACGTGCTTTACGCCAAGATGTATGAGCCTTCTTTGGACGTGACGGGCAAGCAAGAAGCGTTTGAGCGCTTTTCCGAACTTGCCGCGGAGCAAGGCATAGAGCGCATGCACGAGGTGCGCAACTTCACGGACGAATTCTTGTCCGAGATCTATCCGCAATATCTGAAAACGCAAAAGATATACCTCGCCCTTGCCATCGTCCTGCCGCTGCTGCTCATTCCCTCACTGACGGCGCTTACCGTCATGCTCGTGCTCAAAAGAAAAAAGAAAAAGGACGCGCCCCGCGTATGACGCGCCCGCAACTCAAAGGATAAACTTATGCAAAAACAAATGACTGTGGCGCTGATAGCGCACGACAACAAAAAACACGAAATGATCCAATGGGCGCTGACCAACAAACAGGTCTTGTCACATTACAAACTGTGCGGCACGGGCACCACCGCCAAACTGGTGGCGGACGCCACGGAACTGGAAGTAAAACGTTATCTCTCCGGTCCGCTGGGCGGCGATCAGCAGATAGGCGCCAAGGTGGCGGAAGGCAAGATAGACATGGTGATCTTTTTCTGGGATCCTCTGCAAATGCAGCCGCACGACCCGGATGTCAAAGCCCTGCTGCGCATAGCCGCGCTTTACGACGTGCCCATCGCCACCAATAAAAAGACCGCGGACTATCTCATCGGCGCGGTGACCGGACACATTCCGGCAAAATAAGCGCTCCGCGACAAGGCGCGCCCTCTGCGCCCGACCCCGCGCGGCAGAAAAGCGGACGCATACGTTCCGATGTCCGCAGCTGTCCCGCATTGACTTTTTTGCCGCGATATTGTATGATTTTAATGCGGCGGCGCCGCACGCCCGCACGGGCAATAAAATAACGGAGAAAAATTATGAGAAGAAACGGCATGTGCCCCCTTTGCTATCTGAAAAAGCTCTTTTCACGCCCTTCCGACGTGACGGACGTGTTTTACGACAAAAAATACGAAAACGGCGCGGCGCTCACTCCGCCCATGGGCTGGTCCAGCTGGAACACTTTCCGCAATCAAATAGACGACAAGCTGCTGCTGGAAACGGCGCAGGCGATGAAAGATACCGGGCTTGTGGACGCGGGTTACGAATATATCAACCTGGACGACTGCTGGCACTCTTCCATGCGCGACGAAAACGGACTTTTGCAAGGCGATCTCACCCGCTTCCCCGCCGGCATACCCGACCTGGTGGAAAAACTGAACGCCTTGGGGCTGAAAGTGGGCATTTATTCCAGCAACGGCACCTTCACCTGCGAAGATCTGCCCGCCAGTCTGAGACACGAAAAAACGGACGCTTACACCTTTGCCAAATGGGGCGTGGAATATTTCAAATACGACTTCTGTCACAATAAGAAGATAAGCAAATACGCGCCGCTCGTCTTTTCCATATCCCTTGCACCCGCAGGCGGCAGGGATATCCTCACGGTGGGCTGCGAAGACGCGCTCTTGTTCGGCACGGCAAAACTCATGCCGGACAAACGCCTGCCCGGCGGCATGTATATCTCCGGCTTGGACGGCGCCAGCGGCAAGGCGGTGTTCAAAAACGTGATAGTCCCCAAGGCGGGCAGATATGTGCTGACCATCAATATTCTCAAAAAAGGTCTTTACGAAAAATTCCTCATCGCCCACATCAACGGGGAAAGCTATTGCCGCTTTGAAGTGCCCTCGCAAAAGCCCTTCAACCTCTCCGCGCGCTATCAGGCGTTTGTGGACCTTAAAGAAGGCGGCAACACCATCAGCCTCTTCAACCCGGTGCGCACGCGCGCAGACAGCGCCATGGTGCAATATCAATATATGGGACAGGCGCTCAAAGAAGCGAGCGCGCGCGTGGCGCAGGAGCAGGGACGCGCGGAAAAGCCCATCGTCTTTTCCATCTGCGAATGGGGCATAAACAAGCCCTGGAAATGGGGCGCGAGCGCGGGCAACCTCTGGCGCACCACCATGGACATACGCCCCTGGTGGAAGTGGATGAAGATGATCTACGAGCGCAACGTCAAACTCTATAAATATTCGCAAAAGGGCAACTGGAACGATCCGGACATGCTGGAAGTGGGCAACGGCAAACTCACGCCGCAGCAAAACCGCAGCCACTTTGCCCTGTGGTGCATGATGTGCTCCCCGCTCATTCTGGGCAACGACCTGCGCAAGATGAAAAAGGAAGTTTTGGACATCATCACCAATAAAAAGCTCATCGCCATAGACCAAGACGAGCTGGGCGTCCCCGCCAAGCGCGTGAAAAAAGGCGGCGCGGACGTGCTTGCCCGCCCCCTCTCCGGCGGCAGATGGGCGGTGTGCTTTTTCAATAAAAGCGGCGCCAAAGAAGTGTCTTATCCCCTGGAAAAATTACAGGCGGACGGATATGTCAAACTTGCCCCCGCCCCCTCTTACGCCTATGAAGAAGTGTGGAGCGGCAAAAGCGGCAGCGTGAGCGGCAAACTCTCCGCCCACGTGGATAAAAACGATTGCAAAGTGTTTATCCTCACCCCGCAAAACTGACTTTTCTCCCTTCAAAACGCAAAACGGACGGCAAGGCGCCGTCCGTTTTTTTACCCCTGCCACGGTTTTTAAGCGTAATTGGTCAGCGGGCGGGTATTGCCTTGGCGGGGCGTGACCTCAAAGTTTTCCAGAGTGAAATTTTCCACGTCGCGCACGTATATGCCGAACACGGGAAGATCGTAATAAGCGCTCAGAGAGTGGGAGATAAAGTAACGGTGAGATACGCGCGTGATCTCCGGATACCCGCTCATGCCCGCTTCCAAGACCTTGTCGCCGCGATATATCTTCACCTTTTCATGGCAGTCCCGATAAACGGCTTTGACGTTGCGCACAACGGCGTTTTGCACCAAGCAGCGCTCGCCCTTATACTCGCAGCCCACCACGGCGCAGCCGATGTCTATGTTGTTTGCGTCTATGTTTTCCACCTTCACGCCGTTTATGCCGCCCATCTCCCCGTCTGCGCCGTTGTCTTTGTCCAGACGGCAGCCCAGCCAGATGAGCAGGGGCGAAGTGACGTTGTCCATAATTATGTCATGCACATAGATGTCCGAAAGGTGCGCGCCGTCTGCCGATTCCACCGCTATGCCCGCATAGCCGCCCGCGCACTCGGCGGTGAAAAAGTAACAGTTCCTCACTTCCACGCCGCGCACGTCGCCGCTCGTTTCCGTGCCTATTTTGAAGTTGTTTGCAAGGGACATTATCTCGCAATTTTCCACCAAGATGTTCTCCGCCGCGCCGCTCTTTATGCAAACAAAAAGGGCGGTTAAGCCGACGGAACATACAAGTTTAATGCAACTTTGCGGCAAAATAAGGCGTGTTTTTGAGCAAAAATAAATATGTCAAAATTTTGCAATTGGGCAAAAAAGTCTTGAAATGACGCGGACGCTATGCTATAATAACAGCAAATAGGGTGATGACATGACAATACAAACTTTAGAAAAACCATTCAGCGTTTGCAAGCTGCCTTTTGATAAAGCCGCGGCTTGCAAGAAAAATTTCAAATATGCTTTCTTCTCCTGCACGGACGGAGATTGCTCCCTGATCTGCCCCTCCGACGCGGTGCCGGAAGGCGTGACGGAGCGCAATGACGGCTGGCGCGCTTTGCGGGTCCAACCGCCCGTGAATATGGAGATGGTGGGCGTTTTATTGGATATGTCCAAGATATTTGCCGGCGTGGAAGTGAGCGTGCTGCCCGTGGGCACTTACGACACCGTGTATTTCCTGCTGCGCTCGGACGGCTATATGAAAGCGTTGCAAGCCTTGACGGAAAACGGCTACAAAGTAGAAATAGCTTACCTTTGATTTTTAGCGCCGAACAGGCGCCGTGCGGATACGCACCGGAGCGCGCCTTTTGCGCGCCTTTCAACAACGGGGACTTGACAATACCGCAAGAGTATTGCCTTCGTCCCCGTTGTTAAAATCCACATCAAAATCCATCGCTCCGCCACATATCCTCACGACGCCTGTCCGGCTTTTTGAGCGCCTTTCTCTCCGACCGAAGTTTTACAGATTGAAATGATGGTGCGCCTTTTGCACACCTTTGGGGAACGGGGACGTGACAATACCGCAAGAGGACAGCCTGCGTCCCCGTTGTCCAAATCCGCACACAAATCCATCACCCTCCTACGCACCCGCATAGACGCCTGTCCGGCTTTTTTGGTGCCTTTCTCTCCGATCGTATATTTAAGGATTGAAAAGATAGTGATCCTTTTGCACGCCTTTGAACAACGGGGACTTGATAATACCGCCAGAGTATTACCTTCGTCCCCGTTGTCCAAAATCGCACGCAAATCCATCACCCTCCTGCGCACCCGCATAGACGCCTGTCCGGCTTTTTTGGCGCCTTTCTCTCCGTCCGAAGTTTTACAGATTGAAATGATGGTGCGCCTTTTGCACGCCTTTGGGCAACGGGGACTTGATAATACCGCAATAGGACAGCCTTCGTTCCCGTTGTTAAAATCCACATCAAAATCCATCGCTCCGCCACATATCCTCACGGCGCCTGTCCGGGCAGCGTGACGCTGCACCCTTTTTTGGCTAGTGCGGTTTATCCACTAAAGTGGACACTTCAAAATATGAGCAAAGATATTGTCTGTTTTTTAGATTTGTCCACTTTTGTGGACACCGGTAACAAAGTTACTTCAAGACATATAATGGATGCAGTGTCACGCTGCCGATTTTGCCGCGCTTTATCACACTTTCTTTGCCGTGTAAGTATTGCGAAGAGATAAGTTGGATAGGCGAATAAGTTGCTTCAAGGCTTGATTAGGGGTGGAGCGCCCCGCGCTCCCAGCCGCCACGTCCGCGATGCGCCGTGCTGTGCACGGCAGTATGAGCGGACATTTCACGTGCCCTCTCGTCGCTTGCGGTTTGAGGGCACATTTCACGTTTTTGCCTTGCAAGGCAAAAACATTTCACTTTTGCGCAGAAGATATGTTCGCTTACCGCTCACTTATATCTGCGCAAAAATTTCACGTCCGGAGCGGCACGACACACTTTCGCTCATCGCTCATTGCCGTGCCGCGCAGGACATCATTCTTTTTCCCACACGCTTTCCCCTGCCTGCACGCTTTCATAGTCCACGCCGCATTTGTCCAAATACGCCGTGACCGTGTCCGAAGGGACGGCGCAGCCCAAGCCGTAAATATCCTCGGTCTGACCCACGCCGGAAGATTCGTGCTCCATGCGCGCAAAGATAACGCCTATCACCGCGCCGTTTTTATTGAGCAGCGCGCCGCCGGAATTGCCGTGGTTGATGGACGCGTCCACGATCAGGCTTTCCATCGTATACCCCGAACCGTTTTTCAAATCCACGCCCGTGGCGGAGAGCACGCCCGTGCCGATCAAAAAGCCAAGATTGGACGGGTTGCCGATAAAGAATATCTCATCGCCGGGGCAGACGTTTTGAATATCGCCGGAAGAGGCGAATTTCATATAACTCTGATCCACCCACACTCCTACTTTGATGACGGCGATGTCTATGCTGTCGTCCGCGTGCAAAAGCTGTGCGGGGTGAGTTTCTCCGTTATAGTCTTCCACGTAAAGGCTGCCGCCGCCCGTGACGACGTGGGCGTTGGTGACGGCGTAGCCGTCTTTACCGATATAAAACCCGCTGCCCACCACCAGCTGTGACGCGCTTTGGCGGAAAATGCGCAGCGCGGCGGGCATATTGTTCTGCGCCACCAGCGCGCCGGCGGATGCGTCCTGCAAAACCGTGACTTCTTCAACTTCCGCCTGTCTTTCGCGGAAGAGCACACAGCCCGCCAACGCCAGCCCCAGCACCGCCACAACGAGCGCCGCCACCAAAAAAACAGTTTTTTTATTGCGCATTGCCGCCTCCCTGCGCCTTTTGCAAAAGCGCGCTTATGCATGAGATATCCGCCATGCAGGCGTAACCGTAAACATCCTCCCCCTGCGACTGCGATTCCGCGTCCGCCGCCAGCAGACGGGAAAAGACCATCCCCGCCGCCCTGCCTTGTTCGTCCACCGCCATGCCGCCTATGTCATGCACGGAAAAGCCCCCCTGCACGATATAGTCCGCCTCTTTTCCTTCCGGGATATAATCGAACAGCCAATTCAGATCGTTCTCCGGCATGCAAAAGCCCTGCCCGGACACCGTTATGCGGCTGATCAGCCCCGTGGCGGCGCTGACTTCCAGCTGCGGCAGAAAGGAAAACAAAAACAGCTTCTGCCCCAAAACGGGCGCGGCGCAATTTTCCGCGCTCACGTCCACAAAAGCGCGCCCTTCTACGGGCATTTTCACCAGCGCCACGCCGCCGAACTCGTCACGATATACATTGCCCTCAACGGGCGTTTGCGCACTGTTAGGGTCGGCGTAAAAGGTTTTTTCCGCCTCTTTCACCACGCTTTGACCGCCCTCTTGCGCCAAATAAGTCACCTTGACGTAATAGCGGTGCACCTTGGCGGTGTAAATAAAATTGTTGATGCCGTATTGCGCGGGTATGAACGCCTGCGCCGGCAGCGCCAGCCAGCCGTCCTCGTTCACATAAACGCCCGTATATGTCTTGCGTTCGGCAAAAACGCTGCCGCTTATAAATTCTCTGGTTTCGTAACGCGCCACTTCCACGCTGACCGCCGCGCCGTTATAGCGCTCATAAAGCCGTCTGCCCGCGCCCTGCGTGAGATCGGTTTGATAAGAGTAATACCGCTCGGGCACGGTGGAAGAAAAAACGCAGCCCGCCGCACATAAAACGGCGGCGAGCAGGACAAGCGTCACCAAAACGGCAAACAGGCGTTTTTTCATTCCAGCGACCACACTTCCGTGTGCGTGCGGCTCTCTCCCGGCTTTAAGATGAAGAGAGAAGAGAGCGTTTCTATTTCCGTGAACAGGTTGTAAGTGTAACTTTCCACATTGCAGGAAAAGTCCGGATAAACGCCGCCGTCCGGCGCGGGAAGTTTGATGGTGAACTTGCCCGCCTTGGTGAAGGCGAACACATAGCCCAAGGTGTTCATGGTGCCCACTTTGAGCGGGTGCGGCACGCTTTTGTCAAAGCCGATGACGATATCGTCGTCGCTTATCTTCAAGCGGCGATCGTCCACTTTGTTATAGCACCAATGCACGATGTTGCGGTTGGGCAAAAACGCCGTGTCAGACGTGTCCAGCGGCAGATGCGCTTCCGCGCCGCCGTCCATCACCGTGAGCGCCCACATGGCGATGGGCGTGGTTTGCTTTTCCCCCTTGTTGACAAACTTGTGCTCCAAGGTGGCAACGCCTTTTTCGTCCATCGTTATCTTCACGCTCTTTTCCAGCCCGGTGGTCAGCTCCACGGGCGCGGTGAACACGGCGCCGTTTGGCAATATCTCCGTTTTGACGGGCGCGTTGTCCGGATAATACGTGTCCATATATTCGGGCGATTTCCACAATCTGTGTCCGCCGTAAATGTGCCAGCCGCCCTTGCCTTTGAGCACGGGATCCATCAGCTCTTCCGGCTTGTTCACCTCGTCGTTAATGTCCTCGAAAAGTATGTTCTCCCCGCCCTCTTTGCCGTAAAAGATCACGCGCGGACCTATGTCCGTGGTGACGGAGAGTTTTATGCCGCCCGCGCACAGGGACAACACTTTGCCGAATTTACCGCCGGTTTCTTCAAATATTTTCATATCTTCCTCTTATATTATGAGCGTGCGGCGGAAAATATCGCCGCGCGCCGCTTATTCGTCTTCGCCGCCCGTATAACGGCTGTCAAAGCTCTCCTTGCCCTTGGGCAGGTCGTCCGCGTTGGCGATCTCTCCGCTCGCATACTTGCGTTCGCGTTCGCAGCGCTCGGACTGCTCTTTGTCTTCTGCAAGCTCGCCCAGCGTGCCGCTCACGCCTTCCGCCACCACAATTTCTTCTTCGGCAACGCTCAAAGGCGTGTCTTCCGGCAGCTCGCGCGGGCGGTTGATCACGTTGGCAAGATCGTAATCTTCGTCATAATTGAACGCCAATTGGTTGATGAGTTGGATGCGTTCCAGCTTTTCTTCTTCCGTGAGAGTTTCGTATTCGCCCTTTTCTATCTTCTCGTTGAAATATTTTATGCGCGCCAGTTTCTTGTTGGTCACCTTATAACGGAAAGAAGCGAAAAAGGCAAAAGAGATGAGCACCGCCACCGATATGCCCATGACCAGCTTGATGGCGAGCAGCGCGCCTTCTTCCTGCGGAATATAAGCGGAAGTGTCGCCGGTGGTGTTCTCCTTATAGCCTGCCGCGCCCAGTATCCAGCCCACAAGTCCCACGCCGAAGGCGCCGGACACCTTTCTTGCCAGCGTCATCATGCCGCTGTAAGTGCCGGTGGGGCGTTTGCCCGTGGCAAGCTCCGCCACGTCTATGGTGTCGGGGAAGATCATCCAGGGGATCATCTGCGCGCCGCCGAAGCCCAAGCCCATGAAGAGCGCCATGATAGGCACGAGGATGGGCGGGGTCCAGGAAGGATCCATCACGGCGAACATGATACCGCCGATTATGTAAAAAGGCAAGCCCATGCGGAAAACGAACTGCTTGCTCTTTTTGTCCATGAGTATCCTGCACACGGGGAACATGCACACCGCCGCCACCATCAGCGGAGCGATGATGAACAGCGAGGACATGTCCATGCCGAACAGCTTTTCACCGTGCCACACGTCCGTGGCGTAATAAACCGCCAGCGCGGAGAGCATGTCCATGCAGGTGAACGCCGCGCAATACATGCCGATATGCCAGCGGTAAGAGCGGTTTTTATAAGGTTCGGCATAATTTTTTACAAACTGTTTGGCGTTGAATTTTTCCTTGGGAGTTTTTACCGTCACCCTCTCCTTGACCACTATGCCGCACAGGATAAGTCCGCCGCCGAAGAGTATGCCGAAGATGAGCGCTATGCACAGCCAGAAGGTGGTGGCGGAGATGTTGGGCATGAAGAGATAGCCGTCCGCGCTTATCATCGCCTCTATCAGCAGCAGGGGCAGCGCGTAGGCAAGTCCGGAAGCTATCGAAGTGAAGATGAGTTTGACCGTGTTGGCGTTATTCCTCTCTTTGAACGAGGGGGAAATATCGCTGGACATGGAGCAGTAAGGCACCTGCGTGACGGTGGACACCGTGTTCCACACCAGATACATGATGAGGATGAACGCCGTAAAACCGCCCACGGATACGCCCCAATCGCGTATGGGCATGAACATGATGAACAGCGTTACTATCAAAAGTATGCCGCCCACGAACATATAAGGCTTTCTTCTGCCCCACTTGGAGCGGGTGTTGTCCGAAATAAAGCCCATGAGCGGGTCGGTCACCGCGTCCCACAGCTTTGCCACCGTCATGATGGTGGAAGCCACCGCCATGGCAACGCCCATAGACGTCATGTATTTGAGCATTATGCACGACATCAGCGCCACGCCGCCGCCGTCCATAAAGCCGCCGATGCCGTAACACACCTTTTCTTTGGTGGGTATACGCTCGTTGATCACAACTTCTTTTTGCTTTTCCATATTATCCTCCGAAAGGGATCATTCCGCGCTCGTCACCGTGGAGAGGCGCGCCTTTGCCGCGGTGAGTTCGTTGATGAGCGCCAAAAGCGTTTCCCTTTTGATGCGGTATTTGTCGCTTGAAAAAAGTCCGCCCGTCACCTTGACGTTATTGTGGTAACTTTTGAGCAGTTCCTGATATTCGTCCAGCAGCGGATAAAACGCCTTCATGGAGGGATCGTCCTTCATAAAAGTCACGCTGCGGCGGCAGGAAGTCACCAGATCGGCAATTTTTCCCGCTTCGCGGTTTAGTTTGTATTTTATGGTGGAAAAATGTTTATGCGAAGATTCCAGCGCCGTGAGCGCGGCGATGAGTTTATCCGTATCGCTTAAAAGTTTTTCGAGATATTCGTTCATCTAACTTTCCTCCTTGCCTAATATGATATATTATTTGCGCGCATATGTCAACAAAGAAAGGAGGCAAAGTGCCGCCGCCGCGCCTGCGGGCGACAAAGGCGGCGCCGGACAAACGTTTTCCGGGCATTTTCCGTCCGCGCGGGCGGCGGCTTTTCTCGGCAAACAAAAAAGGGGCGCAAAGCGCCCGCGGCAAAACGCCGCTCTTGCGGAGCAGCGCCCGGCGGCGCTCAGTCCGCTATCATCAATATTTTTGCGTCCGTGGGACGGTAATAATCGCGGCGCAGCTCTTTTTTGACCACCCTTCCGTCCGCATAGACGTAAGTTGCCGTCAGGCGGGTGCGGTAGCCCTGCCGCGGCAGGCGCGCCACGACAAAATCCTTGTCCGGCGGCAGTTCGTCCACATACTCTATGTCCTCGCCGGCGGGCACCACGCCCAATATCTCCGGTTCGAGCGTGACCCTGCACCCGCTTCCCCTGCCCAAGATCTTGACGCAAAGCTCCCCGTCCGCGGCGCATGCGCAGACGGTGACGTCCGCGCCGGAATCGTTTTTCAGCACCAGGTCGATATATTCGCTCACGGTGGCGTCCTGCGACATGGGCACGTAGCCGGGCGGCAGCGAATGCCCGCGCACCGTTTTCACCGCCAGTCCCGCCAGCACCCAGGCGTTGTATAAGGTGGAAGAAAGCTGACACACGCCGCCGCCCACGCCGTCTGTATACTCTCCGCCCACGATCACCTTTGCCGTTTGAAAGCCGCGTTCGCTCGTGCGCGCGCCCACCGCGGCGTTAAAAGAAAACTCCTCGCCCGCGCCCACCGTGCTGCCGTTCAGAAAAGAGGCGGCAAGCGCGATGTTGTGCGCCCGCGCCGCGGAAGAGGCGGCGTAAGAGGTGGTGTAAGAAGATATTTCGCTCTTCGCCTCTTCGGCAACGGCGCGCGGAAGAGGCGCCGCAAGCGCAACGACCGCGGCGATAAGTATGATGAGCAAAGATGTATGTCTTCCGCAACGCGCCATACGTCAAGTATGCGCAAAATAATGATTTTACTCCGCGCCCCGCTCTTTTTTCTCCGTCCGCCCTTCTTGCGGATAAGCCTCGTAAAATATGGCTGCCTCTATGTTTTCCGCCATTAAAAAAGACCCGCCGCGGCGGGTCATTACGTTTTGAACGGCTCTCATTCCGTCCGCTCTTTTGCGGCGGGCGCGTCGGAAACGCCGCTCTCCGGCGCGTTCTCTTCTTCCGCCGCGGCGCCGTCCTGCGGCGCCCGCTTTGCTTTTTTACGCAGTTTGGGGAAGTCCGTTTTGTCCACCAGTTTTTCCGTGACCAAAAGCAGAGAAGGCAAAATGAGCAGCACTATCAAAATAGACGCCAGCGTGCCTATGCCCAGCAGAATGCCCAGCTGCGCCACCACGCCGGAAGCGGCAACGCCCAAGGCAAAACCGGTGATGGTGAGAATGCTGCCCGAGGTGATGATGGTGGAGAACACCGCGTTTTCCGCCTCCGCCATCGCCGTGAACCGGTCGGGATAAAGGTGCCTGGTGGTGCGGTAACGATTGGTGAGCACGATGGCGTAATCTATGGTGGCGCCCATCTGAATGGCGGTGATGATCAGATACCCGATAAAGGTGACGGAATTGCCCGCCAGGAATGGGATGGCAAAGTTGATCCAAATGCCGCCCTGAATGGCGAGCGCCAGAATGACGGGTAGCGAAAAGTTGCGGAAAGTAAAGAGCAGAATTACCAGGATAAAGCCCAGCGTGCACAGGCACACCACCATGTTATCCACGGTGAAGTAATCCGCCATTTCCCAGCACGCCACGCTCTCGCCGGTGAGGTAGAACTCGCCGTAATATTCGCCCAAGCCCGCGTAAAGCCTGTCTATCAGAGCAAAGGCGCGCTCGTCTTCCACGCCGACGTCTATGGTGAAGGTTATGCGCGAATATTCCGCGCTGCGCAGATTGTCTATGCCGAAGCGCACCTGCGAGAGCACGGAAGAAAACTGCTCGAAAGAATCGAGCGCGGCGCCCGCGTTGCCCACAAGCTCCCAAACGCTTGTTTTACCGGTGGCTTGCAGAATGGCTTTGACCAGCTTGACCTCGCCCAGGCGGGTGAGATCCATGTCGAGCAGCGGCTGAATGTCGTCCGTCATATAGTCGAGCAGATCCGCCACCATGACGGCGGTGTCCTGCGCAGGCGTTATGCCGTTTTGCGCGTAATAATACCCGTCAAAAAGCAGCCCGATCATCTCGCCTATGTCCTCGCTTTCTATGCCCATGCCGGAGAGATCCACCTGCCCCAAAAGCGGCGTTATCTTGCTCTGTATCTCTGCTTTGGTGAGCTTATCGGAAAACCCTATGCCCATCATCTGTGTGTAAGCGATGGCGTTGACGTTCTCGTTGTTGACGATGCCGTCTTTGTCAAACTTTCCGCCGTCTTCCGTTATCGCTTGGATAAGCTCCTTTTCCTTTTCCACTCCGTCCTCGCGCGGCACCACCACGACCAGGGTGTTGAGCGTGCCGAAGCCCGCTTCTTTGATGGCGTCCTGTCCGGTGACTATCATGGAGCCGGAGTTATAATTGAACGAATAAGTGTTGAAGCCCTGCCCCACGCCGGCAAGCACCACCACCGCCAAAAACAGGGGCACGATGACCTTGCGCGCCCTGACAATGGCGCGGGAAGACTTGGTGACCTTGGGCACGAAGTTTTTGTGTTCCGTCTTTTTGAGCGGCTTGTCGGAGAAAGAGAGCAGCGCGGGCATGAGGAACATCACGGAGATGAGGCTTGCCACAATGCCCTTGGCGAGCGCCAGCCCTATTTCCACGCCGATGGGCAGGGACATGAGCGTGAGCGCCAAAAGTCCCGCTATGGTGGTCAGAGAGCTGGAAAGGATCTCCACGATGCCTTTGGAAAGCGCCACGGACAGCGCCGTTTTCACGTCTGCATAGACCTGCCTTTCTTCCATAAAACGATGCAGCAGGATGATGGAATAGTCCAAAGAAAGCGCCAGTTGCAGCACGATGGTTATCAGATTGGAGATATAGGATATGCCGGGGAAAATGGCGTTCGTGCCCATGTTGAGCAGCACCGACACGCCGAACACCGCCAGCATGGGCACCAGTTCGAAATAAGTGCGCGAGGTGAAGAGCAGGATGAGCAGGATAGCCACCACGATGACTATGCCTATTTTGAGCATGCTGTCTTCCGTTTCCAGGCGGGTGTAATAAGAATAAGCCGATTGACCGGTGAGATAATTTTCCCAGCCGCCCTCGTCCAGGGTGTTTATGATGTTTTCCACCGCGGCGAACGCGCCTTCCGTGGAATCATAATCGTCCAAAACCACGGTGAAAAGCGCGCTTTGGCTCTCTGGATTATAACTTGTGTCCGAGCCGGGGATAAAAGTGGCGGTGTTCACGCCGTCTATCGCGCTTATCTCCCCCGCAAGCGCGGTGGCTTGCGGGTCCGTCACGCCCTTGACCATGACGTAAACCATGCCTTTGTCGTCAAACTGCTCTTTGAGCAGCGTGAGCGCCGTGTTGGTTTTGCTCTCTTCCGGCATATAGGAAGAGAGGTCGTATTTGACGTCTATCATGGGTATGAAAACGGCGCACAAGATCATGGCGACAGCAAACAAGGCGATAAACGCCCAGCGTGCCCTGACCACAAAAGAAGAAAATTTATAAAGCGCTCCCGAAGTTTCAGATCTTTCTCTCATATTTTCCGCCGCCCCTGCGGGGCGGACCTCCCGTTGCAGCAATTATAACAGAGTCGGCGGAAAAAGTCAATACCGTGTCTGTTAAGTTACACGATGACTTTTTTCCTGCGGCTTTGCCGCCGGCGCAAAAACTCCGCCGCGCAAATTTTTACATGCAAAAGGCGGACCCTGAGCGGATCCGCCTCACGCAAACGGAGACATTCGCGCTTTTTTACAGTCCCGCGGGAAGAGTGATCTGATATTCCGCCGCCAGCTCTTTGTATGCCGCTATCTCCTCTTCACTTGCGTCTTGCAGCGCTTGCGCGGCAAAGCCGGCGTTATACTCCCAGAGCACCTGTCTGGCAAAATTCTCGTTATATGCGTTTCTCAACTTCGCCAAGCTGCCGCTGAACGTGCCTTCCTTCATCACAACGTCATCCATGTCGAAAGAAACCGTGTCGTTAATATAAAACTTCCAGGTCACGGAAAATTCCCAGGTCGACGTATCCGCCTCGATGGACGTATAGCGCGCGCCGTTGACGCCCTTAATCCAGCTGCCGTCTTCGAACACGGACTTGTATTTCACCTGTATCTTTGCGGCTTTATTATCGCTGAACTGTTCCGCGCTACTCTTGTCTTTGAGGAGCGAGGGTTTTTCTTCCGCCGTCTGCGAGATAAACTCCGCCTTGGTCACTTTGCCTTCCGAATCAAAGGTGACCTTCAGCGTGTCGTGCGGAGTGTTTTCCATCTCCTCTTCCATCTCCAAAAGTTTTTCCAGATCGGAGAAGTCCGCGTTTTCGTCCATTTCGTTATATTCGCGGAACAATTTGGCGTATTTGCCCGAATACCACTCCCAAACGGAGCTTTTTTCGTCGCCTTTATCGGGGTCGCCCATGATTTTTGTCACTTCCGACCTGCTCATGCCCACTTCTATTTGCTCCGCCTTGTCCAGGCTTGCGCCTCCGCCGCCCATGGCAGCGGGCACGATCGCCAGAATTATGCTCAGCAGGACCGCCGCCGCGGCAACGATCGCTGAGCTTGTTTTCTGTTTTGCGGAAAGCGGCGGCTTTTTGAAGTCGTATTTTCCGCCAATGCCTGCCACGGAGAGCACTATACCAAAAACTGATGCGATCACGGTGCACACGACCACCGCAAACGCTTGCGCGGAAGCGATCCCGAATTCATCCGAAAACCCGATATAGAAGAAGCCGCAAGCCACAATGCCCATAATGGCAAGAGCGCCGCTGCTCTTTGCCACGTTGGTGTAAGCCTTTCTCGGCATGCCCTTTTTGACGCTGAGCACGCTCATCACCAAGTTGACCAGGCTGTAACCGGCGGCAACGATCAGGTATATACCGAACAGCATATACATGATCGCCAGCGCATCTTCAACGGCGAATAACACGGGCAGGATATAGCCCATTGCCGCCACTGTCGCGATCAGCACCGCCAAGGCGCCGCCGATGCGGAAAGCCACGTTCCTGCCCTTGATGTGATCGGCAAGATACATGTCTTCCACGGTGGCGGCTCCGCTCATCTTCATATAATTGCTCGAACGCGAGCCGCACTTGGGACAAAAAGCCGCGCCTTCGTCCATCTCCGCGCCGCAGTTGGAACATTTGATCTTTGCCGGAGCGGCGGGTTTTTCCTCTGCCGCGCGCGCTCCGCACTTGGGACAGAAAACCGTTCCTTCCTGCAACTCAGCGCCGCACTTGGCGCACTTTTTCCCCGCCGCCCGCTCCGCGCCGTTGTCAAGCGCCGCGCTTTGCGGCTCCTTTTCCGCGGGCGCGCCGCAAACGGGACAAAAATCCCCGTCAAATTCCGCCCCGCATTTTTTGCATCCCGCCATTTTCTCTTCTCCTTATGCCGCCTTGGTAAAGACGTATTCCGCAACCATGGTCACTTTGGCTTGGGGATCGATCGCCGCCATCATGGCGCTCATATCCATATTCAAGGTCCACACGATGGATTCGCCCTCCACACGCATCTCCTGCGAAGCGCTCGCCATCCCCGCCAAATTCAAATCGCCTTCCGTCATGACTATCTTGTCCCCGTCCAACTTGTATACATTGGTGGTGGTAACGCCCGCCATGTTGACGGTGACCTTGTCTTTTTCAAACGTCATGGTCGCGCCGTTTAACATCTTTTCGTAAGTATCCCCCATTATCGCTTCCATGTCCATGCCGCCCAGATCTATGTTCGCGTCATAATCGATGGAGCACTCCGAATACTCATAGGTGCCTTCCAGCCAATCTCCGTCACCGCACGCCGCCAATCCCGCCGCGGCAAGCGCCGCCACCGCAAAAACGACGAGCAAAACGATCGCTCTTTTTTTCATTTGCATGACCTCCTCTTTTACCTTAACGGTAATTAATCGACATTGAAAGTGTAACATACTACCCCCCCCCGTCAACTCTTTTGTCAAATTTGCGTAAAGTTTTACGTTTGTTTAGTTAAGGTTATTTGAGCCTCCTGTTTCGGGCGCGCTTTTTGCGGTTGCAATACTCCTCTTTGCGTGGTAAAATATAGATATGGATACGATAGCGGCGATAGCCACCCCCCTGGGCACGGGCGCGGTGGGCATCATCAGACTGAGCGGACCGGACAGCTTAAAAGTGCTGTCGGAAGTTTTTTCGCCTTACAAACTGGCGGGCATGCAAAACGCGCAGCCCTATACGATGTATTTGGGCAGGCTGGAATGCGGCGGCGTGAAAGACAAGGCGCTGGCGGTATATTTCCGCGCGCCCGCTTCCTATACCGGTGAGGACATGGCGGAGCTGCACTGCCACGGCGGCGCGGCGCTTTTACGGCACGTTTTGGACGGACTGTCAGAGCGCGGCGCGCGGCTTGCCGACCGCGGCGAATTTACGCGGCGCGCCTTTTTGAACGGCAAAATGGATCTGAGCGACGCGGAAGGCGTGATAGACATGATAAACGGCGAATCCGCGGCGGCGGTCAACGCCGGATACCGCCTGGCAACGGGCGGAACGTCCGCGGCGGTGCGCGCCCTGACGGCGCCGCTTTTGGACGTGATCGCGCACATGGAAGCGGCGCTTGACTATCCGGAAGAGATGGAAGAGGAAAGCCGCCTTGCCGCCGCGCCCGTGATAAAAGAGCTGATAGAAAAAACGCGCGCGCTGCTCGCCACCTGCCGCACGGGCAGTCTGATCAAAAACGGCGTGACGGTGGCGATCGTGGGAGAAACCAACGTGGGCAAGTCTTCTCTGCTCAACGCGCTCACCGGCAGGGAAAGGGCGATAGTCACCGACGTTGCCGGCACCACGCGCGACAGCATAGAAGAAACGCTGGAATGGCGTGGCGTTGCCCTGCGCTTTATCGATACCGCCGGCATCAGGCAAAGTAAAGACCTTGTGGAAAAACTGGGCATAGACCGCAGCCGCAGCATCGCCCACAGCAGCGACATAGTGCTGCTTGTGCGGGACGGAAGCCGCCCTAGTAATGCTGAAAATTCCGATTTGCTGGACGGGATAAGCGCGAACACGCCCGTTTTGGAAGTGGTGAACAAGTCCGACATCGCACAGAAAGAGGGCAAAAACGCCTTTTTCATCTCCGCCAAAACGGGAGAGAACATAGACGCGCTCAAAGACAGGATAGTGGAAACCATCTTGGGCAAAAACATAGACGCGGGCGGAGAGCTGATCACCTCAGCGCGGCACAAGGAGGCGCTGCAACGCGCCCTGACAAGTCTGACAAGCGCGCGCGACCACTTTGACGAAGTGCCGGCGGAATGCACTTTGCTCGATCTTAGGGCGGCTTACAACGCATACGGAGAGATCACAGGCGACACCGCCGACGAAAAAATAATAGACGCCATCTTTTCCAAATTCTGTTTGGGAAAGTGACAAGGAGAAAAAATGGCAAACCTCAAAGACATACTTTTGGACGAAAACAACATGGACGATTTGGAATTTACCACGCCCGCGGGCACGCTGCGTTTTGAACAGCTTGCCACCATCCTGCTGGACGGGGACGTCTTTGCCGTTCTGCACCCTCTGGACGAGATGGCGGGCGTGGAAGACGACGAAGCCATCGTCTACCGCCTCAAAGAAACGCCGGAAGAAAGCTCGCTGGTGATGGAAGAGGATGAAGACGTCGCCATCAGGGTGTTCGACATGTATCGCTCCCTGCAAGACGACGCACAATGACCCCGCCCCTGCGGCAAAGACGCCTTCCGTTTGCGTAATTTTTACGCATAGCCGCAATTTCGGGCGCATTGCGTAAGAATTACGCCGAAAATGCCTGCGCTTCCCCACCCGTTATGTTACACTTTTGTCAAACCGTTGGGTGACGACGGACGGGAAACGAATTATGGAAAACAAGTTCAAAACATTCAAAGCTATCCTTGCGGATATAAAAAACCACACCATTATTTGTCTGCAAGGCAGCGTAGACGGGCAGCCGCACCGCTTTGAAACTTTCGGCGGCGTGAGCGTGGAAAAGGACGGACAAAAAACCTTTTACGCCTTCATGATGCCGCTTGACGACAATTACGTGACAAAGCCGGGCAAACCCTGCTTTTTCCGCCTGCAAGAAGAAGAGGACTGTCTTACCCTCCGCGCGCTGACAAGCGCGGAGCTAAAAGCGGACGGCTCGAAGATCTGGCTTTGCTATATGCGAAAAATAATGACCTTCCTCTTCGGCAACGCAGACGAAAACGCGGCATAACGGGAGCGGGAGCGCGGGGCGCTCCACCCCTTTATGTCCTGCGCCGCCGAACAAAATCAATAAGCGAAAGCTATGTTCGGCGGCTCCGGACGTGAAATTTTTCGGCAGATATAGCGGTTGCGCAAGCGCCGCTACTCTTTCTGCCGAAAAGTGAAATGTTTTTGCCTCACAAGGCAAAAACGTGAAATGTGCCCTCAAACCGCAAGCGACGAGAGGGCACGTGAAATGTTTGCTCATACTGCCGCAAAGCGGCGCATCGCAAACGTGGCGGCTGCCTGCGGCGCTATTAGAGTATAATGCTGCACCCGGAGCGCGGGGCGCTCCACCCCCTGATAATTATCTGCGCCGCTCGCCGGATAATATACAGATAAAAACGGCACTTATCGCCGGGACGGGAAGGTGCGGGCGCGGCGTGGGGCGAGAGGATTTGTTCCGTGACGAGGCAAGCTTTGCAGTCTGTCCTATTGCGGTATTGACAAAAAATCCAACGATCTTATCGCAAATCGCTTATATGGTATACTAAGATTTTATCGCCGGGACGGGAAGGTGCGGGCGCGGCGTGGGGCGAGAGGATTTGTTCCGTGACGAGGCAAGCTTTGCAGTCAATACTCTTGCGGTATTGACAAAAAGCTTAACAAAGTCACGGGGCAAAGGCTCCGTCCCACGCCGTGCCCGCGCCTTTCCGGCACGGCGCAACAAAAGACGAGAGCCTTGCGGCTCCCGTCCGGGTGATGTCGCAGAGCGGAGCGGTGTGCTCCTTCCTGCGGCGCGGCGCAAAGGGGCTGCGCCCCTTACGCAAAGTTGTCAGAGCGAAAAACGCGGTGTGATGTTTTTCCCCGTAAAGTTATAGATATACTTTTTGTCAAGGGGATCGATCGGGCACTTGTATTCGCCGATGTCGCTGTTCGGCAGGTCTTTCAGCTCCTTGCACATGAAGTAACGCTCCATGGAAGAAAGGCGCACGCGCCCGCTTGCCGCTTCCGTGACGATGCATTCGCCGGGAGCAAGGCTTGCCAGGCGGCTTTTGGGCATGAGCGGAATGGTTTCCGTTTGATAATGCTCTATGTCCGCGCCCTTGCCGGAGAACACGCTCACGGGCGAAATGCGCGTGAACTGTCCGCATTCGCGGGAAAACTCTTCCAGTGTGCCCGGGTTGTTGCTGCCGAAAAAGACGTGCACGTTGAGGTTATCTCGGATTATCTCCGCCACGTCCTTGCCGTAAACGCAGTTCAGCTGGGCGTAAGACTGCACGATGAGCACGAAAAAGATGTTGCGCCCGGCGCAGGCGGAGATGGTGCTTTCAAAGTCGCGCATTTTGGGGAAGTTGCCGAACTCGTCCAAAATGAAGTAGAACGGCACTTTCAGCTTGCCGTCCGGCATGCCGTTGGCTTTTTCTATGAGCAGGCGGTAAGCGTCCTGCAAAAACAGGCTTATCACGTCGTAATGCGCGCGCACCTCGTCGCGGAAGTTGATGAACAGCGCCAAGGGTTTGTCGCTTGTCAGCTCGGACATGTCGAAGGAATTGCAGGAAGTGAGCAGGCGCACGGTGCTCTCACGCATGCCGGCGAGCTTGGCGGCGAACATGGACACCACGCACTTGCGGGTGGTGGGTGCATTGCCGATCACGCTGCCGTAAGCCAGCTTATAAGCCATGCTGTCTACGCTGCGCGAGGAGAAATAGCCTCTGTCGTTATAAGCTGAATATCTGTCGCCGCTGTCGCCGCCGAAGGTGGAATAAATGTTGAAAATGGTGTTGAAAGAGAAAGTGTCTTCCGTGATGGGGCGCTTTGCCGCGGGATCCACGCTGTCTTCCAGCATGGCGTAAATAAACGCCTTCAAAAACTCCCTGGCGGCGTCTTCCCAGTAAGGATCTTTGCCCTCCGTGGTCAAAAACATGTTTGCCAGCAGGTCTATGTCGTTATTTACGTCTTCCATGCGGATCTTGCGCAGCGTATCCACCTCGCGTTTGACCTCGGATATGTCCGAATAAAACTTGTCCTGAAAGACGTAAAGCTCCGGATCGCTGCCCTTCACCACGCGCACCTCGTCCGCCGTGTTGTGCGCCTTCTGATACTTGCGGAAGATGGGCGTGAGCATGTTCCAGCATTCGCTGTTCCGATAGTTGCGGAAATTGAGCAACATCACCTTGTAGCCCTGCTCTTTGAGCGTGGCGGCGGTTTTGCGGTAAAGTTCGCCCTTGGGGTCGGCGATCAGCATCGAGCGCTTTTCCTTTTGCTTGGCAAAGGACACGATGGTGGGGATCACGTAAGAAGTGGTCTTGCCCATTCTGGTGGCGGCGATCACGCCCACGTGGCTTTCGTCCGCGGAATACACCTGTTCCAGCCTGCCGTTCCTGTGATAATTGGCAATGAGCACGCCGGGGACATACTGCGTTCCGAGGTCGACGTAAACGGTCTTTTTGCCGCTTATGCCGCCGTGCGAATCATAGCTTTCCAGCACGCTGTTTTCATAGCCGGAAAAGAAGTCTTTATCCAACATTTTTCATACCTCCGAAACCGTATTTCCGTGCGCCTGTTTCATGGTTTTCCCAAGGCAGATCGCGCACTCTTATCTGCCCTTTTCTGCCGCGGCTCAATGCGGCGGCTTTCTCGATCAGCGCGGCGATGTCGTCTGCGCCGTATTCGAGCAATTTTGCCGATACTTCGGGCGCAAGCTGCACCTTGTTTTGGCTCTTTTCTTCCCAAAGCGCCTTGATAAAGGCGGGCTTGTCCTCCGCGCAAAGCGGCTTGACGCGCACTATTTCGCACACCGAGCGCAGCAGTTCTTCACTTTCGCCGTCGCAAAAACAAACGGGGAACACGCTGCTCAGGTCCAAACTCACGTTGGGAGAAAGCAGCCGGAAAGAGCGCCTTTTCCCTTCGCGCAAAAAGTCCTTCACCAGCGCCGCGACGCGCTCGTTGGTTTCGCTGTCTATCGACACGATGAACACGTTGGCGCGGTCTTCGTCGCAGTCGCGCACAAACACGTTGTTCGCGCTCGGCTCGAACTCAAACGCTTCGCACATGCCCGCCTCTATCTTCTGCACGTGGGCGGAGGCAAACGCCTTTTCTATCGCCCCGCTTATCATCTCCGTCAGCGCGGGACTGTCGCAGGAGAAGCACAGCGGCTTGCCCGCGGCGTCGCCCAACGCCTTTGCCGCGGCGCGCCTTGCCTTTTCGTCCAGCGCGGGACACTCCGCCAAAACCACCGCGTTGCACCGCGGCGCTTCCCCTTTGAGCGCCAGCGGCAGAGCGCCTGTCTGCGGCGCCTCTTCATCGCAGGCGAGCAGCAGCCTTTCCTTGTCCTTCACGCCGATGACGGAAGAAGAGATGACGCGCGCCTGCGCCTGAGAACACACCTCGCGTCTGAGCGATTTTTTACTGCCGAGCAGCCTCTCCAACATCGCGCATTCGGGCGGCGCGCTCCGCTCGGCTTTGCCGCACTTGGTTTGGATCTGTTTGAGCGTTTCTTCATCTCCGGCGCACAAAAATTCCAGCCGCGCCAAATACTCCTGCCGGCGCGCCGCATCGCAGGAGAGCAGCAACACGAGCGAGCGCCTGTCGTTCCACTCGGCGGCGCGGCGCAGATAAGCAACGCCCTTTTCCGCGTCCTTGGGGAACATATACCCCCGGCACATCATATACCCCGCCGCGCAAAGCGCGCGCACGCTGCCCCTGTTTGCCTCTTCCAGCAGCTTTCCCCGGAGCGAGGCGGCGCTTTTGAGCGCAGGCTCTGTTTCCAGCACCTCTTTAAGCCCGGCGACCGCCCTGCTCAGCAGTGCCATGGCAACGTTTTCCCATATGTTCACGGGCTTGCCGACCATTTTGTTGTATTTGTCCATGCGCTGCCAAAGATAGGCTTTTTCCGTCAGATCCATGTCGCCCGGCAAGTTTTGCAACATGCCCGATACCTGCGCGACAAACAGGCGCGAGCCCGGCTCGTCGTCGCAAAAAAAGTGTTCACACAGCTTTTCCGCCGGCGACTCGGGATCGTCCGTCCTCTCCGAAACCACGCCCAGCGCTTGCAGTTCAAAAAGCTGCACCACGGCTTCTTCTTCCAAAATCATATCCTGTCCTCCTTATTTCCGTTCAGAACGCCGTCTATCAGCCCGTAAGCCAGGGCTTCCTGCGCGTCCATGATGTTATCTCTGTCTGTGTCGCGCTCTATCTCTTCAAACGGTCTGCCCGTTTTTGCCGCCAGAATGCGGTTGAGCCGCTCGCGCGTCCTCTTGATATGGTTGGCGGCGATGATGATGTCTGACGCCTGTCCGCTGGTGCCGCCCAAGGGCTGATGAATGAGTATTTCGCAGTTGGCTGTGGCGCTGCGCATACCCTTTTCCCCCGCCGCCAGCAAAAACGCACCCATGGACGCAGCCATGCCCATGCCCACCGTTGCCACTTTTGAAGTGACGCAGTTCATGGCGTCATAGATGGCAAGTCCGTCCGAAACGCTGCCGCCGGGACTGTTTATCTGCAAGGTGATCACCCGCTCTTCAAGCGGCGTTTTTGCCTTTCTGAACTTGTCGTCCAGATATTGCAGCTGCATTATCACGGCGTGAGCCATTTCCGTATCGATGGTCCCGAAGATGTTGACCACCCCTCTTTCAAGCCCGTATGTTGCGGAAAATTCTTCTTTCATATGTTCCTCCAGATGATTGTTTTTAATTGCGTGCACGGCACACCGTCTGCCGGGCAAAATGCCCCGAATACTTGCCTAGAATGACGGCGCCGCACACGCCCGAAGAAAAGATCTTGCCGCTGCCTGCCCCGGGCGGCGGCTTGACTTGTGACACCATTATATCCTTCCCGGATAGCCGCCGCAAGGAACGGCTTGTGAACTTGGGCGGGAAAGGCGTGTAAGTTGTGTGAAAATGGCGCGAAAGCGCCTCGGATAGCATTTTTTCGGCTTATGAGCGCGTTTCTCCGCGCCGCGCCGGATCTTGAATTATCTTGTGGAAAGCTGCCGCGCTCTGTTGCGGCAAGTAAACCGGGGTCAAGCCCCTTTTGGTAAAAGAAAAGCGCTCACGGCTCTCCCCGCCGGATCCGCCGCCGCGGCGGTCCGGCAAGGTAAACGGCTTTTGCCGCTCTGCCGTGATGTTTCGCGCTTTGCGCGATGATGTGCCGAGGCAACGCGCGGGCGCGTCAGCCGTTGGCAAAGTTCTGTTGGCGATCGTTTTGGCGATCGTTAGGGAAGTAGTAAGCAACTTCCAGATAGACGCACACGTTTTCGCCCAGCCCTCTGGCGTCGTCCCACTCGACGAAGGGGGCGCCTACCGTGCGTAAGACCGCTTTTTGGGCGGCAATGAAATTGTTTTTCGTAAGCGCGATCACCGTTGCGCGCCCTATCTGCCGCTCGATCGCGTTGCACACGATCATAAGACCGCTGCACAGATAGTGAAAGTTGGTGCTGCCGGGCCTCGAGGGCTTGGCGCGGTTTTTCCAGTGACGGATGGCGCTGGGATCCACAAAGTGACCGTCGTCGTCGGCGGAACCGTTGTCTTGTCGCCAAGCCTCGTCCATCGCGTTGCACAGATCGTCTGCGTTCAGGCCCAAAAAGACCATGGTGTTGGTGAGAATTTTGCTGAAAATTTCCATAGTGGTGCTCCTCCTGTTTTTGACTTTGGTGTGCGGCAGGTAACGTTGCCGCTTTTTTCTTAAAACTATAAGTTCTACTGCTGTAACAGACCTATATGATGTCCGCCTCGTTGTTTTTTTTGCAGACGGCAACATGCCTCTGCTTTTGCCTTGGTCCTACTTTGTTTTGTTACTGTTACCTGTCAAAAATTTTGTTGAATTGTGCACCCTATTTCGCAGGCAACTACTCTCTCGTTAATAGCTGCATAAGTGAATTTTCCGTCCTCCTTTTTAATTTTTAGAAACAACACAAAAAATAATTTTCTTTGTTTGTGCCGCTAATAATGCCCGGTAAAAAATGCCATAGTTGTCCTCCTTTGGTTTTTGGTTTCTTCTCTTTTGTGGTGGAGCGAATGCGGAAAGCGGCGTTTTTGCCGCAAGTTGCCGTTTCTTTGACAACATTCGCAAAATTTGTGAGTGAACTTTATCGCTCACTTAAAGCCTGCCATTATGATAACATAGAAAAAAATCGAAATCAAGCGTTTTTTCAGACAAATTCGGACTATTTGCTAACACTTTCCATATTACTCATTAAACGAGCGCTTATACTATAAATCGTTTGCGGGAAATTGTCAAGCGTTTTTTCAAAAATTTTTCAACTTTTTTTCGCACGGTTGTTTGAAAATAAACATTTGCCGCCCCCACGTTGATTTTCGCAGACTCGCGTTTCTCCTTTTGCCTTTGCCCGCCGCGCTTTTTCAAAAATTTGCTCTGCCCCGCCGCACCGAATTTTATAGTGATCGTAAGCAAACCTTATTAAATATATTGCTTTTAAGCCAAAAAGGGGCTATAATGTTAATATCTGAGGGGGGAGCGTTTGCTCCCCCCCCCGGAAAAACACAACAGGAGATGTGACTCATGTTATCCGTTAAAGACCTTATGAAGTCTTATAAGGCAAAAGGCGGAGTGGTCACCAAGGCGTTGGACGGGGTAAGCATAGATTTTCCCGAACGAGGCATGGTGTTCATTCTGGGCAAGAGCGGTTCGGGTAAATCCACGCTGCTCAATGTGACGGGCGGACTGGACCGCCCCGACAGCGGCGAGATAATCGTCAAGGGCAAGAGCAGTAAAGACTTTTCCGCTGCGGACTTTGACAGTTACCGCAACACGTTCATCGGCTTTATCTTTCAGGAATACAACATTCTGAACGAATTCAACGTTGAACAGAACATTGCTCTGGCGCTGCAATTACAGGGCAAGAAAAACGACAAAGCCGCGGTGGACGCGCTGCTGGAAAAGGTGGATCTGAGCGAATTCGGACACCGCAAGCCCAACACGCTCTCCGGCGGTCAGAAGCAGAGGGTGGCGATCGCGCGCGCACTCATCAAGGATCCGGAGATAATCATGGCGGACGAGCCGACCGGCGCGCTCGACTCCAAAACGGGTAAAGACATCATGGACACGCTGAAAAAGCTGTCCAAAGAAAAGCTGGTAATCATCGTTTCGCACGATCTGGACTTTGCCGAGCAATACGGCGACCGCATCGTGGAGATGAAAGACGGCAAGATAATCTCCGACGTGACCAAAAATTATGCCGAAGCGCAGCCCGTTTCCGAGAATGTCAGCGTGATTTCTTCCGACACCCTGCGCGTGCGCGGCGGCACCCGCCTCACGGACGAGGAGCTGGAAAAGATACGCAGCGTGATAGAACAGGCGCCGCAGGGCAGCGAAACCATTATTTCCGCCGACGAAAAGAAGGTGGAAAACTTCAAGCGCGCCAACAACATCACGGACGACGGCAGCAGCGAATATTTTGCGGACACCAAGCCGTCCGATCTGGACTTGAAGACTTATGACGGCTCCCAGACCAAGTTCATCAAGTCACGCCTGCCCTTCGGGCACGCGCTGCGCATGGGCGCGAGCGGACTTAAATCCAAGCCCGTGCGCCTGCTCTTTACCATTCTCATCTCCGTGATAGCCTTCGGCTTGTTCGGCGTGCTCTCCACCATGATGATGTATGACATGAATTATTCCGTGGCGACCGCGCTGGAAGGCAAAGATTATCACACCTTTATGATCCAAAAGCAGTTCGACGCGGTGGAGAAAAGCTCTTACATAGACTTTGTGGCGGGCGAAAAGACGGAGAACTCTTACGATTACGAAACCACGGTGACCGCGGCGTTCACCGCCGACGACCTTGCAAAATACGGCAATAACGGTTACGGCGTGGATTACGCGGGCTTTTTGGGCAGCACGAACGATTCGCTGACTTTCAGCAATCTCCATAGCGGCGGCGACCAATATTACTCCGCCCTGCCCTCCGGATATACGGACGCGAGCGATGAGTTCATGCTCCGCAACTTCGGGGAAAATTACATCCTCTGCGGAGACGCGCCCGATGCCGCAGACGAGGTGGCTATCTCCGAATATACTTACGAGCTGATCGTGGCAAACGGCGGTCTGCAAGCCATCTACGACGGTGAAAACGAGATAGCCGCGTTTGAACCCAATCCGAACATGACCGGCATAGACGAAAATATCCTGGGCAAAAAGCTCGTGGTCAACGATTACATCGGCAACAAAACGGAATATCTCACCATCACCGCGGTATACGACGTGGGCGACGTGCCGCAAAAATTCGACAGCCTTAAACAAAGTGGCGGCGGGACCATAGGCAGCGGCGGCAATTATAACCAAAGCGCTTACAACATGCAGCAGGAGATGCGCGCTTCCTTCCATTGCATGCTCTATGTCACGCCCGCATTCATCGACTCCCACCTCCACCTGCTCGATCGCGACTCCTTCCATTACGGCAACGACAATTCCGTATCCGTGCTGCTCAACTTCTCTTATTTGACGTTCAGCGCCGACTATCAGGAAAATTATATGTCCGCGCTGCTGCCTTCCATGGTGAGCTCCGACGTCAAAGTCTATTCCTTCACGGGCGAGGACATCTCCGCCACGGCGATAAGCAACTTGAAAGAGGGCGAGGTCATCGCGCCTTTATATAAGGTGGCGGATATGATAACCGCCTTGCTTGATTCCGTCACAAACATTACGACCGACGACTACGGAAACGAACAAGCTACTGCTTGGTATCGCGACGATCTGACCAAAGAGCAATTGGATCGTTTCAACAACGTGCAGTCTTATGCTTACGGAAACGGCAGCGAGATCTCGGAAGACGATTTGAAATTCGTCCTCAAACAAATCTCCGAAACTTGGAAAAGCGTTGTGCACTCCCCCATCAACTTGGACTACAGACAAAAGAACAACTTGAGCACGCCGCTGCCGTTCGACAAGCTGTATCTCGGCACCGACGCGAACGGCTCCACTCTCAGCGTGGTGGGCGTTTTTACAAGTGCGAACACCATGAACTCTTCTTCGTCTTACATCTTCAATTCCGACACGCTGAACATGCTGGGCGAAATGGGCGCTTCTTATCAGCAAAACTCTTACGAGCTGATATCCGATTACGTCCGCCCGGAAAACGCGCGTTACAACGCGCTGGTGACCAAGCTGGATTCCCCCTCTTTCGACGCGCTGATGTTCATGCTCTCTCCCGACGGGGCAAATGACGGAGCCTCTTACGTGATGGTGGGCAACGACGTGTTCCGTGAAGCCAGCTCCAGCGCCTCCATGTTTGAAAGCATGACCTTTATCTTTGCCATCATCGGCGGCGTGCTGGCGGGATTGAGCGCGCTGCTGCTCTTCAATTACATCTCCGTTTCCATCTCCGACAAGCGCAAAGAGATAGGCATTTTGCGCGCGGTGGGCGCCAGAGGTTCGGACGTGTTCAAGATCTTTATCTGCGAAAGCCTGATGATAGCCGTCATCTGCGGCATTTTGGCGATCGTGGCGGCGTTTGTAACGTGCATCATCATCAACACGTTTACCGTGTCTTCCGCAATAGCCATTCAGCTGCTCGACTTCGGCGTGCTCAACGCGCTCATCGTCTTCGGCATGGCGCTCGCGGTCGCCTTTATCGGCACCGTTCTGCCGGTATACCTGGCGGCAAGAAAAGTCCCCGTGGAGAGCATTCGCGCACTTTAAGCGCGGACTTCCCGAGCAAAACAAAAGAAGCGGGTCTTCCGCTTCTTTTTGTTTGCCGCTCTCCTTTTTGCCCGCCGCCTTATCGGCGCGCTCAATCGTCGTCGTCATCGTCCTCTTCACGCGCCCTCTTCTTCCTTGCCGCCGGCTTGCTCTCCGCGCCTGACCCGGCGCGCGCGGCGCGGCGCCTTTTTTCTTCCTGCTCCGCCACGGGGAAGCCCTCGGGCAGCTTCCACCCGCGCAGTTCGCACTCGCGCACCAAGCATTCCGGGAGCGCGGGCAAAGGCTCCCGCGCCTTGTATTCCGCCAAGCGCAGATATTTGACCGCGCCGAATTCACTGCGCAGCGAGGGCGCGGGCACATAAGTAACGGAAGCGGGCAGATCGTTCAGAATACGCATGCGCGCCGTGCCGTTATTGCGCGACACGGCGGTGATCGTTTCATACATGTTATTGTTCATATATTTGACGTCCGCGTTGAACTTGTTGAACAAAAGGTGCGTGCCCACGTATTGATAAGCGTATTCCTTGCGCTCTTCCACCGCGCCCTTATGCGCGCGCAGTATCCTGTCGCGGGAGAAATAAACGATCACATCCCTGTTCCAGCGCGGGAAAAACAGATTGACCACCTCTCTGCCCACCCGGCACACATACATGTCGTAATAGTAAAAAACCGCGCCGCGTATCAAAAACACGCCGCCCAGCGCCGAACCTGCCAAAAATATCAGCCCGACGATCACCAGCCAGGCGCGCGTATAGCGCACCGCCGTGTATATGTAGACCACAAAAAGCACCAGCCAAACCGCGGCGTAAACGGCAAAAAACGCCCAGGCGCGCAAATCGGTGCGGGCGGGCGTAAAGCGGAAACGGGCGCGCGAAAGCCCTGCGTAGAAGTTTTCTTCCACGTCCTCGATCCGCTCTGCGGCGGAAACCGCGGCGGAAGCGGCGGGTGCGGCGGACGCCTGTTCCCGCTCTTCGTCTTCGTCGTCTTCAAACATCTTATGCCGTCTGTCCTTGTGCCGTGCGCGAGAGAACGGCTTTTTCTATCGCGCCCATCAGAGAGTATTCTTCCGCCTTGCGCGCGTCTGCGGAGATATAGTCCGTGCCCACGTGCCAGATCATCACGCCGCCCGCGCCGCAGTCTATGGCGTAACAGGTCTTGTCATAGATCATGCCCACGCCGTTGAGATAATTGTATTGACTGCCCTTGTTGCCGTCCAGATCGGTGTAAGTCCCGAAAAAGTCCGTGCCGTTTTCCCTTCTGCCCATGCTCTCCGCCGCGGCGCCGTAATCGCCCCAGAAGTTGTCCGCGTCCGCAGGACGGGAATAAAAAGGCAAGCCCAGGTTTATCTTGTCCAGCCCTATCCCCTTTTTCTGCAAAGACTGCAACAGCTTGAAACAGGAATTGTAAAAAGAAGAGTGGTTGCCCCTGTCGTCGAACATGTCATACGCCATCACCTCGATGGAGTCGAGCACGTTCAGATTTTCCGGCACGAAAGTGGCGGTGCCTATCTGCCATTCGGAAATGGCGGCGGTGAGCAGTTTGCCTTCCGGCAGCTTTTCGTCAAGCGCTTTGAGATAATCCGTGAACACTTCAAAAGACTTGCTCTCCGAAGGATATTCGTAATCGAAAGATATGCCGTCCAGCTCGTAACGCTCTATCAGTTTGAGCAGATTTTCCATCAGCGTTTGCGCCGCCTGTCCCGTCATGGCAAGGTTGTGCCGCTCTTCCGTGGAATAATTCTCGCCCAAGCCGTCCATCTGTCCGCCCAGCACGGTGACCACCACTTTCACGTCCTCGTCCACGGCGCTTTTCAGATAATTCAGTCCCTGCGGCACTATGCTTGCCTCTTCGTCTTTGGTCACCTTGTCGCCGCTGCCCGCCAAACGATAATAAAGCTCTCCCTTGGAGTCAAAGTAAACGCCGCTGATATAATTGACTTCCGTGGCTTTGTTCAGATTGTAGTCCGCGCCCTCTCTGCGCAGCGAACCGCCCTCGAACACGCTCTGCGCGGTGACATAGCCCATCACGCGGAAATCGTTTGCCGTGCCGCTGATGTTGTAGGCTTCCAGCCCGCTCAGCTTCCAGCCGCCCTCGCTACCCGTCACTTCTATGCGCACAAAAGAGGCGGTCACCGGCTCGAAAGACCCGTAATGATACCCCTCGATAAAGTCGCTGCCGTAAAAAGGCTGCTCTTCGTCGTCCGCATAAACGCGGAAGCTTGTTATCTTGCTCCCCCGCTCTTTGAGCGCCAAGGCGTTGAACGTTATCTCTTTGCCGAAGGAATAAACGGCGCTCTCCCCCTGCTTGCCGCCCGACGAGGTAAACTTCCCGTCCGCCGCCAGATCTTCAAATTTGTCCGCAATGGCGGAAGGCGTGGAATTATCCGTGCAGCCGGCAAGGCACACCAGCCCCGCCAAAACGCATACAAGCGCCGCCGCTATGATGAAAACCGTCATTTTTCTCATGATCTTCTCCCTTTTTCTTGGAGCGTCCGCCGCGTCCGTCCGCGCAGGCGCGGCGCGCTCCGGCACTTGTATTATATAATAAAAACGCGGCAAAAGCAAGCCCGAATAAAACGCGGCAAAAACCGTGGGAAACGCAACTTGAAACATCACACGTTCAGAAGAAGCGATCTCGCCTTTTTTGCCGGCAGCCGGACGCGCACACTGCTCCGCCGCGGCGGGTTTTACGCCTTTTCTTGCGCTTCCGCGCCCCGCCGACGCGCGGGGAAAAACACCGTGACGCAAGTCCCCTCCCCCGGCTTGCTCTTGATGTCCAGCGCGGCGCCGTATACGTTGCATACATGCTTGACTATGGCAAGCCCCAGACCCGTGCCTCCCGTCTTTTTCGAACGGCTCTTGTCCACGCGGTAAAACCTTTCGCAAACTTTGGGCAAATGCTCTTCCGCTATGCCTATCCCCGTATCCGCCACCGTGAGCAGCACGCCTTTTTCGCTCTCTTGCACGCGCATTTCCACCTTGCCGCCGGGCGTGTTGTAATGCACGGCGTTACTGCACAGATTGCCCACCACCTCATAGATGTTGCGATAGTCGGCACGCACGCGGCCTTCACCACTCACAAACACTCTTATTCCCCGCTCTTCCGCCTGGTGCGCGTATTCCTGCCTGACTTCCGCCAGCACGGCGCCCAGGTCCACATCTTCTTCTCTTCTTTCCGCTCTGCCGCTTTCCAGGTCGCTGATATAAAGCATGTCCTGCACCAGACTGCTCAGCCGTTTGCTCTCCTTGTAAATGCGTTCCAGCCGACTCTTTTCCCCTTCGCTGCCGCTTTTGGCAAGCAAAATCTCCGTCAGCCCCTGCATGGTGGTCAACGGCGTTTTCAGCTCGTGCGAAGCGTTGGCGAAAAACTCGCTCTTTTGGCGCATGGCGGCTTTTTCCTTGGTCAGATCGGCAATGAGCACGATGTGCTCTATCTCACTGTCTTCTCCCGCCGCCTTGAAACTGTAAACTTTGAAGTTGAGGTCCTTGCCTCCCAAACGATAAGAAAACTCTCCGTCCTCGCCGCGTATGAGCGCTTCATGCATCAGCTCTTTGAGCTTTTCGTCCTGCGTCAGGCGGGAAAAATGTTCGCCCATCACTTCTTCTTTTATGCGGAAAATTTTTTTGACCGGTTTGTTATACAAAACTATCTCGTTACGCGAAGAAAACGCAAGCACGCCCTGCGACATGTTGTTGAAGACGAATTCCAGCTTGGAACGCTCCCTCTTCATGTCCGCCAAAGAACCGCCCAAGCCGTCTACCAGCTCTTCCAGTTCCGTGGCGATATCGGCAAATTCATCGCCGTCCGTGCGCTCCGCCTTGCCCGTAACCAGCTTTTGCAGCTGCATATTGACGGCGTTCAGCTTACCCGATACCGAACCGGAAATGCGGCGGGCGAAAACCGCCGCCACCGCCGCGCCGGCAGCCACCGCAAGACACAGAGCGCCGGCAGCCGCGCCGAAATAAGGCGCAAGCCCTTCTTCTTTATCCGCCGTCCGCAGGATATACTCGCTGCCGCCGGCAGTGAATTTTTCCGCGTGATAATAAACGTATCCCTTCTCCGTTTCCGAATAACGGCGCACCGTGAGCGGCTCTCCTTGCGCGGCGGAAATTATCTCTTCCCGATCCATGTGATCTTCTTCCACCTCTCCCAAGCTGTCAAAAATCACTCTGCCCTCTTCGTCCGTGACGGTAAGACGGGTGCCGCTTATCCCTTCAAGCGCGGCAAAAGGCTCCGAACTTTCTTTGAGCAGAGAGATGACCAGCCGCGCCTTTTCCTCCACCGCTCTTTTCGCGCTGCCCGCGCACAGCCAAAAAGATGTGCCTAGGGCGGCAGCAAACACTATCGCGGCGGAAATAAAGGAAATAACCAAACAGCGCAAAGTGAGTTTTTTTCTCATCAGTCCACCCGATACCCCACGCCGCGGACGGTGACGATAATGTTCTCTCCGCCAACGGCTTTTATCTTGTCGCGGATCTGGGCGATGTGCATATCCAGCGCGCGCGTTTCGCCCATGAAATCCTCTCCCCACACGCTCTTGAATATCTCCTCGCGCGTAAGCGTTTCGCCGGCGCGCTCTATAAGCAGCTTGAACAGTTTGAACTCTTTTACGGTAAGCCCCAGCCTCTTTTCGCGGTAAGAGATATCGTAAAGTTTTTCATTCACCGCAAAATCGTTGTGCTTTTTCACATAGAGATTGGCGCGGCGCAGTCCCGCTTTGACGCGCGCAAGCAGCTCCATGATGGAAAAGGGCTTGGAAACATAATCGTCCGCGCCCTTGTTCAGTCCCTTGACAAAACTTATCTCGTCGCTTTTTGCGGACACTATTATCACGGGCAGACGTTCGTCGACCTTGCGCAGGCGCGTGAGAATGGTGTAACCGTCTATGTCCGGCAGCATGATGTCTATGATGGCAAGAGAGGGACGCTTTTCTTCAAATGCTTCGAAAAACGACTTCCCGTCGCCGAAAATGCGCACGTCGTAAACGCCTTCGAACGCGCCTTCGTAAACTTCCTGTATGCCTTCATCGTCTTCCACGATATATATCAACGCTTTATTCATACCCGTCTTAATTATAATATTTTTTCTCCGTTCAAGGCAAGCGCGCGCGGCAGTTTGCCTTAAACCGTTTGGCAGCGCCTCTCTCAGCCGAATCTGCCGCTGATGTATCTCTGAGTTTCCTCTTTTGCCGGTGCGGAAAATATCTGTTCCGTTTGCCCGTATTCCACCAATTCCCCCAAAAGGAAAAAGCCGGTGTTGTCCGAAATGCGCGCCGCCTGCTGCATGTTGTGCGTGACAATGACCACGGTGGTCACCTTTTTAAGTTCGCTCATCAGTTCCTCTATCTTGGCGGTGGAGCCGGGATCGAGCGCGGAAGTAGGCTCGTCCATCAGCAGCACGCCCGGCTGCGTAGCAAGGGCGCGCGCTATGCACAATCTCTGTTGCTGTCCGCCGGAAAGCCCGAGCGCGGACCTGTTGAGCCTGTCTTTCAACTCTTCCCACATGGCGGCTTGTCTGAGCGATCTCTCTATTATCTCGTCCAGCTGCGCCCGCTTTTTTATGCCGAAAACGCGCGGTCCGTATGCCACATTGTCGTAAATGCTCATGGGGAAGGGATTGGGCTTTTGGAAGACCATGCCCACGCGCTTGCGCAGCCCGGTCACGTCTTTGCTCTTGTATATATCCTCTCCGCCGATGAGAAATTCGCCCGTTAATTTGCATTCCGGCACCAGATCGTTCATGCGGTTGAAGCATTTGAGCAAGGTGGTCTTGCCGCAACCGGACGGTCCGATGAACGCGGTGACTTTTTGCGCGGGTATTTCTATGTCAATGCTCTTGAGCGCGTGAAAATCTCCGTAATAAAGATTTGCTTTGCGCACGCTTATTTCTTCTGCTTGCATTTTTCTCTCCTTGAAATTTTTTCTGCAACGCCCTGCCCGCCGCTTCTGCGGCTACGTTCAGTGCCAGCACGATCAGCATGAGCACGCAGGCACAAGCAAACGCTTCGTCCGTATAGAGATTTTCTCCGGACAGATAATAAAGCGCCACCGCCAGCGTGGTGCCGCCGCTCATCGCCCCTTCCGGCATGGGCTGCAAACTCGAACCCATGGTGAACATAAAAGGCGCGGATTCGCTCATCACCCTGCCCACGGAAAGTATCGCCGCTGCCACGATACCCGGCAGAGCGGAAGGCAGCACCACCGTGAAGATGGTGCGCAGCTTGCCCGCGCCCAGCGCCAGCGCGCCCTCGCGCAGCGCCATGGGCACGGCGCGCAGACTTTCTTCCGTGGCGCGTATCACCGTGGGCAGCAACATCACGGATACGGTCAGACTGCCCGCGGCTATCGAATAACTGCCGCCCAGCAGCTTTACGAAAGTGATGGCGCCGAACAGTCCGTATACTATCGAAGGGACTCCGCTCAAAATATCTATGGCGGAACGAATAATGCGCACGAGCGGATTTTTACTGCCCGCATATTCGCTCAAAAACACCGCCGCGCAAATGCCCAGCGGCAGAGCGATGACAAGGCTTATGCCCACCGTCATCAGCGTGGCGGCCACGGAAGGCCAAATACTCACCTGCTGACCGTATTGATAATCTCCGAACAAAAGCCCGACGGAAAAGTGCGGCAGTCCCATCACCAAAAGATAAACTATCAGCGCGCACAAAAAAGCGAGCGCGAACAGGGCGCTTGCCACGCCGAACACTTTGCCCGCCGAGCACAGGCGCCTGCCAAATAAAAACTCGCCGCGTTTTTTCCGCCTCTGCCCTTTGTTTTTCTTGTCGGAAGTGACAAGAGAGAGCAAAATGACCGTGAACGCCACAAATGCGAGAAGCACCCCTCCGGTAGCAAAAAGCGCGCCCATCTGCACTTCTCCGGCATAGCCCATTTCCAGCACGATGTTGGCAGTGAGCGTGCGGAAGGAAGAAAACAGCCCATGCGGATATTGCGGAGAATTTCCCGCCACCATCACCACCGCCATGGTTTCTCCCAGCGCTCTGCCCACGCCGAGTATCATTGCCGCCGTCACGCCCGAACGCGCCGCCGGCACCACCGTGCGGAACACCGCCTGATCGCGAGTGGCTCCCAATGCCAGCGCGCCCTCATAATAAGCGGCGGGCACCGCCTCCAACGCGGTCTTGGATAAAGACGCCACCGTGGGGAAGATCATCATGCCCAATATGACCGACGTGAGTAAAAGTCCGCTTGAATTGCCGTTGGGAGAAAACACGTTGAAAAGCGGCATGAGCACCTTTATGCCGAAAAATCCGAAGATGACGGAAGGAACTCCCGCAAGTAGATTTATCACGGAAGAAAACACCGTCTTTATCTTCCCTTTGCAATAATACGCCAAAAAAACCGCCGTAAAAAAGCCCAGCGTGCCGCCCACCAGCAGCGCGCATACCGTGGCGGTCAACGTGCCCGTCAGCATGGGTAAAATGCCGTAACTGCCCGATATCGGCTGCCCGTAAACGTCGTTTGCGTCGGGAGCCCACGTTTGCCCCAGTAAAAATTTTCCCAAGCCCGTGGCTTGCAGCGCGGGCACGCTTTTTATAACGATAAACAAAAATATCGCCGCCGCCGCTACAATGCACAGCACGGCGCATACGGCAAAGAAAACTTTGCCGCACGCTTCTTTTACGCTTTTCTCTTTCATAAACTCATGCCGCGGAGAGCGCGCTGAATTTGGTTATTGCGCCCGTATATATGCCGAACAACTGCGCGATACCAACGTTTTGCAGCTCGTTGTCCGGATGCACTATCACCGCTATGGCGTCCAGCGCTATCGCAAAATGGCTTATCTGCGCCTCGTCCGCCTCTTTCACCGCGGAAGAACCCAGCCCTATCACATTGCCGGCGGCGTCCGCTTTGACGGCGGAAATTCCGTGCGACGTGCCCTGGCAGTTTTTGCTTATTTCCACGTCTGCCACATTTTCTCCGCCTATACGCTTATAAGCGCCGATCAGTTTGTCCATAAGCGGATCCACGGAAGTTGACCCGCTTATGGCGATGCTTCCGCTGAGCGCCTGCGCGGGGGCGGCATATTCCGTTGCGCCCTCTTCCTGCTTGACGTAACCCTCTTCCGCCACTATCTCCTGCGCCTGCACGCTTTTGAGAAATTTGACAAAGTCCTGCGTGGCGGGCGTAAGCCTTTCTGCCTCCGTCAGCGCCCTGTTGGTCATTATCTCAAAGGGACGCTGCATCTTGTAAGTGCCGTTCAGCACGTTTTCCGCCGTGGCTTCCACTCCTTCCACCTGCAACACCTTGACGCTCTCGTCCACCGAACCCAAAGAAACATACCCTATGCCCGTGGGCGTGGAAGACACCAGCGAGATCACCGTGGAAGTTTTGTCCTGTTCCAGGGCGCCTTTCATCAGACCGGCTTCTTTGAGCGAAGTCCCGTCCTCCGCTTTGACGATGCTTTCAAACGCGTCGCGCGTGCCGCTGCCCGCCGTTCTGGCGATGACGGCGATGTTTTTTTCACCGCACGCGGTCAAAATTGCCGTAAGCGCCAAAACGAGCACCACGACAATAAAAATCACTTTTTTCGATCTTTTCATATATGCCTCCTGTTTATTGTCTGTCCCGATTTCTTGCCCCTCATCATCGACATTATAATCCCGGAAAAGCAAGGCAAACTATCAAAAAAAGTAATCGTATTGTAAGTTTTCGGTAAGCGGCGAAACGCCGCAAAAGAGGCTCTGTTATATTACGCATGAAAAAACGCGGCGGAAACCCGCGCCGCGCCTGCGAGCGGCTTTTGCCGCGAAAAATGCTTATCCGTGCTTATTTATTAAAGCGGCGGCGCTTTCTCTCCGCCGCGCTTGCGCGCATTTATTCGCGCGCCACGCTTGCCACGGCAATGAGATCCGCCCCGGACGAAGCGGCGTTTTTTATCACCGTATCGCCCGCCCGCACCGGCGCCGTGAGCACCGTGTGCCGCGCCTGTTCGGCGATGGGCGCAATGAATTTTTTGTTGACCGGCACGGAAACGCGCAGCGCCACGGCGCCCCGCTCCCCGCCCTTCACGCGCACGCTCACGGAAAAGGTGCGCACGGGATCGGTCATTTCCGCCACCGCGTATTCTCTGCCGCGCGGGCAGGAATTGCCCGTCACGATCACTTCCCCGTCTTTTTCTTCCGCCGTGAGCGCACAGCCCAACGGACAACGTATGCAGACGAACTCTTTCATTGCTTTGCCCTCAATGTTATGACGATTTTCCGCGCCGCGCGCAGGCGCGCCGCCTTTTCTTCCGGCAGGGTGAGATACTCCATCTCCCCCGGCGCCGCCACGCGGCGGAAGAGGGAATAAACCTCTTCTCCGTCCGCCTGCGCGCTGATATAGACGTTTTTCACTTCCGACGCCACGCGCAATTTGAGCGAAAGCGCCCCGCGCGCGCCGCGCCGCAAAAACTGCGGCACCGCATAGCGCACGCCGCCCGTGCACTCCACCGCCGCAAGCTCGCCGCCCGCGCTCTCTCCGGCAAGATATTCCGCCGCAAAACGCGCGCACTCTTCCGCTTCCTTGCAGGCGTTGTCCGCCAGATCGTGCACGTGCAGCATGTTGCCCACGCAAAACAGCCCGTCCACCGAAGTCATCATGCGCTCGTCCACCCGCGCGCCCTGCGTGACGGGATCGAGTTGTGCCCCCGCGCCGCGCAAAAGCTCCGTTTCCGGGATCAGTCCCACGCTCAAAAGCAGCGTGTCGCATTCATAGAACCTTTCACTCCCCGGCACCGGGCGCAGTTTTTCGTCCACGCGGCTCACGGTAACGCCGCTCAGCCTGCCGCCGCTCTCTTTGATGTCCGTCACGGTGTGCGAAAGCAGCAGCGGTATGCCGAAGTCGTCCAGGCATTGCGCTATGTTGCGCTTCAAGCCGGAAGAAAAGGGCATCAGCTCCGCCACGGCACACACCTCTCCGCCCTGCAAAATTGCGCGGCGCGCCATGATAAGCCCGATGTCGCCCGAACCCAATATAAAAAACTTTTTGCCCGGCATCACGCCGTTTATGTTGATGAGTTTTTGCGCCGTGCCCGCCGTATACACGCCCGCACACCTGGCGCCGGGTATGCCGATGGCGCCGCGCGGACGCTCTCTGCAACCGCAGGCAAGTATCACGGCGTCCGCCCTAAGAGTGAAAAGTCCCTTTTCACTCACGCATTCCACGCTCTTATCCGGCTTTACCGAAAGCACGGTGGTCGAGGTGAGGCACTTGATGCCTTCCGCCTCTTTTTCCAGCCGCGCGGCGTATTCCGGACCCGTCAGCTCCTGCTTGAACATGTGCAGCCCGAAGCCGCTGTGCACGCATTGGTTGAGTATGCCGCCCAGGCACTTGTCCCGCTCTATCACGGTGATGTCTTCAACGCCGCACCTTCTTGCCTGTGCCGCCGCGGCAAGTCCCGCCGGACCGCCGCCCACTATGACGAGTTTATTCATCGATATGCCCCTCCGCCATAAAAGAGCCGCCGCCGCATTTGGTGACCGCGCAGACGTCCATGCCCAGCTCGCGCGCCAAGATCTCCGCCGTGCGCGGCATGCAGAATCCCGACTGGCACCTGCCCATGCCCGCGCGCGTGCGCCGTTTGATACCGTCCAGATCGCGCGCGCCGAGCGGGCGGCGTATCGCGTCCACTATCTCCGCTTCCGTGACCTGTTCGCAGCGGCAGACTATCCGGCCGAACGCGGGATCGCGCGCAACGGCTTGCGCCCGTTCTTCTTCATCCATGGCGGCAAAGGCGCGAATGCCCTTGCGCTCGGATATATATTCCTTGTTTACGGAAAGGCACAGATCGTCTGCCGCCTCTTCCGCCAAAAATCTGCCTATTGCCGGCGCGCAGGTCAAGCCGGGCGATTCTATCCCCGCGGCGTTATACCAGCCGTCGAACGCCTTGCCCACAATAAAATCATCGCCGCTAGGGTGGGCGCGAACGCCGGAAAAGCGGGTGATGGCGGCTTTGAGCGAGAGGGACGGCACGCTCTTGCGCGCGCCGGCAAACACTCTCTCCCCGCCCGCGCTCGTGGTGCGCGCGTCATCTTTATCCTCTATGTCGTCCGCCGTGGGTCCTATCAGCAGATTGCCGTGCACGGTGGGCGTGACCAAAATGCCCTTGCCCAGCGCCGTGGGAGTGTGGAAGAGCGTGCGTTCGGTCTTGTTCCCTTCCGTTTTATCCATGAGAATGTATTCGCCGCGGCGCGGAGTTATTTCAAAGCGCGGCATCTTTTCCTTGTCCCTCCCCTCGTAAGCGGCGCATATCTCGTCTGCATGCACGCCAGCGCAGTTGATGACCGCCCTAGCAGTGTAAATTTCGCCGTTTGCGGTGCGCACGCTCATCTCTTTGTCCCGTCCGGTCACCCCGGTGACGCGTGTATCGAAGAAAAATTCCGCGCCGTTCACGCAGGCGTTTTCCGCATACGCCAGCGTTTCTTCATAAGGGCTGACAATGCCGGAAGAGGTGCACAGCAGCGCGGCGGTGACTTTTTCCGATATGCCGCTCTCCAAGCCGCGCGCCTGCTCTCCGCTTATTATACTCAGCCCGGGCACGCGGTTTTTTATGCCGCGTTCCATAAGGGTGTGCAGCGTTTTTTCCTCTTCTTTATCAAAAGCCAGCACCATGGAGCCGTTTTTGCGATAAGGAAAATCAAGCCGTTTGCTCTCCCACTCCGTGAGAGCGCAGCCCAACACGTTGAAGAACGCTTTTTTGCTGCCCGGCAGAGCGTCAAAGCCGCCGTGCACTATGCCGGAATTGGCTTTGGAAGCGCCGCAGGCAAGATCGTGCGCGCTCTCCAACACGGCGATACGCGCCTTGTATGCGGAGAGCTTGCTTGCCACGGCGCAGCCGATGACCCCTGCGCCGATAATGATGATGTCGTATTTTTCTTTCATTTTTCCGCCTTTTCCGTATTATATCACATACGCGCGCGAATTTCAACACAAGCGGCGCCGTTGCGCAAAGCGCGCCGCCGCTTTTCCGCGCGCTCGCGCCCCTCTTTTCGGATATGCCGCCGCACAGCCCGCGCCGCAAACCGCGCGAAAACCGTCCTTTTTGTTCTCTGCCACTTTTCAGACCTTGCCTGCGGGCAAAACCTTCTTTCTGCCCTCTGCCACTTACGCCAAGCGCGCCGCCGCGCCGCCCGCACTCCCCTTTCGCGCCGATTTTTTTGCGCCGGCTTTTAAGTATCGTTGATTTTTCGGTTTACTTCCTTAAATGAGGCGGCTTTTGGCGCATATGCTGCGGATTTTAAGCACCTGCCGCGCAAAATTTAAGTAAAGTTTTCATTTTTTTGCACACAACCCCGTTTATTTGTGCTATTATAAAGGTGCGGTTATTCCGTCCGATGCGTTGTCGTTTTCTCCCCCTTCCTTATATCCGGCAACGCGTCGGTTTTTTGTTTTTTCGGCGGGGCGGAACGGCAAAAGCACGCCTGCGGGCGCGTCCTTCCGCTCGCTTTTGCACAAATGTGTCTTGCTAATACCAACAGGTATTACCTGCGCCCCGTTTGTGCAAAATCAAACGAAATTACATCGCCCGCAGGCGCACTTTTGCCGATTCCACACCGCCTAATTTTTTTCTCGTGTCAATCGTCATTCCGCACGCCACCGCACGAAGATACATCGCTGCCGGACGCACTTTTGCCGTTCCGCACCGCCTCATCTTTTTATTTCTTGCCGCTGAGCTTTTCTCCGCTCGCTTTTGC
>CALWHE010000012.1 GCA_944380295.1 uncultured Christensenellaceae bacterium
CCCGTTTGGGGAATGTCGCCCGTATATTTGCATTTTTTGCAATAGTCCGCGGTGTGGGGCAAGCCGCCCAGGTTGGGACCGAGATAACTTATCTGCAAGTTATAAACTTCCTGATCCGCCGCCAGAATGCCCGTGGTGTCGGGGTCGGAGGTATAGACAAAGATATTGCTTATCCTGCCGAAGGTTATCTCTATCTGCGCATAAAGGCAGCCGGCAAAGATAGACTGCGCGGCATCTTTGCCCGTGCGCTCGCTGTAACGCTCGGCATAGCCGTCCGTCATCTTAAAGGTGAGGGTGACAAGGTTCATCTGCTCCTTAGCACCGCCCACCTTGCTGCCGTTGGCGCTGAACACGTCTTCAAAGGTGATGTCCTCGGCGGTGAGCAGACCTATCTCTTCCAGCCTGGAAGAGAGGGTGTAAGGCTGCATAAATTCGGAAGCGGCAAAGTCTTGCGCGCTGACGCCGGTCATGTATTGCTGCAACTGCCCGCGTAACCCGTCGCCGTTTTTGACGGCGTTAAAGCCGAAGGGTTTGCCCGTGCTTGCCGAGAGGAAGCGAGCGCTGCCGTCCGTCTTTGCCGCCGCGCCGTTCAAGGTGGCGTTCACGCCGAATTTTTTCAGGCTGTTCAGGTCTGGATCGACCACTTCCACTTCCACTTCTTTGGGCTTTCTGCCCGTCTTGTCGATGACGGTGACCTTTTCCGTGCTGCCCTGAATGGGGAAGTCTTCCGAATAAGTCACGGTGTCGCCCTGTGCGTTGTAGACCACGTTGTTGTTATAATCGTCCACCATGTTGCCGGCGGAGTTTTTCTGCTCCACATAGCGGTCCACCAGGATATACACGCCAAAGCCTTCGTCGGGGTGCAGGATATAATCGTCGTCGATGTCGCAATGCACGTTGACCGTGGTGTTTTTCAAAGACACGGGCACCTCGTTTCCGTTTGCGTCGGTGACGGTTTCTATGCTCCGGCGGTCCTGTTCCTTGTAATAATAGATGGTGTTGTTATACTTGCTGTTTTCGTTGTCCGGGTCGGACTTTATGCCCATCGACATCTCGTAAGCGCTTTTGAGCGTTTCAAACGCTTCCTGCGCGGAGAGGTCGCGGCAGCCGGCGAGCGCCGTCAGGGCGAGGGTGAGCGCGATGATGACTATGAGCAAAACGGCTGTTTTCTTTTTCATTGTTCTTCACCTCCCGCAACGTCGTCTTTTTTCTCCGCGTTGCTTTCCTGCGCCTGCTCTGCCGCGCCTTGTTCTTCGGCGGCGGGAGCGTTCTCGGGCGTTTGCGCGCCGTCGGGCTCGTCGGGTGCGCTCTCCGTCGCGGCGGGCGCCTGCATGTCTTCCGGCAGGCGGCACATCTCTTCCAGCTCGTCCGCGTGCAGGGCTTTGTATTGCTCGAAGTATTCGTCCGTGAACTTGACCTTATCCATCTTGGCTTGCACTTTGGCGGTTTTGCGCATCGCCTTTTCCGCTTTCAGCTTTTTGATCTCGCGGCGCTTTTCCAGCTTTTCCGCGGCGGTCTCGGCGGCGTCTTCCGCGTCAAGGCGCGCGGCTTCCTCGGCGTATTCTTCATACTTGGGCAGCACAAAATCAAAGAAGTTGTTGCGGCTGTCGTAATCGGTCAGAAGCGTTTCGCATTCCAAATAGAGCTTGTAAGCGCGGCAATAGCGGTGATAGAGCTTTTCCGCTTTTTTGATAACTTTGTTCTGTGCCTTCTTTTCCTCTTTGGTGTTGCAGGGCACGTCCAGTTCGCGTTTGAGGTCCGCCTCGTAATCCGACTGCACGCCGTCCGGGAAGAGGCGGGCGGTAAGGCGGCGCATGCGCTTGAACATACGCGCGCGCTTTTTGATAAAGGTATGCGTGTCGCGCTGTTGTTCGCGCATATCCTTGGCGGCTTTGGTGAGCCTGCCCTTTTCATCGCGCTCGTCGGCGCCGGGGAATTCGGGCACGGGCAGCGCTTTGATGTCAAGCGCGGCGGAGGAGATGTCGTTTTTGTCTATCGCCGTCACGGCGCGGGCTATGGTGAGCTGCATTTGATAAAAAGGCGTATACCACTTTTGCAGCTCGTGATCCAAAAATTCCGCGATGGCTTCTTTGTCGCGTTTGAGCTTTTGCGCGTCTTTATAAGCGCGCTTTGCCTCTTTATATTGTTTTTTCGCTTCGTCGCGCCGCGCGGTGACTGCGCCCAGACTTTCGGTCACGGGTATCGCTTCTTCCTTGCGCACCGCCTGTTTGAAGGCGTGTTCCGCCTCTTTGAGCGCGGCTTGTTTTTCCGGTATCACCGCCGCGTCCGTGCCCGCCTTGGCGGCGTTCAGGTCGGCTTTTGCCGCCTGCACGGCGGCGGAAAGTTCGGCAATGTGCGGCATGGCGAGAATGGTTTCATGCGCGGGCACCAGTTTTGCCGCCTCTTTCAGTTCCGCCTCATAAGCCTTCTTTGCCTGTTTGTAAGCGGCTTTGGCGGCGCGCATCTGCGCCTTTTTCTCCTTGATGTCGGGCAGGACGGCGTTTTTGCGCTCCATGGCGTAATTATAAGCTTCTATCACGTCTTTTGCCTGGTGCGCGGTGATGTCGCCCGTGCGGTAGTCCTCGTTCACGGCGCGTATTTTGAGCGCGGTGATTATCATGGCGTGTTTTTCGCGCGTGAGGTTATAGAGCAGGAAGGGCGCCAGGTTGAGCGCCGCGCCCAGTATGGAGAGAGCGCAGAGGATATAGAACAGATTGTTGCGCACGGTGGGGTCGTAGAGCACGTCGTAATTGACGGTCAGACCAAAGCCTTCATAGATGAAGGGCAAAAAGTATCCCGTGGCGATGGTGATGGGGGTGCCGATGAGCGCCGCCACTTCCAGCATGAAGTCCACGCGCTTGCCCGACTTCAACTGGATGGAGTCTTTGACTTCCGCGTTGAGCACGGGGTTATAGACCAGTTGCAGCTGGTTGATAAAGGTGTTTATGTAGAGGAAGAGGAAGTATAACAGCGGCACTTCGTATGTGGCGAGCATGCAGGCGATGAACACGATGTTAAAGCAGTTGTGGAAGAGCAGGGTGCCCTTGTTGCCCAGCGCTTTCAAAATGAAGGGGGTGGCGAGCATGGAAAGTCCGCTTGCCGTGCCCATCACGGTGGTGAGGATGCCGTAAGTTACCATGTCCTGGGTGCCGTATATGTAGATCCAGCCAAAGAGGACGAGGTATGCGCTTTCCAGAAAGTTGAACCAGCCGGAGATGGTGCGCAGCCACCAATACTTGTTTTTCCACACCGCCACGCAGCCGTCCACGACGCTGACTTTTTGCACGAAGTGTTTGGAAGATACTATTCTTTCCTTGCAGCCGAAGAAGGCGAACAGGCTGAGGAACACGCCCAAAATGCCGATGGGCACCACGATGTAGCGGTAAGTCCTGATATCGGTGAAGCCGCCGGTGAAATCGGAGAAGATGGGCACGAACAGCTGGTAGACGGAGGGCGCGAAGGAATATATCAACGAACTTACGGTGATGATATTGGCGCGCTCGCGTGAAGAGGGGGAGAGCACGCTGCCCAGATTGGTATAGTTGGTCTGGAAGAGCGGCTGACCGGCGGAGATGGCGATGGCAAAGATGAACACCATGGTATATTTGGCGTTATAATCCATCGTTTCAAAAGGCAGGAAGATGAACACCACCGCCAAAACGCAGAGCGGCGCGCCCATGATCGCCATATACGGTCGGAATCTGCCCCAGCGGGTGTTGGTGTTGTCCACCAATTTACCGCGGATTATCTGGAAAAAGATGTTGGCTATCGTCTGCACGGTGAGCATGGTCTGCAAGTGCATGGGACGAATGCCGATGGTGGAGGCGAACAGGGTGTTGGTCACGCCCAGCGCCATATACCCCAGCAGGTAGATCAGCATGTTTTGACCCATGCCGCCGATGGAGTAATTGAGGACTTCCTTATAAGGGACGTAATTGCCTCTGCCGGGTTTGTTCCAATGCGTGGTGATATCCGTCCAGACGAACGAAACGGTTTCTTTGAGTTTGGAAATGCCGTTGCGGCACTTCTGTTTGATAGTGCTAGCCATAATTTACCCCTCTGATTGATACGCAACAATTATAACAAACTATGTTTACAAAGTAAAGTAAAACGCGCGCGCGGGCAGAATAAAAAGGTAAAAAAAAGAAAAACCGCCCTTAGCGGCAAAAAAAGGGGAGCATTGCCGCTCCCCGCGCCTTATGCAAAGAAGAAAACCTCATGCAAAGACGAAAACCTCGTTGAACATCTCTTCGGGGGAAAGGGGCGTGCGGTTCAAAGGGATATAGGCGTATCGCACGCCGTCTTTTTCCGCGTAATAAACGGTCGTATCGCCCGCAGACGGCGGCAAAGATGTCGCCCAAAGCGGCGTTTTCCGCAATTTTCACGGGGCTTTGCAGCTTGAAGATCTCAAACGGCAGAGCAAAAGAGCCGTCTGTTTTCGCCGCGCAGAAAAAGTCGAGCGGCGTTTGCCACGAGTAGGCGCCGCAGGCGGCTTTGCCCGCCGCAATCGCTTTGCTGTTTGCCATTTTTTCGGGATAGACGGTGAGCGCGCCGTCGAACAAAGGGCTTTGGCTTTTTCCCGCAAAAATAATATTCTTCCAGCAAAAGGCGCTCTTCCTCCGGCAATTTTTCCATGGCTTCGTGCAATGCGTCCGCGTCCTCGTCCTGCCGGACGGCGCACGCGCTCGTTTCTTTTTCGGCAAGCAGGGGACGCTTTGCCGCCAGTTGCTTTAATTTGTTGCGTAAAACGCCCGTCATCCAGGGATAGGCGTTGCGGGCGGGATCGTAATTGCCCGCGTCGGTAAAAATTTGCACAAAAGTTTCTTCCACCGCGTCTTCGCACAGCTGGGCGTCGGAGCAGAGCGTGCGCGCCAAAGAGAGCAAGTGCATGGCAGTTGCCTCATAAAGCTCGCCGCGTGCGGCAATATCTCCGGCTGTCGCTTTTTTGAACAGCCGGTTTACCTGCTTGTGCCAAAGGTCGGTCATCTTATTTGCCGGTGGATCCGAAGCCTCCCTCGCCTCTGGCGGTGCCGGAAAGCTCTTCCGCCTGCGTAAAATCTGCGTGGATATAAGGGGTGATTATTATCTGTGCGATCCTGTCGCCGTTATAAATGCGGCGGTCTTCTCCGGAGTGGTTGTGCAGCGCCACTATGATCTCTCCGCGGTAATCGCTGTCTATCACGCCCACCTTGTTGGCGGGGGCAAGACCTTTTTTGGCGCCCAGTCCGCTGCGCGCATAAATAAGTCCCACGCAGCCTTCCGGTATTTCCATGGCAATGCCCGTGTGGATAAACTCCGTCATCTCCGGCGCTATCAAAATTTCTTCTTCGTCCGTCAGACAAAACAGATCCGCCGCCGCGGCAAACTCGCTGCCGTAAGCGGGCAGTTGGGCGCGCTCGTCCAGTTTTTTCACTTTCAAAAAGCAGTGCTGCATAATTTTCCTCCGCAAAAAGTATCAAAATATGTCGATGCCAAATCGATAAATATATGTTACCACAAATTTTATCTTTTGTAAATATAAAAAACGATATATATAAAAAAGCGCGCCCGCCGCAAGGGCAGGCGCGCCGCCGTCAGTTATTTGCTTGACCGTTTTTTTGCTTTTGCAAAATGTCTGCCATGTCCATCATGGTTTTTCTGTAAAGGCACCAAAACAGCACAGCCAGGCACAGCGGCATTACCATGAGAATATAGAGCAAAACAGCGCCCACCTTCAATTCTCCCAGGCATAACAAAGTTGTGATGCAGATAAACAGCGCGCCCGTTATGATCGTCGAAACGATAAATAAAAACAAATAACACTTTTTCATCAATTGAGCTTGCTTCATAATTTACTCCTTTATTTTATTATACCGGATCAGACATTGATCGTCAATGGCGCGGCATTTTCCTTTGCATAACGGTTTTGGCGATAAATTTTTCACCTCATAATTTATTCGGGAAAAAGGCTGTGATTTCTCATTATCTCCGCGCGTTTTACACAAACTTTACATTTACCCCTGAAAGCTGTTTGTCTAGAACAAAAAGCGCGCCCGCCGCAAGGGCAGGCGCGGGATAAAATTTTTTGCAGCACTAAATTTTTCGGGCGAAAACGCTTTACTTCTTTAATGCATTAAAGTATAATGTGTTTACAAAATCTTCAAGGAGAAGACCGTGGATACTCAAAGCATGAAAAACCGGCTTTACGAAATGCTGGCGGCGCTGCAAACGCCGGAAGACGCCAAACTCTTATTGGACGACCTTTGCACCAATAAAGAGGTGGAGCAAATGGCTCAGCGCGCTTATGCGGCAAAGCTGTTTTTGCAAGGCAACACTTACGCGCAGATAATAGAAAAGACGGACATTTCTTCCGCCACGCTTTCACGCGTTTCGCGGTGCATAAATTACGGTGGAGGGGGCTATGCCAAATTCGTTAAGAGAGATTGAGCGCTTTTTTGAAAGCGGCGGCGACAATCAGGCGCTGCCCCTGCGCCTGAGCGCGCTTTTTTCCTCATACGGCTATAAAAAATATCGCATGAGCCGCTTTGAGGAATATTCCCTCTATGCGGGCAATCTGGATTTTTTGGCGGGGAGCAACGTGATAACTTTTGCCGGCGCGGACGGAAAATTGTTGGCTTTGCGCCCGGACGTGACCCTCTCAATTGCCAAAAACACCAAGGCGAACAGGGAAAACGGCGAAAAACTTTACTATCACGAAAGCGTTTACCGCACCTCGCCCGGCGAGTTGGGCTATGAGGAGATAGACCAGATGGGCGTGGAGTGCATAGGCGAAGTGGATCTTTTGACCATCGCCGAGCAAACAGAACTCATTCTGCGCTCTCTGCGCCTGCTCTCTTCCGATCACGCCCTCGACGTTTCGCACAGCAAGCTGGTGCACGGCATGGTGGCGCAGTTGGGCTTGGACGCGCGCGCCAAAGCGGAAGTTTACGACTGCATCAAAAAAAAGAGCGTGCACGCCTTTGCCGAGCTTGCGGCAAGAGAAGGCGTGGAGACAAAAAAAGCCGCCAAGGTGCGCCGCATGATAGAGCTTTCCGGACCCATGGACGAGGTGCTGCCGGAGTTGGGCACGCTGATAAGCGGAGAAGAGGCGGCGGAAGCGTTTGTGCAGCTCACCGCGCTTGCCAACGAGGCGGCGCGCATGGAGGGCGGCGATCGTCTGCGCCTGGACCTTTCCGTGTTCAACCACCTGGACTATTATAACGGAGTCATCTTCAACGGCTATATCAAGGAGTATCCCAAAGCGGTGATCGTGGGCGGGCAATACGACAAACTTATGGAAAAATTGGGCAAAGACGCGCAGGCGCTGGGTTTTGCCGTCAATCTGGGCGCGGCGCCCGCTGCGCGCCGCCGCCTGCCGGACGCGGCGCTCATCTATGACGAAAGCGACGACGTTTACGGCGTGCTTGCCGCGGCGGACAAGCTGCGCGAAAAGGGCAAAAGCGTGCTGGTGAGCAAAAGCGAGCGCGTGCAAGCCAAAAAGATATACCTCTACCGCGAGGGAGGATTGGAGGAGAAAAAATGCTGAACATCGCGCTGCCCAAAGGGCGCCTGGGAGAAAAGGCTTACAAACTTTTGGAAGACATCGGTTACAAGTGTTCCGAATTTGATTCGGGCAAGCGCAAGCTGGTGTTCACGGACAAAAAAAACGGCGTGAGTTATTTTTGGGTCAAGCCTTCCGACGTCGCCATTTACGTGGAGCGCGGCGTGGCGGACGTGGGCGTGGTGGGCAAAGACATCCTGCTTGAACAGGAGCCGGACGTCTATGAGCTGGAAGATCTGAAAATGGGCGTCTGCCGCATGGCAGTGGCGGCAAAAAAAGACTTTGAAGACGACACGGAACGGGTGCTGCGCGTTGCCACCAAATTCGTCAACGTGGCGCGCCGCCACTATGAGGGCGAGGGCAGGCAGATAGACGTGATAAAGCTGAACGGCTCCATAGAGCTGGCGCCCATTTTGGGACTTTCCGACGTGATAGTGGACATCGTGGAAACGGGGACCACGCTCAAAGAAAACGATCTGGAAGTGAAAGAAACGCTCTTTCCCGTCAGCGCGCGGCTGATCGCCGGCAAGGCGGCTTACCGCTTCAAAAACGAGGAGATAGAGCGGTTGCTCATGAGCGTGAGAGAGGTGCTCAATGATAAAGATTGACGTATACAAGGGCGGCGGCGCGGACGTGTTTGTCCGCAGCACGCAGGAAGACCCGCAGATAACGGCGAGCGTGGCTGCCATCGTGGCTGACGTGGCAAAGCGCGGCGACGAGGCGGTGCGCGAATATTCGCTCAAATTCGACGGCTGCGCGCCCGAGGACTTTTTGGTGAGCGAGCGCGAGTGGGAAAAGGGCGCGGCGCAATGCGATCCTTACTTGCTGGAAGTGATGAAGGAAGCGGGCGCCAACATTGCCGACTTCCACAAACGACAGATCCCGCAGGGTTTTGAAACGGAAAAAGAAGACGGCGTGATTTTGGGACAAAAGGTCACGCCCTTGGAGCGCGTGGGCATTTATGTGCCCGGCGGCACGGCGGCTTATCCTTCCACCGTGCTGATGAACGCCGTGCCGGCAAAGATAGCGGGTGTGAGAGAAGTGATCATGGTCACCCCCGCCAAGGAGGGAAAGATCAAGCCGGAGATACTTGCCGCCGCCAAGATAGCGGGAGTGACAAGGATATACAAGATGGGCGGCGCGCAGGCGATAGCCGCGCTGGCTTACGGCACGCAGAGCGTGCCCGCCGTGGACAAGATAACCGGCCCCGGCAACGTCTATGTGGCAACGGCAAAAAAGCTGGTCTTCGGCAAGGTGGACATAGACATGATCGCCGGACCCAGTGAGATACTGGTGCTCGCCGATGGCAGCGCCTCGTCCGTGCGCGTGGCGGCGGACATGCTCTCCCAGGCGGAGCACGACGTGATGGCGTCCGCCGTGCTGGTCACGGACAGCCCGCGCCTGGCGGAAGAGACCGCCGCGCAGCTGGAAGAGCAGATCCCCGCGCTGTGGCGCAAAGACATCGCGCGCAGGTCGGTGGACGAACGCGGCAGGATAATTCTGACAAGGGACATGCAAGAGGCGGTGGAGATAGCCAACGCTTTGGCGCCCGAACACCTGGAAATTTACACCAAAGATCCGTTTGAAGTGCTGCCGCTTATCAAAAACGCCGGTTCGATATTCCTGGGCGGATACACGCCCGAACCGGTGGGCGATTATTTTGCCGGACCCAACCACACGCTGCCCACGTCCGGCACGGCGCGCTTTTCCTCGCCCCTCTCGGGCGCGGACTTTGTCAAGCGCAGTTCGTATATCCATTATACGGAAGCGGCGCTCAAAAAGGCGGCGGACAAAATAGAAGCGTTTGCGTTGAGCGAGGGTCTGCAAGCCCACGCCAACGCGATAAAGGTGAGAAGATGAGCAGATTCGCGTCAAGCCGGCTCGCCCTGCTCACGCCCTATGCGCCGGGGGAGCAGCCGCAGGATAAAAAGTATGTGAAACTCAACACAAACGAGGCGTTTTTCCGCCCCTGCCCCGGAGTTTTTGCGCAGGTGGGGGAGATAGCCGAGCGGTTGCGTCTTTATTGCGACCCGGAGGCAAAAGCGCTGACGCGGGCGGTGGCAGAGAGCCTGGGCGTGCGAGAAGAAAACGTGCTCATGACCAACGGATCGGACGAGGCGCTGGCTTTTGCCTTCATGGCGTTTTGCGACGGGGATACGGGCGTGAGGTTCCCGGACGTGACTTACGGATTTTATCCGGTGTTCGCCGCTCTCTTCGGCGTGAAGGCGCGGCAGATCCCGCTGGGCGGTGACTTCCGCATACGCCCGGAAGATTATTGCGGCGGGAGCGGCACCGTGGTCATTGCCAATCCCAACGCGCAGACGGGCATAGCGCTTTCGCGCACGGAAGTGGAAAAAATAATAAAAGCCAATCCCGGCAACGTGGTGATCGTGGATGAGGCGTATGTGGATTTCGGCGCGGAAAGCTGCCTGCCGTTGATAGACAAATACGACAACCTGCTGATCGTGCGCACCATGAGCAAATCGGGCGCGCTGGCGGGCGCCAGGATAGGCTGCTGTCTGGGTTGCAGGGAGCTGATCGCGGACGTGAAAACGGTGAAGTATTCCTTCAATCCTTACAATGTGGGGACCATGGCGCAGGCGGCGGGCGCGGCGGCAGCGGCAGATGCGGCGTATTATGCGGAAAAAACGGGGCAGGTGCGGGAAAATCGCGCCGAATTGTGCAAAGGGCTGGAAGCGCTGGGCATGGAATATCTGCCCTCGCTTGCCAACTTCGTCCTGGCGCGGGCAAAGGGCGTGCCGGGCGAAAAACTTTATTCCATGCTCAAAGAGCGGGGCGTGCTGGTGCGTCACTTCGGCGGCAGGATAGAAGATTTTGTCAGAATAACCGTGGGCAGCCGTGAGGAAGTGGCTTTCCTCTTGGCGTGCTTAAAGGAGATATTGTCATGAGAAAAGCGGAGATAAGCAGAAAAACGGCGGAAACGGACGTGAAAGTCATGCTCGATCTGGACGGCAGCGGCAAGGGCAGCATGAGTACGGGCATAGGGTTTTTCGATCATATGCTGCAACTTTTCCTCACGCACAGCCGTTACGATCTTGTGGTGGAGTGCGCGGGCGACACGCAGGTGGACTTCCATCACAGCGTGGAAGACGTGGGCATCGCGCTGGGCGAGGCGTTTTGTCGGGCGCTCGGCAACAAGGCGGGCATCTGCCGCTATGCAGACGTTGTGCTGCCCATGGATGAAGTGCTCATGCTCTGCGCCGCGGACATCAGCGGCAGGGCGCACCTCAATTACGACGTGATGACGTTCACGGACAAGGCGGGCGACTTCGACTGCCGCCTGGTCAAGGAGTTTTTGCTCGCCTTTGTGCGCAAAGCGGAGATAACGCTGCACTTCAAGATGTTTGCCGGCGAGGATTCGCACCACATTTTGGAAGCGGTGTTCAAAGCCTTGGCGCGCACGCTGCGCAAAGCCACCGATACGGATGAAAGACTGCAAGGGCGTATCCCTTCCAGCAAGGGGGCGCTGTGATAGGCATCGTTGATTACGGTGTGGGCAATCTGTTCTCGCTGAAAAGCTCGCTGGGCTTTTTGGGACTGGAACACACCGTGAGCGGGGACGTAAGCGTTTTGGAGCGGTGCGACAGGCTCATTCTGCCCGGCGTGGGCGCCTTTGGCGACGCGCGCGACATCTTGCGCACAAGCGGACTGGACGAGTTTTTGATCGCGCAGGCGCAGGACGGCAAGCCGCTTTTGGGCATTTGTCTTGGAATGCAGCTGTTGCTGGAAGGCAGCGAGGAGTTCGGCAGCCGCGAGGGCTTGAAGCTGATAAGCGGCAGAGCCTGTCCGCTCAAAGCGGAGCTGCCGCCCGAATTGAAGGTGCCGCACATGGGCTGGAACAGCCTGCGTTTTTGCGCAAAAAGTCCGCTGTTCAAGTTTAGCTCGGAAGGGGAATTCGTCTATTTCGTGCATTCGTTTTACGGCAAGGGCTGCGGCGCGGACTGCCTTGCCACGGCGGAATACGGCATTCCCGTCACCGCCGCCGTGGGCAGGAAAAACGTGCTGGGCACGCAGTTCCACCCGGAAAAAAGCGGCGAGGCGGGCTTGAAGATATTGCGCGCTTTTGCGGAGGTATGAGATGAAGATTTTGCCGGCGGTGGACATTTTGGGCGGAAAAGCCGTGCGCCTCACGCGCGGGGAATATGCCAGCGCCAAAACATATTATCAAGACCCGCTCGCGGCGGCGCGGGCAATGGAGCTTTGCGGGGCAAAATACCTGCACGTGGTGGACCTGGACGGCGCGCGCAGCGGCAGGACGGACAACTTTGAAACGATAAAAAAGATAGTGGAAAACACCGCGCTCAAAGTGGAAGTGGGCGGCGGCGTGCGCGATTTAGAACGCGTGGAAAAATATCTTGCCGCGGGCGCTTTCCGTGTGATACTGGGCACGGCGGCGGTGAAAAATTACCCCTTTGCCGTGCAGGCGCAGCGGCTGTTTCCCGGGCGCATCGCGGTGGGCGTGGACGCCAAAGACGGTTGCGTGGCGATAGACGGCTGGGAGGAAAAAACGCCGCTCAAAGGCGTGGACTTTTGCCAAAGGCTGGCGGGCGACGGCATTTGCGACGTTATCTACACTGACGTTGCGCGCGACGGCGCCATGTCGGGGACGAATTTGGATATATATCGCACGCTCACGGGCATAAAGGGGCTGCGCGTCACCGCGTCCGGCGGCGTGACTGAGATGGCGGAGATCGCCGCGCTGCGCGAGATGGGCGCGGACGGCGTCATCCTGGGCAAAGCGCTCTATGAGGGCGCGCTGGATCTGAAAAAAGTAACGGAGGCATTCGGCTGATGCTGGCAAAGAGGATAATACCCTGCCTGGACGTGCGCGGCGGCAGAGTGGTGAAGGGCGTGAACTTCGAGGGCGTGAGGGACGTCACCGATCCCGTCGCCCTTGCCGAAAGATATAATAAAGAGGGCGCGGACGAGTTGGTGTTTTACGACATCACCGCTTCTGCGGAAGAGCGCAAACTTTTCACCAAGGTGCTGGAAGAGGTGGCTTCAAAGATATTCATCCCGCTCACCGTGGGCGGCGGCATAAGAGAGCTTGACGACTTTGCGCGCGTGCTCTCCTGCGGTGCGGACAAAGTGAGCGTAAATTCGGGCGCCATTGCCGATTTTTCACTCATAGGGCGGGCGGCAAACAAGTATGGCAGCCAATGCGTGGTGCTTTCCATGGACGTAAAAAGGGTGGAGGGCAAGTGGACGCTCTTTGCCAAAGGCGGCAGGGAAAACACCGGCATAAACGCCATGGAATGGGCAAAGCGCGGCGTGGGTGACGGCGCGGGCGAGATAGTGCTCAACTCCATCGATACGGACGGGGTCAGGCGCGGCTTCGATCTGGAAATGCTGGGGGAGCTGTGTTCGCGCGTGGACGTGCCCGTGATCGCTTCGGGCGGCGCGGGGTGCATGGAGCATTTTGTCGAACTGTTCAAAAAGGTGCCCGGCGCGGACGCGGGGCTTGCCGCTTCCATCTTCCACTTTGAAGAGGTGAGCATCAAAGAACTGAAAAAAAGCCTGGCGCAAGCGGGCATACCCGTAAGGATATAGGAGAGATATTATGACGGACATAAGCAAATTGAAGTTTGACGAAAAGGGGCTTATCCCCGTGGTGGTGCAGGACTATTACAGTAAAAAGGTGCTCACCGTGGCGTATATGAACCGTGAAAGTCTGCAAATTTCCCTGCAAGAGGGCAACACCTGCTTTTTCAGCCGTTCGCGGCAAAAGCTGTGGCGCAAAGGGGAAAGCAGCGGCAATGTGCAGCACATCGTGAGCGTGACCGCGGACTGCGACATGGACGCGCTCACCGTGGAAGTGGTCAAAGAAGGTCCCGCCTGTCATTTGGGCACGGACTCCTGCTTTGAAAACACCGTGTGGGAAAATCCGAAATATAAGCCCTTTTCCCTGGACGGGCTTTACCGGCTGATCAAGGGCAGGAAGGATTCTCCAAAAGAGGGGTCTTACACCACATATCTTTTTGAAAAGGGTCTGGACAAGATCCTCAAAAAGGTGGGCGAAGAGTGCACGGAAGTGATAATCGGCGCCAAAAACGGCAAAGAAGAGGCGGTTTTTGAAATAGCCGACCTCACTTATCACGTCATGGTGCTGATGGCGCAGCAGGGGATCACGCTCAAAGACGTGATCGATGAGCTTGCCAAGCGCCATGTGGTGGACAAAAAAGTCAAGCAGGAAACAATGAAGTGACAAGGCGGCACAACGCCGCGCCCAACGCTCCGCAGAACGTAAAACGGCTGCGGGGCATTGTTTTTTTGCCGTTTTTGCCGGCGCAGAGCGGTCTGCGCCGTCCGGTTTGAGCGGGCACGCGGTTGCGGAAAAACATCCTCTCCGGGCGCGCCGCGTTGCCGGTAAAGCAGACGGGCGCGGCAGCACATCGCTGCATGCGCTTGACAACTGCGTGCGCGTGATGATAAAATTAAAAAACGCGCAGAGTGCGCGAATAAGACGGGCGAGGCAAAACAATGGGATTTTTATCTAAACTGTTCCCCTCACACAACGATAAAGAATTAAAGAAATTGGAAAAGACCGCCGCGGAAATAGAAGCGCTGGCGGACAAATACGCCGCCATGACGGACGAGCAGCTCAAAGACTGCACGCCGCAGTTCAAAGCCAGGCTGGCGGCGGGAGAAGGGCTGGACGACATCCTGCCCGACGCTTTTGCCGCGGTCAGAGAGGCAAGCGCCAGGGTGCTCAACATGCGCCACTTCCACGTGCAGCTGATAGGCGGCATTGTTCTGCACCAGGGCAGGATAGCGGAAATGCGCACCGGTGAAGGAAAAACGCTGGTGGCAACGCTGCCCGTTTATCTCAACGCTTTGGCGGGCAAGGGCGTGCACGTGGTCACGGTCAACGAATATCTTGCCGAGCGCGACGCGGACTGGATGGGCAAGGTATATCGCTTCATGGGTTTGAGCGTGGGCATAAACAAAGCGCGCATGAAGGCGGAAGAAAAGCGCGCCGCCTATGCCTGCGACATCACATACACCACCAATAACGAAGTGGGCTTCGACTATCTGCGCGACAATATGGCGATCAGCAAAAAAGACCGCGTGCAGCGCGGTTTGGATTTTGCCATCGTGGACGAGGTGGACAGCATTCTCATCGACGAGGCGCGCACGCCGCTCATCATCAGCGGCAGGGGCGGCAAGCCGGACGAGATGTATGAAAAGGCGCAGCGCTTTTTCAAAACGCTCAAACCGGAAAATTACGTCTGCCCCGAGTGCGGCAGAGAGATAGGCAGGGCGGAGATCGCCGGCGACAAGGGCGGCAATGCGGACATCGTCTGTCCCGACTGCGGCGCGGTGTGCGAAAACAGCGGCGATTACGAAGTGGTGGTCAAGAGCAAGACCGTTTATCTCAACGAGCGGGGTGCGGAAAAGGCGGAAAAGTATTTCGGGGTGGAAAACATCACGGATTACGAAAATCAAAGCCTCAAACACTATATAGACAACGCCCTCACCGCCAACGTCATCATGCAAAACGACGTGAATTACATCGTGGTGGACGACGAGATAATCATCGTGGACGAGTTCACCGGTCGTCAGATGATAGGCAGGCGTTACAGCAACGGTCTGCACCAGGCGATAGAGGCGAAAGAGGGCGTGAAGATACGTTCGGAAGACAAGACTTTTGCCACCATCACCTTCCAAAATCTCTTCCGCCAGTATCGCAAACTTTCCGGCATGACGGGCACGGCAAAAACGGAAGAGAACGAATTTGAGGGCACATACAATCTGGACGTGGTGGTCATTCCCACCAACAAGCCCGTTGCCAGGGTGGACGAGGAAGACAAGCTCTACTTCAACGAAAAAGCCAAGTTCAAGGCGATAATAGAAGACATCAAAAAATGCCACGAGCGCAAACAGCCCGTGCTGGTGGGCACGGTGAGCGTGGAAAAGAGTGAAAAGCTCTCGGAAATGCTCTCCCGCGCCGGACTTAAAAACCACAACGTGCTCAACGCCAAGTATTACGAGCGCGAGGCGGAGATAGTCGCGCAGGCGGGCAGACCGGGCGCCATCACCATCTCCACCAACATGGCGGGCAGAGGCACGGACATCATGCTGGGCGGCAACCCGGAATATCTCGCCAAGGCGGCAATGGTCAAAAAAGGCTATTCGCACGAGCTGATAGAGGCGTCCACCTCCTTTGCCTTTACCGACGATGAGGCGGTGGTCAAGGCGAGGGATGAATACACCCGCCTTTACAACGCCTATCGTGAAGAAACGGAAAAGGATAAAGAAAAGGTGGTGGCAGCCGGCGGCTTGCGCATCATCGGTTCGGAAAGGCACGAATCCCGCCGCATAGACAACCAGTTGCGCGGCCGCGCGGGCAGACAGGGCGACCCCGGCTCTTCCGTGTTTTATCTCGCCATGGATGACGACATTTTGCGCAGGTTCGGCGGAGAGACCATGCAGAGCATAGTTTCGCGTCTGGCGCTGGACGAGGATACGCCCATCTCCGCCAAGATGATCACCCGCCAGATAGAAGCGGCGCAGGCAAGGGTGGAGGACCGCAACTTCTCCGCGCGCAAAAACCTGCTCTCTTACGACGACGTGCTCACCAGACAGAGGGAGATAATTTACAAGCAGCGCAATGAAGTGCTCGACGGGCTGCCCGTGCACGAGCAGATACTCAAAATGACGCGCGAGGTGATAGACGAGATCTGCGCGGAATTCGTGGATTATCGCGTGGATCAGGAAGAGTGGGATTACGACGGCTTCAACCGCGAACTGGAAGAAGCGGTGCTGGCGCGCGGCACGTCTTTGGTCAACGCGGAATACGCGGTGGCGGCAGGCTCTTACGACAAGCTGGAACAGAAGATATACGATCACGCCGTGGCGGAATACGAGCAGAAGATAGCGCAATTCCAAAAGAACGCGGAAGAAAACGGCATCACGGGCGCGGACTTCGGCGACTTCGAGCGCAGGTGCATGCTCAAAACGGTGGACGAGGAGTGGATAGAGCACATAGACGCCATGGACGATCTCAAACAGAGCGTGGGCTTGGTGTCTTACGCCCATCAGGATCCCGTGCTGGTCTATAAAAAGGAAGGCTTCGAGATGTTCGACCATATGGTCCGCAACATCCACCGCAAACTGGTGCGCATGGTCTTCAAGATGGACGTGCGCATACGCGTGCAGCTCAAAAGCGCGGTGCCGCAAAACGCCGTGAACAAAGGCTCGCAGCAGGAGAGCGGACCGGCAAAGCGCGAACAAAAAGTGGGACGCAACGATCCCTGCCCCTGCGGCAGCGGCAAAAAATACAAGAATTGCTGCGGCAGATAAGAGGTAAAGGCAAAATGATAATAGTGGACGAAGAAAAGGAAAAGTGCGCCGCGGCGGAAAAGCTGCTGGCGGAGATGGAGAGCGCGCTCGATCTGCCCGCGCTGGCAAAGCGCCGCGCGGAGCTGGAAGAAAAGCAGAACGCGGAAGGGTTTTGGAACGATCTGCACGAGGCGCAGAACGTCAACCGCGAAATAGCGCGCATAGACGGCAAAACGGAAGGCTTTGCCAAGCTCAAAACGCGCGTGGGAGACGCGCAGGCGCTCATCATGCTGGTGGAAGAGGACGGCGACGAGGAGAGCAAGGCGGAACTTGACAGCGAACTGGACAAACTCATCGACGACCTGGAAGAGCTGCGCCTGCAAACGCTGCTCACGGGCAAATACGACGCCAACAACGCCATCGTCACCTTGCACGCGGGCGCGGGCGGCACGGAGGCTCAGGACTGGGTGAGCATGCTCTACCGCATGTATACCCGCTACTGCGAGCGCAAAAAGTATAAGCTGGAAGAACTGGACATGCTGGCGGGCGACGAAGCGGGCATCAAGAGCGTCACTTTTTCCGTGGACGGAGATTACGCATACGGATATCTGAAAGCGGAAAAGGGCGTGCACAGGCTGGTGCGCATTTCCCCCTTTGACTCCAACGCCAGGCGGCACACCTCGTTTGCTTCCGTGGAAGTGGTGCCCGAGGTGGAAGACGCGGGCGAGATAGTCATTCGTCCGGAAGAGCTGAAAGTGGACACTTATCGCAGCGGCGGCGCGGGCGGTCAGCACGTCAACAAGACGGACAGCGCCGTGCGCATAACGCACCTGCCCACGGGCATAGTGGTGCAGTGCCAGAACGAGCGCAGCCAGATCCAAAACCGCGAGCAGGCGATGAAGATGCTCACTTCCAAACTCATCGAGTTGCGCGAGCGCGAGCAGGCGGAAAAGGAAGCCGCGCTCAAAGGCGATCTCAAAAAGATAGAGTGGGGCAGCCAGATACGCTCTTACGTGTTCTGCCCTTACACCATGGTCAAAGACCACCGCACCGGCTGGGAGACCAGCAACGTGACCGCCGTGATGGACGGGGACATAGAGCCTTTCATCAACGAATATCTGAAAAGATCGCAGGGGTTATGAGCGCGTATTTCGAGCGGATGAAAAAAAAGACGGACGCCCTGCGCGGACGCGACGACCTGCTGATCCTGGGCATAGAGAGCAGTTGTGACGAAACCGCCTGCGCCGTGCTGCGCGGCAGGCAGATCTTGTCGAACAAGATAGCCTCGCAGGTGGAGATACACAAGCGCTTCGGCGGCGTGGTGCCGGAGATAGCCTCGCGCAACCACGTGCTCGCCATAGACAACCTGGTCAAAGGCGCGCTGGAAGAGGCGGGCGTGCGGCAGGAGAAACTGGACGCGGTGGGCGTGACTTACGGCGCGGGGCTGCTCGGCGCGCTTTTGGTGGGAGAGTCTTACGCCAAGGCGTTTGCCTATGCGCTGGACAAGCCGCTTTTCGCCGTCAACCATATCCGCGGTCACATCGCCGTCAATTATGTGGCGTCGCCGCGGCTCGAACCGCCCTTTGTCTGCCTGATAGCCAGCGGCGGACACACCGCGGTGGCGTTTGCGGCGGACTATGACGAGATAAGCGTCATGGGCACCACGCAGGACGACGCCTGCGGCGAGGCGTTCGACAAGGTGGCGCGCGTGCTGGGACTGCCTTATCCGGGCGGTCCGCAGATAGAAAAACTTGCCGCAGCCGGCAAGCCGGACATCAGCCTGCCGCGCCCGTTCAAAGGGACGGATTCTTTTGATTTTTCTTTCAGCGGCATAAAAACGGCGGTGATAAATTACGCCAACACCTTGAAGATGAGGGGCGAGGAACTGCCGCGTGCGGATCTTGCCTGCTCTTTTCAGGAACTGGTCACGGACATCATGTCGGACAACCTCGTGCGCGCGGCGATCGCGCGTAAATGTGATAAGGTAGTGATCGCGGGCGGCGTGGGCGCGAATAAACGCCTGCGCGCAAAGGTGGAAGAAAAAGCCGCCGCCGCGGGCATAACGGCGTTTTATCCGCCCGTGGGACTGTGCACGGACAACGGCGTGATGATCGCCGCGCAGACGGCGTGCATGATCCGGGCGGGCAGGCAGTGCTCCGATTTCGATCTGGACGCGGACGCGGACGTGAGGATAGAGTGACCGCCGCGCCGCCGGCGCAGGATAATTCAGCAAATTACCGTAAAATCGTTGACTTGTGCGAAAAATATTGCTACAATAACGATACTGTGCGGAGAATATCCGCATAGTATTGCTATGCATGAAGGCGCGGCGGCAAGTGGTGTGTCCGCAGCGCAGTCTGATAGAATGAGAAACCTTAGGGTTGAAGGTAACTCATCCGAAATACTACAAGGAGGTAAAAAGATGCCCACTATCAATCAGTTGATTAGGCACGGACGTGAAAAGCAGGTCAAGAAGTCCAAGGCTCCGTTGATGGACAAAAACCCTCAGAAGAGAGGCGTTTGTCTTTCCGTGACCACGACTTCCCCCAAGAAGCCTAACTCCGCTCTGCGTAAGATAGCGCGTGTGAAACTTGTCAACGGCATGGAAGGAACGGTGTATATCCCCGGTATCGGCCATAACCTGCAAGAGCACAGCGTCGTTCTCATCAGAGGCGGCAGGGTCAGGGACCTTCCCGGCGTTCGTTATCACATCATTCGCGGCACCTTGGACGCTACCGGCGTGGCTAAGCGCATGCAGGCAAGATCCAAATACGGCGCGAAGAAGCCTAAATCCGCAAAATAAGTAATTCGGATGTATCACTCAAATCTTTAAGGAGGTAAAAAAATGCCCAGAAGAGGTAATGTGCCCAAGCGCGACGTATTGCCCGATTCCGTTTACGGCAGCAAGGTGTTGACCAAGTTCATCAACCAGGTCATGTATGACGGAAAAAGAGGAACGGCGCAAGAGATCGTGTATGGCGCTTTCGATATAATAAGCAATAAGATGGGTAAAGACCCCATGGAAGTTTTCACGCAGGCTTTGGAAAACGTAAAGCCCGTGCTGGAAGTCAAGGCCCGCCGCGTGGGCGGTTCCACTTACCAGGTCCCCATGGAGATCAGACCCGAAAGAAGACAGACCCTTGCCATCAGATGGCTGGTCATGTTCGCCCGCAAGAGGGGTGAAAAGACCATGGTGGAAAGGGTGGCGGCAGAGCTTATGGACGCTTACAACAATACCGGTAACTCCATCAAGCGCAAAGAAGACATGCACAGAATGGCGGAAGCGAACAAGGCGTTCGCTCACTATCGCTGGTAAGAGGTGAGATATGGCAAGAGAATTTCCCCTTGAAAGGATCAGAAATATCGGCATAATGGCGCACATAGACGCCGGCAAGACCACCACCAGCGAAAGGATCTTGTATTACACCGGTCTGGTGCACAAGATAGGCGAAGTGCATGAAGGTCAGGCCACCATGGACTGGATGGAGCAGGAAGCGGAGAGAGGTATCACCATCACTTCCGCCGCCACCACCACTCAATGGAGAGTCAACAAGCAGGGCGAGCCTTATCGCATCAACCTGATAGACACCCCCGGACACGTGGACTTCACCGTGGAAGTGGAGCGCAGCCTGCGCATTTTGGACGGCGCCGTGGCTCTCTTCTGCGCCAAGGGCGGCGTGGAGCCTCAGTCCGAGAACGTGTGGCGTCAAGCCACCAAGTATCATGTGCCCCGCATCGCGTTCGTCAACAAGATGGACATCAACGGCGCCAACTTCGCCAATGCCGTGCACATGATGAAGACCAGGCTCAAAGCCAACGCCGTGCCGGTGGAATTCCCGCTCGGCGCAGAGTCCGACTTTATCGGTTTTGTCGACCTCATCACCATGAAATCGGTGGTTTACGACAAAGACGCGGACGGCATGGAGTTTTCCGTTTACGATGAGATACCCGCCAATTTCGCGCACCTCAAAGGCGACGTGGAAAAGGCAAGGGAAGAGCTTTTGGACGCCGTTTCCATGTTCGACGACGAGCTGATGGAAAAGGTGCTGGAAGGCGAAGAAGTGGATCCCGCCATGATCAAGGCTGCCATCCGCAAAGGCGTCATCGCCATGGAGATCACTCCCGTTTTGTGCGGCAGCTCTTATAAGAACAAGGGCGTGCAGGCGCTTTTGGACGCCATCGTGGAATATCTGCCTTCTCCTTTGGATATCCCTCCCGTCAAAGGCTTTGAGATGGGCGGCGATATGGTGGAGGAAACGCTGGTGCGCGAAGCGGACGACAACGTTCCCATGTCCGGTCTGGCGTTCAAGATAATGACGGACCCGTTCGTGGGCAAGCTCACGTTCTTCCGTTTGTATTCCGGCGTGCTCACCGCAGGCTCTTACGTGCTCAACAGCACCAAGAACAAGCGTGAAAGGATAGGCCGTCTGGTGAGGATGCACTCCAACCACCGCAACGAGATAACCGAGGCTTACGCGGGCGACATCGTCGCCATCATCGGTTTGAAAGACACCACCACGGGCGATACGCTGTGCGCCATAGAAGATCCCATCGTCTTGGAGAGCATGGAATTCCCCGATCCCGTTATTTCCGTCGCCATCGAGCCCAAGAGCAAGGCGAGCCAGGAAAAGATGGGCATGGCGCTGGTCAAGCTGGCGGAAGAAGACCCCACCTTCAAAACTTACACGGATAAAGAAACGGGTCAGACCATCATCTCCGGTATGGGCGAGCTGCACCTGGACATCATCGTGGACAGGCTTTTGCGCGAATTCAAAGTGGAGGCCAACGTGGGCAATCCCCAAGTGGCTTACCGCGAGACCATCAAAAAGGCCGTTCGCGCGGAGGGCAAGTTCGTGCGTCAGAGCGGCGGTAAAGGTCAATACGGCCACTGCATCATAGACATGGCTCCCAACGAGCCGGGCAAAGGCATCATCATCACGGACAAGACGGTGGGCGGATCCATTCCCAAGGAATATATCCCCGCCGTGGAAGCCGGTATCAGAGAAGCCGCGCTCAACGGTATTTTGGCGGGCTATGAGATGGTGGACTTCAACGTGGACATCGTGGACGGAAGTTACCACGAAGTGGACTCTTCCGAAATGGCGTTCAAGATAGCCGGTTCCATGGCGCTCAAAGACGGCGCCGCCAAGGCAAACGCCGTGCTGCTCGAACCCATCATGGCGGTGCAGGTGGACACGCCCGACGAATATCTGGGCGACGTTATGGGAACGATAAACTCCCGCCGTGGCTCCATCAAGGCGATAGAGCTGAACAACGGCTCCCAGCACATAGATGCGGAAGTGCCGCTGGCGGAAATGTTCGGTTACGCCACCACGCTGCGCTCCTGCTCGCAGGGACGCGCCACCTTTATGATGCTGCCCGACCACTATGCGGAAGTGCCCAAGAGCGTGGCGGACAAAGTCATCGGCGAAAGAAGCAAGCAAAGCAAATAAAAAACAACAATATACGTATAATCACAGGAGGAACAAACAACTATGGCTAAGGCTAAATTTGAAAGAACCAAGCCCCATGTAAACATCGGTACCATCGGTCACGTCGACCACGGCAAGACCACTCTTACCGCTGCCATAACCATGTATTGCGCAGCTAAGGGTCATGCTCAGAAGATGAGATACGATGAGATCGATAAAGCGCCCGAAGAAAAGGCAAGAGGTATAACAATAAATACCGCTCACGTCGAATACGAGACCGACAAGAGGCACTATGCACACGTTGACTGCCCCGGACACGCCGACTATGTCAAGAACATGATCACCGGCGCCGCGCAGATGGACGGTGCCGTGCTGGTGGTTGCCGCCACGGACGGTCCCATGCCCCAGACCCGTGAGCACATCCTGCTTGCCCGTCAGGTCGGCGTGCCTTATATCATCGTCTTCATGAACAAGACCGACCAGGTCGACGACCCCGAATTGCTCGAACTGGTGGAAATGGAAGTGAGGGAACTGCTCACCGAGTATGGCTTCCCGGGCGATGACACCCCCATCATCAAGGGCAGCGCTCTGAAAGCTCTGGAAGCTGCTTCCGCCGGCAACGTGGACGATCCCGCCTGCGCTTGCATCGGCGAACTGCTCGATGCCATCGACAGCTACATTCCCGAGCCTCAGCGCGATACCGACAAGCCTTTCCTGATGCCCGTTGAAGACGTGTTCACCATCACCGGCCGCGGCACCGTGGCTACCGGCAGAGTGGAGCGCGGCGCGGTCAAGATGCAGGACAAGGTGCAGATAGTCGGTATCAAACCCACCGTCGACACCGTTGTCACCGGTATCGAAATGTTCCGCAAGCTGCTTGACGAAGCTTACGCGGGCGACAACATCGGCGTGCTGCTGCGCGGTATCGACCGTAAGAACATCGAAAGAGGTCAGGTGCTGGCTAAGCCCGGTTCCATCAATCCTCACACCGAGTTCCACGCGCAGGTCTACGTCCTGACCAAGGACGAAGGCGGCCGCCACACTCCTTTCTTCAACGGCTATCGTCCTCAGTTCTATTTCAGAACCACCGACGTTACCGGCACCATCGAACTTCCCAAGGGCGTTGAAATGGTCATGCCCGGCGATAACATCGAAATGAACATCGCCCTGATCACTCCCATCGCCATCGAAGAAGGTCTGCGTTTTGCTATCCGTGAGGGCGGCAGAACGGTCGGTTCCGGCGTTGTTGCAAAGATATTCAAGTAATTGACACGGCAGGCTCCGCGCTCCGGCGCGGAGCTTTTCCGCCGGCGCGGCTTGCCGCGCACAGGTTTGCACGCAAAATTTTGCCGTGCAAATGGTTGACAACCCAATCAAGGGGTGCTATAATAATCAAGCACTTCGGAATCGGGGTGTAATTTTTTTGGGAGGCTTATAACCGTGAGGACCAAGATAACGCTCGCTTGCACAGAATGCAAACAGCGCAACTACGATACTTTTAAGAATAAGAAGAATACCGCAGACAGGATAGAGATCAAAAAATATTGCAAGTTCTGCAAAAAGCATACCGTGCATAAAGAAACCAAGTAAGAGGTAACTTTATGGGTAAAAAAGATTCATTGAACAACGGCGAACAGCTCTATTCCAACGCGCCTCTTCAAAACGCGGAGCTTTCCGCGTCTGACAAAAAATCGGACGCCCCCGCGCCCGACGGCAAAAAGAAGAAGGACAAGAAAAAGAGCGGCAAACCCAATATTTTCGTTCGTATAGGCAGATTTTTCAAGGAGATGTTCTCCGAGCTGAAAAAGGTCAGCTGGCCGGACGCGAAAAAAGTGTTCACGCAACTGGGCGTGGTGCTTTTGGTGGTGGTGATCTTCCTGATCATCATTTCCGCCTTCGATTTCGGCGCCGCGGAGCTGCTCAGGCTGCTCGTATCCAACGCGCAGCAGTAAGGAGGTATTATGGCTGAAGAAGAAAAGCAGCAGCCTCAGTGGTATGTGCTCAATACCCTGTTCGGTTACGAAAATATCGCAAAAAAGAACCTTTTGCAGATGGTGGAAACAAACGGGCTGCAAAACAGCATTTTCGATGTTGTGGTGCCGGAAGAAGAAGAGGTGGTGGAACGCGAAGGCGGCAAGAAAAAGTTCGTCATGCGCAAAAAGTTCCCCAACTATGTCTTTATCAAGATGATCTATTCCAAGCAGATATGGTATATGGTCAAAAACACCAGGGGCGTGAGAGATTTTTGCAGCGGTTATGACGGCAAGCCTTTGCCCATGTCCGCGGAAGAAGTCAAGCGCGCGCAGCTTGAAGAGGTCAAGTTTGAAGATCTCTCCATTGCGGCGGGAGATTCCGTTACCATCATCAGCGGTCCGCTCAAAGACTTCATCGGCGAAGTCAAAGAGATAAAGGCGGATCAGCAAAAGCTCAAAGTGGCTGTGTCCATGTTCGGACGCGAGACCACCGTGGACCTGGAATACAGCCAGGTGGAAAAACTGTAACAGGCATATACGGCGTTTTTCGCACGATATAAACAAAGGGAAACCTTTAACTGGGAGGGACGTAAAATTTTTCCTTGCGTTCCGTTAAAACCACGATTGCCAAGGAGGTAAGTATGGCAAAGAAGATCACGGCAGTTGTCAAACTCCAACTGCCCGCAGGCAAAGCAACTCCGGGACCGCCCGTAGGCTCCACTCTGGGTCCGCACGGCATCAATATCCCCGGATTCACCAAAGAGTTCAACGAAAAGACCAAGGGACAGGAAGGTCTGGTCATCCCCGTTGTGATGACCATTTACGCAGACAGGTCCTTCACCTTTGTCCTCAAAACTCCTCCCACCCCCGTGCTCATCAAAAAGGCGGCGGGTATAGAGAGCGGATCTGCCGTTCCCAACAAGACCAAGGTGGCAAAGCTCACCGCCGCTCAGGTCAAAGAGATAGCGCAGACCAAAATGCCCGACCTCAACGCAGCTTCCCTGGAAGCCGCCATCAGCATGGTCAAGGGCACGGCACGCAGCATGGGCGTGACCTGCGAGGACTAAGGAGGTATAAGTCATGAAAGGAAAGAGATATGCAAGCGCGGCCGCGTTGGTTGAGACCGGCAAGGCTTACGAGGCTTCCGAGGCAATGGCAAAGGTCATAGAGACCGCCACCGCCAAATTCGACGAATCCATAGAACTGCACGTCAAACTGGGCGTGGACTCCCGTCATGCCGACCAGCAGGTGCGCGGCGTGGTGGTGCTGCCCAACGGCACGGGTAAAACCGTGAAGGTTTTGGTCATCGCCAAAGGCTCTAAAGCGGACGAGGCGGAAGCCGCCGGCGCCGACTATGTGGGCGGTGAAGAGATGATCAACAAGATCAAAAACGAAAACTGGTTCGACTTTGACGTGTGCGTCACCACTCCCGACATGATGGGTCTGGTGGGTAGGATAGGTAAGGTGCTCGGTCCCAAAGGCTTGATGCCCAATCCCAAGTCCGGCACGGTCACCATGGACGTCACCAAGGCGGTGAAAGAGATCAAAGCCGGTAAGGTGGAATACAGGTTGGACAAGACCAACATCATCCACGTTGCCATCGGCAAAAAGTCCTTCGGCGCGGAAAAGCTGATGGAGAACTATAACACCGTTTACGACGCCATTCTCAAAGCAAAGCCCGCGGCGGCAAAGGGTCAATACGTGCGCAGCGTTACGCTCACCAGCACCATGGGCCCCGGCGTGAAAGTGGCTTACAAGGCGTAAAATCGCTTGACAGGCGCCCCGTGCAGCCTTTATAATATACGGGAAACATATCCGTGCCGCAGACAGCAAGTGCGCAAGCTCAATATCTTGCCGAGGTAACGTAAGGGAACGCAAGTCCCCCGTGCCTCGCGGTGCGGGGGAAATTTTTTAGGAGGTAGGCTATGGCTTTAACAAAAGAACAAAAAGCTGCCCAAATAGAGGAGATAGCAACGCTGCTCAAAGAGAGCAAGAGCTTTGTCATCGTCAGCTATAAGGGCATCAGCGTGGCGGACGACACGGCGCTGCGCGTAAAGTTCAGACAAGCCGGCGTCACCTACAAGGTGCTCAAAAACCGTTTGGTCCGCAAGGCGATGGAACAGGTGGGCATCACCGGTTATGACGGGGCTTTGGAGGGCAGCAGCGCGCTGGCGTTCTCCATGACGGACCCGCTTGCCGGACCCAAGGTGATCACGGAAATGGCAGCCACCGTAAAAGCGCTTGAAGTCAAGTGCGGCAGGATGGACGACCTTTATCTGGACGTGGAAAAAGTGAACGCATTGGCAAAGATCCCTTCAAAGGATACATTGCTCGCTCAGTTGCTCGGCATGTTGCTCAGCCCCATTTCGGGTCTTGCTGTTGCGCTTAACCAAGTGGCGGAGAAAAAAGCTCAATAATCAAAAAACAAACGGAGGATATAAAAATGGATATAGCAAAAATGATAGAAGAGATCAAGGGCATGACCGTGCTCGAACTCAACGATCTGGTCAAAGCCATCGAGGCTGAATTCGGCGTCAGCGCCGCCGCCATGGCAGTTGCCGCTCCCGCCGCAGGCGGTGCAGCCGCTCCCGCTGCGGAAGAAAAGACGGAATTCGACGTCATTCTCAAGAGCTTCGGCGCCAACAAGCTCGCCGTCATCAAAGTGGCACGCGAGATCACCGGTCTGGGTCTTGCCGACGCCAAGGCGTTGGTCGAATCCGCTCCCAAGGCCATCAAGGAAGGCGTTGCCAAAGAAGCCGCCGACGAGATCGCCAAGAAGCTCACCGAAGCCGGCGCGGAAGTCGAGATCAAGTAATTTATTGCAGACGGCAAAAAAGGCGACGGGTCATACCGTCGCTTTTTTTGCGCGCGTTTACGCCGCCGCGAGGCGAAAAGGTTAAATGCGGGGCGCATAGGCGCGGACTTTAACGCTTTATGCTGTATGAGGCGTTTTTTTGAACCTGTTTTTCCTATTTCTCCGAAAGTAGCCGCGCATGGTTTAAAGAGTGCAAAGTTGTGTAACGATCATATCGCAATGCTGCAATGAGCAGTATCGGCGCAAAACAGTCCGCCGAAAATAACGGACAGGTCAAAGCCTGTCCGTTATTTTGCCGTTGCCGCAAAAGCGGCGCGATTTAACGGTTGCCGGCGGTCTTGCGTTTTTCCGACATGGCGGTTTCGGGCGCGTTGATGCGCTTTGCGCTGAACCGGTTGTAGATCAGGTAGAACAGCGCCCAAAGTCCCGCAACGCCCACTATGCCGTAAATGACTCTTGCGCCCACGTAAGACGTGGTGGAAAACATCCAGTTGACTATGTTAAAGTCGAAGATGCCCACGCTCAGCCAGTTTATCGAACCGATGATTACGAGTATAAGTGCGATAACGGTTATCATATGTCCCTCCTTGTTCAGTCTGCGCTTAGTGTGAGCAAAGGCGGAAAAGTTATGCATGCCATCTGCTGGCAAAGCGGCGCGTATCCCCGACGCTGGAAAAGCGGCGCGTTTTGGCGCGCTCTCCCGCCGCCGCGCGCATATTGTGAGAATTTACTTGTAATATAACGCGCGATAATATATAATAGAAACATGGCAAGCAGAGGGAAAAAGAAAAATCCCGCCGAGCGCTCCGATAAACGCGAGACTCTGGCGGCTGAACTCAAAGACAAATGGAGCGGCGGCTCGCGCGCCTTCATCGTGGCGCTCGTGTTGCTCACGGCGCTTTTATTGATATTGTCCATGCCGTTTGCCTGGAACGGCTTTGTGTCGCTTTCTCTGGACGGAGAGTTTTCCATGCAGGCGTCCGGACCGCTTTACGACATCATCACGAGCGGCGAGGGCGGAGATACGCAGACTTCGCAGCTGCAGATCGATCTGCCCGTCAACCCCTGGATGGCGGCGTTTGCGCCCACTTTCTGCGGCAACGGAGACACTTTCTTCATCGTGGAAGCGTTGCAGGGCATGCAGCTGGAATTCGACCGCAGCGCCGGTTATTTGGAAAACCCGCTGAAATTGGACGCGCAGACTTATTCCTCACTCACGGCGGCGTCAGCCGTGACTATGACGGTTTGCATCCTGCTGCTTGTTGCCATGCTCGCGCTCATCGTGGTGAGCGTGCTCGCCATGACGGGCAGGGTCAAAGCCAGGGGCGCGTTCATCGCCGCGCTGGTGTTCACGGCGCTCACGGTGGTGCAGTTTATCCTGGGCATGGTGCTTTGCAGCGTTAAGGTGCCTTCCGATGAGGGAGAAGTGCGCTTCACGCCCGGCGCGTTCATGTTTTTGGCGCCTGCCTTCGGCGCGGTCATATCCGCCGTGACGGGCGTGTGGGCAAAGCGCTGCGATAAAGACAGGGAACTTTACTTGGAAATAAAAGCGGAGCTTGAAGAAAAATGAAGTGTCCCCAATGCGGAACGGAGATGAAAGAAGGGGAGAAAAAGTGCCCCGAATGCGGAGCCAAGCGCCCCGGTTATTTCAATTTCATCAAAAGGCGTCAGCTGCGTGAGCAGGAGACCGCCGAGATCCTGGAAAAATCTTATATCCGGCAGGAAGACGTGGCGGAGAGCGGCGTGTCCGCTCTGCGCGTGCTCTATCGCGGCACCGTCAAAGAAGAACTGACGCGCGTGAGCATAAAGCTGGCGATCAGCGTGCTTTTGATGGGCGCCTGCATCGCCGTGATAGCCATCAGACAGTATACGGAACTGATGGCGGATCTGGACACGGTGGGCACGGCGATCGTGCTTTTGGGCGCGTTTTTGCTGCTCTTCGGCAACGGCGCGGCGGCAGCCAACGCGGGATATTATCTCGCCCGTCTGAACGCGCTGAAAAAGCAGGGCATGGCGGTGTCCAAGATCAATTACGGGAAAAATCCCACCGCCGTTTATGCCGGCAACGTCTATGAAGTATCCGTGACGGACGCCTGCCCCAAGTGCGAACAGCCCACCGCCATGCACATAGAGCAGGTGCAGGACATGTTGGTGGCGGTGTGCAACGCGGACAGGAACCACCTTTTCAAACTGGAAAAAGCCGCCGTTTTCAACGCGGTGATGGAATACGAAAACAAGCGCAGCGGTTTGGCGTATACGCCCATAGAGCTGCCCGCGCAGCAGGCGGAACAGAACGCGGAGCAGGCGCCGCAGGAAGGTGAGGCGGAAAAAGGGCAAAGCCCGGCGGGCGCAGACGCGCAGAGCGGCGGCAAAACGGGCGCGGAGCCAAGCGGCGAAGACGCCGGTAAAGAGAGCGGCGCGGAAGAGGACGGCAACGCTTAAAAAAGCAAGTTTTCGCACGTTATGGCGGCGGTAAAGGCGCGGGGCGCGTTTATCGCCGTTTTTCATTTGCGGCTTTGACAAAAGGCGCGGGAAATTTTTTGCGGCGGAAGTCGATAAAAAGAGCGCCGCCGGGGCGCTCGTTTGATTTATGTCTTGAAAAATTCCGCGCGCGGATATATAATATAAACGGAAAATATTTTTATGCGGAGGTAAATCATGAAAGTTGTGATAGTCGGCGGCGTTGCCGGAGGCGCAAGCTGCGCCACGCGTTTGCGCAGATTGGACGAGAGCGCGGAGATAATCATCTTCGAGCGCGGGGCGCACGTGTCCTATGCAAATTGCGGACTGCCTTATTTCATCGGCGGCGAGATAGAGAGGGAAGAGGACCTCACCGTGGCTTCGCCCGCCTTTTTGCGCCGCAGGTTCAACATCGACGTGCGCGTGCTTTCGGAAGTGGTCGCGGTAGACGCCGCGGCGCACACGGTCACCGTGCGCACGCCGGAGAAGGAATATACGGAAAAATACGACAAGCTGGTGCTCGCGCCGGGCGCGGGAGCCAAAACGCTGGGATTGAGCGGAGAGGGCGTGTTCACCCTGCGCGACGTGCGCGATACGCTGGAACTGGACGCGTTCATCAGAGAAAACGGCGTGCAGAGCGCGCTGGTGGCGGGCGGCGGTTTTATCGGCGTGGAGATAGCGGAAAACTTCGTGCGCCGCGGCTTGCAGGTGACGTTGGCGGAATTTGCGCCTCAGCTCATGCCGCCGCTGGACGCGGAGATGGCGCAGCTTGTCAAAGAGGAGCTGGAAAAGGGCGGCGTTACCGTGCGCACCTCCACGGGCGTGAAGAGCGTGCAAAAGACGGATGGCGGGGTGAAAGTCACGTTGACGGACGGGAGCAGTCTGACGACGGGCGTGGTGGTGCTCGCCATGGGCGTGGCGCCCGAGACAGCGCTTGCCAAAGCCGCGGGGCTTAAACTCACGGAGAGCGGCGGCATTTGGACGGATGAAAACATGCGCACTTCCAACGCGGACATCTATGCGGCGGGCGACGCGATCGGCGTGATCGGACCGGACGGCGCGCCGGCGCTCATCCCCCTGGCGGGACCTGCCAACAGGCAGGGCAGGAGCGTGGCGGACAACATCGCCGGCGGCAGTTCGAGCAACGGAAAAAAGGTGCTCGGCGCCAGCGTGGTCAAGGTGTTCTCACTCACCTTTGCAAGTGTGGGCAGGAATGAAAAACAACTTCTTAGGGCGGGTGTGAAATATAAAAAAGCCTATTGTTTCCCGCTCACGCACGCGGGATATTATCCCGGCGCTTCTCAGCTCACGCTCAAACTGCTCTTTGGTGAAAACGGCGAGATCTTCGGCGCGCAGGCGGCGGGCAGAGAGAACGTGGAAAAGCAGATAGACGTGATCTCCGTGCTGATGGCGTGCGGCGGCAGCGTGCACGATATGGCGCGCGCTGAACTTTGTTACGCGCCCCCTTACAATTCCGCAAAAAGCCCGGTGAACATGCTGGGATTTATCGCGGAAAACATTTTGAGCGGACTTTGCCCCACCGTTTACGTGGAAGATCTGAACAAAGAGAGCTTTGTTTTGGACGTGCGCACGCCGTCCGAATGCGCGCAGGGCGGCATACCCGGCGCGGTAAATATCCCGCTTGACGAGTTGCGGCAAAACCTTGACAAACTGCCCAAAGACAGGCGCATCGCGGTTTCCTGCGCGGTGGGACTGCGCGGTTATCTGGGCGTGCGCATCCTTCGTCAGCGCGGCTTTGACGCGGCAGATCTCTCGGGCGGATACCGCATGTATGCGCTGATGAACAGGGCGGGACTGCTCAAACAGGAGTGAATCGAAGCGCGTTTGCGGCGCCTGTGTTTGCGGAAAAACTCCGTCTTGCTTGGCGGAGTTTTTTGCAAAAAAAAGTTTTTAATATGACACTCGTTTAGCATTAAGACGCGGTATGATGGCATAAAGGAGAGAGAAATGGACGAGAAGTATTGGGATTTTTTGGATATTTTTGCACAAGTGCCCGTGGACTATAAAAAGGCGGAGGACATGCTGAAAGGCGGCATGGACATTAACGCCCATGAAGAAGACAAGGGCAAGGAAGCGGAAAATCTGCTTTCTGCCTGTATCACCGACTTCCGTTCGGATCCGACAAGCGGCGCCGAAGAAGGCGCGGCGGACGGAACGGGACCGGTCGCGCAAATGACGGAGTGGTTTTTGCGCCACGGTTTTGACGCCGCGCGCCATAACGGTTTGGCGGGCGGACTGTGCGTTGCCGCGTTACATTATGCGGGCACGGACGGAGAAGACAAATTGACGGCGGCAAAAATGTTGTTTGCGGCGGGTGCAAGCGCCACACAAACAGATCCGGACGGCGCAACTGCCGGGCAAACGCTGGAAACGCACGCTTCTTTTTATTGCATGGAAAGCGATCTGCATGAAGCCAATATCTGCGAGGCTCTGATAAGGGTTTGCAAGGCGGCGGAGAGCGGAGCGGACGGGAGCGGCATCCACGTTTACGCCGCGGCGCGCGGCAAAAAGCTGCAAGCCGTTTATATGAACGCGTGCGGCGAAATTTTCCCCGATCGCGATTTGCGCCTGCGCAACTGCTTCAACACGAGCCTGTATCTGCATTTTGAAGACATATATCTGTGTATCAGCCGCGACTGCGATCTGATCTGTTACGATAACATGCCCGAGCGCGTCAAGGACGTGTCCGAGCGCTTTGCGCCGCTCCTCGGCATGACGCTGACGGGGTTCGAATGGAAAGGCAGGCACATCATGCACGGCAAAAAGTGGCGTTACACGCAAAACGCCTCAGAGCTGGTTTTTGACGGCGGCAGTCTGCGCGTGCAGAGCAACTTCGGAGAAACCTCGCCGGAAGAAGATTCTTCCTCCTATGTGCTCATAGTGCAGGAGAAAGAAGACGGCGAACGATCGGAGCCGGGCACGCTTTCGCAAAAGGAAAAACTGCTTGTGCACACCCTCACAAAAGCCGGCATGAAGCGTTCGGACGTGTTTGCGCTCTTTTCCGCATGCGGAGAAACGCGCATACGGGAAAAGCTGCTCTCTTACGCGCTCTTCAAAAAGCCGTGGCTCGACGAAACGGAGGCTTATGCCTATTGTTTGCATCTGCGCCGCACTCTGCTGGGTGAAGATTTCGAATATTATCCGCAGCTGATGTGGGTGGGGTATACCGGCAAACCGCGGGAAGACCTTGCCGAATATGTGGCTTACAACGTGTGCGCCGTGTGCGGCACGGAAGCGGACACCTTAACGGTTTGGAACGAAAACGGCGAGCCTGTCCCGGTAGACGCCGCGGATACCGTTTTGCTCAAACCCGTCAAGACGCATTACGGGGGCGTGCGCGACGAAAACGGCAAGATAACCATGATATGCGACGGTTTCAAAAGCGGTGAAGAGTTGGAGATAAAGGGCATTGCCGGGGGAGATTTTCTCTTCAAGGGCGGCAGGCGTTGTCCCGCGGTGGAGTGCTATCAGACGCAATATGTGCGGACAAGGCGAAGCGTGCCCAAGATAACTCATGAAGAAGCCATAGATATGCTCTGCCGCGCCTTTGAATGGGGAGAAACGGACAATTATCTGTTCAGTCGTATGAGCCGCGACGTGCGCTATATCTCCCGCGGAAAAGACATGGAGATCACGGGCAGAAAGCAGGTGTGCGAGTATATCCTCTCCGTGGCGCGCAAGTGCGTGTTCAACGGCACATATGTGGAAGCCGTGCCCGCCGTGACGGCGTTCGAGGACGACAAAGGGCACGGACAGGACGAAAAATTTGTCCTGCTCTCGTTCAGCCACGGCGCACGTGACGGAGTTTTCGTCAAAGAAGAAAAGGGGAAAATAGCCTGCATAGAAGTGTGCACGGAATATCCGGCGTTCGAGCCGCTCCGGTAAAGCGGCGGTTTGCCCGGGCGGAGAAGAAAAGGTTTATCGTAAAAAGCGGGGCAGGGGCGGAAAAACAGGCGAAAAGAGCGGCGAAGAACCGCTCTTTTCGCCGCTTTGTTTGCTCCGACGGGACGCGTGCAGACATGCGTGCGTTCCGCGGCATGAGCGGTAGGCGGCGCGGATATTTTTCGGGCTGAAAAGCCGCGCGCGGGCAATTTTTTTGCAGTCGGGCGCAAAACGCTTGCAATTATTTTTTCAAAGGTATATAAATATCTGCGGATATGGAAGAAAAGGAGAAAAAACTCTTCACGCCCAAGGCGAAATACATCATAAAAAGCATGATAAAAGGGCATATCGTGTTCATCATCGCCGCCATCGCCGCGGCGGTGACCTGCTTTTTCGTGCCTCCGGACAAGGGCTACGCGGAATACTTCGACCTGCAAACGCTCTCCTGCCTCTTCTGCACGCTCGCCGTGGTCAGCGCGCTCAAACGCCGCCGCTTTTTCGAGTGGCTGGCGGTGAAGATAGTCACCGCTTTCGGCAATATGCGCCGCGTCACTTTCGCCCTGGTCTTTGTCACTTACTTCGGCTCCATGGTGATGGCAAACGACATGGCGTTGGTCACCTTTCTGCCGCTGGGCTGGTTCGTGCTCTCTTCCTGCGGCAAGACCAAGTGGACGGCGTTCATCTTTGTCATGCAAAACGTGGCTGCCAATCTGGGCGGCATGCTCACCCCCTTCGGCAATCCGCAAAACCTGTTTTTGTATTCATATTATTCCATTCCGGCGGGCGAATTTTTCAAGATAATGGCGATCCCTTTTGCCGTGGCGTTCTTGCTCATCGCCGGCACCTGTTTCATCGTCAAGCCCGAACCCATAAAGCTGGAAACGGCGCCTCAGCCCGCGCCGCCGCTGTGGCGCACGCTCGTTTATTTTGCGCTCTTCGTGCTCTCGGTGCTGATCGTTTTCCGCGTTTTTCCTTACTGGATAGGGCTGATCGTGGTCACGGCGGCGCTGCTTGTTTTGGAACCCAAATGCTTTTTATTGGTGGATTACGGGCTGCTGCTCACCTTCTGCGCCTTTTTCATCTTTTCCGGCAACCTCTCGCGCATACCGGCGGTGCAGTCGGCGCTGGGGTCTTTGGTGGCGCTCTCTCCGCTGCTCATCGGCACGGCAAGCTGCCAGGTGATCAGCAACGTGCCTTCCGCCGTGCTGCTCTCCCGCTTCACTTCCGATTACCGCCATCTGCTCATCGCCGTGAACATAGGCGGCTTGGGCACGCCCGTGTCCTCGCTCGCCAGCCTGATAACCTTGGGCGAATACCGCAAGCGCTCCCACGGCAAAACGCTGCGTTATCTGGGGCTTTTTTCTCTGATAAACTTTTTTTATCTTGCCGTGCTCATCGGTTCGAGTTATCTCACCGATCTCATCTTTTGAATAAAAAAAACACCGGCTCGCCCGGTGTTTTCCGCGTTTGAATAAAAACACGGCTCAACCGTTGTTTTTTCTGCGTTTTGCACGCCATTCGTCTATGGCGCGCAGTCTTTTCAGCCAGGTCATGACAACGCCCTCGTCCAGATATTCCATGATCGCGCCGCGATAAAATATCTCGCCGCGGATCAGTCCCATCAGCAGGCAGAGCACGGTCTTGTCGTCCGCGCGGCTCACGTCCACCGCCTTCAAACCCTGACGGCTCCACTTCAAATGCCGTCTGCCCAGCACAACCCTGTATCGCCTCATCTCGTATTCCGGATGTTCTTTGGCAAAGGCATAGACCGCTTCTATCAGCTCTTCCACCACGGGACAATATTCCACATACGGCATTTCCAGGCGGTATATCTCGCCTTCGTCGTTGGTGCGGTCGCTCCGCCACCAGCCGTAACAGCCTTCTTCTTCCAGTTTATCCAAGTATTGCGTGAGTGATTCAAACATCGCCTGTCCGCCTTGTCCGCCGCTTTTTTATTTATTATATCACAGCTCGACGCATTTGTAAACGGTTGCAAGTCATGCGGCGGCAAAAGTCGGCTGCGCGCGGCTTTGCATAAATGATAAATTTGTGTTATAATCAAAGCAACAAGGCAAAGGAGCCAAAGTATGATACTTTACGCATTGCAGGCAAAAGACAACAGCGGCAAATCCACCGCGCTCAAAAAATTGGCGGCAAGTTTGCTTGGCGGCGGCGCGCGCATGCAATTTTGCGAACCCGCAACAAGCAGGAGCGCGCTTGTAGCGCAGATAGCGTCCGAACGCAGAACGCGCGCGGCGGGCGGAGCGGAAGAGGTGGCGGACGTGCTGCTCGTGTTGGACGCGGACGGAGTGAAAGTGGGTGTTGCCACGGACGGCGGCACGCCGGAGAAGACCGCGGAAGCGCTTGCCGCGTTTGAAGACGCCGGCTGCGAGGTGGCGTTCTGCGCCGTGCGCTCCAAGGGCGCGGTGCAGGCGATGCTGGAAAAATACGCGCGCAAAAACACCGTTTACCGGGTGGAAAAAGCGGTGCTGGAAAACGCGCAGGACTTCCCCGCGGCAAACAGGTATATGGACGAGTTGAACGATTGGCAGAGCGGGCAGCTGCTGCGCTTTTTGCGCGGCGATGCGGAAAAGTAAGTCCGCGCCCGCGCTTTTATGCGGGATATGAGGGCTGTTTTATCAAGCCCATTGACTTGTCCGCGCAAAAGTGATATTCTTTTATCAGAATAAAAAAAGAGGGAAATTATGTTTGACAAAAGCGATAAATATTATTTTGCCGCGCGCATAGTGCTCAATGTGCTGCACCTTTTGGCGGCGCTCTTGTTTTTGGTCGTGCCCGTTCTGATGGCAATTTTTGAAGAGGAAACGGACTATCTCATTTATTTGGTCGGCGTGCCGGCGGCGGCGCTCTCCTGGCTGCTCACCATGGTGCTGATGGGCGTTGTCTGCGACATCAAACTCATCAGGAACAAACTGTATTGCGAAGACGGACGCGCGTTGAGCAAAGTTTACGCAAGCGGCGATGTTTACAAGCTGTTGGCGCAGGAGCGCATCGTCAGGCAGGAAAACGGCGCGGAACTCAAAGAAGTCATCGCCGCGTTGCAGGCGGGCGAGATCACGCGTGAAGAGTATGCCGCGCGCGTGGAAAAACTCTGGCAGCCGATCGACGAGCAAAGACGGGAAGAAGAAAGGGCGGCTGCGGAAGCTGCCGCGGCGGAAGCGGCGCGCGCCGCGGAAGAAGAGGCGAAAAGGGCGGAAGAGGCAAAAGCCGCCGAAGAAAAAGCAGAAGAGAGCGAGGATAAGAGCGCAGAAAAGGGCGAAGAGAGCAAGGCGGAAAAGCAGGAAGAGCCTGCCGGGCAGGACGAGCCGCAGGAGAGCCGGGACGAGCAATAAGCAAAATACAAAAACGAGCGGACGCCGAGGGCGTCCGTTTTTGCTTGCGATGGTTTTTATTTTGCAAATGTGTCAGACAGGCGCGCCGGCTGAGGCGGATGCGTCTATCACCCGCTGCATAAAGGCGAGTATCGCCGCGCTCACTTCCCTTTGGATCTCCGCCTTGTCGCGGATCGTGCCGCCGCCGTCGAGCAGGTCGGAGGCGCCGTAACACATATGTCCCGCCCCGCGCAGGGTGATGAATTCGCAGCTTTCGTTCATGCGCCCCTTTGCCGTCGCCTGCATGGAAGAGGAGAGCACATAGTCGTTTTCCGCCTCAAAATAAAGGGTGGGCAAGTCTTTGTCCGCCAAGGTAAAATCGTTGGAGATAAGGGGAGAGAGCAGGATCGCTCCTGCGGTGGTCTGCGCATTTTCGCACGCTCTCCGCACCGCCGCGCCGCCGCCTTGCGAGTGCCCGCCGATAAAATATTTTTCCGCATTCAACAGGGAGTAAGCGTTTTCCAGTTCCTCGTAGAGCAGGTCGGGGAAGGGGTTTGAACTGACATAAACCGCCACGCCCGCGGCGGATATCGCGGCGAGGATAACGTCGTAATTGTCCGTGTTCATCGCCGTGCCCAAATAAAAAATAAAGCCGCAAGTCACGCCCGTGGCTTTGGGCATATAGAGGCGGTATTCTTCCGTGTCCGTTATCTCCACCTCATAGGAGTTTGCCGCCAGATCCGTCAGGTCGGCAACGGGCGGCTCCTCGCATGCGCCCAAACAGGCAAGGCAAAAGCACAGGCAGACGGCAAGCGCCGCGGCGGCAAGTTTTATCCGTTTTTCCGTCCCCGCGCGCATGGTCACAGCCTGCTTTTGAAGTCTTGATAAGAAAAGGTGCGCAGCGTTTGCAGTTCGCCGTTTTCCCGCAGATAGAGAATGGAGGGCAGCGGCGTGCCGTTAAAGGTGTTGGTCTTGACCATGGTGTAGAGCGCCATGTCCGCAAAAGTCACCCTGTCGCCGGGGGCGAGCGGCACGTCAAAGGAATAATCTCCCATCACGTCGCCGGCAAGGCAGGTGTTGCCCGCCAGGCGGTAAGTGAATTTTTTCTCACCCGGCTCTCCCGCGCCGAGCACGGGCGGGCGGTAAGGCATTTCCAGCACGTCCGGCATATGGCAGGCGGCGGAGGCGTCCAAAACGGCGATGTCAATGCCGTTGCGCACCACGTCCAGCACGGTGGCGTTCAACACGCCCGCGTTCAGCACCACCGCTTCTCCCGGTTCCAGATATACCTGCACGCCGTATTTGTCTTGCAGGCGCGTTATGGTGCGCTCCAAAAGCGGGATATCGTAATCTTTGCGCGTGATGTGATGTCCGCCGCCAAGGTTCAGCCATTTCATCTGCGTGAGGTATTTGCCGAATTTTTCTTCCAGCGCCGCCACGGTTTTTGCCAAAGCGTCGCTGTTCTGTTCGCAGAGGGTGTGCATATGCAACCCGTCGAGCAGGGGGAGCAGACTTTCGTCAAAGTCCTCCGCCTTCACGCCCATGCGCGAGCCGGGCGAGCAGGGATCGTATATGGCGTGCTCCTGCGTGGAGCATTCCGGATTGACCCTCAGTCCCACGCTTTTGCCCGCCGCCTTGGCGCGCGCGCCGAATTTTTCCAGCTGCGCGCGGGAGTTGAAGACAAAGTGGTCGGCTATGCCCAAAAGAGCGGCAAAGTCCTCTTCCTTGAAGGCGGGAGCGAACACGTGCACTTCGCCGGGGAAGTGATCTCTGCCCAGGCGCGCTTCGTAAAGCCCGCTGGCGGTGGTGCCGTCCAGATATTCCGCGATGGTCGGATAGACCCGATAACAGGAAAATGCCTTTTGCGCCAGCAGGATGCGGCAGCCGGTGCGCTTTTTCACGGCTGCCAGCGTGCGCAGATTTTCGCGCAGCTTTTTTTCTTCTATGACAAAGCAGGGCGTGTCCATCAGTCCACCAAAACGGGGCTGTCGTCTATCTGCCAGGGCAGACCGTATTTATTGAGCGCGTCCATATAGGGATCGGGATCGAATTGTTCCACCGTGTAAACGCCCGGTTTTTTCCACTTGCCCGTGACCATCATCATCGCGCCTATCATGGCGGGCACGCCCGTGGTGTAAGCCACCGCCTGGGAGCCGACTTCCTTAAAGCACTCCTCGTGGTCGCAGATGTTGTAGATATAAGCGGTTTTTTGTTTGCCGTCTTTTTTGCCGGTGAAGATGCAGCCTATGTTGGTCTTGCCCTTGGTGCGCGGTCCCAGCGAGGCGGGATCGGGCAGCAGCGCCTTCAAAAATTGGATCGGCACTATCTCGCGCCCTTCGAACATGACGGGCTGCGTGGAGAGCATGCCCACGTTTTCCAGGCACTTCATGTGCGTGAGATAGCTCTGTCCGAAGGTCATGAAAAAGCGTATGCGCTTCACGCCCTTGATGTTTTGCGCCAGGGACTCTATCTCCTCGTGGTGGAGCAGATACATGTCCTTTTTGCCCACGCCGTCAAAGACGTATTCGCGCTTTATGCTCATGGCGGGGACTTCCACCCACTTGCCGTTTTCCCAATAAGAGCCGGGGGCGGAGACCTCGCGCAGGTTTATCTCCGGATTGAAGTTGGTGGCAAAGGGATAACCGTGGTCGCCGCCGTTGCAGTCCAGAATATCTATGGTGTCTATGCTGTCGAAGAGGTGCTTTTGCGCATAGGCGCAGAACGCCTGCGTCACGCCCGGATCGAAGCCGGAGCCGAGCAGCGCGGTCAGACCCGCCTTTTCAAACTTTTCCCGATATTCCCATTGATAGGAATAATCGAAGTAGGCGGAAAAGCCTTCTCTTTCACAGCGCTCTTCATATCGCTTGCGCCAGACGGGATCGTCCGTGTCCTCCGGCTCGTAATTGGCGGTGTCCATATAGTCCACGCCGCATTTGAGGCAGGCGTCCATGATGGTCAGATCCTGATAGGGCAGCGCGATGTTCATCACAAGGTCGGGCTTGTAAGAGTTTATCAGCGCGCACAGCTCGTCCACGTTGTCCGCGTCCACCTTGGCGGTGGTTATCTGCGTTTTCGTCTTGCCTTCCAACTTCTTTTTCAGCGCGTCGCACTTGGACACGGTGCGGCTTGCAATGCACATCTGCGTGAACACGTCGTCTGCCATGCAGCACTTTTGTATCGCCACCTGGGCAACGCCGCCGCAGCCTATCACCAAAACTTTTGCCATTTTATACCTCCTTGTTTTCGAGCGCTATCAGCATCTCGCGTATTATCTTGCATGCCGCGGCAACGGAAATGCCGCTTTGGTCGTAGGGGGGAGAAAGCTCGTTTACGTCGCACCCCACAACGCGCGCGTGACGGCACACGTAAGTCGCCGCTCTGCGCAGTGCGTCAAAGCTCACGCCGCCCGGTTCGGGCGTGCCCGTGCCGGGGAAGACGGATGGATCCAGCACGTCCAGATCCAGCGTGAAATAGACGGGCTTGCCCGCCAGGCTTTGCACGGTTTGCTCCAAGCCCTCAAAGTCGAAAAGGCGGGTGCTCACCCTGCCTGCGCCCCAGGAAAATTCGCTCCTGTCGCCCGAACGGATCCCGAACTGGAAGATCCTGCCGTCGCCCGTCAGCTCGTGGCAGCGGCGCAGCACGCAGGCGTGGGAGAGTTTGACGCCCAAATAATCGTCCCTGAGGTCGGCGTGCGCGTCGAAGTGGATGATGTTCACGTCCGGGTAGGCGGAATAAACCGTTTGGAACGCGCCCAGCGTGACCAGGTGTTCGCCGCCTATCATAAAGGGCAGTTTGCCGTCGTCAAGGATGGTCTTTGTGCGCCGCGCGATGGCTGCGAGCGCGCCTTTCACGTCGCCTATGGGCAGATCCAGCTCTCCGCTGTCAAAAACGCGACAGTCGGCAAGGTCGGCGTTCTGATAAGGGCTGAAAGTTTCCAGTCCGTCCGAATCGCGCCTGATCGCGCCCCCGGCAAAGCGGGTGCCGGGGCGGAAAGAAGTGGTGCCGTCAAAGGGTGCGGAAAACAGCACCGCGGCGGCTTGGTCATAGGGCGTTTCGCACGCCAAAAAGGCGTCAGTCTGCATGTTCAACATTGCTCAAAAGCTCCTCTACGTATGCCGGGATATAAAACGCGCCCTTGTGCAGGGTGGTGGTGTAATATTTGCACTTTATGCCACGCGATTTCCAGCGTTTTTCGTCCAGATCGCGCAGCGGGTGATACTTTTTGGAGGCAAAGCCGAACAGCCAATGCCCGGAAGGATAACTGGGGATATGCGCCTGATACACCTTGGCTTTGGGGAAGGATTCCACAATGCGCTTGTGCGCGCGCTGGCAGGCAACGGCGTCTTCCGCATAAAAGGGGCTTTCGTGCTGATTTACCATGATGCCGTCTTCACGCAGCGCCTTGAAGCAGTTGCCGTAAAATTCGCGGGTGAAAAGTCCTTCTCCCGGTCCGAACGGGTCTGTGGAGTCCACGATGATGAGGTCGTAAGCGTCTTTTTTCGAGCGCACGAATTTGAGCCCGTCCTCAAAGTGCAGGCTCACGCGCGCATCGTCAAAGGCGCAGGCGGTGAAGGGCAGATATTTTTTGCACACCTGCGTGACCTGTTCGTCTATCTCCACCAGGTCGATGTGCTTTATGTCGTCGTATTTGACCAATTCGCGGATAACGCCGCCGTCGCCGCCGCCGATGACCAGAATATCGCGCGCGTGCGGGTGCACGGCAAGGGGCACGTGGGTGATCATCTCGTGATAGATGAACTCGTCCTTTTCCGTGAGCATCATATAGCCGTCCAGCACCAGAAAGCGCCCGAATTCGGGAGAATCGAACACGTCTATGCGCTGGAATTCGCTCTTGCCGCTGTAGATCTGCCTGTCCACGCGAATGGAAAGTTTCACGTTGGGCGTGTGCATTTCGGAAAACCAATATTCCATATCAAACTCCTTTGAGGACGTTCAGCCTCTTTATCTCCGCGTCTTCCGGACCGGTCATGGAGCAGCCTTTTTCCTTGGCGTAACGTATGTGGTCCAGTATTTGCGGCGTTATCATTTCCCCGGGCGCCAGAATGGGTATGCCGGGGGGATAGCACATGACGAACTCGCTGCATATCCTGCCCGCCGTTTCTTCCACGGGCAGGGATATCTTGTCCGCGTAAAACGCCTCCTGCGGGGAGATTGCCACCACGGGATCGATATATTCCTGTTTCATCAGTCCCGTTTTGTCCCGCTTAAAGCGCCTTCTTATCTCCGAAAGCGCGCCGATGAGCCGCTCTATCTCGCGCGGACGGTCGCCGATGGAGATGTAAGCCAGCAGGTTGCCCAGGTCGCCGAATTCAGCCTGGATGTCGTATTCGTCGCGCAGGAGCGAATAGACTTCTATGCCGGCAAGCCCCACGTTCAGCGTGTTCACGGAGAGCTTGGTTTCGTCAAAATCAAAAAAGCTGTCCCCGTTTGCGAGCTCCTTGCCGAAGGCGTAATAATCGCCTATCTCGTTCACTTCTTTGCGGGCGTAACGCGCCATCTGCATGACGCGCGCAAAAGCCTCTCTGCCGCGCAGCGCTAGATTGCGGCGGGAGATGTCGAGGGAAGACAGCAGCAGGTAAGAAGCGCTGGTGGTCTGCGTGAGGTTGATTATCTGCCGCACGTAACCGGGGTGCATGGAGGGTCCCGTCAGCAGCAGGGAGCTTTGCGTGAGAGAGCCGCCTGACTTGTGCATGGACACCGCCGCCATATCCGCGCCCGCCGCCATGGCGGGCAGGGGCATTTCTTCGCCGAAGTAAAAGTGCGTGCCATGCGCTTCGTCCGCTATGCAGAGCATGCCGTGCTCGTGCGCCAGTCTGACTATCTCGCGCAGGTTGGAGCAGATGCCGTAATAAGTGGGATTGTTGACCAGAACGGCTTTGGCGTCGGGGTGGGCGGCAATGGCTTTTTTCACGCCTTCCACGCTCATGCCCAAAGAGATGCCCAAATCGTCGTCGCAGTCCGGATCCACGTAAACGGGCATGGCTCCGTTGAGGACCATGGCGCCCATCACGCTGCGGTGCACGTTGCGCGGCAGGATTATCTTTTCGCCTTTTTTGGAAACGGCAAGCACCATGCTCTGCACGGCGGAAGTGGTGCCGCCCACCATCAGAAAGGCGTGCGCCGCGCGGAAAGCCTCCGCCGCCAGCTCTTCCGCGTCGCGTATTACGGAAACGGGGTGGCACAAAAAGTCGAGGCACTTCATGGAATTGACGTCCAAATTCATGCATCGCTCTCCCAAAAGGGCGGTGAGTTCGGGATTGCCGCGGCCGCGCTTGTGCCCCGGCACGTCAAAGGGGACCATGCGCATGGAGTGCAGCTGTTCAAGCGCCTCGTAAATGGGCGCGCGTTCTTGAGAAAGTTTTTTCATTCAGTATACGTTCCTGCCGCTGAATATCTCTATCATCTCGCGGCGCAGATTGTTCATTATTTCCAACCTGAGGCGGGGCGGAAGTTCGTAGACGTCCGTTTTGAACAGGTAGTTTTGCAAGTTGATGTCCTTCACCATCATCTTGGTGTGGAAGATGTTGGCGCCGTAAACGTTGATGTCCGCCGCGTCGTAACGCGAGAGGATATTGTCCGAGATATAATCCTGGATGCTGGTGACTTTGTGGTCCATGAAAAGTTTTTTGCCGTCCACGTCGCGCGTGAAGCCTCTCACGCGGTAATCCATGGTGATGATGTCCGAATCGAAGGAGCTTATCAGATAATCCAGCGTGGAAAGGGGCGTTATCTCGCCGCAGGTGGCAACGTCTATGTCCACGCGGAAGGTGGCAAGAGAGGTCTCCGGGTGGTATTCCGGATAAGTGTGCACGGTGACGTGGCTCTTGTCCAGGTGCGCCAGTTGCGTTTCACCCGCCGGCTTCATGGAGCCTTCCGCAATGAGGATGGTCACGGAAGCGCCCTGGGGGTCGTAATCCTGCTTGGCGATGTTGAGCACCTTGGCGCCTATCATGTCCGTGAGGGTGGTGAGGATGTTGGTCAGACGTTCGGAATTGTATTGTTCGTCTATATAATCGATATAATCGCGCTGTTCGCGCGCCGTTTTGGCGTAACACACGTCGTATATGTTAAAGCTCAAAGCCTTGGTGAGGTTGTTGAACCCATACAATTTCATCTTGTCTTCCATGTCCTTCTCCCATGCCGCCCGCGGGCGGGTATGTATTGTAAACAAAAAGGCGATATGCAGAGCATACCGCCTGTTATATCTGTCTTTTGTGCCGCGCAGGGCGCATTATCCCGACGGATACGAAGTTCAGAGTCTATATAGCAAATACTTACTTTTACTACTCTTATTGTTACAAGCGGCTCTGCGCGCGGGGCGCAGCGGTTATCAGTGACCAACTTATAATATAAGGATCGGGTTGCCCCGATACAAAGGCGGCTTGCGCCGCTCATCGGCAGTGGACCCGGCTGTCCGTATGGCCTTGACCCGAAGGTGGTCCGTAGTTATTTGCGTGGATACTCTTTATCATATCCAGGTGATTTCATTTTATAGCATAAAAACGCAAATGTCAATAAAATACGCGCAAAATACTTTTATATGCCGTGGCAGCCGCCACGGAGAGAGGATTTTTTTCACGCCGCGCAAAATCAGGACGTATCACTTACATTTTACCCGGCAAAGGTTGCTTTTTGCGCCGCCGCGGAGTAAAATATAAAAAAACATTTTGCGAGGTGCCGTGTGTCCGCGATCAAAGAACAGTTCAAACAGATAAGACCTTCCAATTTCTTCTTTCTCACCCTGGCGGGCATCATAAACGCGGTGGGCGTCACCCTCTTTTTGGCGCCGCCCGCGGTCAATCTGTTCGACAGCGGCTTTTCCGGCACTTCCATACTTTTGGGCAATCTCACGCAAAACGCCGGCATGAACATGAGCGTTTGGCTGGTCATTCTCAACGTGCCCTTTTTCCTGCTGGGACTTAAAAAGATGGGCGTGCCGTTCATCACGTATTCGCTTTATACGATAGGCGTTTACTCGCTCTTTTCCTGGTGTTTCCAGACGGGCTTCGGCATTGTCTTTCCGGAGGGCGGCTCTCCCGTTGCCGGCGATGACAAGCTGCTCTGCGCCATCTTCGGCGGACTTATCTCCGGCATAGGCAGCGGCATGACCATTCGCTTCGGCGGCGCGATAGACGGCGTGGAAGTGATGGCGGTGATGTTCTCCAAGCGCATAGGCATGACGGTGGGCACCTTTGTGATGAGTTACAACGTGCTGTTTTATATCGCCGCCGGCATAGTGACCAAAAGCTGGCAGGCGCCCCTTTACTCGGTGATAGCTTACGCGGTGGGACTTAAAGCGGTGGACTTTATGGTGGACGGCTTCGACAAAGCCAAGACCGCCTTCATCATCACGGAAAAGTATGACGAGATGGCGGCGCTTTTGTCCGAGGAGTTCGGCAGGGGCGTGACCAAGATGGACGCGGAGGGCTATTATTCCAAAACGCCCAAAACGGTGCTTTACTGCGTGGTAAACCGCTTTGAAGTGAACAAGCTCAAACAGATAGTGGTATCCGTCGATCCTTCCGCCTTCATGGTGATAAACGACGTGACGGACACTTTGGGCAGTTCGCTCAAATTCGGCAGGCGCAAGACGGTGGCGCGGCGCAGAAAAAAGCGTGAAGAAAAGATGGACGAGCTCAAAGCGGAACTGAAAGAGCGCATTTTGCCCCCGGAGGGTGCGGAAGCGGACGACGATTTGGACGAAAACAGGGATAAAAAAGCGGAATAAGGCGTTATTTTGCGCGCAAAATCTTTCAAAATGTGTTAGAATGTAAAAAACGGGAGAAAATGCCATGAGGATAAGCGAGCTTTTCAGACAGAAAAAGGCGGTGTATTCGTTTGAGATATTCCCGCCCAAGATCAACGACGACATAAGCAAGATATATTCCACTTTGGATGAGATACGCGACATCTCGCCCGATTACGTTTCCGTGACATACAGCGCCGGGGGCAGCAAAAATTCGCGCACGGCGGAGATAGCGGATCTTTTGAAAAACAAATACGGCACGGAGCCGCTGGCGCACCTGACCTGCATAAATTCGGACAAGGCGGAAGTGGCGGCGGCGATAGAAAGGCTCAACGCCATCGGGGTGGAGAATATCCTGGCGCTGCGCGGGGACAGGATAGAGGGTGAGGAAAAGCACGATTTTGCTTACGCTTCCGATCTCATTCCCTTCATCAAAGAGCGCTCGGACGCAGACATAGGCGCGGCGTGTTATCCGGAAGGTCACCCGGAGAGCAAAAACATGGTGGAAGACATCCGCAATCTCAAAAGAAAGGTGGATCTGGGGGTGACGCACCTCAACACGCAGCTGTTTTTCGATAACGACGTTTTTCTCAATTACATGGAAAAGGTGCGCCTTGCCGGCATAGACGTGCCCGTGCAGGCGGGCATCATGCCGCTGGTGAAAAAGTCGCAGTTCGGCGGCATCGTGCGCATGACGGGCGCGGGCATACCCGCCAAGATCTCGCGCATGTATGCTCGATTTGCGGACGATCCGCAGTCTTTGGAAGACGCGGGCGTGGCTTATGCCACCGATCAGATAATCGATCTGCTTTCCGCCGGCGTGCAGGGCATACACCTCTACATCATGAACAACGCGCGCGTGGCGCGTCGCATCACACAGAACATAAAACCCATTTTGGACAGGATAAACGGTGAAGTTTGACAGGAGTGAAACGCTGCGCTATCTGGGCGTGAGAGGACTGCCGGACGAGCAAACGCTCGCCCTGGCGGCACGCGGAGAAGAGGAAGCGGAAAAATACGCCAAGCCGCGCTTTATCGCCCGCAGGTTCGCTTTGGAAGGCGAGCCGCCCGTGCTTGCGGGAGAGGGCGTCGCGCTGCGCGGGCAGGACATCGCCCGCTATCTGCGCGGCTGTTCGGGCGTTTATCTCATCGCCGCCACCTTGGGCTTTGACGCGGAAAAACGCATAAATCATCTGATGAACACCTCTCCCGCCCTGGGCGTGGCGACGGACGCGGCGTGCACGAGCGCGCTGGAATGCTTTTTGGACGAGCGCTGCGCGCAGTTGGAGCGGGAATGCGGAAAAAAGTTGAAGCCGCGCTTTTCCTGCGGATACGGCGATTTCCCCCTCGCTCAGCAAAAAGACATGGTGCGCCTGCTGGACGCGGGCAGAAAGATAGGCGTTTTTCTGAGCGAGAGCATGATGCTCGCGCCGCAAAAATCCGTCACCGCCGTGGTGGGGATAGCGGAAGAGGAGTGCGCGGAGAGCGGCGGCTGCGCGGACTGCGGCAAAAAAGACTGCGCTTATAAAAAGGAGCCGAAATGAAAGATTTTCTTGCTTTTGCAAAAGACCGTATCGTCCTCTTGGACGGAGCCACGGGCACGCAGTTCCAGCTGCGCGGACTGCCCGCGGGAAAAAGCCCGGAGCTTTTGAACCTGGAAGATCCCGTCATGGTGGAAGAGATACACCGCGCCTATATTGGCGCGGGAAGCGACGTGATCTATGCCAACACCTTTGGCGCCAACCGCGTCAAGCTGGGCGACGGAGAGAGGGTAAAAAGCATTGTTAGGGCGGGTGTGAAAATAGCCCGCCGCGCCGCGGGCGACAAATTCGTCGCCTTGGACATCGGTCCCACCGGCGCGCTTTCCGAGCCGCTGGGCAGCATGACCTTCGAACAGGCATACGAGATATTTGCGGAAGTGGTAAAGGCGGGATCGGAAGCGGATCTCATCGTGATAGAAACCATGTCGGACTTGGCAGAGCTGCGCGCGGCGCTTTTGGCGGCAAGAGAAAATTCTTCGCTGCCCGTGATGTGTTCCATGACCTTTGAAGAGGGCGGCAGGACGTTTACGGGCGTGCCCGCGGAGGCTTACGCGCTCTGCGCCTCGCCCTTTGCGGACTTTGTGGGCATAAACTGCTCTCTGGGACCGGACAAGCTGCTGCCCGTCATGGAGCGCGTTGCCGCGCACACGGAGAGACCGCTTTTCATCAAAGCCAACGCCGGACTGCCTGACAAGGACATGCGTTACGACATCTCCGCAGGTGAATTTGCGCGCCTGCACGAGCCTTATCTGCAAATGGGCGTAAACGTCTTGGGCGGCTGCTGCGGCACCACACCCGAATACATCGCGGAGCTGAAAAAGCTGGTGCGCGGGAGTAAGCCGCGCGCGCGGCGCGTCAAAGTGCCGGCGGCGGTGTGCAGCGCGGAAAAAGTCGTTTATCTCGACAGGGTGCGCGTGATAGGCGAGCGCATAAATCCCACCGGCAAAAAGGCGATGAAAGAGGCGCTGCTCAAAGGCGATATGGGCTATGTGGCGGCGCGCGCTGTGGAGCAGACGGAAGCGGGCGCGGACATTCTGGACGTGAACGCGGGCGTGCCCGGCATAGACGAAAAAGCCGTGCTCTGCCGGATGGTAAAGCGCGTGCAGGCGGCGTCGGACGCGCCCTTGCAGATAGACTGCGGCAAGCCGGACGCCATAGAGGCGGCGCTCAGGCTCACGCACGGCAAGGCGATCGTCAACTCCGTCAACGCGGAGGAAGGTTCGCTTGCCTCCATTTTGCCGCTTGTCGCCAAATACGGCGCGGCGGTGGTGGGGCTGACGGTGGATGAAGAGGGCATACCCGCCACCGTGGAAAAACGCTTGGAACTGGCGCGCAAAATAATAGAGCGCGCCAAGAGTTTGGGCATAAAAGAGCAGGACATTTATATAGACTGCCTCACGCTGACGGTGAGCGCAGAGCAGAGCCAAGCGCTGAACACGCTGGAAGCGCTCAAAATCATCAAGAGCGAATACGACGTGCACACGGTGCTGGGCGTGTCCAACATCTCTTTCGGGCTGCCCGCGCGCGGCGCGGTGAACGCGGCGTTTCTGACCATGGCGATGCAGGCGGGGCTGGATCTGCCCATCATCAACCCCAACGCGGCGGAGATGATGGCGGCGGTGGACGCTTTCAACGTGCTCGGCGGCGCGGACAAGGACTGCCGCGCTTATGTGCAAAAATACGCAGGACAGGCGGCGGCGCAGGCGTCCGCGCCCGCGGATAACAAGGCGGAGAACAAGGATATATATTATTATATTTCCAAAGGTCTGCCCGAAGCGGCGCGCCTGACGGCGGAGCTTTTGCGTGAAAAAGAGCCCATGCAGGTGATAGACGAAGTGCTCATTCCCGCCCTCGACCGCGTTGGCGACGATTACGAAAAGGGCAGGATCTTCCTGCCGCAGCTGATAAGCTCGGCAGAAGCCGCCAAGGGGTGCTTTGAAGAGGTCAAACGCATGATCAAGAGCGGCGACGTGGGCAAAGGCGACATCGTGCTTGCCACCGTGTTCGGCGACGTGCACGACATCGGCAAAAACATCGTTAAGACCGTGTTGGAAAATTACGGATACAAGGTGATAGACCTGGGCAAAAACGTGCCGCCCGAACAGGTGGTGCAGGCGTGCGAAAAGGGGAATATCCGCCTTTGCGGACTTTCCGCGCTGATGACCACCACGGTGGAGAACATGCGCCTGACCATAGAACTGCTGAAAAAGCGCTGCCCGCAGTGCAAGGTGATGGTGGGCGGCGCGGTGCTCACGCAGGAGTATGCGGACAAGATAGGCGCGGACAAATATTGCAAAGACGCCGCCGCCAGCGCCAGGTATGCCGGCACAGTATTTAATAACTGAAAAAGACAAACTTTGTCTGCGCGCCCCGCGGGGCGCGCTTTTCATTATGCGGCAAAAAAGAGCGCGCAAAAGCCTTTCAAGCGGCGCGTGCAAGCGCGGAAAACTCCGTCTGCCCCTGCTTTCACTTGCGTTCGGTGGGCTCTATCAGCAGACAATTAAAGGTGTTTTGCGCAATTTTTCCGCCCCTGCCACTTGTTTTTTGCGCCCTTGCGCGGCGGAGCAGTCCGGCGGGCAGCATTTTTTTCAAAAGAGCGGTGAGCGGAGAAAAAAGCAGGATAAACAAAGCGGCGTTGCAGACGATCTGCGTGACGTAAAACGCCGCGCCGCGCGCGTAAAGCAGGGCGAATCTGCTCCAAAAATTTTCGTGAAAGCCGGTGAAAAGACCGGTGTCTATCAGAGAAGAGAGCACGCCGAACGCCACGGTCGCCGCGCAGGCGATGAGGGTGAGGACAAAGCGGTTTTTCACGCCCGCCTTGCCCAAAAGAGCGAAAACGAGGGCGAGCAGCGGCCAGTAAACAAAGTAGAGGATCACCCAGCTGCCCACGCCCCAGATCAGCATTTCCACGCCGCAGAAAACAAAGGCGGAGAGCACGCCGCCCGCACCGAAGACATATCCGTAAGAGGCGAGCAAAAGGGTGACCACCTCCACGTTGGGCAGGGCGGAGAGCGCCAGTTTGCCCGCCGTCACGGTGGCGGCGCACACGGCGACATAGGCGATCTGCAAGGCGGTGAGCCGGGCGCGCGCTTTCATCAATAGGTGACGTAAGTTATCACCACCACGCAGCCGTCTTGGATGGTCATGGCGGAAACTCCCACGCCGGAAGGGTAACAGATCACCTCGGCGCCGTTTTTGTCCGTGTAAACGTGATTTTCCGCTTCAAAGGTGCCTTTGTCCTTTTCCACGCTGGTGTAAACGGTGAGGTATCTGCCCGCCCGTTCGTCCTGAGTAAGCCCGCCCACGGCGGTGAGGAACGCCCCGTAAGCGCTGCTTTCGGCGGCGTAAGTGAGTTTTTCCTGCAAACGCAGGCTTTCCAAAACGTTCATCAAGCCGGTGTTTTCGTTATAAGACATGGCGTTCAGATCCACTTCCAGCGTCTGCGTATACTCCGCGCCGTCCGTGAGCACCAGGGTCATGAAGTCCCCGGAAACTTCTCCGCCCTGTCCGCAGGCGAAAAGCGCGGTGAGCGCCGAGGCGATGACGATCAAAACGATCGCCGCTTTGAGTGATTTTTTCATACGTTCTCCTTTGGCAAGGTGCGTCCTTGCTCTATTTTGTGCGGTTTGCCCGCCGGTTGCGGAAAATTTTGCTCAAAGCGCGGAAAATAAAGGCTCCCCGAACGCCGTTCGGGGAGCGGAACGCATGTGAAAAAGCGCCCCTGCCTCCCTCCGAAGCTTTGGCATATGCGGCGCAGGCAGGTCTCCTGACTTGCGGTTTCATGCCTTGCGCCCGCCTTCCCCCGCAGGGTGGCGATGGGCGCTTGTAACCGTTACAGTAGCGGGGGCTGTCCGCGATTTTCACGCGGTTCCCGTTTTAATGCTTTTTCCCGCGCGCGGCGGAAAAACGCGCAACCTTGTGCCGATAAAATGATATTATGTGCCGCGCCGCGCTGTCAAGCGGATAAGCGCCGCATTGCAAAATATTCGCAAACGCGCCCAAAGGCTTGCGGAAGCTACGCGTGAGATAATAAAAGCGGCGGAGCAAGCGAGCAGGACAGGGCGCGCGGCAACATCAAGTTTGCATAAAGCGCGCCGGATAAGCGCGCAGGTCGATATTTTTCCGCATTCGGGCGGGTTTTTCATTTGTAAGAAAGTTGTAAGAAACTTGTCATAACGCCGCAAGAAAGAGATGCCATAATGTGTTTGTAAGCGGGAAAGACTACTTTCCGAAAAAGAAAAGAGGTGTTATCATGGGCGTTATCATAGCATTGACGGGCGGCAGCGGACATATGGGCAGCGCGGTCACGCAGCAGCTCAAAACTTTGGACGGCGTGGACGAGATCAGGTTCTTGCTTTTGGACAAAAAGCGCGAGCGCCGCTTTTTTGCGCGGGCAAAGCGCGGGGCAAAGTGCCGCATGAGCGCCGTTTTCGGCGACATCGCGCGGCGGGAAAACTGCGACGAGCTGGTGCGCGGCGCGGATTACGTCATCAATCTGGCGGCGGTGATACCGCCCCATTCGGACAAAAACGCGCAGGCGAGTTACGAGTGCAACTGGCTGGGCGCGCGCAACATCGCAGACAGCGTTTATGCCTGTTCTCCCCAGCCCAAGCTGATACATTGTTCCACGGTGGCGCTTTACGGTCACCGCAATTATCTGCACCCCTGGGGCAGGGTGGGCGATCCGCTGCTCGTTTCCCCCTTCGACAATTACGCCGCGCACAAGAAAAAGGGCGAACGCTATGTGATGGAGCGCGGCATCAAGACCTGGGCGGTGCTGCGCCAGACGGGCATGCTCTATAAAAATCTGCTCTTTTGCAATATCAACGACGGACTGATGTTCCACACCTGCCTCAACGTGCCGCTGGAATGGGTGAGCGACACAGACAGCGGCAGACTGCTGCGCAACATCATAGAAAAAGACCTCAGAGGTGAAGCCGGCGACTTTTGGCGCAAGTGTTACGACATCGGCGGGGGCGATGGCAACCGCAACACGGGCTTTGAGACCTTTGACGACTGCTTCAAGGAATTGGGGCTGAACACCAAAAAGGAGCTTTCTCCCGCCTGGCATTCCATACGCAACTTTCACGGCGTTTGGTTTGAAGACAGCAACGTGCTGCAAGAGATGTTCGGATTTTGCCACGACCGCGCGGACACTTACTGGAAAGAGGTGTTCGACAAGCGCCGCATTTTCCGCCTTGCCAAGATCTTGCCGGACGGCTTGGTTTCCCGCCTGGTGCTCAAACGCTTGCTCAAAGATTACAACGCGCCGCGCAAGTGGATCAAGGACGGCGAAAAAGGGCTGATAAAGGCTTATTTCGGCGCCAGCCTCAACGTGGACTGCCTGATCACGGACTGGAAAGATTATCCGCTCTTGTGCGAAGGCAAGGTGGTGGGCGGCAGCGTGGATTACAACGCGCTGCGCGATCCCGCCAACGTCAAGGCGATGGGCATGCACCTCGATCACGGCTATGACGAGAGCAAGCCGGACGCGGAATTGGATATAGAGGACATGAAGAGGGCGGCGCGTTTCCGCGGCGGGGAATGCCTTTCCGAGGAGATGGTCAAGGGCGACCTTTACACGCCTTTGAAGTGGCGCTGCCATGACGGGCACGAATTTTACGCCATGCCTTACACGGTGATCAAGGCGGGGCATTGGTGCGAAGAGTGCGAGCCTTTGGGCAGATGGGACTTTGACAGACAGGCAAAATTTTCGCCTTTTTACGCGCAGGTGTGGTTCGACACGCACGCCAAGGGAGAGAGATATGTCTATCATTACGACAAAAACGGAAAAGCCGTTTACGACGTGGAGGAGGCGCAATAATGAAAAACGTGGGGATATATTATTTTTCCGGAACGGGGAACACCCTAAGAGTGTGCAAACTCATCAAAGAGGAGTTGGAGAAGTTGGACGCGCAGGCGCGCCTGATCGATTTGGACGCGCCCGTCGGCAAAGCGGACGAGCCGGAAAACTTTGACGTTTTTGCCGTGGCTTATCCCGTGCACGGCTTCAACGCGCCGCAGATAGTCATAGACCGTCTGAAAGATTTTCCGCAGGGCGACAAGGATTATTACATCATAAAAAGTTCGGGAGAGCCTGCGCCCGCCAACCGCGATTCTTCTCATCAGATAAACAAGATACTGGGCAAAAAGGGATACGGGATGATGGACGAATTCCACTATGTCATGCCCTATAATATGATTTTCCGCCACAGTGACGAGATGGTGGGCATGATGTGGGCGCGCGCCTTGCAGGCAGCGCCCTGCGACGCGCGTGAGATCGCGGAAGGCGGCAGGGGAGAGATAAAGCAAAAATTGCGCCATAAGTTTATCTCGCGCCTTTTCATGCTGGAACACGGCGGCATGCGCGTCATCGGCAGAGGCTTTAAGGTGGACATGAAAAAGTGCGTCAAGTGCGGCAAATGCGTGAAAAACTGCCCCGTGCAGAACATCGCCTTCGACGGGGAAAAGTTCACTTTCGGGAAAAAGTGTTTGGGCTGCGTGCGCTGTTCTTTTAACTGCCCCACCGGCGCTATCCGGATATCCGTGCTGGAAGGGTGGAAGGTGAACGGCGCTTACAAGATAGAGGCGGCGGAATACGACGAGGCAAAGGTGTGCAAATATTGCAACAAGTCCTATAAAAAATATTTTACCGCCAAGGGCGGCAACAGCATTGAAAAACAAAAGTAAGTGTGATAAAATTCAAGTGGTGATATTATGGAAAACAAAAAGATCTTGGTAGCGGAAGACAACACGGAAATGTCCGACATGGTGCGCAATTATCTGCTCAAAGCCGGGCACTCCGTTTATCAGGCGTTCGACGGTTTGCAGGCGATAGACCTTGCCAAAGCCGTCAAGCCCGACCTCATCCTGCTGGACATCATGATGCCCATCTGTGACGGCTTCGAGGTGTGCGAAACGGTGCGCAAATACATGAACGTGCCCATCATCATCATTTCCGCGCTGGTGGACGAAGATACCAAACTGCGCATGTTCGATCTGGGCGCGGACGACTATATGACCAAACCGTTTTCCTTCAAAGAGATGGTCATGCGCGTCAACGCGCAGCTGCGGCGCTATTACGAGTTTTCGCCCGTCAAGCAGAACAAGCGCACATACGGCAGATTGACCATCTGTTCCGACCGCTTTGAAGTGAAGGTGGACGGAGAGGAGATAAACCTCTCTTCCACGGAGTTCCGCCTGCTGGACTTCCTCACTTCCAACGAAAACAGGATCATGACCAAACAGCAGATAATAGACGCCGTTTGGGGCGAGGACGATTATATAGACGAAAACACCGTTGCCGTCACCATCTCGCGTTTGCGTGACAAACTCAACAAGTTGGGCGTGAACGGCATCGCCACAGTGTGGGGATTCGGTTACAAGTGGCAGGCTTTATGAGGGTAAATGAATATATTCTCAAAGAAATAGACCGCATTTACAACGAGCAGAAGATAGACAAGCCCGTCAGCGTGCGCGGTAATATCAGACAGCGCAAGATCCTCTACCACCTGGAAAGCGCGCGCCTGTTCATGCTGCGTGAAAGAGAGAGGATAAGCAAACAGTTCGAATACACCACCGTCTCCGTCGCCGGCATCATCCACGACATAAAAACGCCCATGGCGCTGATCGCCGGCTACGCCGAATGCCTGCAAGACGGGGTGGGCGACAAAGATTATCTGCAACTCATACTGGACACGATAGAAAAAATGCAGGGCATCGTGGATTCCGTTTCCGTGCCCAAATCGTTCAACGCCCGCGAAGATATAGACGTCAAAGAATTTATCAGCGGCAGACCGTATTTTTATGCAGTTTTTGAACGCTATCGGGAGATGGTGGAAGAGCGCGGCGTCAATTACCGCATCGGCAGACTGCCCGGCATTGCGGAGTGGTTTTGCCGCAACAGCGCCACCGTGGGCATGTATATCAATAAAAAACTCATTGATAGGGTGGTTCAGAACATCATCACCAACGATCTGCGCTATACGCCCAAGGGCGGCGTTATCCGCATAATTTTCAGCAAGGGCAGACAATATTTTTATATCAAGATCAAAGATAACGGTTCGGGCATAAAAAAGGCGGACGTGCCGTTCATTTTCGAGCGCGGCTTCAAATCGGGCAGCGGCGGCAGTAAAGGGCTGGGACTTTATATGGCGCAGGACATCGTGCGCCGCCACGGCGGAGAGATAAGCGTTCAGAGCAAGCAGGGCAAGGGGACGAAATTTATTATAAAGTTGCCGATAGTGCCGGTTAAAAAATAAGCGAAAGAGAAAAAGGATAAGGCGGATCCCGTTTTCAACGGGAACTGCCTTTTCCTCTTTCGCTTGAAATAGGGGACACCCCGCCATTCAAAAATAAAACGGACAGACGGAGATATAAGCGCAAAATATCGCCGTTTTATTTTTTTGAGGCGTAGTTTCCCCTCTTTTTGCGGAACACGATATCGCGTAGCGCACTTGGTCTTGCCGCAAAAATTCACCTCTTCCGCCCTCACTCGCTCCACAAGTTCCGCTCACTCGGAAAATGCGCACGGCGCATTTTAGAGGTGCGCTCGTCCAAAAGTGCGATTTTGGACGGCGGGATATTTGATAAGCGAAAGAGAAAAAGGATAAGGCGGATCCCGTTTTCAACGGGAACTGCCTTTTCCTCTTTCGCTTGAAATAGGGGACACCCCGCCATTCAAAAATAAAACGGACAGACGGAGATATAAGCGCAAAATATCGCCGTTTTATTTTTTTGAGGCGTAGTTTCCCCTCTTTTTGCGGAACACGATATCGCGTAGCGCACTTGGTCTTGCCGCAAAAATTCACCTCTTCCGCCCTCACTCGCTCCACAAGTTCCGCTCACTCGGAAAATGCGCACGGCGCATTTTAGAGGTGCGCTCACCGAAAAGCGCGGTTTTCGGTGGCGGAATATTACACTTTGTCGTGTAAGTATTGCGAAGAGATCAGCCGGAAAAACGAACAAGTTACTTCAAGGCTTGATCAGGGGTGGAGCGCCCCGCGCTCCCAGCCGCCACGCACGACGAGCGCGGAGCTGTATCGTCGTGCATTTCACGTGCCCTCTCGTCGCTTGCGGATTGAGGG
>CALWHE010000013.1 GCA_944380295.1 uncultured Christensenellaceae bacterium
TTTGCGCAGCAGTATATGTTCGCTTACCGCTCACTTATATCTGCGCAAAAATTTCACGTCCGGAGCCGCCGAACATCGCTTGCGCTTACTTCGGTTGTTCGGCGGCGCAGGACATACCCTGTTTCTTGCCAAATGCAAAATTATATGTTATGATATATCCAATATTCTCGGAGGGGATAAGTTATGATAGTCACAAGCAAAACTCTCTTAGGCAGGGCAAAGGCGGGCGGATATGCCGTTCCGGCGCTCAATGTAGACAATCTGGAAAGCGTGAAGGGCGTTTTGCAGGCGTGTGCGAACACGGGCAAAAGCGTCATCGTGCAAACCATTCCCAAAACGCTGAAATACGGCGGTATCAAAACGTATGCCGCCCTAGTAAACGCAATTTATCAAGGCGGGGCGGATATTGCCTTGCACTTGGATCACGGCGGCGACGCGGATATATGCAAGGACTGCATAAGCGCGGGTTATACATCCGTGATGATAGACGGCTCCGCGCTGCCCTTTGAAGAAAACGTGCGCCTTACGGCGGAAGTTGTTGAGTATGCGCATGCGCGCGGCGTTTCCGTGGAAGGGGAGCTGGGCACCATCGGCGGCAAGGAAGAAACGGAAAACGCGGTGAGTTATACCGAGCCGGACGAGGCGGCGGAGTTTGCCGCCGCAACGGGAGTGGACGCGCTTGCCGTGGGAGTGGGCACGGCGCACGGCGTTTACAAGGGCACGCCGCACATCGCCGTGGACAGGATCGGGCAGATCGCCGCTCGAACGCCCGTGCCGCTCGTGCTGCACGGAGCAAGCGGACTGTCCGACAAAGTGGTGCGCGAGTGCATAGCAGCGGGCATTCGCAAGATAAATTTTGCCACGCAGCTGCGCCAGGCGTTTACAAGCGGGCTGAAAGCCTCGCTCGCCGCCCACCCGGAGGCGTTCGATCCGAAAGTTTATCTGCCGCAGGCGGTGGAGAGCGTGCGCCTTGCCGCGGAAGAGATAATTAGGCTCTGTTACGGAATGTAAGAACGCCGCCGGTAAAGCGGCGGCGGAATAAGCGGAATAAAAACAGCCGTTCGGGCTGTTTTTCTTTACATATGGCGTAGATCTTCGCCGTCTATGCTCTTGAAGGCGGAATATTGTTTGTTGGTCAGTCGGGAATAAGTGCGTTCTCCGTATCTGTGCATAAGCTCTTCGGAGTTCAGATTGGTGGTTATCATCATGGCTTTGCCCGCGCTCACACGTGAAGACACTATGTCATAGAGATATTCCAGCGTGACTTTGTTAAAGACGGGTTCCGTGCCCAGATCGTCTATCATCAGCATGTCCGAGCTGAGCAGCGGATCGATGATATCGGCTTTTTCTTCTATCGGCGCGGTGTGATATTTTATCAACATATTGTTCCAGTCAAAAGCCGTGCAGTATGCCACGGTAAAGCCGCGTTCGATCAAGGCGTGCGCCGTTGCCGCCATCAGGCAGCTCTTGCCCGTGCCCACGCTGCCGGAGAAGATAAGCACGCTTTTATCGGAGTTGGGAAAGTTTTCCGCAAAGCGCTTCATGGCGGCATAGGCGCTTTTCAGGTTGACGTTGCCCGCAAAAGTTGCCGATCTGTCATCGGCAAAGGTGAAGGAGGGCAGACGCCCCAACGTAACGCTGCCGTGCAGTAATTCACGATATAATTGCTTTACGCATTCGCAGGCGTCGCCGTTTTGCGTTTTGCCGGTATCTTGACAGAGAGGGCAGAAAAATTGGGGAGAGAGGTCCAAATGCAATGTTTTCAGCCGTTTTTGCCGTTCGCTTTCGCATTGCTTCAATTGTTTTTCCCGCTCGCTCACGTCTTTGCCGCACGCCTTGTCGTAGGCGACCGCCACCGTGAGAGCGCGCGCTTGGTCGTCCAGCTGGCAAAAGGTCTTGTCTTTGCGCGCCGCTTCATGATTTGCCGAGGCGCTGGCAAACGCCTTGTTACGCCGTTCGTTGATGATGGAAGCCACTTTGTTCAATATGTCCGCTCTGTTCATTTTTCACCTTAAATATCGTCAAAATTGGTGGTGTCGCCCAAAAAGGCGTCCAACTGCTGCTTGGTGTATGTGCGCTCGTTTGCAAAGTGTTTGACCGGCTGTTTGGCTTGATCGCCGGGCGCGTCGCTCAGTTTTTTGACCTCTTCAAGCGTAAAGGCGCCCTGTCTTTTCCAAAACGCCAGCGTGTTGCCCACGCGGGACATGGCGTTGGCTCTGCCTTGGGCAAGAGAGGCGGCATAGAGGATGCATTCGTCCGGGAAGCCCCAGTTGTCCGACCACACCGCGTAAAGATCGCGGTCGTTCATCGTCAGCGTGCGCGAACTGCCCGTTTGGGCGATTATCTTGTTTATCACTTCGTCGCGCGCCGCGCAGCCTGCCAGATATTCGTCTATCGCCGCCGCGCTCAAACAGCCTTCTTTGAGAAGTTTGTTCACCGTGGCGTTCATGCCGTCCATCGTTTTTATGCCGCGCGTGAAGCACTGGTCGGCGATTTTGAGCAGGGCTTTTTCTTCAAACCCCTTGGCAAGCCAGGGGGAAACGTAAACTTCCGCCGCTTGGTCGGGATTTTCGCACCACAGCCCCATGTGCTTGTATATGTCCCTGGTCAGCGCGCGCAGTTTGCGCCTGCGTTCGTTGTGCTCGTCTATCTCGCTCACGCTGAAAAGGGATTGGCGGAAATAAGAATCCAGGGCGGCGTCCAGCTTTGCCATGCTCTTGCCCTTGCAGGACTTTGCCACGTGCAGGATGGTTTCGTCTTCAAAGCCCCAGCTTTCCTTCCACTTCATAAAAAGCTGTTTGTCGTCAAAATCGGGAGCGCTCTTTCTGCCCAACTCGCCCAGCACCCTGCTCAGCACGTCGGAAGCGCTCTCCATCTGTCTGATCTTTTCTTCCGCCTGCTGCGCGGTGCGTATGCCTTGGTTTATCCAATCTTTGGCGCAGGTGAGGATATAGCTCCAATTCACCGTTTCGCCTTTGCCTTTGACGCAGTAAGCGGCTATCATCACCACCACTTCGTCGGGGATCTTGTTGGATTCGATAAAGTCGTAATAGCGCTCGTATTCCGCCGGGGTTATCATGCGGTGGGGATAAAGCTCTTGCAATTTGGTGTTGAAATCGGCAAAGCGCCCCGCCTTGAACTTGCGCACTTTGCCGCCCACGTCGCGCGGGTGGTTGTAGACCACGGACAGGGGAGAAGAAGACGTTATGCTCACCAGTCCCGTATCCCGCCAATATTCAAACGCCGCCGTCACCTGCGATTCGGTCATGGAAAGGGTCTGCGCCATGGCTTTGACGGAGGAAAGACGTTCGTCGGGCACTGAACAGGCATAAAGTCCCATCAGATAAACTTTGACGTATTCGCCCTTGGCGTCGGGCATCCATTCGGTGATGAATTTGTCGTCTACGGCGCAAAAACCGTGCAGCTGCCAGCGCGCGCCGAAATTGCAAAAAGCCATATATCTCTCCCTGTATCAAACCGAGCGTGTTTTCCGCTCGGCAAAATTCGTATCGGTAAGAAGCATTTTAACACAAAAAACGGCAAAAAAAAAGCGGAAAAAGCAACATTTTCTCCGCTTGTTATGCAGGTTTTTCCGCGGCACTATATATAGTGGTCAGTCTTTGCAATCTTCCAGCACCAGGCGGTCGTAAGGGAAACTTTCCACAAAATCGTGCTCGTAAAAGCGGCAGTTATGAAATCTGACAAAGTTTACAAAATGTTGGGGCAGCACCACGGGCGTGGCAATATCCAGCTTGTCGCAGATGTCGCGCAAGCGTTCGTGAAAAGAGTCTTCGTCGAAAAACGGTTCGCCGGAAAAAACGATGTCTTTGACTATTTTGCCGTCTTTGATCATCTTTGCCCAAATGCGGATATTTTTTACCATGCGCTCATTATAGCACAAAACGCGGCGAAAGGGAAGTGTTTGCCCGCAAATGCACCCGGTTTGCGGCGCCCGTCAAACGATTTTTGCGTTTTTCGGTTTTCCGAGGCAAGGGGTTTTCGAGTGATTTTGCGCGAAGCGGCGGACAAGAGAGCGGACAGACATGATAAAGATGAATGTCGAACGGAAAGGGCAAAGGGTGTTTCACGCGGCAATGGATTTTCGAGTGATTTTACATAAATGGCGGACAAGAAGAGCAACGGATATGATAAAAATGAATGTCGGACGGAAAGGAGAGAAAAACGCTCCGACGGCGATGGATTTTCGAGTGATTTTGCGCAAAAAAGGCGCAGGTAATACTCTTGCGGTATTATCAAGACTTTCTTGCGCAAAAGCGCCGGAAAGGCGCGCCGTCGGAGTGCTTTTCTTCCTTTCCGTCCGACAAGGTGAAAACAGTTGACAAAAACTTTGCCATGCAATAAAATATTATATACTTATATGTCAGGGAGGTAAAGCAGTGGAAAAGACGGTATCGCCCGCGATAATCAAACGTCTTCCCCGTTATTATCGAGTGGTTTCGCACCTGTTCGGCGAGGGACAGACCAAAGTTTCGTCCCGCGTCATCGCGCAGATAATGGACGTGACCGCCTCTCAGGTCAGGCAGGATTTTTGCAGCTTCGGCGATTACGGGCAGCAGGGTTACGGTTACGACGTGAAAAAGCTCAAAGACGAGCTGGCAAACATCATGGGGCTGAACAAGCCGCACAACATGATAATCATCGGCGCGGGCAACATAGGCAGAGCCATCGCAGGCTACAAGGGCTTTGGCGACGGCTTTGAAGTGACGGCGGTCTTTGACATTGCGCCGGAAGGGATAGACTTGGGCAAGATAAAAGTGCTCAATATGTCCGAATTGAAAGACTATTGCGGCAAAAACCCTGTGGACATCGCCGTGATAGCCACGCCCGGCAAGGCGGCGGCGCAGGTGGCTGCCGAGGTGGTGGACGCGGGCGTGAAGAACATTTGGAATTTTGCACCCACGGAGCTGGCGCTGCCCGGCGACGTGCTGGTGGAAAACATATCCATGAGCGAGAGCCTTTATGTGCTCTGCTACTATATGAACAACCGACAGGAGGGGTAAGAAGATCATGGCAAATGAGTTTTATATAACTCAAAAAGGGCTTGACGAGCTCAAAGCAAAACTCAACGAACTCAAAACGGTAAAGAGGCTGGAAGCGTCCGAAAGGATCAAACAGGCGCGCGAATACGGCGACCTTTCCGAAAACGCGGAATACGACGCGGCAAAAGACGAACAGGCGATGATAGAAGCCGAGATCAAAAAGACGGAAACGGAAATAGAAAACGCCGTGGTGATAGAGGAAGTGCAGGGCGGAAAAGCCGTGACCATAGGCTGCACGGTGACCATTTTGGACATGGCGTATGACGAAGAAGAAGAGTGGACGATCGTGGGCACCAGCGAGGCTTCTTTCAGCGAGCACAAGCTGAGCAACGAATCTCCTCTTGCTCGCGCCATTTTGGGCAAGAAGAAGGGCGCCGTGGTGGACGTGACGGACGTGGCGGAGCCTTATAAGGTAAAGATAACGGAAATAAAATAAAAAGGAAAAACGATGGATAACGAAGAATTGAAGGAACTGGGCGAAGCCATTCGCATACGCAGAGAAAAGCTCGCCGCCCTAGTGGCGGAGGGCAGGGATCCTTTTGCCGTGGTGCGATTTGACAAAGACTGCGAAAGCGCGGACATAAAGTCCGATTACGCCGCATACGAGGGCAGGGAAGTCAAACTTGCCGGACGCATGACGGCAAAGCGCGTGATGGGCAAAGCCAGCTTTGCCAAGCTCGCGGACTTTTCCGGCTCCATTCAATTGTATGTGAGCAGAGACGATCTGGGCGACGAGGCGTATGCCGGCTTCAAAAAGTCGGACATCGGCGACATCATCGGCGTGAGCGGCACGGTGTTCACCACCAAGACGGGCGAGATTTCCGTGCATGTGCACAAGCTCACGCTGCTGGCAAAATCGCTCATGCCTCTGCCGGAGAAGTATCACGGCTTGAAGGATACCGACACGCGCTACCGTCAGAGATACGTGGATCTCATCGCCAATCCGGAAGTAAAGGAAGTGTTTGTCAAGCGCAGCCGCATCATCGGCTGTATACGCAGCTTTTTGGACGGGTTGGGCTTTATCGAAGTGGAAACGCCCATTTTGAACACCATTGCCGGCGGCGCGTCCGCGCGCCCCTTTGTCACGCACCACAACACTTTGGATCTGGACATGTTCATGCGCATCGCGCCCGAACTTTATCTGAAAAGGCTGATCGTGGGCGGCTTTGAAAAGGTGTATGAGATAGGCAGGCTTTTCCGCAACGAGGGCATGGATCCCAAGCACAATCCGGAATTCACCACGGTGGAACTTTATCAGGCGTATGCCGATTACAACACCATGATGGAGATCACGGAAAACATGTTCGGCTATATCGCGGACACCGTGTGCGGCACGCGCAAGATAACGTATCAGGGCACGGAGGTGGACTTGACTTCCCCGTGGCGCCGTCTGACCATGACGCAGGCGGTCAAGGAGTATGCCGGCATAGATTTCGAAGCCACTTCCGATGTAGCGGCGCTTGCCGAGCAGGTGAAGGCGGCGGGCGTGGAACTGCCCAAGGAGCTCACCTGGGGCAGACTGCTTTACGAGGTGTTCGACAGGGTGGTGGAAGAAAAGCTGGTGCAGCCCACCTTTATTCTGGATTATCCGGTGGAAGTGTCGCCGCTCGCCAAGAAAAAGGCTTCCGACCCCCGCCTCACGGAGCGGTTTGAATTTTTCATCACCGCGCGCGAGATGGGCAACGCCTTCTCCGAGCTGAACGATCCGCTCGATCAGAAAGAGAGATTCCTGGCGCAGGTCAGGGAGCGCCAGAAGGGCGACGACGAAGCGCAGATGATGGATGAAGATTACGTCAACGCGCTGATGTATGGTTTGCCTCCCACGGGCGGTCTGGGCATAGGCGTGGACAGAATGGTGATGTTCTTCACCGATCAGCCCAGTATCAGGGACGTTTTGCTCTTCCCCACCATGAAGCCCATCAAAAAGGAGCAATGAAAAATACGGACGAGTATATCGGCAAAGCACCGCTTTATCGGGCGGTGCTTTGTCTGTCAAAGAGGGATAAAGTGCGCTTCCACATGCCCGGGCACACCGGCCACGGCAAAAGGAGCGGACTTTTGGCGGGCGCGCCCTTCGATCTGACGGAACTGGAAGGGCTGGACGATCTGCACGCCCCCCGCGGCGCGATCGCGCAGGCGGAAGAGCTTTTGGCGCAGGCGTGCGGCTGCCGCCGCGCCTATATGTTCACCACCGGTTCAACCGGCTGCATGCACGCCGCGCTCGCCTTCGCGCGCACGCGCGGAGATATATTGTATACGGGCAAAATGCACAAGAGCTTTTTCGGCGGCTTGCAGCTTTTGGGGCTGAGCGCGGAATATGTGCCGGAAGAGCAGCTGGAAGAGCGCCTCAAACGGGGCGCGGGCAGCCTGTTTTTCACGTCGCCCGATTACTTCGGCAACACTTTGGGCGGAGAGGAAAAGGCGGCGCTCTGCAAAAAATACGGGGTGATCAGCGTGGCGGACAGCGCGCACGGGGCGCATTTTCCCTTTTCATCGCTGCTGCCGCGCAGTCTGACGAGCGTTGCCGACTTATGTTTTGTGAGCATGCACAAGACGATGGAAGTCTACACTGGCGGCGCCGTGCTGTGCGCGAACGGTGAAGCCGCCGATGAGTGCGCGGTATATCGCGGGCTGGTGCACACCACCTCTCCTTCTTATCTGGTGATGGCGAGCATGGACCGCGCGCGTGCGGTGTGGCAGGAGCGCGGAGAAAGTTATTATCGCGCCATAAACGCGGCGGTCAAAAAACTGCTTTTGCCGCCCGGCTGCGAGCGCGTGCCTTCCGACGACCTTTCGCGGCTGGTGATCAAGTGTCCGGGCGACGCGCAGGCGGCGCTGGTAGGCTTGAACGGGCAAGGCATATATTGCGAGGCGGCTTTTGAGGACAAACTGATCCTCATTTTGACCAAGTTCAATTATACCCGTCTGGACTATTTGTGCGCGGCGTTGGCGCAGATATCCTGTCCGCGCTTAAAGCGGAGCGAGGGATTTTGCCTGCAAAGGGCGGACGTGCGCGGCAAAAAAACGGCGTTTTGCCGTGTGGAGGAGTGTCAGGGGCGCATAGCTGGCGCGGACATGGGGCTTTATCCGCCCGGCGTGCCGCAGATAAGGCGCGGAGAGATAATAGACAAAAAAGCGGCAAAGTTTGTGGCGGAAAATCAAGCGCGCCTTTTTGGGCTTGCATACGGGCGCGTTGTTGTGTTAGAATAAGTTTATGCGTAAGGGAAAATTCATCACCGTGGAAGGATGCGAGGGCGTGGGCAAATCCACGCAGATAGCCTTGCTCAAAGAGATGTTTGCCGGCAGCGGCGACGTGCTTTTTTTGCGCGAACCGGGCGGCACCGCCATCTCCGAGCGCATCCGCTCGGTCATTTTGGACATACAAAACAAGGGCATGAGCGCCGTGTGTGAAGTGCTGCTATATTCGGCGGCGCGCGCACAGCTGGTGGAAGAAGTGATAAAGCCCGCCCTGGCTGAGGGCAAAACGGTGTTTTGCGACCGGTTTACGGACTCCACTTTTGCCTATCAGGGCTGCGCGCGCGGTTTGGGCGCGGAGGCGGTGGAGCGCCTCAACGAGATAGCCTGCGCGGGACTGGAACCCGACCTGACCATCTTTTTCGATTTGGATCCGGTGGCGGCGTTTTTGCGCAAGGGCGGCGCGGACGGAGAAGACAGGCTGGAACAGGAGGGTATGGACTTCCATCGCCGCGTGTATGCCGGCTATAAGCTGGCGGCGGAAAGATATGCGCGGCGCATCGTCTGCGTGCCGGCGGGCGGAGATATCGCCGACGTGCACGAACGCGTGGTGAAAGCGCTAAAAGAGAGGGGCGTGATATGACGGATCTGAAAAGACTTTTGGACGATTCGCGTCCCCTGGAACTGCTGCGCAGGGATAAAGAAGAAGGCGCGCTTTCGCACGCTTACGCGCTCTTCGGCGACGATCCCGTCGCCATGGAATGGATCTTGCGCCGCATGGCGGAGATAATAGTGTGCAAAAAGGGCGGCTGCGGGGAATGTCCCGCCTGCCTCGCGCTGAACGGGGGCGTGCACCCGGACGTGCGTTTTTACGAGGGAGCGCTCACGGTCAAGGACGTGGAGGAGCTGATAGAAGACAGCGCCAAATTTTCCGTGGAGGGCGGTGTGAAGATATATGCGGTGTTTGCGCTGGACAAGACGGGCGCGCCCGCGCAGAACAAACTGCTCAAAACGGTGGAAGAACCGCCGGAAGGGGTGATCTTCCTCTTTGGCGTCACCAAGCCTTCCGCGGTGGCGGAAACTTTGAAGTCACGCTGCAAAAAGTTAAATTATAACGGCGTGGAGCAGGGCAGACTGCAAGAGGCGCTGAGGGCGGAATACGGCGACGGTCCGGCGGTGCGCAGCGCGGCGGCGTATGCGGGAGGCAGCATTTCCCGCGCCTTGGCGCTGGCGGCGGACGAGAGTTTTGCCGTGGAAGCGGACAACGTGGTCGCGCTTTTGGGGGCGATGAAAAAAAGTTCGGACGTGCCGGGCGAAACGGCGCGCGCGGCGCAGGATAAAGAGCACGTCAAGCGCCGTCTGGACGTCATGGAGATAGTGCTCGATATGGTGGGAAAATACAAAAGAGGGCTGACAGACGGCGGAGGCGGCATTGCCGGCATAGCGGAAGATTTCAATTATGCCGCCCTGGCGGACGCGGAGTATTTGGTCAACGACTGCCGCAAACGCTTGGAGAGCAACTGCGCCCCGTCCGCGGTGTCGGACACCCTTTTATTCGGAATTTTGGAGGTCAAGTATAAATGTCGCCGATGATAGTGGGAGTAAGGTTCAAAAACAACGGCAAAACATATTATTTCGATCCGGGCACGCTCGTTTTGCATGTGGGCGACGGCGTGGTGGTGGAGACCGCGCGCGGACAGGAATACGGCACGGTGAGCATCGCCAACACGCAGGTGGAGGAAAAAGAGGTGTCCTCGCCGCTCAAACCGGTGGTGAGAAAAGCCACGCCGGAAGACGATCGCCGTGCCGCGGAAAACGAACAGCTGGGCAAAGAAGCGCTCAAAGTCACCGCGCAAAAGGTGGAAAAACACAAGCTGAGCATGAAGCTGGTGGGGGCGGAATACGCCTTTGACCGCAGCAAGGTCACCATCTTTTTCACCGCGGACGGCAGGGTGGATTTCCGCGAGCTGGTCAGGGACATTGCCGGAGCGCTGCACACGCGCATAGAGCTGAGGCAGATCTACGAGCGCGACGACATACGTCTGCGCGGTTCGCTGGCGCCCTGCGGCATGCCGTGCTGCTGCATAACTTATCTGAACGAATACGAAAAAGTCACCGTGAAGATGGCAAAAAATCAAAATCTTTCGCTCAACCCTACCAAGGTGAGCGGCATGTGCGGCAAGCTGATGTGCTGTTTGCGCTATGAGAACGATTATTATGCCGAAACTTGCAAACTTATGCCAAAGATTGGCAGCCGTGTAAAAACCGCGGACGGAAGTGTTAAAGTGGAAGGCGTAGACCTGCTGAAACGGCAGATACGCGCCAGCTTGGAGAACAAAGACGGCGGCATAGAGATCAAGGTCTACAAGTTGGGCGAGTTCGAGCCTCTGCGCCGCGAGGAGAGCGCGGAGGAAAAAGACCCGCCCGAAGAAACGGAATAAAAAGTAAGCGCGTTCTGCCCCCGCTTACGAGGAGGGCTTATGAGCGCTGTCAGAAGATCGATATCCATTCTTGCCGCGTGCGCCTTGACGGTGTGCGCGGTTTTGCTGTGTCTGCCGCAAGCCGAGGCGGAAGAAGGGAATTATTACATATCGTCCGCGCAGGAGTGGAACGAGTATGCCGCGCGCATAGCGGCGGGCGAGAACTTTTTCGGCAAAACGCTCTCTCTCACCCGTGACATAAGCGGACAGATAATGCCGCTCGGCGATAAAGAAACTCCGTTTTGCGGCACGCTGGACGGGGGCGGACACATAATTTACGCGGATATTACGGGCGGAGATCACACCGCGCCCGTGGGCTATCTTGCCGGCGGCGTAGTGCGCCGCCTGGGCGTGCAGGGCGATATTCGCGGAGAGCAGGCGGTGGGCGGCGTGATAGGCTTCAATGACAGAGGCAGGGCGGAAGAGTGCTACCACGTCGGCTCCGTGACGGCGGACAATTATGCCGGCGGCGTGGTGGGGGAAAACAGGGGAGTGATACTCAACTGTTATCATCTAGGCGCGGTGCGCGCGCAGGGAGAAGGACGGTTCGCCGGCGGTATCTGCGCCACCAACGACTATGACGGCAGTGTGGAAAACTGTTATGCCGTTGCGGAAGTGGACTGCACGGGCAGAGGCGGCATAACGGGATACGCGGGGCGCGGCAGCGTGCTCGGCTGCGCGTATCACCGGGAAAAGTGCGACCGCGGTTATTCGCAGGCGGGCAACGCCGTGCTGGACATAGAGGCGCTCGACACGGGAGAGTTGACAAGAAAAAAGCTCTCTTCCGCTTATTCCGTCTTTGAGGGCGGCGGCGCGAATTGGGGCGCCTACCCGCGACTTAACGCACTCATATCGCCAAAAAATGCTTATCTCGATTGGGACGACCATCTGATGACGCACGATCTTTTGGTGCTTGAAGACATGGGCGAGGTGAGCATACAGCCGCTCCTTTCCGCATTGCTTCCGCAGCCGGAAAAGGCGGGATATACCTTTGAAGGTTGGTTCACCGCACCCGAGGGCGGCAGCCTGGTGGAGCGCGCCGCCGCCGGCGCGGACATGCGCCTTTACGCGCGGCGGGAGCTGATAACTTACACGATAACCTTCGATCTGGGCGGGGGAACTTTCGCCGCGGACATCGCGCCCGCGCTCACTTACACGGTGCTGGACGAGGTGACCCTGCCCGGCAAAGACGACGTGCTTTTGGACGGCATGACCTTGCAGGGCTGGGCGGATAAAGACGGCAACGTGTTGGACGTCATTCCCGTCGGCAGTGTGGGAGATATCACGCTCACGGCGCGTTACGCTCCCGCGTCCGCGGCGCTGCGCGAGGCGGCGGAGAAGTGGTTTTGGGTGATCCTTGACGGGGCGCTGGCGTTGGCGCTCTGCGCGGAAGCGCTGCTCTTGGCGCGTCTGGGCAAGAGCAGAAAAAAAGAGGCGGCATTTGCCTTTTTCCCCTTTTCTTCCGCAATGCTTTTTTATCCGGCGGGGCTTTATATCGCCTGCGCGGAACTGGCGGCGATGCTGATCTTGCCGCTCGTGACGCTGCGCGGAAAGAGGCGCGCTTTTTCCGAGGCGGCAGCGGCGGAAGAAGAGCGCGGACTGTGTTTGGAAGCGCCCTTTATCCCGCCCTTGCTCCCCGCGGGCGAGGCTTTGGCGGAGATAGAAGAGATAGACGCGCGCCTGCGCTGCCGCAATTCCTTCACCGCCCGGCTCGCCATGAGCGCGGAGAGGACAAAAGGGCATTACCGCGCCTTTAAGGAATACGCATTGTCTTATGAAAAGGTGCGCAGCCGCATAAGCTGGGCGGGCGAAAATTTTTATGCGGGGAAAAAGCCCCTGGCGCGCCTGAAAGTGGCGGGCAACACCTTGAAGATATACTTTGCTTTGGAGCCGGAGGGGGTGGAAAAGCGCTTTTTCGCCAAGGATATGAGCGGAGTGAAACAGTATGCCTTAACGCCCGTGATGGTAAAAGTGCGTAGCGACAGGGCACTGAGGCGGGCGCAGCGGCTGTTTGACGCGGCGGCGGAGCGGCTGGCGCTCAGACGCGGCATTGCGGCGGACGCCGTTTTGGACAACGAAGAGCTTTTGAAGGGCGGCTTTGACAGGCGGGAGCTGATAGACAAGGGCTTTATCAAAAGCGACGTCATCTTCAAAGACAAGAGCGCCTGACGCGATATGTATCCCCGAAAGTTTATCCGAACTTTGCGATCTGCTGCAAAAAAACCGCGCTTAACTTACGCCTTTTTTTGTCTGAAACATTTACTTATTCGCGCCGCCGTGTTATAATAATAAAAAATGACGGCGTAATGCCGAATATATGGAGGTTACGACAATGGCTTTTGTGATAGATAAGGAAAAGTGCATCGGCTGCGGAGCATGCGCCGGCACCTGCCCCGTAGAGGCTATCAGCGCCGACGGCGATCAGTTTGCCATCGACCCGGAAAAGTGCTTATCCTGCGGCGCTTGCGCTTCCGGCTGCCCCGTTGAAGCTATCAGCGAGGAGTGAGTGAAAAGCGGCGGAAGCCGCTTTTTTCATATTCCGCGCGCAGCGTTTCTTTGCGCGGGATATCTGCGGCGCCGCGGTTTTGCGGCGCTTTGTTTTTTGCGGTTCGCGCACGGGCGGGGATATGTCTGTCCCGTTTGCGGAAAATGACAAAGGCGCGCCTGTTTTTGCCTCGCGGGGAAGAGCGGCGCCGCTTGTGAGGACATCTCTCGCTTTTACTTGCCAACTTATGCGTGCGTGTGTTAATATATAAAAAACGCAAGGAAAGCGGGCATGAAAGATTTACTTCAAATCAGGGGACTTTGTCCCGAACAGATCAACGCCGTTTTAGACCGCGCGGACGAATATTTTTCCCTCGTCACCGCCGGTAAAAAACCTTTTCCCAAGCTCAAAGACAGGTCGGTCATCACGCTGTTTTACGAAAATTCCACGCGCACTCGCACTTCGTTCGAATCCGCCGCCAAATATCTGGGCGCGGAAGTGGTGAACATCTCCGTGGGCGCGTCCAGCGTGCAAAAAGGGGAATCGCTCAAAGACACCGCGCTCACGCTCGACGCCATGTATCCCGACGTGATAGTCATGCGCCACGCCCAGTCGGGCGCGCCTCACCGCCTGGCGGGCTGGGTGAGGGCGCACGTCATCAACGGCGGCGACGGGTTGCACGCCCATCCCACGCAGGCGCTCTTGGACATGTTCACGGCGCGCCGGCATTTGGGCACGCTCGCCGGCAGAAGAGCGGCTATCGTGGGCGACATAAGGCACAGCCGCGTGGCGCGCAGCAATATTTACGCCATGTCCCTTTTGGGCATGCAGGTCAGGCTGTTCGGACCCAAAACGCTGCTGCCCGAGGGTTTGGAGGCGATGCCTTGCACGGTGTGTTCGAGCATGGAAGAAGCGCTGGAAGGCTGCGACGTGGTGATGGCGCTGCGCATACAGCTGGAACGCATGAAAGGCGGGCTGTTCCCTTCCGCGGGGGAATACAACAGATATTTCGGACTGAACAAAAAGGTGATGGAACTCGCCGCTCCCGGCGCAGTGATCATGCATCCCGGTCCGGTCAACCGCGGCGTGGAACTCTCCCACGACGTGCTGGATACGGATATTTGCCTCAAAGACGAACAGGTCACGGGCGGATTGTGCGTGCGCATGGCGCTTTTGGATATGCTGATAAACAAGGAGCTTTGATATGGTCACCGCGATAAACAACGTAAGCGTAAAGGGCAAACAGGTAAACATCGTCATAGAAGACGGGCGCATCAGGAGCATCGGCAAGGCGACGCGCACGGGCAAGGGCGTCACCGTGATAGACGGCACGGGACTGACGGCGCTGCCCGGGTTCATAGACATGCACGTGCATCTGCGCGAGCCGGGCTTTGAGTATAAAGAGGACATAGAGAGCGGCTGCGCGGCGGCGGTGCGCGGCGGATTTACCGCCGTTGCCTGCATGCCCAACACCAAGCCGGTGACAGACAGCCCGTATCTGGTGAAATATATCCTCATGCGCGCCGCGCAGGCGGACAAATGCCGGGTATATCCCGTTGCCGCCATCACACAGGGCGAAAAAGGAGAGCAGCTTTCCGAAATGAAAAAGCTCAAAGACGCGGGCGCGGTGGCGTTCAGTGATGACGGCGTGCCCGTATCGGACAGCCGCATGATGAAAAACGCGCTCTTATACGCCGCCACTTTCGGCTTGACGCTGATAGAGCATTGCGAGGATAAGTCTTTGGCGGAAGGAGGCGTGGTCAACGAAGGGGAAAACGCCAATCTTTTGGGGCTGCCGGGTATCTCCAACGCCGCGGAGGACGCGGAGATAGCGCGCAACATCGTGCTCTCCGAAGTTTATGACGCGCCTCTGCACTTGGCGCACGTGAGCACGCGCGGCGGCATGCAGCTGATACGCGAAGCCAAGGCAAGGGGCGTGAAGGTGACGTGCGAGACCTGCCCGCATTACATCGCGCTTACAGACGCGGAGATAGCCGGGTATAACACCGCCGCCAAGGTGAATCCGCCCCTGCGCACGGAAAAAGACAGGCTGGCGGTGATAGCGGCGATAAAAGACGGCACGGCGGACTGCATAGTCACCGACCACGCGCCGCACAGCAAAGAAGACAAAGACGGCGGCATGTATGACGCGCCCAACGGCATCAGCGGACTGGAAACGTCTTATGCCGTGTGTTACACCACGCTGGTGGAGAGCGGGACGATCACGCAGGAGAGGCTGAGCGAGCTGATGACGTATAACCCCGCCGCCATACTGGGCGTGGAATGCGGCAGACTGGAAAAGGGCGGACTGGCGGACATCACCCTGGTGGACAACGGGGCGGAATGGACGGTGGATCCGCAGAAATTCGCCAGCAAGGGCAAAAACACTCCCTTTGCCGGCAAGACCTATAAGGGCAGAGTGGAATATACTTTGGTGGGCGGAAAGGTGGTTTACGCCCGCAGGGAGGAGATATGATAATAGACGAACTGATAAACGCCATTGCGGCAAAAGACGGCAATCCGTCCGTGATCGGACTGGACACCTGCGTGGACTATCTTCCCGAAGAAGAGCGGGCAAAGTGCACCTCTTTGGCAGAGAGCGCCAAGCGGATCTGCGACTTTAATTTTGCGCTGATAGACGCGCTTGCGCCCGTCATCCCGGCGGTCAAGGTGCAGGTGGCTTATTACGAGCAATACGGCGCCGAGGGCATGGCGGCTTTCCGCGACACGCTGGCTTACGCCAAGCAGAAGGGGATATACACGATCGCGGACGTCAAGCGCAACGATATCGGCTCCACCGCGGCGGCGTATGCGCGCGCATATTTGGAAAAGGGCGCGCCCTTTGAAGCGGATTTTGTCACAGTGAATGCTTATTTGGGCACGGACGGCGTCAAACCGTTCGTAGAGCTGTGCGAGAAAAACGACAAAGGCATTTTCGTGCTGGTAAAAACTTCCAATCCCGCCTCCGGAGAGTTGCAGGACAAAAAATACGAAAGCGGAAAAACGCTTTACGACAGCGTGGCGGATCTCACGGACGCCTGGGGTAAAGACCTCATCGGCACGCACGGTTATTCGAGCGTGGGAGCCGTTGTGGGCGCCACTCACCGCGAACAGGCGGAGGACGTGCGCGCCAAACACCCGCACCTGTTTTTCCTCATTCCCGGCTACGGCGCGCAGGGCGGAAAAGCGGAAGACCTTGCCGTGTGCTTCAAAAACGGCGTGGGCGGCATAGTCAATTCTTCGCGCGGCATATTGTGCGCATATCGCAAGGAAAAATATGCCGGCAAAAACTTTGCGCAGGCCGCGCTTGCCGCCGCGATAGATATGCGCGAGGACATCAAAAGGTGCTTATGAACGACTTTTTGCTCACCGTGCTGCGCAACGAGCGCGTTGCGGACGGCATATATGAAATGACTCTCTCCCGTCCCGAGGGCGTGCAGCCCAAAGGCGCGCAGTTTTTGCATATTGAGCTGAAAGACGGCGGACGCATATTGCGCCGCCCCTTTTGCGTGTGCGACTGCGAGGGAGAGGAGATAACGGTGTGTTACGCGCTTGTCGGCGCAGGCACAAGGGAGCTTGCCTCTTATAAACCGGGCGAAAAGCTGAAAGTTCTGCTGCCGCTGGGCAACGGCTGGGACGCGGACGCCTTTGAACGTCCCGTGCTCCTGGGCGGAGGCATGGGCAGCGCGGTGCTGCCGCTGGTGGCGCGCCTGGCAAAAAAGGCAAGACCCACGGCTTATCTGGGCTTTGCGGACAAGGGCAAAGCCGTGCTTACGGAACGCATGAGCGCGCTCTGTCCCACCGTGGTGTGCACGGATAACGGCAGCCTGGGCAGGAAGGGCTATGTCACGGAGATACTGGCGCGGGACGTCAGGGAAGGCAAAGTCAGACCGGACGCGATCTTCTGCTGCGGTCCGGAGATAATCTATAAACTTTTGGCAAAGGAGCCGGCTTTTGCGGACATTCCCGTGTTCGTGTCTTTGGAAAAGCGCATGGGCTGCGGCGTGGGCGCCTGTTTGGTGTGCACCTGCGGCGTGCGGACAAAAGAGGGCGAAAAAAATCTGCGCGTGTGCGCGGACGGATCGGTATTCGATCTGAGGGAGGTGATATTGTGAACACAAGCGTGACGATCGCGGGCGTGACCTTCAAAAACCCCGTTATCACCGCCAGCGGCACCTTCGGCTTTGGCAGAGAATACGCGGAATTTTATCCTCTCTCCGCCCTGGGCGGCGTGTGCACCAAGGGGCTTACGGTGGAAGAGCGGCAGGGCAATCCCTCGCCGCGCGTGGCGGAAACGCCTTCCGGCATGCTCAACAGCGTGGGACTGCAAAATCCGGGCGTTGATCACTATTTGGAGCATTACGACAAGTGGCTGTCCGAGCAGGGCACGGTGGTCATCGCCAACATTGCGGGGCATAAACTCGAAGACTATGAAGAGATGGCGCGCAGGATAAGCGGTAGCCGGGCGGACATGGTGGAACTCAACATTTCCTGTCCCAACGTGCGCAGCGGCGGCATGGCTTTCGGCGTGCAGCCGGAGAGCGTGCGTAAGGTGACGGAAACGGTGAAAAGGGCGTGCTCCAAGCCGGTGATAACCAAGCTCACGCCCAACGTGTCTTGCATAGCGGACAACGCCAAGGCGGCGGAGGACGGCGGCGCGGACGCCATCTCCGTGATAAACACGCTCACGGGCATGGCGGTGGACTACAAAACGCGCCGTCCGATACTTGCCAACAACACGGGCGGACTTTCCGGACCGTGCGTGAAGCCGGTGGCGCTGCGCATGGTTTGGGAGTGTTACAACGCCGTCAAAATACCCGTTATAGGGCTGGGCGGCATCACTTCCTGGACGGACGTTCTGGAATTTATGATCTGCGGCGCGCGCGCCGTTCAGGTGGGCACGGCAACGCTGTCCGATCCTTACGCGGCGTTCACCATCGCAAAAGATCTGGAAAAATACGCGCAGGAGACCGACGCGGACCTCAACGCTCTGGTCGGCACCTTGCAGCTCAATTAAAGGAGATAAAACATGCTTACACAGGAACAGGCTTTGGAAATTTACCGCAGCACGGGCGCTATCCTCAAAGGTCACTTCAAACTGACCTCGGGCAGGCACAGCGATACTTATATGCAGAGCGCCAAGCTCTTTGTGCAGCCCGCGCAGGCGGAAAAGGTGTGCGCGGCTCTGGCGGAAAAACTCACCGCCGCGGGCATAAAAGCGGATATGGTGATATCCCCCGCCATCGGCGGCATACTCATGGGCTATGAAGTGGCGCGCCAGCTGGGCTTGCCCAACGTTTTTGCCGAGCGCGAAAACGGGGAGATGACCCTGCGCCGCGGCTTTGCCGTGGAAAAGGGCGCCAAACTCATCGTCACGGAAGACGTGGTCACCACGGGCGGTTCGGTCAAAGAGGTCATCGCGCTGGTGCGCTCGCTGGGCGCGGAAGTGGTGGCTGTGGCTTCACTGGTGGACAGGAGCAACGGCAAGGTGGACTTCGGCGTGAAATTCGTCAACCTCATCAGCATGGACGTGGTGTCTTATGAGCCGGAAGAGTGCCCGCTGTGCAAAGAAGGCAAGCTGGAACTGGTCAAGCCCGGCTCGCGCACCGTATTCAAAAAATAAGTGGAAGACGCCAAAAAAAAGCGGCTTGTGCGCCACATACTGCTCATTTTGGGCACGCTCATCGTGGTGGGCGCGGTGGTGCTCATCGTGTGGCTGGTGGATAAAAACGACGTGGCCGTCACTCACGCGATGGGAGAGCCGGTGCAAACGGGGCGCGCGGAGATAACGGTGGACGGGGTGGTCTTTTCCGCCTCGCGGGAGCAGGATATAGTCACGGCGCAGGTGTTTATCACCCTGGAAGGCAAGGCGGATCTGTCGCGGCTGCAAGTGGCGGGCGGAGAATACCTTGAAAGCGCGCCCGCCGTTTTTAAGGGTGAGGAGTATGCCGCCGCGCCGCAGGGCAAGGCGGAAAGCGGAAAATACGCGCTCACCTTCACGGCGGTGGCAAAGGCGGACGCTTATTTGTATATAGGTAAAAAAGACAAGGTGTTTTTGGGCACGGCGATCGTGCTCAAATAAGATATTCGGAGGCAAAATGATACAGGTAACCGATCTAACGCTGCAATTCGGCGGCAGAAAGTTGTTTGAGGACGTGAACCTCAAATTCACCGAGGGGAATTGTTACGGCATCATCGGCGCCAACGGCGCGGGCAAATCCACCTTTTTGAAGGTGCTTTCCGGGGAGTTGGAACCCACGCGCGGCACGGTATCCCACGGCAAAGGGGAGCGCATCAGCGTGCTGCATCAGAATCAGAACGACTTTGACGAATATTCCGTCATGCGCACCGTGCTGATGGGGCACAAGCGCCTGGTGGAGATAATGGACGAAAAAGACGCCCTTTACGCCAAAGAGGACTTTACGGAGGCGGACGGAGAGCGCGCGGCGGAGTTGGAAAACGAATTTGCCGAGATGGGCGGCTGGGAAGCGGAGAGCGACGCGGCGTCACTGCTGAACGCTTTGAAGATAGACGAGAGTTTGCATGAAGAGGCGATGGGCAGCCTTGACGCCAAGTTAAAGGTGAAAGTGCTGCTGGCGCAGGCGCTGTTCGGCGATCCGGACATTCTCATTTTGGACGAGCCGACCAACAACCTGGACGCCAAATCGGTCATTTGGCTGGAAAACTTTTTGCTCGACTTCAAAAACACGCTGATCATCGTGTCCCACAACAGGCACTTCCTCAACAAGGTGTGCACGCATATCTGCGACGTGGATTACGGCAAGATAAACATGTATGTGGGCAACTATGACTTCTGGTATGAAACCAACCAGCTTTTGGCGCGCCAGGCGAAAGAGGCGAACAAAAAGGCGGAGCAGAGGGCAAAGGAGTTGCAGGACTTTATCGCCCGCTTTGCCGCCAATGCCAGCAAATCGCGCCAAGCCACTTCCCGCAAAAAGGAACTGGAAAAGCTCACGCTCAACGACATCAAACCCTCTCTGCGCCGCTATCCCTATATCAACTTCGAGTTCGAGCAGGAAGTGGGCAAAGACATACTCACGGTGGACGGGCTGAGCAAAAAGGGATATTTTGAAGACATCACCTTCACCGTGCAGCGTGGGGAAAAGATCGCTTTCATCAGTGAGCGCACCACGGCGCTGAGCATGCTGTTTGACATTCTGATGGGCAAGGAACAGGCGGATTCGGGCACGTTCAAGTGGGGCAAAACGATCAACCCCACCTATATGCCGCAAAATTATGACGATTATTTCGACGGCTGTGATCTGACCCTGGTGGAGTGGCTGGACAGATTTTCCAAAGATCACACGGAAACCTATCTGCGCAGCTGGCTGGGCAGGATGCTCTTTTCCGGCGACGAGGCAAAGAAAAAGGCAAAGGTGCTTTCCGGCGGAGAAAAGGTGCGTTGCATGCTTGCCAAACTCATGCTGGAAGGGGGCAACTTCATCATCTTGGACGAGCCTACCAACCACCTCGATCTGGAATCCATCACCGCGCTCAACAAGGGCATGATAAACTTCAAGGGCGGCTTGATGTTCGCCTCTCACGACCAGGAACTCATGCAGACGGTGGCGGGCAGGATAATAGAGATAGAAAACACCAAAGTGTTCGACAAGCTCACCACTTACGAAGAATATCTGGAAAACAACTGAAAAAGTCTGTCTTTCATCTCGCGCCCGACTTGTTCGGGCGCGTTTTGCTTTTATGCGGGAACCCGGCAAGTCCGTGGAGCTGACGGGACAGAGGCGGACGTAAGCGCGATATGTCCGCGGACGTGCCGCGCCGGCGATATCAAGAAGATTTTTCTCCGGCGAGCGGAGGATTTTACATAACTTTTTATAATTGTAAAGTGCATTTTACATTGGTTTATCGTTTTTGCACGCGGCGGCGGATAAATGCGCCCGTGCCGGCGGCGCGGGCAAAACGCGGCGTCGCTGCGCCGTGGAAAAGAGGGAGAGGCGGCAGAGCAAGCGCACGCCCTTTGCCGCGCCGGCAAGAACGGGCGCGCTTATTTGCGGGGTATGTGCGCGTCATGTAGAAAGGCGACTGTCCTTTCGAACAGCCGCCTTCCTATATGATAAGGGGGAAAATTATGAGCTTTTCATGTCAAGCGGTTATCGCTCACCGGAGCGCCTCTCGTTTTGACACTAATAATATATCACCCTGATTTGAGTATGTCAACGATTTGACAAAGTTTTTTTATAAAGATTATGTAAAGTTTTTCGACAAATAAAAAACGGCGGATAAACCGCCGCTTCTTATCGGCAAAAGCCGCGCGTTACTTGCATTCCTTGCAATCGTCGCAGGACTTGCCCGCTTTGGCTTTTTCCGTCGTCGCCTTGGAACGGGCGGCGTTTTGCTTGTTCTTTGCCATATTCACCCTCCTTGTCAGACTGATATTATTATCGGCAAAATCGGGCAAAACATACCTTGCGCGTTCAAGCGCGCTTAAAGCCGCATTATTTTGCGCGCGCGCATTGACTGCGCGCGTAATAATATGGTATTATATTATCGGTCAGACTTCGAACGTAAAGGGAGGAAAATATGTTCGGTAAAAAGAAAGGACTGGTTGCCAATGAAGACCGGATGAAACTGGACTTCAAGCGCACTTTGTTTGTGGGCTTTGCCTTTATGGGCATTATGTGCTTCTGGGAAGTTTACGATTACATAATGCCGCTCATCTTGCAGCGCGTATTCGGCATGTCTTACACGGAATACGGCGTGATAATGGCGCTTGACAACATGCTCGCCATTTTCCTCTTGCCCTTCTTCGGGCATTTGTCCGACAAGCGCAACTCAAAAATCGGCAGACGCACCACGTTTATCCTGTGGGGCACCGTGTTGGCGGTGGCGTTCATGATATGCATGGCGGTGGTGGAACACGTGGAATACGGACTTGTCACCAAAATCGACATGGACGATCCCAACGCCGTTTACGATTACGTCGTTCAGTTCGGCTCCAATTGGGCGGGAGATGAAAAGGCGAGCATGGACGCCTTTGTCGCAGGCTGGCAGAACGCCGATATCCAAACATGGTTCAACGGCTTGAAGGACGGCACGATAAAAGAGCTTGCCGCCGATCAAAACGTGATCTATAACGACGCTTTCCTCACTCCTTTTTACGAAACGCAGCGCCTTATCGCGGCTAAGGTAAGGGGAGAGAACATCGGGCTTTTGGTGGCGTTCATCATCATGCTGCTGGCGGTTTTGGTGGCGATGGCTTCTTATCGTTCGCCCGCCATCGCACTCATGCCGGACGTCACGCCCAAGCCGCTGCGCTCGCAGGCGAACGCGCTCATCACTTTTATGGGCGGCGCCGGCGGACTTGTGTCCATCATCATTTATACCGTTTACAACAAGCTGGCTCCGAACAGATATTCCGCTTCGCACATCTGGCTGTTTGTGACGCTGGGCGCGATCATGCTGCTCATGCTCATCGCCTTTATGTCCGTGGTGCGCGAGAACAAGTTTGTGCAGATGCGCTATGACGAAGAAAAGCGCTGGAGCGTGGTGGACGAAGAGGAAGTGCATTGCAATGAGCCTTTGGGCAAGGAAAAGAGGGGGTCGCTCTTCCTGATACTTGCCACGGTGTTTATGTGGTTCATGGGTTGGAACGCCATCAAGTCCCACCTCACCACTTACGCCACCACCATCTTGAAATTCGACGATAGCTTTGTCAGCATCATCAATATCCTCAACGGCGCGGGCGGCGCCATAGCTCTGGTGCCCGTGGCTATCCTTGCGGCAAAGTTCGGGCGCAAAAAGACCATACTCATGGGCGTTATCATCGCGGTCTGCGCTTTTATTCCCTGCATATTCCTGCACGACGGCATGAAGAGCGCCATCGGCTTGAAGATAGGCTTTACCATCTGCTTTTTGGTGGCGGGCTTCGGACTTGTCATCATCAACGTCAACACTCTGCCCATGGTCACGGAGCTTGCCAAGGGCAGCAACGTGGGACAGTATACGGGATATTATTACGTGGCGTCCATGACGGCGCAGGCGATCACCCCCATCATCGGCGGCGCCATCCTCGACAACACGTCCGACGATCAGAAAGGGTTTTTGTTCGTCTACGGCATCTGCTGCATAGCGGTGGCGTTTGTGACCATGTTCTTCACCAAACACGGCGATAACCGTCCGGAGAGAAAGAAAAAGGTGGTGGAATACTTCGGCGAGGAAGATTGATGGCAAAAAGAAGGAGCATTAAAAAACACACGGCAAGAAATATTCTCATCGCGGTGGTGGCGATCGTCCTGATCGTCGCCATCGCGCTGGGCATTTTTTACGCCGTTGCTCCCGATAAGTTCAACGAATACAAAGAAAAATTCTTTGCCGCATTCCGCAAATCAGATCCTCCCGCCACTCAGCCCACGCTTGAAGGCACTTTGGAGATGACGGTGATAGACATAGGTCAGGGCGACTGCATCTTTTTGCAGTTCCCGGACGGGCAGACCATGATAATGGACGCGGGATCCGAATTCGGTTCGCAAAACACATATGAAGAATTGAAAGATCATTTGGAGCTGCGCGGCGTGACAAGCCTCGACTATGTTTTCATCACGCACTCCGATTACGATCATATCCGCTATATGCCCGATATTTTGGCGGACTATGAGGTGGAAAACATTTATATCCCGCGCGTTGCCGCGGACATGTCCGCCACCTGGGAGAAGACCGTGGAAGCCATTCAAGCGGAAACTTACACCACGGAAAGCGGCGACGCTGCGGCAGCGGAGGTGCATTACACGGTGGGCGACTTTGTCATCTCGGGCAAAGATTGGACGATGAACTGCCATTCTTATCTGAAAGAAGATTATCCCAATGTGAAGCAAAGCTCTTCCGCGGAGATAAAAAACAGCGTGTCGCCCGTCTGCTTTTTGGAGTATGCGGACAGGACGATCGTGCTGACGGGCGATTCCAACGAACGCAATGAAGAATATCTTATCGAACGCGGCGTGCTCGATGTGGACGCGGATGTGCTCAAAGTGGGACACCACGGCTCCAAAACTTCCACGGTAGACGGCTTTTTGGACGCGGTGGACTGCGAATACGCGATCGTGAGTTACGGTGCGGATAACGAATACGGTCATCCCACGCCCGAACTGATGGGCAGGCTGGAAAATTACCGCGACGTCAGCCCGGATGACGACTATAACGGCTTCAAGTATGTTTACGAAACGGCAAAAGACGGCAACGTCAGCGTGTTTATAGACGGCGACGGCACCTTGCGCATAGACGGAGAAAAAACGGACGATAAAGATTTTTCTTTGGCGTGGGGCGCGGCGGCGGCAAGCGTTTACTGCCGGCCGTGGCGCAGATACGAGGTGGAAATTGCAGCCTGAGGAGTATAAAAACAGCATTGCGGTGATAGGCTGTAATAAGGCGACCAATGAATATATCGCCAAAGCCGTGGCAAACAAGCTGGGCTTGAAGTATATGGATCTGGACGCCTATCTCAAATATTGCCTGGGCGGTGTGACGCCGGCGCAGGCGCTGCTCAAAGGCGGACCCGACTTTCTTTTGGATTCCATGCGCCGCACCTTTGCGGACGCGGCGGAGTTTGAAGGGGTGGCGATGGCGTCTTCCGCACTCATCTTTTGCACGGGCGCGGACGAGATAATCAGAAATTGTTACACCTTTATCCCGCAAAAGGACAGGGTGGACATCAGGCGCATAGACGTGAAATTGCGCAAATTCATGGACGTGGAAGCGTTTGCCACCAATTACGCCGTGGCGTGCGAGATGAGCGTGCTGCTCAGCGGCGAGGTGGAAGAAAACATAAAGGCGATAATCAACTTTTTGGAGGAGACGGCAAATGGGGGCGTTTGACGTAGAACTTGTGGGCAAGGTCGGCTCGATGGCTCTTGTCAACAAGAAATTCAACGATATAGACCACAACGTGCTGGCGTTCATCTCCCGCCAGCTGCACCCGGGCATGATCTGGGTGAGCAGCGGCGCGGCGGAGATAGGCAGGATAGATTATATCCGCCGCACGGGCAAACAGCTGGACGGCGACATCGAACACAACAAGACGGATTACGCCGCGCAGGGGCAGGCGATACTCATGCAGGAATACCGCAGATATATCGATCCTTCCTTCGGCGTGCGCCAGGTGCTGGTGGAACATCAGCACTTCAACGACGAAAAAAAGCGCGCGCTGCTCAAAGAGCTGCTTTTGCGCTGTCCCGCGCAGGGCGCCGTGCCCATTATCAATTATAACGATCCGCTTTCCAGTGAAGAGATAGTCAAATTGGAAATACGCAAGCTGACGCAGAGCGGTATGGCGGAGAGCAAGGTGGTGCATTGTTTGGACAACGATGAGACCGCCTCTCAGGTGGCGTGCCTGGTCAAGTGCCGCCGGCTGATAATTTTCACCAGCACGCTGGGCATATACGCCAAAGCGGGCGATCCTTCCACTTTGATAGAAAAAATAAGCGGCAAAGACGTTTACGAGGTGATAGAAAACGTGAGCAACTGCCAAAAGCTGTGCGTGGGCGCCAGCAGGCAGGGCGCGGGCGGCGCGGGAGCCAAATTGGAATATATCAAAGCGCCCGTCGCCAACGGCACGGAAGTGTTCATCGCTTCGCCGCAATATAAGATCGCGGACATCATCAAGGGGACTGCTCCTTGCACAAGAATATTCGTGGGGTGACGTTATGATAAAGATATGGTATGAATGCGAAGGCAGCAAAAAAGTTTGCAACTCGGAAGAAGGCTGTGAAGATTTTTCCCTGCAAGTGGACAAGAGCTGCGGCGTTTACGCGGTTTTGCGCGCAAATCGTCCGATCAAAATAAGCAAGGCGGAATTTGTCGCCGGTTACGACTTCACGCCCAAGTCCAAAATAATGGTCAACGGCTATCAATCGTGGACGGACACGCGCGAATTTGACCTCGATGACAAGCTGCCCAACATCGGCAGGCTGACCAAGCTGTTCGGCGGCAGATCGATGTGCGCTTACGGCGATTATAACTTTGCCGAATATTCGGGCAAAAGGGGCTTTTTCCACGGCGTTTCCTATTCGTATGTGCGTGAGGGCAACACCTTTACGCTGATAGGTTCGCTCAATGAGCGCACCGGTTATACGTTTATGTATTTTGATGTGACGGCGTCCACCCTAAGATTCGTAAAAGACGTTGAAGGGGTGACCATCGCGGGGGAATACGAGCTGTTCAACGTGCGCAAATATACCGGCACGGGCAATGAAGTTTTCGACAAATGGTTTGCGGACATGAAAGTGCCCGCGCCCAGGGTCAGGCACGCTTTCGGTTATACTTCCTGGTATAATTATTATTCGCGCATTTCGCAAAAGGTGATAGAGCGCGACATCAATTCGTTCAGGAAAAACAACGTCACGCCCGATATTTTCCAGATAGACGACGGCTACCAGACGGCGGTGGGCGATTGGCTTTCGCTCAAAGCGGATTTTTCCGGCGGCATGCGCCCGCTCACGGACAAGATCCACGAGATGGGCAGCAAGGCGGGCTTGTGGCTGGCGCCCTTCGGCGCGCAGAAAAACAGCAAGCTCATCAAGGAGCACCCCGACTGGCTGGTGAAAGACGCCAAGGGCAAGCCGGTGTTTTCCGGGCTTAACTGGGGCGGTTTTTACGCTTTGGACATCTATCATCCGCAGGTGAGGGAGTATCTGAAAAAGGTGTTTTCCACCGTTTTGAACGATTGGGGCTTCGATATGGTCAAGCTGGACTTTTTGTATTGCTGCTGTCAGATCCCCAATCACGGCAGATCGCGCGGCGAGATCATGTGCGACGCCATGGACTTTTTGCGTGAAATAATCGGCGAAAAACTTATCCTGGGCTGCGGCGTGCCCATGTGGCCGGCGTTCGGCAAGGTGGACTTCTGCCGCACCGGCGCGGACGTGGGGCTTAAATGGATAGATCTGCCCGCGGAGAAAAAGATGCACCGCGAGCGCGTTTCCACCGTCAACGGCGTGAACAACACCATCTTCCGCCGCCAACTGGACGGCAGGGCGTTCGTCAACGATCCGGACGTGGTGCTCATCCGCAGTTACAATATCACCATGAGCGCAAGAAAGCGCGAACTCATCGCCCGTATCAATAAGATCTTCGGCAATCTCATCTTTGTGTCTGACGACGTGGATCGTTACAACGCCGATCAATGGCGTGTTTACAATTATGTGACTGACGGCGAACAGATCACCGTGCATGAAGCATATTATCTGAACAAACGCGACATATACGTCCGTTATACGGAAAAGGGTGAAGAGCATACGCTTATATTCGATGTGCAGCAGGGGGAAATAATGAAATTGAAATAAGCGAAAGAGAAAAAGGATAAGGCGGTTTTCGTTTACAACGTAAACTGCCTTTTCCTCTTTCGCTTCCCCAGGGGACACCCCGCCATTCAAAAATAAAACGATAAGCGGTGATATAAAGCGCAATATATCGCCGTTTTATTTTTTTGAGGCGTAGTTTCCCCTCTTTTTGCGGGCGACGTAATCTCGTATCGCGCTTGGTCTTACCGCAAAAATTCACCTCTTCCGCCCTCATTCGCTTCGCGTGCTCCGCTCACTCGGAAAATGCGCACAGCGCATTTTAGAGGTAACGCTTGGCAAAAGTGTGATTTTGCCGCGCTTTATTACACTTTAATCAGGGTGCAGCGGCACGCTACCGCCCCGCGCTCCGGGTGCAGCGTTATACTCGAATAGCGCCGCAGGCAGCCGCCACGCACGACGAGCGCGGAGCTGTATCGTCGTGCATTTCACGTGCCCTCTCGTCGCTTTGCGGTTTGAGGGCACATTTCACGTTTTTGCCAATGTGTTGGCAAAAACATTTCACTTTTGCGCGGAAGTAATGTTCGCTTAACGCTCACACATATCCGCGCAAAAATTTCACGTCCGGAGCCGCCGAACATAGCATTCGCTTATTGATTTTGTTCGGCGGCGCAGGACATAAATATGGCATAAACCGCCGTATCGTATATGCCGGCGTTGCTCCAAGCGGCTTGTTTGAGCGTGGCTTCATAATGCATGCCGCACTTTTTCATCACGCCGGCGGAGGCGGGATTGTTCGGATCGTGGCGCGCTTCTATCCTGTTTGCGCCCGGCTTTTCAAACAAAAACTTTATCACCGCGCCCAGCGCTTCCGTCATCAGCCCTTGTCCCCACCATTTGCTGCCAAGGCAATATCCTATGCGCATATAAGCGGCTTTTTCATCTATCACGCGCGCGTCTATGCACCCCACGGGCAGCATTGTCGCTTGCAGGACGATCGCCCACAGATAAAAGTCTTTTTGCCGGTAAGCGTTTGTCCAAGCGGACAGCGTGTCGCGCACGGCAGACAGCTCCTTATAGGGCTGCCAGGTCAAAAAAGGCGTGACAAGCTCATCGCTCATCCAATTTTCAAACGCCGCCGGTGCGTCCGCCAAGGTGAAGGGGCGCAGGACAAGGCGCTTTGTCTGCAAAGTTTGCGTGCCGACATGTAACATAAGCGTTGCTCCTTTATGAACCCAGTTTAACACAGATATATCGCGCGGTCAAGATTAAAAAAACGCGCAGCCGCGCAAAAGCCGATAAAACCCTTGACAGAGCAAACAAACGGCGGACCATGCGATCCGCCGTTTGCATTAAACAAAATATAAATTCTTTTTGATCGAACAGGCAGATACAAGGCATTTTGAAGAATGATAATTTGTTTTGCAAAAAAATTGAGAATAATTCCTATTTTCGTTGACAAAGCATTTTTCTTGTGATAGAATTAGAGCATGAAAAGCAATTATTCGGCGCAACGCGAGTTGATATACAGGGTGCTTGCCTCCACCACATCTCATCCCACGGCGGAGTGGGTGTGGGAGAAGTGCCGCGAGCAAATGCCCAATATCAGCAAAGCCACGGTCTATCGCGATCTTGCCGGGCTGGTAGCAAGCGGCAGGGCGATCGAGGTGAGCGGGACGTTCGGAAGTTCGCGCTTCGACGCGCGCGTGCAGCAGCACAATCATATGGTTTGCAGCGTGTGCGGCGCGGTGGAAGACAGTTTTCCTTCCGCGGAGCTGAGACTGGCTTTGGAGCACGAGGCGCAGGAAAAGGGCTATACCGGTTACGGGCTTACCTTTGGCGGCGTGTGCGAAAATTGCAGAAAAAAGCAAAACGGCGCTTTGGCGCAACAATAAAAAACAATATATGGAGGATACAATTATGGCAAAATTCGTATGCAGCGTATGCGGCTATGTTTACGAGGGTGACGAGGCCCCCGCAAAGTGCCCTCAATGCGGCGCTCCCAAGGAGAAATTCGTGAAGCAGGAAGGCGAGATGAGCTGGGCTTCCGAGCATGTCGTGGGCGTGGCTAAGGGCGCTCCCGAGGACATCATGGAAGATCTCAGAGCCAACTTCAACGGTGAGTGCACGGAAGTGGGCATGTATTTGGCTATGGCTAGGGTGGCTCACAGAGAAGGTTATCCGGAGATAGGGCTTTATTGGGAAAAGGCGGCTTGGGAAGAAGCCGAGCATGCCGCCAAGTTTGCCGAGCTGCTGGGAGAGGTCATCACCGACTCCACCAAAAAGAATTTGGAAATGCGCATAGAGGCGGAAAACGGCGCCACGGCGGGCAAGACCGATCTTGCCAAGCGCGCCAAGGCGCTCAACTTGGACGCGATACACGACACCGTGCACGAGATGGCGCGCGACGAAGCCCGTCACGGCAAGGCGTTCAAAGGACTTTACGAGCGTTATTTCAAGTAAGCGGAAGTTTACCGTCACGGGGCGCCGCGCTGCGGCGCCCTTTTGCTTTTTCTTTTGCTTGACTTAAAAGCGCGCGTATAATATAATAGCCTTACAAGGAAAAAGGAGGAAGAGATATGTTCGACTTTTTGAAAAGACAATTCAGAAAGGTCATTCAATGGGAAAACGTCGATCCCGAGGTGATCGTGTGGAAATATCCGCTTGAAGACAGGGAGGAATTCATGCGCAATTCCGAGCTGGTGGTCAGAGAGGGTCAGCGCGCCATGTTCATCAAGGAAGGGCAGCTGGCGGACGTTTTCGATCCCGGCACATACAAGCTGGACGACATCAAAAACATTCCCATTCTTACCGCGCTTTATAACTGGAAATACGCTTGGGAAAGCCCTTATACCGGCGATATATACTTCATCTCCACCAAGCAGTTCATCGATCAGAAGTGGGGCACGCGCAATCCGGTGATGATGCGTGACAAAGACTTCGGCATGATCCGTTTCCGCGCCTACGGCACGTATACTTTTTCCGTTGCCCGCCCCACCACGGCGATGACGGAGCTGTTCGGCTCCACCGACAGTCTTAAGGTGGCGGACGTTTCCAATCAATTCAAGAGCATCGTCTGCTCCACGCTTTCCAACGTGGTGGCGGAGAGCAAGATAGCCGCGCTCGATCTTGCCGCCAATTATGACGATCTCTCCCGCGCGGCGCTGGAAAAGTTGAAGATATACTTTGACAATTACGGCATAGAGGTCAAAAACTTTTATATAGAGAACATCTCCCTGCCCGAAGAAGTGGAAAAGATGCTGGACAAACGCACCAATGTGGGCATCATGTCGGACAGCATGCAGGGATATGCGCAGATGGAAACGCTGGGCGCCATACGCGACGCAGCCAAAAATCCCGGCGGACTTGCCTCCGCGGGCATAGGTCTGGGCGCGGGCTTGGGCATGGGCAAGATCTTTGCGGACAACATGGGCGGCACGCCCGTGACCGGTTCCAAGACCTTTATCAAATGCTCCAAATGCGGAGCCAAGGTGGAAGAAGACGCCAAATTCTGCCCCGAATGCGGTCAGAAGATGGAAGAAGAAGACGGCGAGCCTTGCCCCAAGTGCGGCGCAAACGTGCCCGCGGGCGCCAAGTTCTGTCCCGAATGCGGTCAGGCGATGCAGGTGGTGTGCTCCAAGTGCGGCGCCAAATTGAAGGCGGGCGCCAAGTTCTGTCCCGAATGCGGCAATAAGCTGTAAGAGATATGCAAGAAGATATAACCAAACTCACGGACGAAGAAAAAACCGACCGCGGACTTTCGCAGCGGGTGGACATAAACACTTTCTCCTGCGAAAATTGCGGCTGTAAACTGGTGTTCGATCCCGCCTCCCGCAAACTTGTCTGCGAGGCGTGCGACACAAAATATCCCATGCCCGATCCCAAGCCGGTGACGCCCATCGCCTATACCGGTCTTTCCGAGAGCACATATCAGGCGTGGGGCGGAGTGAAGAGCGTGCGCTGCGAAAATTGCGGCGCCACCATCACGCTGAAAGAGTTTGAAACGGCAAACACCTGCCCCTTCTGCGGTTCTCCGGTGATAACGGACACCGATCAGATCCCCGGTTTGAAGCCGAACGGGATATTGCCCTTTGTGCTGACGGAAAAAGAGGCGCACGCTTCCTTCATCAAGTGGCTGAAAAGGCGCATCTTTGCTCCGCACAAGGTGAAAAAGAACGCCAAGCACACCCCCATGAAGGGCGTTTATATCCCTACATGGGTGTTTTCTTCCGACGTGTTCTGCACTTATGAAGCGCGCTTCGGTCAGCATTACACCGTCACGGTGGGTTCGGGCAAAAACAGGCGCACCGTCACCAGGACGCGCTGGTTCCACGTGAGCGGTTCGCTCAATTACAACGTGCGCGATCTCACCATAGAAGCGAGCAAGATGATCACGCAAAAGCAGTTGGAAAAGATAGGCGGCTTCGATATGCCCGCGGCGGTGGAATACGAAGAGGAATACCTCTCCGGATTTTCTTCCGAGCGTTACTCCACCGGTCTGGACGATAGCTGGGAGGTGGCGCAGAGCAAGATCTGCAACGATCTGCGCGATCTGGTGCGCCGCCGCCACCCGCACGACGTGGAAGATTACATAAACATATTCCCTACTTACAACGGCACCACTTACGAATATATGCTGGCGCCGCTGTGGGTGAGCGGATATAAATACCGCAAAAAAGATTACGGTTTTGTGGTCAACGGCAGGAACGGCAAGGTGGCGGGCAAATCGCCCGTGTCCGTGGTGAGGGCGTTTATCGCCGCGCTTTTGGGACTTGCCGCGCTGGCGGGAGTGGGGTATTTGATATATTACCTGTTCTTCTGATAAAAAACAATTTTTTGCCGCTCTGCGGCACGGAGGTATGATATGAAGATAACCAAAGATATGCTTATCGGCGACGTGATACAACACGGCAATTCGCAGGCGATAGCGGAAGTGCTTTTCGGCATGGGCATGCACTGCCTGGGCTGCGCGATAGCGCACGGCGAAACGATCGAAGACGCCGCCGCCGTTCACGGCGTGGACGTAGACGATCTGGTGGACAAGCTGAACGAAGCCGCAGCCAAATAAGCGGAGCGAAAAATGGAAAACATCAGGCTTTTCACCAGTGAAAGCGTAACGGAAGGGCACCCCGACAAGGTGTGCGACAGGATAGCGGACGCGGTTTTGGACGCTTATCTTGCCCAAGATCCGTCCAGCCGCGTGGCGCTGGAAGTGTGCTGCAAGGGCGAGCATATGTATATGCTGGGCGAGATAACGGGCAAGGGCAGCGTGGATCTGCCCGCCGTGGCGCGCAGAGTGATCGCAGACATAGGTTACGATTCTCCCGAACTGGGCTTTGACGCGCAGGGCGTGGAGATAGTGTGCAACATAGAAAAACAGTCGCCCGACATCGCCATGGGCGTGGACTCTTCTTTTGAAGAAAAGGAGGGCGGCAGCGATAAATACGGCAAGACGGGCGCGGGCGACCAGGGCATGATGTTCGGTTATGCCTGCACGGAAACGCCCGAACTCATGCCGCTTGCCATCTCTCTGGCGCACAAGCTCACGCAGCGGCTGACTTTTGTGCGCAAAAGCGGCATTTTGCCCTTTTTGCGTCCGGACGGCAAGGCGCAGGTGACCGTGCGTTACGCGGGCGGCAGACCCGCGGGCATAGACGCGGTGGTGGTGTCCACCCAGCACTCTCCCGAGGTGAGCATGGAAGATCTGCGCGTGGCGGTCAAACGCGAGGTGATAGACGCCGTGATCCCCGCCGAGATGATGGACGAGAGCACCAAACTTTACATCAATCCCACCGGCAGATTCGTGCTGGGCGGTCCGGCGGGCGATTCGGGCGTGACGGGCAGAAAGATAATCGTGGATACATACGGCGGTTATTGCCCGCACGGCGGCGGCGCTTTTTCCGGCAAAGACCCCACCAAGGTGGACAGGAGCGCGTGCTATATGGCGCGTTACATCTGCAAAAACGTGGTGGCGGCGGGGCTGGCGCAGCGCTGTCAGATGCAGGTGGCTTACGCCATCGGCGTGGCAAGTCCGGTCAGCGTGACCATAGATACGTTCGGCACCGGCAAGGTGGACGACGCGGCGCTGGCGCGGGCTGTGCAGGTGGTGTTCGACCTGCGCCCGGCGGCGATCATAGACAAGCTGGGGCTTGCCGCTCCCATCTATGAAAACACGTCGGATTACGGGCACTTCGGCAGAGAAGGCTTTGCCTGGGAGCGCACGGACATGACGGAAAAACTCAAAGAGGCTTTGGGGCTTTAATGGAGATAAAAGGCAGCGTAACGGAGATAATCTTCCGCAACGAAGAGAACGGATACAGCGTGGTGGAGCTTGCTTGCAAAGGCAAGCTCTTAACGGCTGTGGGAAAATTCCCGCCCGTTGCGGAGGGGCAGGAACTGCTGCTGGAAGGGCGCTATGTCATCAACCGCCAATTCGGCGAACAGTTTGCCGTGGAGCGCGTGTCCATCGCCCAGCCCACATCGGAAGAGAGCATCGTCAGGTATCTTGCCGGCGGGCTGTTCAGGGGAGTGGGGGAAGTGACCGCACGCGCCATTGTGGACATGTTCGGCGCCGATACGCTCAAAGTGATAGAAAACGATCCCGCCGCGCTCGCCAAAGTCAAGGGCGTGTCTTTGAAAAAGGCGATGGAGATCAACACGTCTTTCCATTATCTGCGCGACATGCAGGACGCCATTTTGTTTTTGCAGGATCTGGACATCGGGCTCAACACCGCCATCAGGATCTACAAAATTTACGGGGCGGACACGCAAAAACAGGTGAAAACCAACCCCTACAAGTTGGTGGAAGACGTGGACGGCGTGGGATTTTTGACCGCGGACAAAATAGCCTCCGGGCTGGGCGTGAGGGAAGACAGCCGCTTCCGCATCACCGCGGCGGCGGTGCACACGCTCAAAGAAGCCATCAATAAAAACGGACACACGTATCTGCCGCGCGACGTGTTGGTGCGCGAGTGCAAAAAACTTTTGCACTTGCAGCGCCTCGACGCGGAAACGGTGATAGAGAGCGTGCTCGACGACATGGAAGTGGCGGGCAAGATAACCTGCATAGACCGCGGCGAACACGTGGCGGTGTTGCTCACGGGTTTTTACATGTCGGAGCGCGCCATTGCCGGCACCATCGCGCGGCTTGCCAAGACGGGGCGCACGGCGGACATTTCCGCCGCGGACGACATCGCCGAATACGAACGCATAAACAAAATCAAGCTGCACGAGAACCAAAAAAGAGCGGTGGAAGGCAGCCTGAGGCACGGCATTTGCGTGGTCACGGGCGGTCCGGGCACGGGCAAGACCACCATCATCAAGTGCATAATCTCCATCTTGCGCGCACGCGGCAAAAACGTGGCGCTCTGCGCTCCCACCGGCAGGGCGGCAAAGCGGCTGACGGAGGCGACGGGAGAAGAGGCAAAAACCATTCACCGCATGCTCGATCTCTCCTTCGGAGAGGGCGGCGCCTTTGCCTTTAACGAAAATTCCAAAACGGACGCGGACGTGGTGATCGTGGACGAGGTGAGCATGTGCGACGAATATGTGTTCAGCGCGCTGCTTTCTTCCCTCAAAGCGGGCGCGGGTATGGTGATGGTGGGGGATAAAGATCAGCTGCCGTCCGTGGGCGCGGGCAACGTGCTGGCGGACGTCATCAAAAGCGGCGTGGTGCCCGTTTTTTATCTCACGCAGATATACCGCCAGGACGAACACAGTCTGATAGTGAGCAACGCGCACGCCATCAACAGCGGCAAAATGCCGGTGCTGGACAACAAGAGCCGCGACTTTTTCTTTTCTTCCTGCGAGGACGCGGAAGACATTTTGCGCACGGTGATAGACATGGTCACCACGCGCCTGCCCCGCTTCACCGGACTGCCGGCAAACCGCATACAGGTGCTCTGTCCGATGAAAAAAGGCATAGCAGGGGTGGAAAACATGAACGAAAAATTGCAGGAAACGCTCAATCCGCCGGAAAAGGGCAAGCCGGAGATAAAGCTGGGCATGACCACTCTGCGCCTGGGCGACAAGATAATCCACACCATGAACAATTACGATCTGGAATGGGTGGACCCGCAGGAGCACATCTCGGGCACGGGCGTTTATAACGGCGACATCGGTTACATCACCGCCGTGGATCCCGCGGAGCCTTCTCTCACCGTCACCTTTGAAGACGGCAAAAGGGCAAAATACGCGCAGGGCAGCTTGGATCAGATAAAGCCCGCATACGCCGTGAGCGTGCATAAATCGCAGGGCAGCGAATTTCCCGTGGTGGTCATCGCGCTTGCCAAAGGCAATTACATGATAATGACGCGCAACCTGCTTTACACCGCGGTCACGCGCGCCAAAAGCGCCGTGGTGCTGGTGGGCGCCAAAGAAACGCTCGCCAACATGGTGGCAAACACTTATACCACCCGCCGTTACAGCATGTTGTGCGATTTCATCAAAGAAGCGGCAAGGTGAGCGCCGCGCCGTTTATGCGGCTTAAAAGAAAAGGCGGGGCTGCCGCCCCTGCCTTTACGGCTCTCTGCCGCGCGTGACGGCGCGCGCCTTGTCCGGCGCAAGCGGTTCACACTTCCTTTTTTGTCATGCACTTGGTCTTCATCACTCCGTCGCGCACGGTGATGGCGGGAGAATTGCACAGGCGGCTGTTGTTGTAAAGGCAGTCCGTGCAATCGCATTGCACCAAGGTGTTCACGTCGCTTGCCAGGGCAAAGTCCTGAGCGGCTTCAAATTTTTGTCCCAGCATCCCCGTGCCGCGCCGCTGGCGCGTGCGGCAAGCGCCGCTCTTGTCCATGTTGATGATGCCCGCGCCGCATTTGCAGGCGTGGTTGTGTTCGCAATTTGCACAAAAACATTGAAGATTTTCCATTTTTTCACTCCTTTATCTTATTATTTGCCCGCCGGTAAAATTTATTCTTGCAAACGCGGGCGCAATGCGCTATAATAAGAAAAACACGAGGTGATATTATGGATAAAAACAAGGAATTGCTCGGTCTGCTCACTCAGGACTGCCGCCGCTCGGCAAAGCAGCTCGCCGCCATCTTGGGAGAAAGCGAAGCGGAAGTGAAAAACCGCGTCGCACAGTTGGAAAGTTCCGGCGCGATCGTCAAATACAGCGCCATTCTCAATGACGAGATGCTGGACAGAGACAGCGTGCACGCCATGATAGAAGTAAAGGTCACGCCGCAAAAGTCCAAGGGCTTTGACGCCATCGCGGAAGAGATCTGCCGCTATCCGGAAGTGAAGAGCGTGTATCTTTTCAGCGGCGATTTCGATCTTGCCGTGTTCATAGAGGGCAAGTCTTTGCGCAGCATATCTTTGTTCGTATCGGAAAAACTTTCCGCCATAGAGAGCGTGCTCTCCACCGCCACCCACTTCATTTTGAAAAAATACAAGGTGGAAGGCGTGGTCACCACCAAGACCGGGGGCGGCAGACTGCCGGTGCAGCCATGAGAGATTTTGTCAGCAAAAGGATAAGAGAGATCGCCCCCAGCGGTATCCGCAAGTTCTTCGACATCGTCAGCGAGATGAAAGACGCCATTTCGCTGGGCGTGGGAGAGCCTGACTTCGGCACGCCCTGGGAGATAAGCGAGGCGGGCATACGCTCCGTGCAGCGGGGCTTTACCCATTACACTTCCAACAAGGGCATGCCCAAACTGCGCGAGGAGATCGCGCGCTATTTGGCTTCCCGTTACCGCGTGCATTACGACAAGGAAGAGATAGTGGTCACCGTGGGCGCCAGCGAGGCGATAGACATCACACTGCGCGCCGTCTGCGATCCGGGCGACGAGGTGCTCGTGCCCATGCCCAGTTATGTGTCTTACGCGCCCTGCGTCACCATGGCGGGCGGCACGCCCGTGGGCGTGGAGTGCAGGGAGGAGAACGGCTTTATCGTCACTCCCGACCTGCTGAAAAAGGCGATAACGCCCAAGACAAAGGCGATCATCCTGCCTTATCCCAACAATCCCACCGGCGGGATCATGACGCGCGCGCAGTTGGAAGACATCAGGCAGACCATTTTGGAAAACGACCTTTTGGTCATCTCCGACGAGATATATTCGGAGCTTACCTATGGCGGCAAGCACGTGTCCATCGCCTCTTTGGAAGGCATGCGCGAGCGCACCGTGCTGCTCAACGGATTCAGCAAGGCGTTTGCCATGACGGGCTGGCGCATAGGTTACGCCTGCGCTCCGCGCGAAATATTGGATCAGATACTCAAAGTGCACCAGTTTACCATCATGTGCGCGCCCACCATGGCGCAGCACGCGGCGCTGGCGGCTTTGGAAACGGGCAGGGAGAGCAATTACGAAGCGGTGGAGGAAATGCGCGCGGAATACGACTGCCGCCGCCGCTATCTGCTGCACGAATTCAACGCCATGGGTCTTAAATGCTTTGAAGCCAAGGGCGCGTTTTATCTCTTCCCTTCCGTGGCGTCCACGGGCATGAACGGCGACGAGTTCGCCTCCGCGCTGCTCAAAGCGCAAAAGGTGGCGGTGGTGCCCGGTTCGGCATTCGGCAAGGGCGGAGAGAACAATATCCGCGTGTCCTACGCCTATTCCCTCGATGAGCTGGAAAAGGCGATAGAACGCATAAAAAAGTTTTTGAACATCGGGGAGGAAGTATGAAAGTTTTACTGTTGCAAGACGTGAAGGCGCAGGGCAAACGCGATGAGATAATCGAGGTGAACGACGGGTTCGGGCGCAATTTTCTCATCAAAAAGGGGCTTGCCGTGGAGGCAACGCCCAAGGTGCTCAACGAATACCGCCTGCGCAAGCAAAAGGAAGAAGCGGACAGGCAAAAGGAGATAGCCGCCGCCAAAGAGACCGCCGCCAAGTTGCAGGGGACGGGCGTCACCGTCAAGGTCAAGTGCGGAGAAAACGGCAAACTCTTCGGCGCCGTCACGGCAAAGGAGATAAGCGAATCGCTCGCCGCCATGGGCTATGACATCGATAAAAAGAAGATAGTGCTCAAAGAGCCGGTCAAACTCATCGGCAGATACGAGATAGAGATCAAGCTCTATCAGGGCATCTCCGCAAGCGTGTTCCTCACCGTCACGGACGAGCGCCTGCAATAAGTCAGAGCGGCACGCGCCTGACGGCATTTATCAAGCCGTCCACTTCATAGGCGTAAAGTTCGGCGCTGTATCCCCCCGCGCAGGGGCGGAGCAGCGCCGTTTGATATTTTTCCGTGCGCAGGTGCGGCGGTTCGGCAAGGGCGACGCAGTCGCTCATCACCGCGAACATGTCCGCGCGCGAAAGGCGGCGGCAGGCGTCCTCGTCGCCGCAGACGGCGCTTTCGGCATAGGCGTAAGGAAGGAGCAGATCGGGGCAGTCCACCGGGTCTTTGCGGTAAGAAAAGCTGCGGGAGAGCAGCCGAGCCTTGCCGGAGAAGAGGTCGTATTCTTCCGTCACGGCAAGGCGGCGCATGTCGCGCAGCTCATGGGTGAGCAGCAGTCTGCCGCCGCTCAGCTTGGCGTCGGCGCACACGCATTTTGCCACGGGGCGGTAATCGCCGTCGTAAAACAGACAGAACGCATAGTGCTTTTCGCCGCGGAAGAACAGGAATATCAAACTCCCGCCCCCGCAGTTTTCCGCAAAAACGTCCAGCCCGTCCACTTGGCGCAGCGGAACGGCGTGCGTAAAGGTCTCCTCTTCCGTTTCCACGGTAAAAAAGTATCCGCCCTGCGTAAAGACGGTGACAAGGTGCGCTTTGCCCGCGCACTTCAATTCGCGGCACAGGCGCGGCACGGGCGGAGAGGGCGGCAGATAAGGTATCGCCGCGGGGAAAACTTCCGCCGCCGCTTTGCCCCAAAACACGATTTTGGCTTGCGGGCAGGGCAAAAGCGCACCCCTTCGCACCCGCAGCGCGAACAGATTGGGCAAAAAGCCTTCGCCGGGGCAGCTTGCGACGAGGATATCCTCATTGGCGCCGCATTCCAAACAGCCCGAAAAGGGCAGTCCGTTCACGGTCAGATAACCTTTTGCTCTGATATATATTTTCGGCATAAAAAAGTATATGAAAAAGGGCGCGCGGATAGAACGGGCGCCGTGCCCCGCGCGGCATGAAAAAAGCGGCTTGCGCCGCTTTTTCGATATATTGTTTTTTTAATCTCTCGTTTCCTTGGTAAGCACGTAAGTTATGTCGTCTTCCGTGATCTTTGCCGGCAGTGCGTAAAGCAGAGCGGTGTTCTTTTCGTTTTCCGTCACGCTGGAAATGACGTGACAGCTGAAAGAAGTGCCGCTGCCGGGGAAGTCGCGCGTGAGCGAAATGCTCAGCTGCGTGCCGTAATAGATCTTGGTATCGCTGCCGGTAAAATCGCCGCGCAGATCTTTGATCGCCGCATTGGTGGCGGTAACGGCGGCGGAAACGTTTTCCATGGTCACGGTGGAGAGGTCGCCGTTTTCGTCGTAATTGTAATAAGGCACGTCAAAGGCAAGTCCGCTGCCCGCGACCAGGCGCGCCACCTGATAAATAAAATCGTTGTCCACATAGGCGGAAGAAGAGAAGTTGCCGTGCGAAACTTCGCCCGTTTTCATCTCTTCGCCGTTCACCTTGTAGGAATATGTGTAATCGTCGTCCGTATAAGAACCGCTTATCTCTTTGGTCACGCTCTCTTCGCCCGTCTGCGTCACCGTTTTGCGGTAAGACTTCTGCACCTTAAAGCCGGTGTCGAGCAGAGTTTGCGTCTGCGTGGTGGTGGACACGGTTTTGCCGTCTATCGTTTCGCTCACCTGCAAGAGGGAAGTGAAGTAAATGCCGTTGGCGTTTTCCACGGTATCCGCGCCCACGGTGAGGGACGCGCCGCTCACGCATTCGCCCGTCATCTCAAAGGTGCCTATGACGTCTTCGCCGCGCAGCACGTCGTAAGTGAGCGTTTCTTTGCCGTCGTCTTTGCCCCACACTTCAAAGGCGGAGTTGAAAAGCACGGATTGCGCGGGAGTGCCGTTGCCGCACGCCGCCGCCGTAACGACCGTTGCCGCCAGCGCGGCAATGACAAAAATCAAGAGTATCTTCTTTTTCATAGGCATATTATAACATAGCCGCGCAAATTTACAAAACAAAATCAAAGATAAATATTGACCTTCCGCTCTTACTTTGGTAAATTATAAGTGTAATGTTCAACGTCATTCTCACGGATTGTCTGACTTCGCGCCCGCTCACGGAAGAGCTGAGCAAGAATTACCGCCGCGGCACCCGCCATCTGGTGATAGTGCCCGATCGTTTCACGCTCTCTTACGAGCGCGCCGTTTTGCGCGAGCTGGGACTTAAAGGCACCTTTGACATAGAAGTGGCAAGTTTCAGCCGTCTGGCGGACAACGCCCTGGAAAGGGCGGGGGCGGGCTGTTTGGACAGCCTTTCGGAGGTCATGCTGCTGCGCAAGGTGATAGAGCGCAACCGTGACAGGCTCAAATGTTTTTCCGCCTCTTCTTCACGCGCCGGCTTTTGCAACGAAATGTATGCCGTGCTCTCGCAGATACGCGCTTCGGGCGTGACTTATGCCGCATTGCAAAGCGCGCTGGAAAAGCTCAAAGGAAAAACGGCGCTCAAAACGGCGGACATCGCCCTCTTATACGGGGAATACATGGCGGCGCTGGGCGGACTGGAAGACAATCAGTCCAAGCTGGAACTGCTGCTGGGAGCGGTCAAAAAAGGGGAGTGGCGCGACGCGCACGTCTATGTGTCCGACTTCACCGGCTTCACCGCCGTGGAAGAAGACATCGTGCGCGAGCTGACCGTGCACAGTCTTTCCCTCACCCTCTGCCTGCCCGCTGACCGCAGCGCGCCCAACGCCAGGATATACCCGCTGGGCACGCTTGCCCGCCTCACGGACGCGGCGCGTGAAGCCGGCATAAAAACGGAGGTGCGCGAGTATCGCCTGCTCAAAGGCGACCTCGCCGTGCTGGGAGCCAATCTGTTCGGTTACGGCGGCAAAAAATTCACTTCAAACGGGAACGTGGTCTTGTTCTGCACGCCCACGGCGGAGAGCGAGATCAGAGAAGTGGCGCGGCAGATCAAAGGCGCGGTCATGAGAGGCAGACGTTATCGTGATTTTGCCGTGGTGTGCTGTGACAGGACGGAATATGTCGGCGTGGTGGACAAGGTGTTTGCCGACTTCGGCATACCCGTTTACTTCGACGCCAAATCTCCGCTGGCGGCGACAGCCGGCGCGCGCCTGCTGCAAAGTGGCATAAACGCCGTGCTTTACGGCAAAAACAGGCGCGACGTGCTGGAATTCGTCAAATGTCCGCTCACGGGCGTGACGGCGGACGAGGCGGACGCCTTTGAAAATTACGTGCTACACGCGGGCGCGGACCGGAGCGCTTTCGACCGTCCTTTTGAGATAGAGCTGGAAGACATGGCGCAGGCGGAAGGCGTGCGCGCCCGTCTGGCGCGTCTGCTGGCGCCGCTTGCCGTGTTCGGCAGGACGCGCGCCTCGGCGGAGGAATATTCAAAGGCGGTCACGGACTTTTTCAACGGCTGCGATTTTGTCAGGGGCAACGCCGCGCTGACGGAGCGGCTGCAAGAAGACGATCCCGCGCAAGCCATGGTCAACGATCAGAGCGTGGCGGCGCTCGCGTCCATCGTGGCGGCGGCGGAAGAGGTGTTCGGCGAGGACAAGATCTCTCCCAAGGTTTATGCGGAAGTGATAAACTCCGCCATAGAAGCGCGGCAGATATCCACGGTGCCGCTCTCTCTGGACTGCGTTTACGTGGGACAGGTGGGGGAGAGCCGTTACGAAAATTGCAGATATATGTTCGTGGTGGGCGCTTCAATCGGAAAATTGCCGGCGGAGAGCGCGGATAACGGTCTGCTCAGCGACAACGACTGCGAGGAGTGGGACAAGTGTGACGCGCCCGTGCACCCCAACGCGCGCGAACGTGGTCTGAGTTACAAACTTTCCGCGCTGATGACGCTGCTCAAACCGGAAAAATGCTTGTATGTCAGTTACAGCACTTCGGACAAGGCGGGCAACCGGACGCAGCCCTCCGCGGCGATCAAGGAGATAGCGGAGCTTTTTGGTCTGGAAATACACTTTTCGCCGGAAACGCCCGTCGCGATCTACTCGCTCCCGGCGCTGGCACAGCATCTGGGCGGCGCGGGCAACGCCAAGGCAGCGCTCATCTCTTTTGCCGGACTGAGGCGCGACAACATCAATGTGCTGACGAGGCACGACTTCAACGCCCTTTATTCTTACGTGAGCGAAAAGTTCGGCGCGGAATACGTGCGCAACCTGACGGAAGGAAGGCAGCTGCCCTTTGCGGGCGGAGATCTCTCCGCCGAGGTGTTTGCGGGCGGTTACGCTTCGGCAAGCGCCTTGGAGCGTTATGCCGCCTGCCCGTTTTTGTATTTCATGGACTATGTGATAAAAGCCAAAGAGCGTGAAGAAGCCCGCCTCAATGTGCGCGATTCGGGCACGCTCCTGCACGCGGTGCTGGAAAAGTTTTTTGAGGAAAACAGGCAGCCTGAGAGTTGGGGAGAAGGGCTGAGAGAGCAGGTGCGCCTTGCCTATGAAGAGGCGTTGAACGGAGAGGAATTTTCTTATCTGAAAGGCTTGCCCGGCATGCGTTCGGAGCTGGAAAGGCTGTTCGAGCGCGCCGTGTTCATCATCGGCTCGCTCACGGAAAAGATGAAGGCGGGAAGTTTTCGTCCCTGCGCCACGGAAGTGCGCTTCGGCTTTGAAGACGGCGGCATTCCCGCCGTCACGGTGCAGGCGGCGGGGCGCGCGGTAAAGCTACGCGGCGTGATAGACAGAGTGGACAGATGGGGCGATCACGTTCTGGTGATAGATTATAAATCCAAAAAGGCTTCAAGCCTGGACTTTTCTCCCATAAAAGTGGCAAAGGGAGAGCGTATCCAGACCTTTTTATATCTCATCGCCATGCTCGCTTCGGACAAAAAGCTCAAACCCGCCGGAGTGTTTTATCTGCCTTTGGGCAACGATTACGTGAGCGGAAAAGACGCGGAGGGAAGATACAGATATACCGGATTTGTCAGTTCCGAGCCCGAGGTGGCGGAGGCGCTCGACCCGGACGGCGCGGGCGCGCTCTATCCCTGCAAAAAAACCGCCAAAGGCTTGAAGGCGGTCAAGGGCGGCACGTTGCTTTCGGAAGCAGGTTTTTATAAATATTGCGACTATGTGCTCAAATTTATCGGTCGCAGTTTGGAAGAGATGAGCGCGGGCTTTATCTTGCCCTCTCCCGCAAGCGAGAGCATGTGCAAGTATTGCGCCTTCAAAAACGTGTGTGCGAGCGCGGGCGAAAACGTGCGCGGGGAAAAATACGAAGATCCGCAGATCGCGGGGGAGACGGAAGATGGAGTGGAGTGATTGGAGTGAAGAACAGCGCCGCGCCATTTCGCGGCATGAGGGCAACACCCTGGTGTCCGCTTCCGCCGGCAGCGGCAAGACCGCCGTGGTGGTGGAACATGTGGTGCGGCTGATCGCCGGCACGCTGGAAGACGTGAAACTGCCGCCCGTTCCGGTCAAGCGCATGCTTTTGCTCACCTTCAACAACGCGGTGGGAGAGGAGCTGCGCGGCAAGATACACGCGGAGCTTTTGCGGCGCGTGAACGGAGAAAACGCGGAACACGTGCGCGATCAGCTTTACGATCTGCCCTTTGCGGACATCGGCACGCTGCACGGCTATTGCAAAAAGCTGATAAGCGAATTTTTTGACGTTTTGGGTTTGGATCCCGCCTTCAACGTGGCGGACGAAGAGGAAAAAGACAGGCTTTTCGACCGCTGCGCGGAAGACGTGCTGGCAAAGGCGGCGGAAGAAGGGGACGTGAAGGTTTACGAGCTGGCGGAGTTTTTGGGCGGCAGAGAGGCGCTCAAAGAGAATATCCGCGCCTTTTACGACCGCGCCTGCGCCGATTATAACGGGCTGGACAAATTGCAGGGCGACTGGATGCGGGAATACTCTCTGCCGCTCGACCAGAGCAACGCGGTGCGGTTTTTCATCGCGCGGTTCAAGGCGGTTTGCCAACGCGCGCTGCAAGGGATAAGCGTTTTGGAAAAACTGCTAAAAGGCAAATTGGACAGGCACCGCGCAAGTCTGTTGGCGGACGCGGCGATGATAAGGGACATGCGCAAGGTGAAAACTTATGACGACATGCACGCGCTCAAAATAAGTTTTGCCTCCGCGCCGCGTATCAACAAAGAAGAAAAAGAGGCGGACGCGGGCGAGCTGCTCGAAGCCTACAAGGAGCTGCGCGACGGTTATAAAAAGGAGTTGCAGGAGCGCGCCGCAATGTTTGCGCATTCAAAGGCGGAAGAGCGGGCGCGCTTGGAGAGCGCGCGCGAATTCGTGTTCACGCTCACGCGCCTCACGCTGGACGCGGCGGCGGGATACGCGGAGGAAAAGAGCCGGGAAAACAAGCTGGACTTTGACGATCTGCAACAATATGCCTGCAAACTGCTGGACGATCCAGCGCTGGCAAAAACGGTGGCGCAGCGTTACGACTATGTGTGCGTGGACGAATATCAGGACATCAACGGCGTGCAGGAGCGGCTTTTGCAGGCGCTCACGGGCAAGCGTCGGAATCTGTTCATGGTGGGTGACGCCAAACAGAGCATATACGCCTTCCGCAACGCCGACACCACCATCTTTCTGAAAAAATACGATAAGTTCAGCGCGGGCAGAGGCGGAGAAGCCGTCAAGCTGAACAGGAATTTCCGTTCGGACGCGGGGATATTGCAGTTTGTCAACGAGATCTTCTGCAAGCTCATGACAAAAGACAGCTGCGGATTCGATTACGAAAAAGACGGCAAATTCATCGTGGAAGGCGAGGTGAAGCCGGCGGTGCGCGTGGCGCTGTTTGAAAAAGAGAAAAAAGAGCGGCTCCCCTTTGATTTCAAGGACGGATACAGCGTGCGCGCGGACGCCGAGCGCCGGCGGGCGGCAGCGGCAAAAACCGAGGCGTGCTATATCGCCGACCGCATAAATTACCTGGTGGAGAACGTCAAAATAAAGCGCAAAGACGGAAAAGTCACGCCCGTCAATTACAACGATATCGTGCTGCTTGCCCGCACCACCAAGGGCGGCGTGCCGGAGATATTGGAAACGCTGCGCAACCTGGGCATACCGCTTGACGCGGGCGGACTGACGCGCGAGAACAGCAATATCTATATCGACCGTCTGGTGGATATGCTGCGCGTGATCGACAACTTCCGCCAGGACGTGCCGCTCGCCTCCGCGCTCATTCAGTTCGGCGGATTCGATCATGCCGAATGCGCGGCGATACGCCGCTGCGGCGGCGACAGGCTGTGGCAGGCGGTGCGCGCCTGCGCCGCCGGCGAGGGCGCGCTCGCCGGGCGGGTGAAAAAGTTTACTGACATGGTGGCAAAATACCGCGCGATGTCCGCCTACATGCGCGTGTCCGAGCTGGCGCGCCGCGTGATCGCGGATAACGATTACGACGCGGTGGTGCGCTCCGCGGAGGGCGGAGGAAAAATGCTCAAACAGCTCAACGCCTTTTTGGGCTTTTTGACGGGGAAGCAGTTCGACAGGAGCCTGAGCGCCTTTCTCTCCGTGATGGACGTGGGCGTGAAGACTAGTGCGGCGTCGGAGAGCGAATACGCCGTGCAAACCTGCACCGTGCATATGAGCAAAGGTCTGGAATTTCCCGTGGTCTTTCTGATAGACAGCGCCGCGCCGCCGCGCCACGCGGCGGAGGGGAACATCCTCTTCGACCACAAAGCGGGCATCGCCGCCAAATATGCGGATAAGGATAACCGCGCGCGCGGCGACACGCTCTATTATCTGAGCCTGAAAGAACATAAAAAGGCGGAACAGCGGCGCGAGAGCGTCCGTCTGCTCTATGTGGCGCTCACGCGCGCGCGAAATCTATTGTATGTGACCGGCACATTGGGCGCGCACAGTCAAGGTTCTTTCATGTCGGCGATAACGGAAGTGCTGGGACGGGACGAGGAACTGAGGAAAAAATATTGGGAAGAGCGCGTGAACGTGGCGGAATTGACAGACGAGCAAGCGCCCCCGCCGCCGAGTGTCGTGCCTGACACGGAGCATGCGGCGCTGAGCGCATATCTGGATGCGCCGTATCGTTATGTAGGCAGCAGCAGGACGGGTATAAAATATTCCGTGTCGGCAATAAATAAGGAGTCCGACGCGGCGGGATATTACGGCGGCGGCAGCGCCTTGTTCGGAGAAGAGAGCACCACCGTGGGTTCGGCTTATCATCACGTCTTGGCGCGCATAGATCTTGCGCTCAACACGCCGGAAGAGGTGAGCGAGGAGATGGAAAAGATGGCGCGTGCGGGCAAAATATCGCGTGCGGACATAAAACTGGTGGACGCGGCGGCGATAGCGCGCTGCCTTGCCTCGCCGCTGATGGCGCAGGCGCGCGCCTGCCGGCATGTGCGGGAAAAGCGCTTCACCCTTTATCTGCCCGCGGATCAAGTGCTGAAAAACGCCGCCACGCAGGAAAACATCTTGGTTCAGGGCGCGCTGGATCTGATGATATTCGGCGGAGATACGGGCGGGGAAAACGTGCTGGTGGACTTCAAATACACCACCCGTCCGGCGGAAGAAGTGAAAAAAACTTACGCACGCCAGCTGCAGCTTTACGCGCTTGCCATGGAAGAGTGCGCGGGCATAAAGCCGGACAGGTGCGTGCTTTATCTGCTGGGCAGGGACGAAACGGTGGAGATAGACTGAAAAACGCGCGGCGGCAAAAAGAGGCACGAGCGGCGTCCGCTTACATAAAAAAGGAGAGCGGATATGCGAAATTTTATTTTTTCTTTGGCAAATCAGTTGATGTTTGAAAAACTCGATCTTGCGGCGGCATGCGTATGCGCCGCGCTGCCCGTAATTACCGCGGCGATATTCTGCGCGCTGCGCATAGTGCGCGCGCCGCACTATCTGGTAACGGCAAAATGCGCAAGATTCGTAAAAAAGCACGGCGTGCTCACCGCTGCCAACGCGCGCGCATTCGGCGCCAAGGTGTTCAAGCGCAGAGGAGAGCTTAAACGCGTTTGGGAAGCGGAGCTTGCCATGGGCGGAGCGGACGCGGCTTGCCGCGCGGCGGCGAGGGCGGTCTGCGCGGATAAAAAAGCGCAGGGCGGAGCTTATCTTGCCTGCGCGGCGGCGGGCGTGATCGCGGCGCAGACGGCGTTTGCCGTGGCGGGGTATACCGCTGCGGGCGCGGCAACGGCGGCAGGGATATGCGCGGTTTTATGGATCGCGTGCGGCATTGTCTATGCGGCGGTGTGCGCGGCGGCGCGCGTATGGGGCAGGCGCGCGGGCAAAAAGGCTGCTGCGTGTCTGACGCGCTTTTGTCCCACCGCGCTGCCCGCGCCGCTCGCGGTGAGAGAAAACAAAGCGTTTGTGCCCGCGTCGCAGCTGGACGCGCTGTGCAAACAGGTGGAAGAAATGCTCAACGGCGGCATGGGCACGCAGACGGCGGCGCTCTTGCTGGGCGGGTTGGAGAGCATGCTGGATTGCGGACTTTATTGCGGAGAGGAAAGACTGCGGCTGAGCGCGCTCAGAGAAAGAGTGAAAAAAATTTGCGCTTAACGGTTGCGTATTTTCCCGCAGAGGTGTTATTATTAAGGGGCAAAGGGCAATACCTTTGCTCCTTTTACGTCATAACCCTAAGTCGGCTTTCGGCTTGACGAAGAGGAAGAGGCGTTGCCTCTATTCAAAAAACGGCTGCCATTCGGCGGCGCAGGGGGTGACCTATGATCGAGATATTCAAAAGTCAGCAGGACGGAAAACTGTCTGTGATACTTCCCGAAGTATACGAGCGGGAAGATTTTGCCGTTAAGGATTGTTGGATAAATCTGGTCAACCCCAGCGACAGGGAAGTGGCGTTCGTCAGCGCGCTCACGGGCATAGAAGACGAGGTGTTAAAAGCGCCTTTGGATGATGAGGAGCGTTCGCGCATAGAGCAGGAAGAGGATCATCTGATGGTGCTGGTGGACATGCCGGTGATAGATGAAGAAGACGATTATTATTCCTATTACACCATTCCTATGGGCACGTTCATCAAAGAGAACGTGATAATCACCGTGTCCTTGCGCGAGAGCACCGCGTTGCGCGATTTTGTGCGCGGCAAGGTGAAAAATTTCCGCACCGATCTGAAAACGCGCTTTTTGTATCAGATGCTTTACAATATTGCCGCGCGTTTTCTGAGCTACCTCAAACAGATAGACAAGGCGAGCGGACGCATACAAAACGAACTGCACAAGTCCACCAAAAACAAAGAGCTCATCCAAATGCTGGATCTGGAAAATTCCCTGGTCTATTTCGCCACCTCGCTGAGCGGCAACGACGCGGTCATCTCCCGCCTGCTCACCATCAAAAACAACCGCTTTTTGATAGCATACGAAGAAGAGCAGGAACTTTTGGAAGACGTGGCGGGAGAAACCAAGCAGGCAATAGAGATGTGCACCATTTACCGCGACATTCTCTCCGGCACCATGGACGCCTATGCCTCCGTTATCTCCAACAACCAGAATTCCATCATGAAGTCGCTGGCGATCATCACCCTCATTCTCGCCGTGCCCACCTTCATCGCCTCTCTCTTCGGCATGAACACCTGGATACCGGGCGGGCAAAAGGTGTGGGGGTTCGTGCTCGCCGTTGCGCTCTCGGTCGTGGCAGTGGTGGTCATCTGCGTGGTGCTCAAACGCAGAAAATTGCTCTAAGGCCCCCCGCTCACTCTCAAAAAAAGAAAAATACGGATCTTGCCGCCTCAGGGGCGGCATTTTTGCCGTTTGCGCGCCGCCCGCCGATGAGAGAAAATTTATAAAATTTCCCGGCAAATATGTTTGACAAACATTTATAATAATGGTAATATATTAAGGCTGTGACCGATAGGGTCGCTGTTTGACAGCCACAAAGGGCGCGGCATGAACATTAAAAAAGCGATCTCGGGGAATTAGCTCAGTTGGTAGAGCACCTGCCTTGCAAGCAGGGGGTCAGGAGTTCGAATCTCCTATTCTCCACCATGAGGGCTAATAGCTCAGCTGGTTAGAGCACACGCCTGATAAGCGTGAGGTCGGTGGTTCGAGTCCACTTTAGCCCACCACGAGGCGAAAGCCTCGGGGAATGCGCAACCTCACCTAAGCCATTAGGGAGAGTGACGAGCGCATACCCACCACGAGGCGAAAGCCTTGGGGAATGCGCAACCTCACCTAAGCCATTAGGGAGAGTGGCGAGCGCAGACCCACCACTAGGTGTTGTGATGTATTACCGTTGGTTATACAGAGCGACGCTGCCGCACATTCACAACTGCATAGCATAGAAAGTAGACGATCAAAACGATATCATACGAGAAGAAAAAGCATGGTAAATGCTGACTTGTATATTACCGTTAAACTGAGAAGACCGAAAGGTTTTTAGGATAAGAAGACCGTAAAAGAAAAAAATTTAGATCAAGCTACTAAGGGCATAAGGTGGATGCCTTGGCACCAAACGCCGAAGAAGGACGTGACAAGCTGCGAAAAGCTGCGGGGAGTTGCAAATAAACATTGATCCGCAGATATCCGAATGGGGAAACCCGGCTATAGCGATATAGTCACTCGTATATGAATAAAATAGTATACGCAGAGGGAACCTAGGGAACTGAAACATCTCATTACCTAGAGGAAAAGAAAGTAAAAACGATTTCCTGAGTAGTGGCGAGCGAAAGGGAAGGAGCCCAAACCTTGATACAGCGATGTATTGAGGGGTTCGGACTCACGTAACGTCATTGGAAGATAGCGGAATCACGTGGAAACGTGGACCATAGGGAGTGACAGTCTCGTACGCGAAATCGGAAGATGGCAGTGAGTATCCAGAGTACCGCGGGGCACGTGGAATCCTGCGGGAAGGAAGGAGGACCATCTCCTAAGGCTAAATACGATTTGGTGACCGATAGAGTATTAGTACTGTGAAGGAAAGGTGAAAAGA
>CALWHE010000014.1 GCA_944380295.1 uncultured Christensenellaceae bacterium
AGGCAAATCCAATTCAAGAGGTGTAAGAAAATGGAACAAAAGAAAGTAACAAGAGATTTCAAAGTCCTTGCGGAAAAAATATCTCCGGACAATGTAGCGGTAATGGCGGAACTTATTGCAATGAAAGAGACCAAAATACTCATAAGCTATCTGGAAAACGAAATCACGGAACTTGAAGAACGATTGACTGAAACAACGAATACGATACAGAGTGCCGATGACTTTATACGAAACATCAAGAAGTATCTCGAAGCGCCGGAACTTACCCGCGAGATGTGCTACGAATTGATAGACCGAATAATAGTCGGCGGTCATCCGAAACATACAGGCAAAGAGCGCGAAATAGACATCGTCTATAAAGTCGATATTGCTTCCGTTCTGCGTCATAAACTTAAAAAATAGCGAAAAGCGTATGGGTTTGACCGACTCATACGCTTATTTTCTGCCCGTTCACGCTCTCTATCAGATAGTGTCCATAAAGTTATGTCACAACGGCGGAACAATGGAAAAGGGTGCAAAAGGGCAGGGAATGGAAAGGCGACGGCGCCAAGGTGTATATAGGCGACAAGGCGGTTGAGTGAGGAGCAATAAAAAAGTCCGCGAAGGGTCGCGGACTTTTTTATGCCGATATTGACGGCGGTCAGTCGATGGTGGCGCGGATCCTGCGCACGCCTGCGGAAGAAGAGCCTTCTTTGAGCAGGGTGAAGTGGTGCAGCTGACCGGTGTGCTGCGCGTGCGGACCGCCGCAGATCTCCTTGGAAAAATCGCCGATGGTATAAACTTTGACCACCTCTCCGTATTTGGAGCCGAAAACGCCGGTGGCGCCCGCTTCGCGCGCTTTTTCTATGGGCATTTCTTCGCAGGTGACGGGGAGGTCGCGCTTGATCTGCTCGTTCACCATATCTTCCACGGCTTTTTTCTCTTCGTCCGTCAGGGGGCGGTCGAAGTTGAAGTCAAAGCGCAGGCGTTCGGAAGTGATGTTGCTGCCCTTTTGGCTGATGTCGTCTTTGCCCAGCACCTTTTTGAGCGAGGCGAGCAGCAGGTGGGTGGCGGTGTGCAAAAACACGGTGCGCTCGCCCGTGTCGGCAAGGCCGCCCTTGAATTTTTGTTCCGCGCCGGCGTGCGATTTTGCCTGGTGGTCTTCAAAGGCTTTTTTATAGCCGTCCATATCCACTTTGAAGCCGCGCTCGGCAGCCAGTTCCACCGTCATCTCTATGGGGAAGCCGTATGTATCGTAAAGACGGAAAGCGGTTTTGCCGTTGAGGGTGTCGCCCTGAACGTATTTGAGCACCTTTTCCATCTCCTTTATGCCGTTTTCCAGGGTTTTGGAAAACTTTTCTTCTTCTTTGGCGATTTCGGAGATTATCTTTTCGCGGTTGACTTCCAGCTCGTTGTAAACATGCTTGTATTTGTCGATATACATCTGCGCTATCTGTGTGAGCAGGGCGCTGTCTATCTCTATGGCGCGGGCAAAGCGGATGGCGCGGCGCAGCAGGCGGCGCAGCACGTAGCCTTGATCCACATTGGAAGGCACAATGCCTTTTTCGTCGCCGATGAGGAAGGTGGCGGTGCGCATATGGTCGGCAATGATGCGCATGGCGCGGGTGACGGATTCGTCCGTTCCGTATTTTTTGCCGCTCATCTCTTCCAGCCGCGCGATCACGTCCGCAAACAGGTCTGTTTCGTAAACGGACTTATAGCCGTTGAGCATGCACAAGGTGCGCTCCAAGCCCATGCCCGTGTCCACGTTCTTTTGCGCGAGCGGGGTGTAGGAGCCGTCCGGGTGGCGGTAAAATTCCATAAACACGTTGTTCCAGATCTCCACCCATTTGCCGCCGTCTTCCGCGGGAGAAGGGTTGCCTTGCACAACTTTGCCCGTGTCTACGAAAATTTCCGTATCGCCGCCGCACGGACCGGTGGTGGAGGCTATCCACCAATTATGCTTTTTGGGCAGATAAAAGATGCGCTCTTCCGGGATACCGTGGCTTTTCCATTCGCTTGCCGCAACTTCGTCGCGGGGGCAGTCTTCGTCGCCGGCGAACACGGTCACCGCCAACTTTTCACGCGGGATACCCAAAACTTCCGTCAAAAATTCATAGCTGTATGCGATGGATTCCTTTTTGAAGTAATCGCCCAAAGACCAATTGCCCAGCATCTCGAAAAAGGTGCAATGGGTGGGATCGCCCACTTCGTCTATGTCGCCGGTGCGCACGCACTTCTGCACGTCCGTGAGGCGCTTGCCCGCAGGGTGTTTCTGACCCAAAAGGTAAGGCACCAAGGGGTGCATGCCCGCGGTGGTGAAGAGCACGGAAGGATCGTTCTCCGGGATAAGGGAAGCGGAAGGAATGATCGCGTGTCCCTTTGAAGCGAAAAATTGCAAATACTTTTCTCTCAATTCGTTCGATTTCATAGTGATAATATTATATATCCCTTTATGCTTTTTGGCAAACGCTTTTAAGGGGCGCGCGGCATAAATTTCATAAAAACAGCCCCTCTGCACACAACAATGCTATGCAGTCTGAGTATGAAAAGACGGCAAACGCCGTTCAAGAGGTGTTTCCGCAGGAGAGCGACGTGCTGCGCATGGACTTTGACATGGGCGGAAAGAGCGCCGCGCTCTTTTATTTGGACGGTTTTGTGGACAAAATAGCCTTTGAAACGTGCATTTTGCGCCCGCTCAAACGCTGCCCGGAGCTGACGACGCCTTACGCGGACGCGATCAACGCGGTCACGGCGCTGACCACGCCGCTCAAAACCGTGGATTCGCCCAAAGAGGCGGCGCAGGCGGTGGCGGAAGGGGACATGGCGCTGGTGGTGGACGGCGCGGAAGGCATTTTCATCTTTTCCGAGCGGGCTTATCAGACCAGAGGCATACAAGAGCCGCCCGTCACCAATGTGCTGCGCGGTCCGCGTGAGGGCTTTGTGGAGGACGTGAAGGTGAACATGACCTTGCTGCGCCGCAGGCTGAAAACGCCGGCGCTTACCTTCAAAAAGCTGTTTGCCGGCAAGTATACGGACACGCCCGTGATGGTGTGCTACCTGCAAGGGGTGGCGAGCGAGGACGTGGTGGCGGAGGTGACGGAGCGCATAAAGGGCATCAACATAGACGGCATTGTGGAATCTTCTTATGTGGCGCGCTACTTGGAGGACAATTACCACAGCCTGTTCCCGCAGGTGGGGGCAAGCGAAAAGCCCGACATCATCGCCGCCAAACTGTTGGAAGGCAGGGTGGCGGTGATCGTGGACGGCTCTCCCATGGTGCTCACCGTGCCCTTTATTTTGTTCGAGCACTTCCAGGCGAGCGAGGATTATTACGTCAAGTCTTTCCGCGCCTCTTTTATCCGTCTGGTGCGCCTTGCCGCGCTGGTGCTCGCCATCGCGCTGCCGGGGGCTTATGTGGCGTTGCAGGAATATCAATATCAGATGTTCCCGCTCAAATTTTTGATCTCCATCATGAATTCCGTTTACGGCATACCGTTCACGCCCACGCTGGAAATGCTCTGCGTGCTCATCATCTTTGAAATACTCAACGAAGCCGGCGTGCGCATGCCGCGATACGTGGGCATGGCGCTTTCTGTGGTGGGGGCGATCGTGCTGGGAGAAACGGCGGTGAACGCCGGACTGTTTTCCACGCCCGCCATTTTGGTGATCGCCATCTCCACCATCGGGCTTTACTGCGTGCCCGACGCCACGGATACTGGCAGCATTTTGCGCGTGCTGTTTGTGGCGATCGCGGGCGTTGCCGGCCTGATGGGCATAATCCTGGCGGTGCTGGCGCTGATAGCGTATCTTGCCGATCTGCGCAGTTACGGCACGTCTTATCTGGCGCCTTTCGCGCCCCTGATAGAGCACGATTGGCAGGACGGGCTTATCAAAGAGAGCGTGCGCGACATGAACGAGCGCCCTTACTCCATTCCCACTTTCAACCGCGTGCGCAGGAGGTAATATGGACAAGACCACCAACGTTGTTTATCCCAATCAGATAGCGCTTTTGGCGTTTATCGCCTCCTTCACGTTCAAGGTGGTGATGCTGCCGCAGTATCTGGCGGGCAGTGCGGGCAGGAGCAGCGTGATCGCCATGGCTTATATGATGACGATAGAGGTGATGGAATTTGTCATCATCTATGGGGTGATAAGCCGCACGTCGCTCTTGCAGGCGCACATTCCGCCGCCGCTCAAAGCCGCGTTCATCCTGCTCATCGTGGGGTCGAGTTACTTCAAAACGGTGATCCTCTCGGCGGAGGCGGTGTCTTATATCTCCACCACCTTGTTCGACAACGGGCTTTGGCGGCTGATCGTGCTCGCCTACATGCCCTGCCTCGTCTATATCGCTTACAAGGGCGGCAACGTGCTGGCGCGCACGGCGCAGATAGTTTTTTGGTTCATCGCCGCTTCTTTGCTGTTCAACGTGCTCTTTGCGCAGTTCCGCGGCGACGCGGGCAATCTGCTGCCCGCGGAATTTTCCGGACGGGTGATGAAGGCGTGCGACAGGCACATGGTGTGGTTCGGAGATTTCACACCCTTCTTGTTCCTCACTTCGGCAAAGCCGGGCAAGCCGCAGCGCCTGCGCCTGCCGGTGATGATCTTTGTCTGTTTTTTCTCGGCGGTGGCGTTCATGGTGGTCTTTATCACCGCTTACGGCGGCGGCGCGGTGATGGTGAGCAACGCCTTTAACAAGATAGCCGTTTTCAACCGCATCTCCCTGCTTTTGGGCACGGTGGACTTTCCCACCGTGTGCTCTTGGCTGATGATGTCCGTCATCAAACTTGCCGTCATCGTTTACGGCGTGGTGGAAGGGATAAGTTATTATGTCAAAAAGCGCTTTGCCGTGGCGCTGCTCACGGGCGTGGCGCTGGCGTGCACGCTCTTTTTCGGCGTGACCAATATGGACGTGTCTTATAAGATAGCCACTTCGCCGCTGCGTTATGCCATCGGCGCGGTGGAGTATCTGCTGCCGCCTGCCGTCTATCTTGCCGTGCGCGTGTGCGACAAAACTTCGCGCCGCTTTGACAGCGCCGTGCAAAACGCGGCGCTGCTGAGAGAGGAGGGGAAATGCAGAGAAGGAAAGGTTTAAGACTGCGCGGCGGCAGCAAGTGGGCGGCGATCCTCATCATCGCCGTGGTGCTAATCGGCTTCGATCTGCTGGCAGACAACGCCAGCATAGTCAACCGCGGCATCGTGGTGGGGCTGGCGGTTGACAGCGGCGGCGACCTGGTGGAGCTTGCCGCGCAGGTGATCTTGCCCCGCAGCGGCGGTTCTGCTTCCGGCGGCAACGATTTTATGATCTTCACCTCTTCCGGGGAGACCATGCAGGACGCGGTGGAAAAACTTTCAGTATCCATGGGCGTGAAGGCTTCTTTGTCGCATTGCACGCTGGTGGTGTTGGGGGAAGATCTGCTGCGCACACGCAGCGATATGGTCTTCAAACACCTGATACGTTCGCCGTATTTTGCGGACAACACCCTTCTGGTGGCGGCTTCGGGCAGCGCCAAGGACGTGCTCTCCGCCAAGGTGCCCATCAACGACGTGGCTTCTTACCACTTGCAGCGCATGATGCAGGGCGTGCAGCGCGAGGCGGGCGTGAACGCCTGCACGGTGAAGGATCATTTTGCCAACTATTATTACATCGGCGGCGCGGGATATATGCCCGTGGCGGTGGTGGAAGACTGCGAATACGAACCTACCGGTCCCAACAAGGAAGAGGGGCAGGGCGCGCAGCTTTTGGATCTTTCGCGCACGCTGGTGCTCACGCGGGAAGGGCACGCGCTGATCTTGGACAAAGACGCCTCGCGCGGGCTGAGCTTTGTGGAGAGCCGGCTCAACGACGGCACTATCGTTTATACGGGTGACTGCGGACAGGAGCGGGACGTGGTGATCTTGGAGAGCAGGTGCAAGCTGAAAATACGCGGGGAAAATTCCGCGCTCGCCCAAATCGGGTTGAAAGTCAAGCGCAACGAATTGCAATCGGTGCAGGACAATATGATAGTAAACGCGCTCAGCGGGCGCGAGCTGGAACGCATTGCTCAAAGCGTGCGCGGACAGGTGCTGGCGTGCTTTGAAAAATGCCAAAAAGCCGACATAGACATCTTCCATTTGGGGGAATTGTTTTACCGCAGACAGGGAGAGGCATGGCGCAGGACGCAAAACAAACTCTATATCCGCGACATAGACTTTGACGTGCAGGTGCAGGTGACGGTAAAGTAAAGCGGGCGGCGGCGGGCGCAAGGGGGTTGATTCGAGCGCAAAGCGGCGGGCGCCGCAAGGGGCGGAAAAGCGCGGCTATATGATGACAAAGTCGCCCGGGGTGAGGATGAGGAAACTCACGAGGGCGAGGAAAACAGCCACCGCCACCTGGTGGAACACATAGACCCACAGCGCTATCCTGCCCCAAAAGTCGAAGGGCGCGTGCCAGGAATATCTGCCCAGGCGGGGGAAGAGGGAGCGGCGTTTATTGTAGAGCACATAGCCGCAAAAAGAGCCGATCAGCACATAGCCCACCGAGGGGAAAACGGGGTAATAGTCGGCGGAATACACGCCCGCGTTCAGCCACTCCGCCACAAAAAACCAGGTTTGGCTGCGGGTGAAGCGCTCGCCGTTTTCGTAGGCGGCGGAAAAGGCGTAGTCTATGGCGATGATCGCTATCCCCAGCACCAACGATACCACGGCGGTGCGCAGTTTTTTGTGGCGGCAGAGGAGATCTATCAGCCACCAGAGCAGGATAGCCACGGCGAACATGTGCAAAACGCCGAAGCGAATGATCATGCCCAACTGGTCGGTCACCAGGGTGATGAGCAGGGCGAAAATGCCCGCCAGTATGCCGCGTTTGAGGTTGGAACGGGAAAAATAGCAGGAGATGCCGCACACAAAACAGAAGATCCACACCACCACGTGCTGCGCGTCCGTGTGAAAATCGGAGCTCCAATATGCGCGCGCCATGTCGCGCACATAGACCAGCCACTCCATGTCCGGGTTGGCGCGTATCCAGGAGGAGGCAAAGATGTCGGCAATGTCGTAAATGAAGTGGTCAAAGACCATTAAGAGCACGCACACGCCGCGCACAAAGTCCAGCTCCCAGATGCGGCGGGAAGAACCGCGCAACTTGTCGCCGCCGCGGAAGACGGAGGCGATTTTTTCACCGAAGCCCGCCCTAGGAGCGCTGTTTTCCGCTGTTTCCGTCTGCGGAGAGGGAGCAGACCCTTCTTGCGGCGCGGAAAAAGAAGCGCCCTCGCTGCCGCTTTGTGCGGCGGAAAAGGGTTTTTCTGCGTCTTTTTCCCGCTGTTTTGCGTATTTGCCCTTGCCCATAACGCTATCATTATAGCACGCGCGGGCAAATCAAGCAACCTTATAAGACGGAGTGGTAAAGTTTGGCGGGCGGCGCGCGGGAGCCTGGCTTGCGGCGGCGCGGCAAGGCGCGGCTGAAAGATAAACAAATGTTTGTAAAATTTGCCAAAGCCCTTGCAATAAATGTGAACATATGTTAAAATATTTTCACGATGACCACGGAAGAAAAATTGAAGATCCTGACAGACGGCGCAAAATACGACGCGGCTTGCACTTCGAGCGGGGTGGAGCGTTCCGCCTGCGCGGGCGGGATAGGTTCGGCAAACAGCGGCGGGATCTGCCACGCGTTTTCCGCGGACGGGCGCTGCATATCGCTTTTGAAGATACTCATGAGCAACGCCTGCTGCTATGACTGCGCTTATTGCGTCAACCGCGTTTCCAACGACGTGCCGCGCGCCACTTTCACGCCGGAGGAGATAGCAACGCTGACGATAAATCTTTACCGCCGTTACTATATAGAGGGGTTGTTTTTGTCTTCCGGGGTGCTGGGCAGCGCGGACAACACCGCTCAGCTGATGATAAAGGCGTTGGAGATCTTGCGCGTGAAATATCGTTTTTGCGGTTATATCCATGCCAAAGCCATTCCCGGCACCTCGCCGCAGCTTTTGCAGCGGCTGGGGGAGCTGGCGGACAGAATGTCTTCCAACATAGAGCTGCCTTCCTCGCGCAGTTTGAAGCTGCTCGCCCCGGACAAGGAAAGGCGGGACGTGCTGGCGCCCATGGGCTTTATCCGGGACAAAAAGGCGGAGGGGAACAAAAACTTCGTGCGTGCCGGGCAGAGCACGCAGATGATAATAGGAGCCACGCCGGAGAGCGATCTGAACATCATCACCTTGGCGCAGGGGCTTTATCGCACATACGGGTTGAAGCGGGTGTTCTTTTCCGCTTATATCCCCGTGGCGGAAAATTCTCTGCTGCCCGCGCTCGATTCCAAGCCGCCGCTGCTGCGCGAACACCGACTTTATCAAGCGGACTGGCTGATGCGCTTTTATGACTTCAAAGCGGAAGAGCTGTTGGACGAGAGCCGCCCTTACTTTAATGAATTTCTCGATCCCAAGTGTAATTGGGCGGTGAACCACCCGGAAGTTTTTCCCGTGGACGTGAACAGGGCGAGTTATAAGACCTTGCTGCGCGTGCCGGGCGTGGGCGTGGTGAGCGCGCGGCGCATCATGGTGGCGCGGCGGCAGCGCAGGTTGGACGCCGCCGCGCTGGCGCGCCTGGGCGTGGTGATGAAAAGAGCGAAATATTTCATAGACGGCGCCGCCGGCATAAAGCTGCGCGCGGCGGACGATCCCGCGGCGGTCACGCGGGAACTGATACGCGGAGAAAACGCGCGCCAGCTTTCTCTGTTCGACGATATGCCGGCGGGCGTGCGGGCGATAGAGGGAAAAGGAGGGGAGAACAAATGAAACAGAGGCAGGATATCACTTATGTTTACGACGGCTCGTATGAGGGCATGCTCACCTGCGTGTTCCGATGTTACGAGGATAAATTTATTCCGGCGCAGGTGCTGGTGCAGCCGTCCCTGTTGCCTTATTCGCGCATTTTCACGGACAAGTCCAAGGCGGCGCGCGTGACGCGCGGCGTGGCGCGCACCATGGGCAGAATGGCGGAAAACGTGATCCGCACCGTTTATCTGGCGGATAACGAGCAGAAAGAGATGGCGGTGATCCGCTTTGTGGTTTACGGCATGGCGGCGGGAGAGCACGCCTGCCGCGACCTGGCGCACCCCGATGTGGCGGAAGTTTACGAGCTTTTCCGCGCCGTCAATCGTGAAAAACGCATGTGCATGGAGCGGCTCAAATTTTCCGTCATCGGCGATGTGCTGGTTTCCGTTGTGGCGCCCACGCACAACGTTTTGCCGCTTATTGCGCCGCATTTCGTGCAGCGCTTTCCCAACGAGGATATCTTTATTTACGACAAAGCGCACAAGCTGGGATTGACTTATTCGCACGGCAGGACGCAGATAACGCAAATAGAAAATTTCGAGCCTGCCGAAGCGGACGAGGACGAGGAAACATACCGCCGACTGTGGAAGATATTTTTTGACACGGTGGAGATAAAAGAACGCCACAATCCGCGCTGTCAAAAAAATCATATGCCCGGCAGATATTCCAACTTTTGGAGCGCCTGAGCGGCGGCAAAGCGTGCGCTTTCCGCCTTGCGCCGGGCGCCGTGTGACGGGCAGAGGCGCGGGCGCGCAGCTTTTTGCGGAAAAATATTGTTTTTACGCGCCGTTTGTGGTATAATTTGCATAACGCAGGAAAGGAAGACGGAATGATGAGCGCGCCGATGGACAAACAGGAAAAATATCAGGCTCTTGTCAAAAAGCAGGAAAAAAATTTCAGGGCGATACGATCAATGCGCTCGCTTCCGCATGACGGCGTGGAATATTTCAGGCGGGAATTTGCCATCAGCAGCACTCACAACAGCAATGCCATAGAGGGCAACACTTTCACATATGACGAAACCAAACTGCTGCTGGAAAAGGGTATCACTTCAAACGCGCGCTCTTTCAGAGAGCACGCCGATATAGTGGGTTATAAAAAAGGCTTTGATTTTTTATATGACAGTTTGCGCGCGGATGTGCGGATGGACGAGGGTTTTATCAAAAAACTGCATTCCTTTGTTTTGAATAACGAAGAAGGCGCCGGGCAATATCGCACCGTGCAAAATTATATCGGCGATCTGACCAAGGTGGTATACACGCCGTGTCCGCCCGCGCAAGTGCCGGAGAAAATGGCGGAATACACCGCCGGATTGCAAAAAGAGAGCGTGCTCAACAAGGAACTTTTGCAAGAAGAGAGCGTAGATTGGTTGAAAATTTTCCACTCGCTTGCCGCTCATCATATAGAATTTGAACGCATCCATCCGTTTTTGGACGGCAACGGCAGGACGGGCAGATTGCTTTTGACTTACGAATTGCTGTCTTTGGGTTTGCTACCGATAGATATCCGCTATGAAGAACGCAAGCGATATTACGCCGCTTTGGCAGCTTATGGCGACAAGGAAAAATACAGCACGCGCACGGAGAGTAAGACCGAGAAAATGGCAAAACTGTTGTTGGAAAAAGAGGTGTCTTCCGGCGACCTGTGGATAAAGACATTTGCCGATTATTTGTCTTAACGCGTAAACGCGGCGGCGATAAAGCAAGAGTCTGCCGTCGCCTGCGGCTTTTTTTATGCGGATCGGGCGCGGTTTTTTGTAAAATCATGAAAGATTTCCAAAAAGTAAAAACGGACATATAGCGGCGTTTGTTAAGCGTTTTCGTGAATATATCTTAAAAATAATAATAAAATATAGTAAAAATTTTGCAGGAATCTTGACTTTTGCGAACTTTATATAATATATTGTTATCATAGGGTGACAATATACTTATATCGTGGGGATAAGTTATGAAGGATGAGCGCAACTTTTTAAGACGAAAAGCCATTGTCTTTGTTTTGTGCGCCGTTTTGGCGCTTACGCTCGCGTGCGGCGTGTTTGCCGCCTGCGCGGAAAAGCATACCCACACACTCAAACATCACGCCGCCGTCACGCCTTCCTGCACGGCGGGCGGCAGCATTGAATATTGGGAGTGCACGGGGTGCGGCAAGTTGTTTTCCGATCAAGCCGCCGCCGCTGAGATAACGCAGGAGCAGACCGTGCTTGCCGCCACGGACGATCACGACTGGGGCGGCTGGCGCAACGGCGGCAACGCCACCTGCACGCAGGACGGCAGCCGTTACCGCACCTGTCTGGTGTGCGGAGAAATAGAGGAAGAAGCGCTCGCCGCCACCGGGCACGCGCTTTCCGCTACGGCGGCAAAGGCGCCCACCTGCGCAAAAGACGGCAACATCGCTTACTGGCATTGTTCTGTTTGCGGCAAATATTTTTCCGACGCCGCCGCCACTGCGGAGATCGCCCGCGCGCAGACGGTGCTCAAAGCCACCGGCGAGCACGATTGGGGAGAGTGGGAAGTGACCTATGTCAACTGCACTGACGGAGGGGTGCAGACGCGCCGCTGCAACGTGTGCGGAAAGACGGAACAGGGAGTGGAGCTGCCGCCCGCGGGGCATGATTTGGAACATCATGACGCCGTGGCGCCCACCTGTGTGAAGAGAGGCATGGCGGAATATTGGCAATGCCGCCGCTGCGAACTTTATTTTGCCGCGGAAAAGGCGGAGGATGAAGACGAACGCGCTCTCGAAGAACTGATAGTGCGCGCCACGGGGCTGCACACTTACGGAGGGTGGATAACGGACAAGGAACCCGGTTGCACGGAGGCGGGACACCGTTACAAGCAATGCGGCGTGTGCGGGGATAAGGAGGAAGAAGTGCTGAACGCACCGGGGCATGAGATGAATCATCATGCGGCAAAGGCGCCCACTTGCACGCAGAACGGCAATGTGGAATATTATTTCTGCTCGCGCTGCGGTTTGAATTATCGGGACTTTGCGGGCAGCACGCAGATAACGGGCAGCGTGGAGATAAACAAAACGGGGCATGAGATGACTCATCATGCGGCAAACGCGCCCACCTGCACGCAGCAGGGCAATAAGGAATATTATTATTGCTCAAAATGCCAGACGAATTATGCGGACGAATCGGGTTCGGAAGTCATCGACAACGTGGTCTTGGAGGCGAAAGCTCACGCCGACAAGGTGCACCACCCGAAGGTGGATCCCACCTGCACGCAGGACGGAAACATAGAGTATTGGTTTTGTCCGGACTGCGGCGTGAATTATAAGGACAAAACGTGCACTCTGCCGGCAGAGGAGATAGAGCTGGCGGGCAGGCATATCCTCTCCCATGTGGAAGAGGTTGCGTCCACCTGCGCCGCAGACGGCATGAAAGAGCATTGGAAATGTTCGCGCTGCGGCTTGCTCTATTCGGACGCGGCGGGAGAGTTGCAGGTGAGTGAGGAGCAGCTGACCATTCCTTCCGATCCCGACGCGCACGTTTACGTCGATCACAAGTGCGGCGTGTGCGGCGAGATACAGGCGGCGGAAGAATACGCCTCTTTGGGCTTGAAATATTATGTGAACGGCGACGAGGTGTCTTTGGGCGGGATAGGTTCCTGCACGGACGAGCAGGTCATCGTTGTGCCTGCTTACAACGAAGAGGGCAAAAAAGTGACCGCGATCACGCAGGACGCCTTCCGCAACTTCAAAGGGCAGACGATCGTCATTCCCGCCACGGTGAGCACCATTAACGGCAACGCATTCACGGGTTGCACGGCGGAGATCGTTTTTGAAGGACAGTCGGAATTGCGGGAGATAAGCGACGGCGCGTTCAAAGGTTATGCGGGCAGCAGGATAGTGCTGCCGGACGGGGTGCAGAGGATAGGGCAGGTCAACGGCGAGGTCTTTGCAAACTGCGGCGGGCTTACCGTTTGGATACCTGACAGCGTGACGTTTATCGCGCCGTCCTGTTTCAGCGGCAATACGGGCATGATCGTGGTGCAGTATGAAGGCTCTTCCGCTCAATACAAAGCCATCAGCAAAGACTACATCTATGAGGGCGTTGATTGGAGTAATTATCAAAATCCGGAGAGCTTTAACGTTGCCCGTCCCGTTCAGCAGATCCCCCTGCCGGACAGACTTGCCGGCATATGAGTAAAAAATTCGCCCGCCGGAAGGCGGGCGCGTTTTTTGTGAGGTCTTGTTATTTTCTCACGCCGCGTTTGAGCGCCGCAATACCCGTGCGGCACACCTGCTTGATGTCGTAATGTTCGCCGCGCGCGCCCATGATCGCGTTCAAAAAGTCGTCTATCTTGGAGCCGGTGCCGCAAAGTTCCAAAATAACGGAATTTTCCGAAATGTCCAAGATCTGCGCGCCGTATTTGTCGCACAGGTTGACCAGGGTGTTGTCAAAGGAAGAGTCCGTCACCACCTTTACCAGCAGCAGTTCGCGGCACACGCTCTCTTCTTCCACAATGGGATAACACTCTATCGTTTCTTGCAGCTTTTTCGTCTGCTTGACTATCTGATCCAAGGCGTATTCGTCACCCTGCGTGACAATGGTGATACGAGAAATGTCCGGATCGTCCGTTGCCGCCACGGAAAGCGAGTCGATGTTGAATCCGCGCCTGCCGTAAAGGGAAGAAATGCGCGCCAACACGCTGGAATTGTTTTTGACCACAATAGAAATGATGTGTTTCATATCCCGCCTCAAAAATTTATTGTATACATTATAGCACGAATAAAGGGAGGGCGCAAGTAAAATTATGTCCTGCGCAAGGGCGCAATGAGCGATGAGCGAAAGTATGCGCCCTTGCTCCGGACGTGAAATTTTTGCGCAGATATAAGTGAGCGGTAAGAGAACATATACTGCTGCGCAAAAGTGAAATGTTTTTGCCTTGCAAGGCAAAAACGTGAAATGTGCCCTCAAACCGCAAGCGACGAGAGGGCACGTGAAATGCACGACGATACAGCTACGCGCTCGTCGTGCGTGGCGGCTGCCTGCGGCACTATTGGAATATATCGTTATTCACAAAAACAGCTGTCCACAAAAGCGGACAAATCTAAGAAACAGACAATACCTTTGCTCTCCTTTTTAAGTGTCCACTTTAGTGGACAGATACAAAAATACCGGTAATATGCTTATCATATTTGTATTGAGAAGTGTCCACTTTAGTGGACAGAACGCCCCAGCCAAAAACTGAACGGAGCGCGGGGCGCTCCACCCCTTACACGCCTTGATGTTACTTTTTCGTTTGTCCGGCTAATCTCTTTGCAATGCTTCCATAGCAAAGTGTAATATCCCGCCGTCCAAAATCGCACTTTTGGACGAGCGCACCTTGGGCAAGGCGACTGCCTTGCGTGCCGCTCCGCGGCGGCGGAAAGGGGTGAAGTTTTGCGGCTAACGCTTGCACGCTTTCTTATATCTCGCCGCAAAACGAGGGGAAAACCGCAGCGGAGCGTGTCGGGTTTGCCCCTCATACGTAGGCGCAAAGTGCTGTGCGCTGATATTGTCAGAATATTAAAATGCTTTATCGCACGGCACTTTCACTCGGCGCCTATCTTCAATGCCGGGGTTGTCTTTCGGGAAGCGAAAGAGGAAAAGGCAGACCCCGTTGAAAACGGGATCCGCCTTTTCCTTTTTCTCTTTCGCTTATCAAATATCCCGCCGTCCAAAATCGCACTTTTGGACGAGCGCACCTTGGGCAAGGCGACTGCCTTGCGCGCCGCTCCCGCGGCGGCGGAAAGGGGTGAAGTTTTGCGGCTAACGCTTGCGCGCTTTCTTATATCTCGCCGCAAAACGAGGGGAAAACCGCAGCGGAGCGTGTCGGGTTTGCCCCTCACACGTAGGCGCAAAGTGCTGTGCGCTGATATCGTTAGAACATTAAAATGCTTTATCGCACGGCACTTTCACTCGGCGCCTATCTTCAATGGCGGGGTGTCCCCTCAAACAAGCGAAAGAGGAAAAGGCAGTTTCCGTTGTAAACGAAAACCGCCTTATCCTCTTTCGCTTAGTTTTATTCAGCAAATTGCGAATTGTAAAGCTCGCTATAAAACCCTTTCTTTTCCAGCAACTGCGTGTGCGTGCCCTGTTCGATGATGTTGCCGTCTTTCATCACCAATATCAGATCCGCCGTGCGAATGGTGGAGAGGCGGTGCGCCACGATAAATGACGTGCGCCCCTGCATCATATAGGCAAAGGCTTTTTGTATCTTCATCTCCGTGCGCGTATCTATGCTGGAAGTGGCTTCGTCCAAGATGAGCATGGGCGGGCGGGTGAGCATGACGCGCGCTATGCACAGCAGCTGCCGCTGCCCCTGCGAGAGCGAATCTTCGTCTATCACCGTGTCGTAGCCGTCTTTGAACTGCATGATAAAGGTGTCGCAGCTGGCAAGTTTTGCCGCCTGCACTATCTCTTCTTCCGTGGCGTCCGGTTTGCCGTATGCGATGTTTTCGCGTATCGTGCCGTTGAACAGCCAGGTGTCTTGCAAGATCATGCCGTAATTTTGCCTCAGGCTGTGGCGGGTGACTTCGCGTATGTCATGTCCGTCCACCTTGATGCTGCCGCCGTTCACGTCGTAAAAACGCATCAAAAGGTTGATGAAGGTGGTCTTGCCGCAGCCGGTGGGTCCCACGATGGCGATGCGCTGACCGGGCTTGACGTGCAGATCGAAGCAGGTGATCAGGGGGCGCTCGGGGGTGTAAGAGAAGGAAACTTCGTCTATGTCTATCCTGCCTTGGGCGCCGGGTAGAGCGGGCAGGGCGGAATCGTCGCTTTCCACGGGCTTATCCATCATATCGAACACGCGCCTTGCCGCCGCCATGGCGTTTTGCATTTCGCTCAAAACGCCGGTTATCTCGTTGAACGGTTTGGTGTATTGGTTGGAATACATGAGGAAGGTGGAAAGTTTGCCCGCCGTCATATAGGCGCCGCCCACCGCGCCCAAAGAGGGCATGAGCACGGCGATAAGTCCGCCGGCAAGTCCCACCGCCGCATACACCAGGTAATTCAAAAAGCGGGTGGAGGGATTGACCAGCGCGGAATATATCTGCGCCTTCAAACCGCACTTGTAAAGGCGGGAATTTATCTCTTCAAACTGCCCCTGTGCCCGCTCTTCATGCGAAAAGGCGCGCACCACGTTCATGCCGCCCAAAGATTCTTCGCAAAAGCCGCTCAGCTCTCCGCGGCTCGCCGCCTGGGCGGTGAAGTATTTGTGGCTGCCGCGCGCGATGAACGCCGCCACGAACAGGGATACGGGCGTGAGCACCACCACCACGAGCGCCACCACCCAGTTGAGCAAAAACATGAAGATGATGGTGGTGAGCACGGTGACTATGCCGGAAAAAAGCTGCGTCATGCTCTGCAACATGCCGTCCGCGATTATCTCTATGTCGGAAGCCACGCGGGCGATGAGGTCGCCGTGCGGGTGGGTGTCGATATAAGAAAGCGGCATGCGGCTCAGGCGCGCAAAGGCGTTTTCACGCAAAGAGCGCACCGTGTTGTATGTGAGCGAGTTGGCGCACAGACTCATCAGATATTGGAAAAAGGCGCCGCCCGCCACCACGGGTATCAGCCAGATCACATATTGCAGCACGCGGTCGAGATCCACTTCTCCGGGACCCAGCATGCAGTCTACCGCGTCGCCCACCAGAATGGGCACGGCAAGCTGCAAGATGACCGCCAGCACGGCAAAGACGAACGTCATCACAAATCTGCCGCGGCAGCCCTTGGTGAAGGAGAGCAGACGCCAAAGCGTTTTGAGCGAGCTGGTTTCTTTCTTAGTCATCGTGCTTGCCCTCCTTGTCTTCCTGCGAATGCACTATCTCGCGGTAAACTTCGCAAGAGCGCATCAGTTCGTCGTGCCTGCCCATGCCCACCGGCACGCCGCCGTCCAACACGATGATAAGATCCGCGTGGCGCACGGAAGTGGCGCGCTGGGAAACGATAAAGGCGGTGGTGTCCGTCAGATCGTGCCTGATGGCGGTGCGCAGTTTGAGGTCGGTGGCAAAGTCGAGCGCGCTGGCGGAATCGTCCATGATGACTATCTCCGGACGGCGCACCAGGGCGCGCGCTATGGTCAGCCTCTGCCTCTGCCCGCCGGAAAAGTTTTTGCCGCCCTGACTCACGGGCGTGTCCAGTCCCTGCGGCAGCTTGATCACAAACTCTTCCGCCTGCGCGGTGCGCAGCGCCTGCCAGATGTCCTCGTCCGTGGCGCCGGGGTTGCCCCAAAGCATGTTTTCGCGTATCGTGCCGGAAAAGAGCACCGTGCGCTGGGGCACGTAACCTATGCGGTCGCGCAGCTGTTTCAACTTGTAATCTTTCACGTCGCGCCCGTTGATGAGCACGTGCCCTTTGTTCACGTCGTAAAAGCGGGGCAGCAGGTTGACCAGCGTGCTCTTGCCGCTGCCCGTGCCGCCTATCACGCCCACCACTTTGGAAGGGTAGACCTTGAAGGAGATGTCTTGCAGCACGTCGTTGCCGCCGTAACCGAAGGATACGTTCTGAAATTCCACGCGCGGAGCGCCCGCTTCGCCCCATTCCACGCCTTCTCCGTCCGTCACGTCGGGAGCGGTGTTGAGCACCTCTTTGACGCGCGCGCCCGAAGCGGACGCCTTGGTGAAGATGACCACGAGGTTGGCGGTGACCACCAGCGCAAGGGATATCTGCGTGAGATAGCTGACAAAGGCGGTCACTTCGCCCTGCGTCATGTCGCCCGTGTTCACCATGCCGCCGCCGAAGTAGACCACCGCGGTGATGGCAAGATTGATGATGAGCAGAGAAACGGGGTTGAGCAGCGCGGAGACCGCGCCCACCGTGGTGGCGGCTTTGGCAAGCGCCCCCGCCTCGCGGTCAAAGCGTTCGCGCTCTTCCTCTTCTTTGGCAAAGGCGCGCACCACGCGCACGCCGGTGAGGTTTTCCCGCGTGACGGCGGAAAGACCGTCTACTTCTTTCTGCACTTTTTTATAGCGCGGCACCGTGCTCTTCATGATGAAAAACAGCGCCGCGGCGATGAGCGGCGTTGCCGCGATGAACACCAAAGAGAGCGTGGGGTTGAGTATCACCGCCATCACCACCGAGCCGATGATGATGAAGGGCGCGCGCACCACCAGCCTGATCAGCATCGCCACCGCCACCTGCAACTGGTTGATGTCCCCGGAAAGACGGGTGAGCAGGGAAGGGGTGCCGAAATCGTCGAACTGCGCGGAAGAGAGCGTGTTGATGTGCCTGAACAGGGCGTTGCGCACGTCTGTGCCGTAACCTTGCGAACAGCGCGAGGCAAAGATCTGGCACACCAGAGAAAAGCAAAGTCCCGTGGTGCAGGTGAGCACGATAAGTCCGGAATATTTGAGCACAAAGCGCCAATCCGCCTGCGCTATGCCCTTGTCTATTATCTCCGCCATGATCAGCGGTATGAGCAATTCCAGCACCGCTTCCACCAGCTTGCAGAAGGGACCCACGATAAGCTCTTTTTTGTAAGGCGCAAAGAAGGACGTCATTTTCACTTCGCCCGGCTGCGCCGTCCGCGTTTTTTTGCTTTCAGCCATTACCCACCGAAAAATACTTGTATGAAATTTTACTATGTTGTATTATATAGTAAATAAATTATTTTAACAAGCGTTTTGAGGCACCATCTCAAAGCGCGGGAGAGCGTATGAAAGACGGTTTTATCAGGATCGCTGCCGTAACGCCCGCGGTGGAAGTGGCGGATCCGGCAAAAAACGCGCGGGAGATAGCCGCTTGGGCAAAAAAAGCGGCGGAAGCCGGCGCGGCGGCGGTCGTCTTTCCCGAACTGAGCCTGTGCGGCTGGACGGCGGGAGACCTCTTGTTGCAGGAAAAACTGCTTGCGTCCTGCGCGGACGCGCTGTTTTACGTGGCGGAAAAAACCGCTTCTCTGAACGCCGTCATCGCCGTGGGCGCGCCCTTGGAGTGCGAAGGCAAACTTTATAATTGCGCCTTCATCCTCTGCGGCGGCAGAGTGCTGGCGGCTTATCCCAAAACTTATATCCCCACATACGGCGAATTTTACGAGGGCAGATACTTCACCGCCTTTGACGGCGTGACCCGCCGCGTGCAGCTCGCGTCTTCAAGCGGGGCGCGGGCGGAATTCCCCATGGGGTATGTGGTGTGCCGTTGCAAGAGCGTGCCGCAATTCACGCTCGCCGCGGAAGTGTGCGAAGACCTGTGGGCGGCGGCGCCCCCTTCTTCCGCGCTTGCCGCAGGCGGAGCCAACGTCATCTTCAACCTCTCGGCAAGCGACGAGGTGATCGGCAAGAGGGATTACCTGAACGCGCTGATCGCGGCGCAGTCGGGCAGAGCGGAGTGCGTTTACGTTTACAGCGGCGCGGGCAGCGGCGAATCCACCACTGACGCCGTGTTCGGCGGCAATAAGATAATTGCGGAAGACGGCAATATCCTGGCGCAGGGCAGTCAGATCTTTGACGGCGCCGATATGATAATGACGGAAGCAGACGTGAAAAACGTGGCGGCGGAAAGGCGCAGGCGCAACACCTTTGTCTGCGGCGGGAGCGAGAGCGTTTATTTCGACCTCACGCCCGTGAAAACAGCGTTGGAAACAAGGCGCGTGCCCTGCATGCCCTTTGTGCCGGAAGAGGACGCCGCCCGCGGCGACAGGTGCGCGCAGATATTGAAAGTGCAGGCGCAGGGGCTTGCCACGCGCACGGAAAGAGCGCATTGTGGCAGCCTGGTGGTGGGCATCTCCGGCGGTCTGGACAGCGCCTTGGCGCTCATCGTGGCGTGCATGGCGGCGGACAAGGTGTGGGGGAGCAGAAAAAACGTGCTTGCCGTCACCATGCCCTGCTTTGGCACCACAAGGCACACAAAAAACAATGCGGTGAAGCTCACCAATGCGTTGGGAGCCGCCCTAAAAGAGGTAAATATCAAAAAAGCCGTGCTGGCGCACTTCAAGGACATCGGACAGAAGCAGGGCGAGTATGACGTGGCTTTTGAAAACGCGCAGGCAAGAGAGCGCACGCAGGTGCTGATGGACATCGCCAATAAGCGCGGCGGTCTGGTGGTGGGCACGGGCGATCTGTCCGAGCTGGCGCTGGGCTGGGCGACTTATAACGGCGACCACATGTCCATGTATGGCGTGAACGCGGGCGTGCCCAAAACGCTGGTGCGCCACCTGGTGCGCTATTATGCGGAAAGTTGCGGCGACAGGCGGGTGAGGGAGGCGCTCATCTCCATTTGCGAAACGCCCATATCGCCCGAACTTCTGCCGCCCGAGCACGGCAGCATCTCGCAAAAGACGGAAGACATCGTGGGTCCTTACGAGCTGCATGATTTTATCCTTTACAATGTGGTGCGCAGGGGGTATGCCCCCGCCAAGGTGTTCCGCCTGGCAATGCACGCCTTTGTGAGGGGAGAGGACGGCACGGAGAGGAACAAGGGCTTTACCGCGGACGACGTGTTCAAGTGGACGGACAATTTTTACCGCCGCTTTTTCGCCCAGCAGTTCAAGCGTTCGTGCATGCCGGACGGACCCAAGATAGGCAGCGTGACGCTCTCGCCGCGCGCGGATTGGCGCATGCCCAGCGACGCTTCCGCCGCCGTTTGGCGCGAAGAGCTGGAAAAAGCCTACAAGGAGTGCAAAGAGTAAGACCGCTTTGCGGCGCAAGGGGCACCCGCAGGGGTGCCTTTTTGCTGCCGCAAAAACGCGCGGCGGAATATTCGAGCAAAAGCGGCGTGCGTAAGTTATTCTTCTCTGCGCCGGTTTGAACGCAGCGGAGAAATATCGCTGCGCTCGCTGCCGCAACTTGCCTGTGCGAGCGGTTATTCGGAAGACTTTGAAAAAGTTTTTGCCGCCACGGCGATCGCCGATCCGAGGGAGATTTGACGGAGCGAAAGATAAAAAGCCGAATGCAAAACGGTGCGCGGAAGGGGCGCCGCTTTGCCGGCGGGCGGGGGTATATAGAAATTTTGCGTTATTTTATGGACAAAAGCGACCGAAAAATTATAGACGATTTTGACATATGAAATTCGGCTTAAAGGCATATGCTCGGGTATTTCGGCGGAAAACAGCGCGTATGTGTCTGAAAATATTTTTGTTATGAAGCTAACATATGGACTTTGCGGATAAGTTAAGTTATGTTTACCGGGCGAAAAAGACCGTTTTGGGCGATATTGACATCTTTGTGCGCGTAATTTATAATGAAATCACCCAAAAAGGAGGGACAGGGAAATTATGAAAACGGAGAAAAACCGTAGATCCAAAAGTAAAAAAGTTGCGCTGCTGACGGTGGCTGCCGTCTTGGCGCTTGTCACGGCGGCAACGCTCGTGCTTTCTGCCTGCGGCACGGCGGGCGATCCGCCCATGGTGGACGAAACTTATTTGAGCGGACATAACACCGCGCCCGATTTTGAGGCGTATTATTCCGAGCAGGTGGCGGAGGTGCTCGCGTCCGACACGCTCGATGACGCCACCAAGGCGGCGTATCTGTGGGTACTTGCCGGATATAACCACGGACAGTCCGAACGCTTTGCCTATTTCCAAAACAAGCTGGGCGAAACGGATCTGGGCAGCGAGGGCAAAGGCAAGCTGGCGTATCAGCAATATCACAAAGAGCTGAGGGCAAACGACGCGGAAAACTTCGGCGGCGGCAAATATCATTACACCATCAAACACGTTTACGATTCCACTCTTCCGTCAATTTACGGCGACATGCTCGAAGACGCCGCGATAAGGTTTGTTGCCAATGTAGACGGACTGAACGGACTTTATCGCTTCAAATTGAACGGCGACGGAGAGGAAGTGACGCAGTTCACCGGCAAAGAGCTGTTGGGCGAGGAGATACTCACCACAAAATGGCAGACGGGCAGTGACTGGGGCAAGGCAGAAAAAGTTTACGGCGCATACAGGATAGTTGAGAACGACAAGTCGCTCGACGAGGTGATGACAGCGCTTGAAAACGACATTCAGACCTGCGAGATGGAAAACAGACAGGTGATGGGCAACCTCAACACCCTGGGCGACGGCGTTGTGAAAGAAGCCACCATCACGCCTTCGAGCGACGGCAGTTATTACACCGTCGTGATGACGTTGGATCCCGGCGCGCTCAACGCCGACGCCCGCAGCATCCAATTTTTGGAGGACGACAATACCGCGAAAGACATGAAGTGGAACACATGCAACGTCACCTTTGAAATGTGGAAGACGGGCTTGTTCAAGAGTTATTCCATAGAGGAAAATTGGAGCGGCAAGATAGTTGTTTACGACGGGTCTGCGGAAGTGAGCAACAAGGTGTTTTATTCTTACACCGCGCAGGACTGCTCCATGGACAAGGAATTGGCGTTCCTCAAAGAGTTCGACGCTTCGCTGTGACGCGGCGGCAATATAAATAAAATCAATTTACCTATTACCGCAGGCGCGGTGTGAAGGAGAAGATAAAGGGTATGAAGCGTGAAGAAATTTTAACGCAGATCAAGCAAAGCGGCGTGATCGCCGTGATAAGAGGCGCAAACGCGGACGAGGGCATAAAGTCCTCCCGCGCCTGCATCGAAGGCGGGATCAAGGTGATAGAGGTCACTTACACCATGCCCGGCGCGGGCGAGGTGATCGCCGCGCTGAACAGGGAGTTCGGGGAAAGCGTTCTGGTGGGCGCGGGCACGGTGCTCGATCCGCAAACGGCAAGGAGCGCCATGCTGGCGGGGGCAAAGTTCATCGTGGCTCCCTCGCTCAACCCGGAAACCATCAGGCTGTGCAACAGATATTGCGTGCTCTGCATACCCGGCATAGGTTCCGCCACGGAGCTGCAACAGGCGTTGGAGCTGGGCGCGGGACTGGTGAAACTCTTTCCCGGCGACGTGTTCAAGCCCGCCGGCTTAAAGGCGTTCAAGGGACCTTTCCCTCAGGCGGACATCATGCCCACGGGCGGCGTGAGCGCGGATAACGCGGAGGAGTGGTTCAAGGCGGGCGCCGTGGCGGTGGGCGCGGGTTCTTTCCTCACCGCGGGCGCCAAAAAGGGCGACTATGAAGAGGTAAAGCGCACGGCGCGCGCGTTCGCGGACAAGGTGGCGCGTATCAAAGGGGGCGCAAGATGAAGATAATCACGTTCGGAGAGATAATGCTGCGCCTGCAACCTTACGGATACAAGAGGATCATGCAGGCGGAAGCGTTCGAGGCGGTGTTCGGCGGCGGTGAAGCCAACGTGTCCGTATCTCTGGCGCAGATGGGCGCGGATACGGCGTTTGTCACCCGTCTGCCGCAAAACGCCGTGGCGGACAAGTGCGTGAAGGAGCTGCGCGGCTGGGGAGTGGATACCTCCCGCATTTTGCGCGGCGGCAGCCGCATGGGCATATACTTCTGCGAAAAGGGCGAAGGCGTGCGTGCCAGCAACGTCATTTACGACAGGGCGCACTCCGCGATAAGCGAGATCGCGCCCGAGATGCTGGACGCGGAAGCGGCGCTTGAAGGCGCGGGCTGGCTGCACTTCACCGGCATCACTCCCGCCCTGGGAGAAAACGTGGCGCAGACCACGCTCAAACTGCTCCGCGCCGCCAAGGAAAAGGGCGTGACGGTTTCTTGCGATCTCAATTATCGCGCCAAGCTGTGGAGCAGGGAACAGGCGAAAAAAACGATGAGCGAGCTGCTGGGATATGTGGACGTGCTCATCTCTAACGAAGAGGACTGCAAAGACGTTTTGGGACTTGCCGCCGAGGACAGCGACATCACCGGCGGACATCTGAGCGCGCAGGCTTACGGCAGGCTGGGCGCCAAGGTGATGGACATGTTCCCGAACATCAAATACGTTGCGTTCACCCTGCGCGAGAGCCTTTCCGCCAGCGTGAACAACTGGTCGGCGGTGCTGGTGGGCAAAGACAAGGTCACGCCTTCCAAAAAATACCGCTTGGAGATAGTGGACAGAGTGGGCGGCGGCGACAGCTTCGGCGCGGGACTTATCTATGCGCTCTCTTCCGGCAAGAAGGAAGAAGAGGCGATAGAGTTCGCCGTGGCGGCTTCCGCGCTCAAACACACGGTGGAAGGCGACTTTAACGTGGCGAGTCTGAAAGAGATAGAAAAATTGATGGGAGGCGACGCAAGTGGCAGAGTGCAACGGTAACATAAAAGACGTGCTCACGTCTGATTTTGCGCGCAGGATATATGCGCAGGTGAAAGATCTGCCCATAGTGGACTATCATTGCCACCTCTCTCCCAAGGAGATATATGAGGACAAGCCGTTTGAAAATATCGGACAGATGTGGCTGGCGGGCGACCATTACAAGTGGCGGCTCATGCGCGCCTGCGGCATAGACGAGGAATACATAACCGGCGGCAGGAGCTGGAAGGAGAAGTATTCGGCATTCTGCAACGCCGTTTCCCGCTCGCCCGGCAATCCCATCTGGGACTGGACGGCGATGGAGCTGGAAAAGTTTTTCGGCGTGACCAAGCTGTTCGTGCCGGAAAACGCGGAAGAGATCTGGCAGGCGTGCAATAAAAAGATTAGGGAAGAAAAGCTCTCTCCCCGCAAAGCCATTGCCATGTGCAAGGTGGAATACATAGCCACCACGGACGATCCCTGCGACGACCTCAAATATCACAAGCTGCTCAAAGAAGAGGGATACAAAGTGAAGGTGGTCCCCTCTTTCCGCACGGACAACATCGTAAACGTGGGCGCGCCGGGCTACGCGGAGTATGTGAAAAAGCTGGGCGCCGCGGCGGGCGTGGAGATAAACGGGTATTACGACTTTTTGGAAGCGATAAAGAAGAGGCTGGACTTCTTCTGCTCTATGGGCTGCAAGTTCAGCGACGTGGGCGTGGAAGGCTTCCCTTCCTTTACCAATCTCGAAAAGGAGTTCGAGAGCGAGCCTACCCCGCCTCCTACAAGAAGGGAGAGGGCGGAATACGTGTTTAAGCGCATACTCAAAGACGACGTCATATACGAAGAAGACGAGGACGTGCTGCGCGAAGATCTTTACGTGTTTTTGGCGGCGGAATACGCGGCGCGCGATATGGTGATGCAGCTGCATTTGTGCGTTACGCGCAACTCCAATTATGAAATGCTGGACAAGTGCGGCAGGGACGCGGGCTTTGACTGCGTGGGCGAAAACATCAAGATAAGCAGCCTCAGGCAGTTTTTGAACGAAGCCACCTGCGACGGAGAGCCGTATACCATAATTTATTCGCTCAATCCCACGCTGTATTACGAACTCATCACGCTGTGCGGGGCGTTCCGCAACGTGGTGCCCGGCATAAGCTGGTGGTTCAACGACCACAGGCGCGGCATAACGGAGCTGCTTGCGGCGGCGGCGGAACTTTCCAGCCTGGATTCCCTCGTGGGCATGCTCACGGACAGCCGTTCTTTCCTGTCTTATCCGCGCCACGATTATTTCAGAAAGATATTGTGTGAGTTTTTGGCAAACGTCACCCCCGAGGCGGCGGAAAAATGCGCGGTGCAAGTCGCGCGCGATCTCAGTTACGGCAACGCCCGCAAACTGACGGAGGAGAAAAAATGAACATGCGCATGACCTTCAGGTGGTATGGCGACGACGATCCCGTAACGCTTGACAAAATAGAACAGATCCCCTGCATGGACGGCATAGTTTCCGCCGTTTACGACACGCCCGTGGGGCAGGTGTGGAGCGAGAGCAGCATCAACGCCATCAAGCAAAAAGCCGCGGCGCACCACCTCAAATTCGAAGTGGTGGAGAGCGTGCCCGTGCACGAGGACATCAAGCTGGGCGCCAAGGGCGCGGACAAGCTGATAGACGTTTACAAGGAGAACATCGTGCGCCTGGGCAAGGCGGGCGTGAAGTGCGTGTGCTATAATTTCATGCCCGTGTTCGACTGGCTGCGCAGCGAGCTGAAAAAGCCGCTCCCCGACGGTTCCAATGCCCTGGCTTACGACCACAAAACGGTGCTTGGCATGAATCCGCTCACCTCAGAGCTTTCTCTGCCCGGCTGGGACAGCAGTTATACCAAAGAGGGCATGAAGGAGCTTTTGCACAAATACGAGAGCGTGGACGAAGAGGCGCTGTGGAAAAACCTGACCGTGTTTTTGCGCGAGGTGGTGCCGGTGGCGGAAGCCGCGGACGTCAAGCTCGCCATCCACCCGGACGATCCGCCGTGGAGCATGTTCGGTCTGCCCAGGATAGTGACCAACAAGCAAAATCTCAGGCGTCTGCTGGACATCGTGGACAGCCCTTATAACGGACTTACGCTCTGCACGGGGTCTTTGGGCTCCGATCCGCACAACAGCCCCGCGGACATGCTCAAAACCTTTGCCGGACGCACGCCCTTTGTGCATTTGCGCAACATCAAGATCACGGGCGACCACTGCTTTGAAGAGAGCGGACACATCAGCGCGAAAGGCTCGCTGGACATGTATGAGATAGTCCAAACGCTTTACGATACCGGCTTCGACGGCTGGGTGCGTCCCGACCACGGCAGAATGATCTGGGGCGAAACGGGCAGAGCGGGATACGGACTTTATGACCGCGCTTTGGGCGCGATGTATCTTTACGGGCTGGCGGAGGCTGTATCCGGCGGCTTTAAGAAGGAGGATAAATAAGATGGAGTGGCAGAACAAAACCGTGGTCATCACGGGCGCGGGCGGCGTGCTGTGCAGCGAGATAGCCAAAGAATACGCGCAAATGGGCGCCAAGGTGGCGCTTTTGGACATCAACCTGAGCGCGGCGCAAAAGGCGGCGGAAGAGATAAACGCCGCGGGCGGCAAAGCCAAGGCTTACAAGGCGGACTGCCTGGATAAAAGCTCTTTGGAGCAGGCGCACAAGGCGGTGCTGGCGGATCTGGGCAAATGCGATCTGCTCATCAACGGCGCGGGCGGCAATTCGCCCAAAGGCACTGCCACCAAGGACGTGCACGCGGAGATGGGCGAGGGGGACACTTCCTTTTTCGACCTTGCCGCAGACGGCGTGGACTTTGTGTTCCGCCTCAACTTTTTGTCCGCCTTCCTCACCACGCAGGTGTTTGCCGGCGACATGATAGGCAGGCAGGGCAACATCATCAATATCAGCAGCATGAACGCTTATCGTCCGCTCACGCGCATTCCCGCTTACAGCGGCGCCAAGGCGTCCATTTCCAACTTCACGCAGTGGCTGGCGGTGTATTTTGCCAAATCGGGCATTCGCGTGAACGCCATCGCGCCCGGATTTTTCGTCACCAATCAGAACAGAGGACTGCTGTTCGACAAGGACGGAGCGCCCACCGCGCGCACCAAAAAAATACTTGCCGGCACGCCCATGGGCAGATTCGGCGAGGCAAAGGAGATAATGGGCGCGCTCAGATGGCTGACTGATAACGAAAGCGCAAGCTTCGTCACCGGAATAGTGGTGCCGATAGACGGCGGTTTTTCCGCCTATTCGGGAGTATAACATATCAAACGGGATGGAAAATCATGCTTAAAGTAGCGGTCTTGGGGCTGGGAGCCCGCGGCAAAAATTACGGAACGCACCTTGCCAAAACAGACGGGGTGCAGATAGTGTCCGTCTGCGACAAGTATCAGGTCAAAATAGACAAAGTGAAAACCGCCTGGGGCGTGCCGGACAAGGCGTGCTTCACGGACGAAAAGGAGTTTTTCGCTCAGGGCAAAGTAGCCGATCTGATGGTCATCGCCACGCAGGACAGGGATCATTACGGACACGCCATGCAGGCGCTCGATCTGGGATATAACCTGCTTTTGGAAAAGCCGGTCAGTCCGGAGATAGCCGAGTGCCTGGCGATAGAGAAAAAGGCGCGCGAAAAGGGCTTGAAGGTGCTGGTGTGCCATGTGCTGCGCTATGCGTCTTATTACCGCCGCATAAAAGAGCTGCTCGCTTCCGGCGTGCTGGGCGACATCATGCTCATCAAGCATGACGAAAACATCGCCTACTGGCACTTCGCCCACAGCTATGTGCGCGGCAACTGGCGCAGAGAGGACGAAACTTCTCCCATGCTGCTTGCCAAATGCTGCCACGACCTCGACCTCTTGTTCTGGTTCACGGGCAGCAAGTGCAAGAGCGTTTCCTGCCTGGGCGGACTTTATCACTTCAACGCGGAACACGCCCCCGAGGGCGCGGCGGACAACTGCTTTGACTGCAAATACAACAAGACGTGCATATACGACTGCCGTTACCAATATGTGGGCAGGAACAAAGGTCCCTTCAAGGGGATACACAAATTTTTGTGGGGAACATACGCCTTTTCCACTTCCCGCAAGAAAAAAGACATTTTGAACGCACTTCAAAACGATCCGCGCGGCAAGCTGTGGTCGCGCTGCGTTTACAAGTGCGACAACAACGTTGCCGACTTGCAGACCTTGCAGATGGAGATGGAAAACGGCACGCAGATAGTGATGACCGCCAACGCCTTTAACGAGCACGACCACCGTCACACGGAGATACGCGGCACCAAGGGCGAGCTTTACGCGGACGATATGGGCAGCGTGATCAAGCTGAAATTGTTCGACAAATGCACCAAGAGGATAGTGGTGAACATCATCCCCGTCATCAAGGGGCATTACGGCGGCGACGAAGGCATCATCAAAGCCGCGGTGGGTCTTTTGAAGGGGCTGGACGACAAGGAAGGAAGATATACCTGGATAAAAGACACGGTGGAGAGCCACCGCATAGCCACGGCGGCGGAGCTGTCCCGCCACCAGGGCGGCAGAAGAGTGGATATGTCCGAAATACCGGATATACAAGAATAAAGGGGAAAGAGTATGTTGATAACGGCACACGGCGGAGCGCACGGCACGGGCAGGAATTCGCGCCTTTACTTCGAGCGGATACCCGAGTATAAGTGCGATATCCTGGAAGTGGACATCAGGGGCAAGGGCGGCTTGCTCTATCTGAGCCATATGCCCACGCTCTGCCCGCAAAAATGCCTCACGCTCGCGTTCGCCTTTGAAAAGGTGAAAGAGCACGGCTTGCAGATAAACTGCGACATGAAACGGCGCGGACTGCTGGAAGACGTGCTGGCGCTCGCGCGCGAGATGGGGATAGAGGACAAGATACTCTTCACCGGCAACGTCATAGATGAAGAAGAGGTGAAAAAGCTCTCCGGCGGCAGAGTGTTTTTCAACAAGCTCAAAGGTCTGCCCTTCAAAGAGGGCAACGCCGCCGCCATCAAAAAGAGGCTGCTCGACGAGCGGTTTGCCGGCATAAACGCCAACAAGGCGTTTGTGAGCGACGCGTTTTTGCGCGAGTGCAGAGATGAAGGCATTGCCGTTTCTCTCTTCACACTGAATAACGAAAAAGACGCAAAACGCTATGCGGGATCGGGGCTTTACAACCTCACCTGCAACAATCCCGCGCAAGTGCGGGCGGTTTATGAGGGTGTGAAATGAAAAACTTTGCGGTGATAGGCGTGGGAAGAATGGGCATGCGGCATGCGCTCAACCTGGCAAAAGGCAGGGTGGCGGGCGCGCGCCTTGCCTGCGTGTGCGACGTGAGCGAAAGCGCGCGCAAAAGCGCGCAAGCCAAAACGGGCGTCAAGGCATACGCCGACCATAAAGCGATGGCAGGGGCGGAAAAATTGGACGCCGTGGTCATCGCCACGCCCCATTATTCGCATGTGGAGATAGCGGAGTTTTTCCTGGAAAAGGGCGTTGCCGTGCTCACGGAAAAGCCCGTTTCCGTGAGCGTGGAATACGCGGAACGGCTGAATGAAGCGGCAAAGCGGAGCAAGGCGCTGTTCGGGATCATGTATAACCAGCGCACCAACCGCGTTTACGCGCACGTGCGCGAACTGGTGAAGAGCGGCGCGCTGGGCACGATACGCCGCGCCAACGTGACCGTCACGGACTGGTATCGCTCGCAGTTTTATTACGACATGGGTGGCTGGCGCGCCAGTTGGAGCGGAGAAGGCGGCGGCACGCTGATCAATCAATGCGTGCACCAGCTGGACGTGATGCAGTGGATATTGGGCATGCCGGAGCGCGTGAGCGCCGTCTGCCGCACGGTGAACAGGAACATAGACACGGAAAACGACGTGTGCGCAAACTTTTATTACCAAGATTTCACCGCCGTGTTCACTGCCTCCGCGCACGAGGTGCCGGGCGTGAACATGATGGAGATAGCCGGCGACAAGGGACTGGTGCGCGCGGGCAAATTCAAGGCGGACATATATATCCTCGCAAAGGACGAGGCGCAGATAAATTCCCTCTCGCGCCGCGATTACGGCAATAAAGAGGACAAGAAGTATAAAAAATACACCGTGCGTTACGGACTTCTGCGCCTGATACGCGACGGGATATACGGGCAGCAGCTCAACATTCTGAGGGATTTTGCCCGCTGTCTGGAAAATGGCGGCGCGCTGCTGGCGCCGGGAGAAGAGGGCATAAACGGACTTGCGCTGATCAACGCCGTTTATTGCGCGAACTGGACAAAAAAAGAGGTGACTCTGCCGCTCGACGGCAAGGCATACACCGCCATGCTCAAAGAGCATGCGGCGCAGGAAAAGGAGAAAGGGAGGTAAAAATCATGGTCAAGATCTCCGGATTTTACGACGAGGTATCGTCCGATCTGGAAACCCAGTGCAAACTGGTGAAGGAACTGGGTGAAACATATATGTGCCCGCGCGTGGTGAACGGCAAGAACATCGCCAATTACACCGCGGAAGAGTTTGAAAAGCAGGTAAAGCCCACGCTGGACAAATACGGGGTGAAGTTTTCTTCCATCGGTTCGCCCATCGGCAAGATCCGCTGGGACGATGACGACGCTTACGACGGACAGCTGAAAAAGCTGGAAGAGCTGGTGAAGATATGCAAGATAATGGATTGCAAGTTTATCCGCATCTTCTCCTTCCGCCTGAAAAAGGACGAATACGAAAAGGCTTATCCCACCGTGGTGGAAAAGCTGAAAGGCTTTTTGGCAAAGGTCAAGGGCACGGACATCGTGCTGCTGCACGAAAACGAAAAGCGCATTTACGGCGACGAACCCAACCGCTGCGTCAAACTTTATAAGGAGATATCCGATCCGCAGTTCAAGCTGTGTTATGACGCGTCCAATTATATCCAGTGCGGATACGACGCCTGGGAGAGTTATAACATCGTCAAGGAATATTGCGTTTATTACCACATCAAAGATTGCAGCAAATATCGCGTGGAAGTGCCGGTGGGCATGGGTGAGGGCAATTATAAAAAGCTGCTCAAAGACCTGGTGGCTGACCGCGGTTACGACGGCTTTATGACCTTGGAACCGCACACGGGCAAGTATGCCGACCACAAGGTGCTCTTCCAGTGCCTGTGCTGGATAACCTGGGCGATCCCTTATATCTCCAAGTGGCATAAGGTTTTCCGCCTGATAGACAAGAACAAGGGCATGAAGAGGTTTGAAACGGTAGACCGCAAGACCATGTTCCTGTGGCAGTATAACGGACTTAAAAAATTACTCGAAGAAGCGGGGGTAGACATCAATGGATAAGGTGAGATACGGAATTGTCGGCATAGGAAAGCAGGGCGGCGGTTACGCCGCGAGCCTTGCCAAGGGCAAGGATAAAAACGCCGTGCTGACGGCGGTGTGCGACGTGGATAAGGTCAAACTGGTCAACGCCGCGCGCGACTGGGGCGTGAAGACGTTTGAAAATTACGAGGACATGCTCAAAAGCGGTGAGATAGACGCGGTCATCATCGATACGCCGCACTATCTGCACCCGGTGATAGGCATAGCCGCGCTCGAAGCGGGACTGCACGTGCTCTCGGACAAGCCCATCGGCGTTTATACCAAGGCGGTGAGGGAGCTGAACGAGTGCGCCGCGCGCCACCCCAAGCAGGTGTTCGGCGTGCTTTATAACCAGCGCACGAACAGCGCTTACCGCAAAGCCAAGGAGATCATGGAGAGCGGCAGGCTGGGAGAGCTGAAACGCATCGTGTGGATCATAACCAACTGGTATCGCTCGCAGGCTTATTACGACCAGGGCGGCTGGCGCGGCACCTGGGGCGGCGAAGGCGGCGGCGTGCTGATCAACCAGGATCCCCATCAGCTGGATCTGTTCACTTGGCTGGCGGGCAGACCCGTCAAAAGGGTGTGGAGCACCGCGGAAACGGTGGGCAGAGCGATCAACGTGGAAAACGACGTCACCGCTTATTGCGAATTCGAAGGCGGCGCGTCCGGCGTGTTCATCACCTCCACGCACGAATTCCCCGGCACCAACAGATTGGAGATCTCCGGCGATAAGGGCAAGATAGTCATCAGCGGCGGCGGCATCAAAAAACTGGAATTTTTTGAAAGCGAAATGTCCGAGCCGGAATTTTCCGCACGCTGCGCCAAGGAGCGCGAGGCGGGCATAAAGCGCGACTGGACCACCTTTAAGATGAAGACGAAAAAGCAGGTCTACAAGCAGCCGCTTTCAGAAGTCATCACCAATGCCGGCGTGGGTCAGCAGATGAAGATAATCAGGAATTTCACTCTTAGGGTGCTTGGCAAATGCGATAAGCTGATCGCGCCCGGGCAGGAAGGCATTGTGGGACTGACTTTTTCCAACGCCATCCACCTCTCCGGCTGGACGGGTGAAGCGGTCACGATGCCCATAGACGAAGACAAGTATTACGCGGAGCTGCAAAAGCGCATAGAAGAAGAAAAAGTCTCCGGCGTGAAGAAATAAAAAGAAAGGGGAGCAATATGAAAAACAGTTACGAAAACGGCGGCATCGTAGCACAGGGAAAGCTGTGGGAAGAAGCGCTTTACGATGCGGGCAATAACGCCATCACCGCCCAGTTCGACGGCAGGGGCTCCATCTCCCGCTATGCGGTGATGAACAAATACGAGGTGTTCACCAAGTTTTACACGCTGCTCACGCTGGACGGCGTGCCGCTCGATTACATCCGCGAGAAAAAGGCGGAGATGGCGGGCAAACGCCAGATAACCACGGTGAGCGCGGACAAGGCGGAGATAGTCATCACCCAGTTTTTGGACAACGCGCACAACTGCATTTACACGCAGTTTGCCGTGACGGCAAAGCAGGATCTGCAATTTGAAGCGGTGATGAACTTTGGCATAAATTACCAGTCTTATGTGGATCAGCTGCCCGGCGCCAGACTGACGGCGGGCAACCTGATGCGCATCATCGGCGGCTTTTTGGGCGGCAAAAAGCAGACGCAGGAAAAAGACGGGGAAACGCTGGTGCTGCGCGGAAAGGTCATGGGCGACTTTTACATAGACGCCGCCATGGACAGAGGCGGCAAGATGGGCGAGTGCGACCGCGGCTTTTTCAACCAGTTCGCCGTGGGCGGCAAGGTGAGCGCGGGCGAGCGGGGCGTGTTCCGTTACGTCATCAGCGCGGGCACGCGCGGCGACTATACTTTCTGCGACGTGAAGGAGCGGCTCGCCGGCTTTGACGGCGCGCTCAAAGAGGCGCAGGAGTATATCGATTCGCTCACTCCGCCCGCGCACGTCACCGACCCCATGGAACAGGCGTATTACAAAAGCCTGCTCAACTGCTCGCTCTCCAATTATAAGGAGCTGGGCAACTTCAAGGGCTTTTTGGCGGGCATAGTCTATCAGTTCCCCGCGCGCACTTATTACCGCGACGGATACTGGACGGTGCTCTCCGTGCTGCCGGTCAAGCCGGAGCTGGTGCGCAACGAGATAATCACGCTGGCGCACGGCATCAACAAAAAGGGCGAATGCGGCACGGCGGTGCGTTACAACTTCAAGTGCCACTGGGGCAACCATTACGATTCGCCTTCCTTCTTTGCGATCATGGCATATGATTACGCGGTGCACACGGGGGACATGAGCATCTTTGCGGAAAAGGTGAACGGCGCCACCGTTTACGAGCTGATCTGCGCGGTGTTGGAACGCTTCAAAAAGGAAGTGGACGGCACGGGGCTTTTGGTCAAGGGCGGCAAATACAACCGCCGCGACTGGTGCGACAACGTCTTCCGCGGCGGATACGTCACTTATGACGAGGCGCTTTACTGCCGCGCTTTGCAGGCGGCGGCGGAGATCAGCGGCGCGCTGGGCTACAAGGAGAAGGAGCAGGCGTTCGACGCCGACCGCGAGAGGGTGAAAAAAGCCATAAACGCGCTCTTGTGGGATGAAGAAAAGGGCTGGTATGTGAATTACCGCGACGGCGCCTTTGTGGAGGACAACCTCTCCATAGACACGGTGATCGTGGCGCTCTTCGGCATAGCGGACGAAGAGAGGGCAAAGCGCATGCTTGCCAATATGGAAAAGTATTTGGAGAGCAAAAACAATAAAGAGCAGGGAATGGGCGACTGGGGCACCATGTCCGTCTATCCTTATTACAAGAGGGCGTGGGACATAGTGCAAAAGTCATCTCTGCCCGCATATTACCACAACGGCGGCGACTGGCCTTACTGGTCCAACATCTATGCGTATGCAAAGCTCGCCTACGGCATGGACTACAAGTATCCGCTGCTGAGGTGGTTTGAATACAACGTGGAAAAGGGCAATTACACCCCCGTGGAGTTTTACAGTCCCATCCACCCGGACGGCTCGCTCTTGCAGGCTTGGTCGAGCACGGGCGCGTTCGTAATGAGTTATCCCCAAGGCGACTTCTTCAAGAAGGGGCTGAAACGATAAAATCAAGTCAGGAGGAAATTTATGGAAAACGCTGTTGAACAGCCGCAGGAGATCCTGCCCCAGCAGGACGAAGAGAGCGTTATCGACGAGAGCAAACTCAACAAAAAGTATCTCAAGATCCGCGATTACGTCTTCTTCTCCATGGCGCAGTTCGCAAGCTCGGCGATCACCGGTCTTGTGCAAGGTTACCTGCTGTTCTTTTATACCGTGTGCGTGGGCATAGATCCCACCGCCGTGGGCACGATGTTCTTGGTTTCCAAGATCTTCGACGCGGTCATAGACCCCAGCATCGGTATCATCATCGATAAGACAAGAAGCAAGTGGGGCAAGATGCGGCCTTATATGATATTCGCGTCCATCCCCTGGGGCGTGATCACCATCGCGGTGTTCCTGCCGGTCACGGGACTTCCCGCTTCGGGCAAGATAGCGTATATGTGGATAACTTATATCCTTTACTGCACGGTGTCTTCCCTGGTGGGCGTGCCCATGGGCGGTATCCCGGCGGTCGCCTCGCCCAACACGCAGGAGCGCACGAAATTGATATCCATCAGCCGTATCCTCGGCTCGATCGGCGAACAATCCGCGCTCGTGCTCATCTCGTTCGGACTTTTGTTCAGCAACAACTATACGGTGGTCTATCTGCTGGTGGCGATCGTCATCGGCGTGCTGGGCACGCTGTTCATGGTGCTGGGTTCGTTGAGCATAAAGGAAAGGCTGGCGCCCACGGTGGAAAAACTATCGTGGCTGGAAGGCTTCAAATACCTGTTCAAAAACAGACAGTTCCTGCTGCTGATCCTATCCAACCTGCTCACCTTCTTCCGTAACCTGGTGTCTGCGTCCATCATCTATGTGGTCACTTACATATTCCTGGCGCCTTCTTTGCAGATAGCCTTCTCGCTCCCCGGCGCGGTGGCTTCCATGATAGGTATGCTGATAGCGCCAAAACTCAAACAGAAGATGGACGCAAAACAGCTGTTCATCTTTGCCACCATCTGGCACTCGGTGGCGCTGGCGCTGGTGTATATCATCTATATCGCGGGCGGAGATCAGCTGATAACCGTGGCGGCGGTGATGTTTGTGGCAATGCTGCCGGTGGGTATCCTGAACGTGGTGCCGCACCTGATGGCAACGGATACGCTGGATTACTGGGAAGAGAAAACGGGCAACAGAAACGAGGGCATCACCTTTGCCATCATGTCCTTGCGCAGCAATATGTCCAGCGCGTTCAAGGATTACTTCCTCTCGTATCTTTTGGTGTTCTTCCTCTTTGCCCAACCGGAAGGATTCCTCAACGATCATCACCCGCAGCAGTCGGAATTCACCCAATCGGGTCTGTTCCTCATGTATACGCTCATTCCCGCGGTGCTCAACCTCATCTCCATCGTGCCCATGCTGTTTTATAAGCTGTCGGGCAAAAAGATGGCGGAGATACAGTCCCGCCTTGCCGAGCGCAGACTTGCGGAAGGCGAGATACTCGACGACGACGGCAACGTGGTGACCGCGGAAGGCGCGGCGGTGCAGGAAGGAGAGTTTGCACAGCAAACGGCTGAGGAAAGCCCGCTCACGCAAAGCGTGGCGGATCCCATGGCGGCGGAAACCGCTGTTTTGCCCTCGGAAGGGAGCGCCATCGTGCAAGGAGGTGACGGCGATGAAGCGTAAGGTTTTGTTTGCAATTCTGGCGGCGGTGCTGATAGTGGGCGTGGTGGCGCTTGCCGCCTGCGCGCCTTCGCAGGAGGAGGCGGACGCGTTTTATGCCGAACTGCGGGAGCAGGCGGAAGAAGCGGGCGCGGACCTGAAAGCGGTGATGGAAGAAACGGCAAAGCACGATTACAACACATCTTTCGACATTGTGCGCAATTACTATAACGGCGTATCGCGCGGCGTGGTCAACGAGCTGGACGAGGAAGGCGATCCGATCCCCGGCAAGGAAGGCGAGCAGGGCTGGAAAGACGGCGACGACGGCTATACCTGGATGTATGAAGTGGCACATCTGGACGTGGAGAAGAGGGGCGGAACGATAACCACCACCGCCACCATATATCTGCCCGTCAACGAGGACACTTACAACAATAAGGACATTCCCGCCGTGGCTTACGCTTCCGCCAAGGGCAGCGTGGATACGGCGAGCGGCGAACTGACGGTGGAATGGGTCAAATTCGGCGCGGCGGACGGCAGCGGCGCGGCGGCGTCTTTGGACGCGCTCGTGCACAAGGTGGGCGATCACGACATGGAAAGCATGCTCACGCTCTGGTTCGACATGCTCACCACTTATGCCGACATCTCCGATCAGTATGCGGCGGTGACCACGGCGGCGTCCGGATTCAAGATCTATCAGGACATCGCGCAGGTATCGTTCAGGCATGTTTACGACCTGCAAGGCAACGAGTATGAAAGCTGGCACGATCCGGCGGGCGAGATCGCCACGGACTTCGAGGGCGATAACGCCAAGCTGATGTCGCACGGATTCGATGCGGACATCGCATACAACTGGGAAGTCATCTCGGGCATGAAGCAGACGCGCGTTAGCGTGACCTCCACCACCAAGCACAGAATGAAGTCGTTCGAGTTCTTTGTGGAGGACATCATCGCGTATTATGACGAAACGAGCGTGATGAACAAACAGCTCATCCTCTATGCAGACGTTTACGGCTACACGGACTTTGTGGCGGACATAGAGCTGGTGGAAGAGTGACATCGTAAAAAACCAAAGACCCGCTCCGCAAGGGGCGGGTTTTTTGCCGCCTGTTTTAAGCGGGCGCGGGGAATTGCAAAAATCAAGTTGAAAGCAGTGAGAAACGGCAAAGCGTAAAAGCGCCGTCAACGATATCGCGGAAAAACACCGTCACGCAAAAACATATAAAAATATTACCCCCGCTGCTGCGAAGGGATAATGCATGGAAAAGAAATCATTGCCTGCGGAGCCATCAGGCTGTGGAGCGCGCCGCGCTCCCGTTGCGGAGGAGCCATTAGGGGTGCAGCGTCACGCTGCCTGCGGAGCCATTAGGGGTGCAGCGTCACGCTGCCGCTCCCGCTGCCGGTGCTAGTCGGAGTCGTCTTCTTTGACGGGGTTTATGATAAAGGTGCGGAGAATGCGGTAATTGGCGCGGCGAGCGGCTCTGCGGATGAAGAACAGGTCCGCCAGCCACCAGAATCCCAAAGCGGAGATGGTGAACAGCTTGGCAAGTCCCAAAGGCACGTCGCGGCAGTAAAATCTGTCCACCGCCAGCGGTCCCAGGAAAAAGGCGAGCACGGTGGCAACGGTGGGTGACACCAGTTTGAGCGACATCAGCTTGTCCACGCGTTCTTCCGGCAGGGCAAGCAGCGAGTTATAGAGCAGCATGACGTCGGGCACGTTGAAACAATACTCGCGCGAGGCGAGGAAGAAATCCACCTTGGACTTTTTATCGTGCACTTTCAGCGGGAACTCGAGCTTTTTCATAACCACCGCTGATATTATATCGCCACGGGCGCGGTGCTGTCAAGCGCTGCACAAAAAAACGCGGGCAGGGGCGGAAAAATGGTGGCAAAGCCGGGTAAAAAAGCGCGGAAAAGCGGTTGGAAGTGATAAATAAAGCGCGCGGAAAATATGATATTGGTATGAACGCGGTATTCTTTTTCATGCTGGTGAGCGCGCTCATTGTCCTGACGATAACCGCGCCGGAAACGGCGTTTTCCGTCATGCTGGCGGGCGCGGACAAGGCGGTGGAACTGGCGCTTTCCCTCTTTGCCGTTTACGCCGTCTGGCTCGCCGTGTTGGAGATCATGGACAAAACGGGCGTGAACCGCGCCGTGAACAGGCTGTTCGCGCCGCTGTGGAAGCGGGTGTTCAAAGGCGAAAACGAAAAAGCCTTGGAATACATCTCCCTCAACTTTTCCGCCAACCTGCTGGGCATGGGCGCCGCCGCCACGCCCATGGGCATAAAAGCCATGGAACAGATGAGCCGAGGCGGAGAAAAAGCCACGGACAACATGCTGCTTTTTTTGGTGATCAACGCCACGTCCGTGCAGCTGATACCCGCCACGGTGATAGGCATGCGCGCGGCGGCGGGATCGCAGTCGGCGTCGGACATCATCGTGCCCTCGCTGGTCGCCACGCTCATCTCCACCGCCGTGGGCGTGGCGCTCGCCAAACTGTGCGCCGCGGCAAGCAAAAAACTGGCGGGCAGGGCTTTGCCTCTCGCGGGCAGACTTTCACGTTGAGCGCTTATATCCTGCCGCTCTTTATCGTGGGCGTGCTTATCGCCGGCTTTGCCGTGCGCGTGCCCGTTTACGGCAGTTTTGTGTCCGGCGTCAAACAGGCGCTGCAACTGCTTTTGTCCGTTATGCCTTACTTTTGCGCCGTGCTCATCGCGGTGGAGCTTTTCACGGCGAGCGGCTTGGCGGAAAAAACGCAGGTAGCGCTTGCGCCCCTTCTGAACGCGCTGGGCATACCTCCCGAACTGGCGCAGCTGGTGGTGATCAGACCGCTCAGCGGCAGCGGTTCCACAGCCGTTTTGCGTGAGCTTATCCAAACTTACGGCGCAGACAGCCGCATCGCACGCTGCGGCTGCGTGATGGTGGGCGCAAGCGAGACTACCTTTTATGTGGCGGCGGTATATTTCTCCACCGTCAAGGAGCGCAAACTGCGTTATGCCATTCCCGTGTGCCTGATCGCCTCTTTGGCGGGCGCCGTTGCCGCCTGCGCTCTGGTGAGGTGAAAGAGCGCGTCAGAGCAAAAAAGCCGCGGCAAAAGGTCTGCGCTCCGCGGCGGAGAGAAAGAGAGAAAGGGAAGTGGACATGAAAAAGCCCGCCCGGAGTGCCGGGCGGGCGGTGTGTTTAAGCGGAGATGTTATTCTTCTTCGGACATGCGCTTGTAATCGGCATATCTCTCCATTGCCTGCTCTTCGTTGAGTTCAAAGAGCTTTTCCGCAACTTCGGGCTTGGATTTGCTCAGCTGAGCGTATCTGTTTTCGCCCATGAGGAAGGCGCGGTAATCGCCCTCTTTGGGCGCCCTGCTGTCCAGGGTGAAGGGGTTCTTGCCCTGCGCTTTGAGCGTGGGGTTGAAGCGGTAAAGCTGCCAATAGCCGGCGTCCACCGCCTTCTTTTCCTCGCCGATGCTGTTGCTCATATTGATGCCGTGGTTGATGCAGGGAGCATAAGCGATGATGAGCGAAGGACCGTGATAGTTTTCCGCTTCCTTGATCGCTTTGACCGTCTGGTTCATGTTGGCGCCCAAAGCTATCTGCGCCACGTAAACGTAGCCGTAACTCATCGCCATCTTGCCCAGATCCTTCTTCTTGGTCACCTTGCCGCCCGCGGCGAACTTGGCGACCGCGCCGGTAGGGGAGGACTTGCTCGCCTGACCGCCCGTGTTGGAATAAACTTCCGTGTCGAGCACCAGCACGTTGACGTCTTCGCCCTGCGCCAGCACATGGTCCAGACCGCCGTAACCGATGTCGTATGCCCAGCCGTCGCCGCCGAACATCCACACGGACTTTTTCACCAGGCAGTCTTTTTCTTCCAGCACTTCTTTGACCAGCTTATCCGCTTCGCAGCCGCAGTCTTTGCAGCCTTCGAGCGCCTTGACAAGCTCTGCGGAAGCCTTTTTGCTCTCTTCGCCGTCGTTCATGGAAGCGATCCACTTGTCGATGACCGCGGCGCCTTCTTCGCCCCACATCGCCTTCAAAGCGGTGAGCTTTTCCGCAATGTGCGCGCGCCTCTGCTCGTAGGCCAGGTTCATGCCGAAGCCGAATTCCGCGTTGTCTTCAAACAAGCTGTTCGCCCAAGCCGGACCGTGACCCTTATCGTTGGTGGTGTAAGGGCAGGTGGGCGCGGAGCCGCCGTAAATGGAAGAGCAGCCCGTGGCGTTGGCAATTATCATTCTGTCGCCGAACAGCTGGGTGACCAGCTTGACGTAAGGGGTCTCGCCGCAGCCCGCGCAGGCGCCGGAGAATTCAAACAGCGGCTTGTTCAGCTGGCTGCCTATCAGCGTGTCGCGCGCCACGGGAGCGTCCGTTTCCGGCAGGGAGGCGGCGTAATCCCAATTTTCTTTTTCGCCATTTTCCAGAGCCTCGGCAAGCGGCTTCATCACCAGCGCGCCCTTGGCTTTGGCAGGGCAGGTGTTGGCGCAGGAACCGCAGCCCGTGCAATCCAGAGGGCTGACCTGCATGCGGAACTTGTAGCCTTTCACAAGACCCTTGCCTTCCGCCGCGTCAAAGGTGGCGGGAGCGCCTTCGAACTCCTTCTGCACGGCGGGACGGATGGCTGCGTGAGGGCAGACCAGCGAGCACTGGTTGCATTGCAGGCAGGCGTCTTTGTTCCAGCAGGGCACGTTCACGGCTATGCCGCGCTTTTCGTATTTGGTGGTGCCGGTGGGCACGGTGCCGTCTTCATGTCCGTCAAAGGCGGAAACGGGCAGCTCGTCGCCCTTCTGGTCGAGCACGGGGGAGATGAACGCCTTGAAGTAAGGGTCTTCCGTGTAAGTGACCTTTGCGGCGCCTTCTTTGGTGGTTGCCCACTTGGCGGCGTCGTATTTCACTTCGCGTATGGCGCCCACGGCGTTATCGATGGCGGCATAGTTCATCTGCACCACGGCGTCGCCCTTTCTCTTGAAGGACTTGTATGCCATCTCCTTCATATACTTTTCCGCGTCCTCGTAAGGGATAACGCCGGAGAGCTTGAAGAAGCACGCCTGCATGGCGGTGGAGATGCGGTTGCCCAGTCCTATCTTTTCCACGATGTCGATGGCGTCGATGTTATAGAACTTGATGTGCTTTGCCGCAATGATGTTTTTCATGGAAGCGGGCAGCTCTTTGTCCAGCTCTTCGTCCGTCCAGGGGCTGTTGAGCAGGAAGGTGCCGCCGTCTTTGAGATCGGACACCATGTCGTATTTGGTGACGTAAGAGGGGTTGTGGCAAGCCACAAAGTCCGCCTGGTCGATGAGGTAGGAAGACTTGATGGGCTTGTCGCCGAAGCGCAGGTGGGACACGGTGATGCCGCCAGACTTTTTGGAGTCGTAAGAGAAGTATGCCTGCGCGTATTTTTCCGTGTTGTTACCTATTATCTTGATGGAGTTTTTATTGGAGCCGACCGTGCCGTCGGAGCCGAGTCCGTAGAATTTGCAGGAGATGGCGCCCGCGGGAGCGGCGTCTATCTTTTTCGTGACGGGCAGATAGTTGCCGGTCACGTCGTCCACGATGCCCACCGCGAAGTGGTTCTTGGGCGCTTTTGCCTGCATGTTCTCGTAAACGGCGTTGATCATGCTGGGATTGAATTCCTTGCTGCCCAAGCCGTATCTGCCGGAGAGGACGCTGACCTTTCTGCCCGTTTCGGCGAGAGCTGCCACCACGTCCAGATAGAGCGGTTCGCCCATGCTGCCGCATTCCTTGACCCTGTCGAGCACGGTGACGTTCTTCACGCTCTCGGGGAGAGCTTCGGCAAACTTGGCGGCGGCGAAAGGACGATAAAGGCGGACCTTCAACAGACCCACTTTTTTGCCTGCGGCGTTGAGGTAATCAACGGTTTCTTCCACCGCTTCCGCGCCGCTGCCCATCAGCACGATCACGTCAGTGGCGTCGGCAGCGCCGTAATATTGATAGAGCTTGTATTCTCTGCCCGTGATCTTCTTCACGTCTTCCATCGCCTCTTCCACGATGGCGGGAACGGCGTCGTAATACTTGTTGCATGCCTCGCGGTTCTGGAAGTAGATGTCCGGGTTCTGCGCCGTGCCCTTCTGAACGGGGTGTTCGGGGTTGAGCGCGCGGGACTTGAAGTCGCGGATATAAGGCATATACTTTTCGTCCACCACCTTTTTGATGTCCGCGTAATCTATCATCTCTATCTTGCTCACTTCGTGAGAGGTGCGGAAACCGTCAAAGAAGTGCAGGAAAGGCACTTTGGCTTTGAGCGTGGCAAGATGCGCCACCAGCGCCAGATCCATGACTTCCTGAACGGAGTTGGAAGCCAGCATGGCAAAGCCCGTTTGACGGCAGCTCATCACGTCGCCGTGATCGCCGAAGATGTTGAGCGCGTGGTAAGCCAAAGCGCGCGCGCTCACGTGGAACACGCAGGGGGTCAGCTCGCCCGCTATCTTATACATGTTGGGGATCATCAGCAGCAAGCCCTGGCTTGCGGTGAAAGTGGTGGTCAGCGCGCCGGCTGCCAAGGCGCCGTGCACAGCGCCCGCGGCGCCCGCTTCGGACTGCATTTCCGCAATTCTCAGCTTCTGACCGAAAATGTTCTTTCTGTCGGCGGTTGCCCATTCGTCCGCGTTCTCCGCCATGGGGGAAGAAGGGGTGATGGGGTAAATAGCCGCCACTTCGCTCATCGCATAGGCGATATGAGCCGCGGCGGTATTGCCGTCAATAGTCATTTTTTGTGCCATACAATTTCCTCCGGAAAAGTAGTAGTTGTTTTTATCAACGCTTATAATTATAAACGTATTTTTCGCCGCCGTCAATAAACAAAGCGGAAGAAAAAATAAAAATATCAAAATAATGCCCGCACCCGCGCATGATTTTCCGCGATTTGAGCCGCCCGCGGCGGGCGCGCGCATTTTTACGCGTTTTTTAACCGAATACGTTTGGAAAGAAGGCGGCGTTGTGATATAATATCCTGTATGACGGCAATAAAACTGGAAAACGTGTGTTACGCTTACGAGGCGGACGGGGACAAGGCGGCGGTGAACGCCGTGGACGGCGTTTCTTTGGAGATAGAAGAAGGCGCCTTTGTCGCCGTGGTCGGACATAACGGCAGCGGCAAATCCACCCTGGCGCGCCTGCTCAACGGACTTTTATTGCCGGACAAGGGCAGCGTTACCGTGTTCGGCACGGATACGCGCGACGAAAAAAACATTTACAACGTGCGTTCGAGCGTGGGCATGGTCTTTCAGAATCCGGACAACCAGATGGTGGCTTCCGTGGTGGAAGACGACATCGCCTTCGGACCGGAAAATCTGGGGCTTCAACGCGAGGAGATAATAAGGCGCGTGGACTGGGCGCTGGAACAGGTGGGCATGAGCGAATACCGCAAGTCCACGCCCTTCCGCATGAGCGGCGGACAAAAGCAGCGCCTCGCCATTGCCGGCGTGTTGGCTATCAGACCCAAAGTGCTGGTGTTGGACGAATCCACCGCCATGCTCGACCCCAAGGGCAGGCGGGAAGTGATGGACGTTATCCACGCGCTCAACAAGCGGGAAAAGATGAGCGTCATCCACATCACGCATTATATGGAAGAAGTGCTGGAAGCGGACAGGGTGATCGTGATGGACGGGGGCAGGATAGCCCTTGACGACGCGCCGCACGCGGTGTTCGCCCGCGGCGCGGAGCTGAAAAAGTTCAGACTGGCGCCGCCCGCCGTCACGCTGATCGCGGACGCCTTGGCGGAATGCGGCGCGGATATCCCCCGCAGCGTCACCACGGAAGAAGAGTTGGAGGAAGCCATATGCCGATCGTTGTCAAAGGATTGAGCTTTGCTTACGGCAAAGGCACGCCTTTTGAGAAAAAGGCGCTGGACAACATTTCGCTCACGATAAATGACGGGGAGTTCGTGGGCATCATGGGGCACACCGGCAGCGGCAAATCCACCTTTATCCAGCACCTCAACGGACTTGTCAAAGTGCAGGAGGGAGAGGTGGAAGTAAACGGCATAAAGCTGACTTCCGCCAAGCGCCCCAAACCCGATTACAAAAAGTTGAGAGCCACCGTAGGAATGGTTTTTCAATATCCGGAGTATCAGCTCTTTGACGACACGGTGATAAAAGACGTGTCGTTCGGACCCAAAAACATGGGCTATAAAAGAGAAGAGGCGGAGGAGATGGCGCGCCGGGCGCTGCGCCTGGTGGGGCTGGATCCGGACGAGGTGGGCGAGAAGGCGCCGTTTGAGCTTTCCGGCGGACAAAAGCGCCGCGCCGCCATCGCCGGCGTGATCGTGATGAAGCCGCAGATATTGGTGCTGGACGAGCCCACCGCCGGTTTGGACCCTTACGGCAAGGAGCAGATACTCAACCTCATTTTGCGCTTGAAAAAGGAGTGTTCCCCCACCGTGATAGTCATCTCACACGACATGGACGAGATCACGCGTTACGCAAGCCGCCTGATCGTGTTCGGAGAGGGAAAGGTGGCGTTCGATATGCCCATGGAGCAGCTGTTCGAGCACGGCAGGGAGCTGGAAGAGCTGGGCTTGGAAACTCCCACCGCGGTGCGCCTTGCCGCGGCGCTCAAAGCGCGCGGCATAGATCTGGGCGGCGGCATCGTGAACATGGACACCTTTACGGCGGCGGTCTTGAAAAAATTTGCGGAAAAGGGCGCGCCCGTCAAGGAATTTTCCGGCATAGACTGGTTCGGAGAACGGGCGGAAGGCGGCGGACAAGGCGCGGCGGCGCCGGCGCAAGAAGCCGCGGACGATAACGGCGCGGCGGACATTTTCGGGGAGGGCTTATGAGAGACGTTGCCTTTGGTCAATATTATCCCGTGTCTTCTCCCGTGCACCGGCTGGACCCCAGGTTGAAGATAATCTTCACCGTGCTCTATATCGTGACGATGTTTTTTGTGGCGTCTTATTTTGGATACGCCCTAGTATTGATATTTTTACTGTCCGTGTGCGGCGTGGCGCACGTTCCGCCCAAGGCGATGTTCAAAAGCATAAAAGGTGTCATCATACTTTTGATGATAACGGCGGTGCTCAACCTCTTCTTTTATGCGGGGGAAACGAGCGTGGAGTGGACGTGGTGGATCTTCACCGTGTCGCCCGAGGCGATAGACTTTGCCTTGAAGATGATGTTCAGGCTCATCCTGCTCATCATGGGCACCACCATTTTGACCTTTACCACGGGCACCAGCGAACTTACCGACGCCATCGAGAGCCTGTTCAAGCCGCTTAATTTGATCAAGATACCCGTGCGCGACATCGCTCTGATCATGTCCATCGCGCTGCGCTTCATACCGGGACTGATAGAAGAAACGGACAAGATAATGATGGCGCAAAAGGCGCGCGGCGCGGATATGGAGAGCGGAAACGTCTTCAAACGCATAAAAGCCATGCTGCCCGTGATCATTCCCGTGTTCGTCAGCGCCTTCCGCAAGGCGGACGAGTTGGCAGACGCTTTGGACGCGCGCTGTTATCAGGCAAGCCCCAAGCGCACCAAGATGAAAAAAATGAGCTTTGCCTGGCGCGATCTGGTTGCGTTTTTGATTTTTGCGGCGTTTGTCACAATCATCTTTTTGGACAAGTATCTCTGGGGCGGGCTGGATAAATATATCGTGGAGGCGTTCAACGCGTTGATAGGATGAGATATAAACTTACCATTTGTTACGACGGCAGCGATTTTTACGGTTTTCAGCGCCAGCGCGGACTTATCTCCGTGCAGGAGTGTTTGGAGAGCGCGCTTTCCACCAAATTGAACACGCCGATAAGCACGGTGTGCGCGGGCAGGACGGACGCGGGCGTGCACGCTTTGGGTCAGGTGGTGCATTTCGACTATGACGGAGAACTGCCGGCGGACTTCGGATTCCGCCTCAATCCCTTGCTGCCAGAGAGCATAGCCGTCCTCTCCTGTGAGCCTGCCGCCGCAGGTTTTCATGCCCGCTTTTCCGCCAAGAGGAAAACTTATCGATACGACATTTATCTTTCCAAATTGCACGCCCCCTTGAAGCGCCGCTACGCGCACATCTGCGTTTACGATCTGAACGTGGAAAATATGAGAAAAGCCTGCGCATGCCTGGCGGGGGAGCACGATTTCCGCTCCTTTGCGCTGGCGGAGAGCGTGCGCGGCAAGTCCACCGTCCGCACCATTTTCGATATCAGGCTTGAAGAGAGCGAGGGCGGAAAACTGCTCTCCCTTTACGTCACGGGCGACGGATTTTTGCATAACATGGTGCGCGCCATTGCCGGCACGCTCATCGACGTGGGGCGGGGCAGGTTTTCTCCCCAAGACATGCAGACCATCTTGGAGAGTAAAGACCGCCGCCGCGCCGGCAAGACCGTGGAAGGCTGCGGGCTGTTTTTGGTAAACGTGGAATATTGAGCCGGCGAAAATTTATTATGTCGATACTTTTTACGCTATACAGTAAAAACTTTGCGATTTCCGATACTTTTTACGCCGTGGCGTAAAAACTTTTGCGTTCGGGGGTTTTGTCAAAGGGCGGGGCGGTCATAGTAAGGCGCAGCCGCAGAGCCGGGAGAGGCGGGCGGTGCCCGCGGCGGCAAAACAAGAAAAGTTGCGATAATTGCTTGACATAGCCCGAGCAATTATATAAAATATATAGGCATCGGATAAAAAGCGCCCGATTTAGCCCGTTGCGGCGAGTTTTGTCCACATCACGAATCTCGGAGGAGCATATGAAGACATATATGGCAAAAGCCGAAGAAGTGCAGCGCAAGTGGTATGTCGTAGACGCGACGGACCTGGTCCTCGGACGTCTGGCGAGCAACGTTGCCAACGTGCTTCGCGGCAAAAACAAGCCCACCTATACTCCCGGCGTCGATACCGGTGATTTCGTCATCATCGTGAATTGCGACAAGGTGAGGCTGACGGGCAAGAAACTCGAAAAGAAATTCCACGTTTACCACACCGGTTATGTGGGCGGACTCAAACAGATCCAGTATAAAAAACTCATGGAAGAAAAGCCCGAAAAGGCAGTTCTTCTTGCGGTAAAAGGCATGCTGCCCAAAAATTCCATGGGCAGGAATCAGCTCAAGAGGCTGCGCGTTTT
>CALWHE010000015.1 GCA_944380295.1 uncultured Christensenellaceae bacterium
ATCGTCATGCCTTCGCAGCGTTTTGCCCAGAATTTTCCCTTTTCGGGATCTGTCATTTCGGACGCCAGTATTACCTTTCCTCCCTTTTTCAAGACGCGGAGCATTTCTTTAAGCCCCTGCACGGGATCGGGCCAGAAATAAATAGACTCAAAGGACACCGCCCTGTCATAGGTTTCGTCCCGATACGGCAGCCGCATGGCATCTCCGCACAAGATACTGCACCTGTCCGCATATTTTTTGGTCGCTTTACGGCTGCATGCAACGCTTTCCTCCGAATAATCGATGCCGTCCGCGCGGCTTTTCGGGCAGCGCTCCAGAATGCGGACAAGATTGCCGCCACCGCCGCACCCGACGTCCAAAACGCTCTCTCCGTCTTTCAACGGGCACACCTCGAACGCCCAAAGCGCGAGAGGCGCATGCCCTTTGTTCATGGCGCTCACGATCATTTTGCCGAATTTTCCCTTCGGTTTTTTGCAATTGCTCAAAAATTTTTTTAACATAGCCCTGCCCCTCTTATAATTTATACTCGTACACCAGCGATCTGCCGGGAGTGCCGAAGGAATACGGCTTTTCCCATACGAGTTTGAAACCGCGCTTTTCATAGAATGTGTATGTAGCATCCGTATCGGTGAACACGCGCACCGTCTTTACGCCGCTTTGAATGCACCGCTCCTGAAAGGCTTCCCAGAGCGCCGTTCCCAGCCCTTTGCGGAAATCTTTGCGCGAGCAGAGCGCCATCAGTTCGCAGTCGCAGGCGAGCGGCGTATCCTTTCCGTTCTCTTTCAACTTTTTATAGAAAACGTCGAATTGCGCCTTGAACGGCGCGGACATCTTATAGCCGCCGAACGCGAACTTGAAAAAGCACCTTAGCCACGCCTTATAGTGCGGTTTTGCGTCGTGCGTTTTGGCAAGCGATTTGTCAAAACTCTTTTTGTAATGCCCGATAATAAACCCGACGACCTGTCCTTCGCTCTCCGCCACATAGGTAAACGAACACTTCTCTGCGAGTACCTGCGCGTAGTCACGCAGAAACGCCCTGTCGTTTTCCGTCAGCGGACAGTCGAAAAAGCTCTCGTAAAAGCACATGGCGCAATCGGGAACGTCCCTCTCCTCAAATTTACGGATCAAAAACATTGCACTCACCTCTTGCGCGAAAACGATCCGTGCTTTTCGCATGGTTCGCTCGTAACTTTTCCCACGCTGTACCCTTGTTTTGCGATAGCTTCTTTGATAAGTTCGACATTCACACTATCTTCGGCGATGACTTCCGTTCTGCCCTTTGCATGGGAGGACACGACCTTCTTCACGCCCTCCACGCGACGCACTACGTCACCCACGTGCGTTTCGCACATTCCGCAGTGCATACCTTCGACCTATAAAATAATTTTGAGCATACTCCCTCACTTTGCTGCTTTTTCGCCGAGCGCGCGGCAGGCGGCAAGAGCGTCGTCGTCCGGTGCATTGTTACAGATGAGACCGTCCTCGATCATCACGCCGCCCGCGGCTTCCACTCTCTGCTGCCAGGTGCGCATCCATTCGCCGTCGCCCCAATCGTAAGAGCCGAACAGTCCCACTTTTTTGCCCGAAAGCGAGCCTTCTACGGATGAGAAGAAGGGCTCGAACTCGCTCTCTTCCAGCTCCTCCGCTCCCATAGCGGGGCAGCCGAACAAAAGCGCGTCGCTGCCGATGACATCGGCGCTTGCCGCGGAAACGGGCAGAAGTTCGACCTCCGCCCCTGCGTTCTTTGCGCCCTCCAAAGCGGCGTTTGCCATTGCTTCCGTATTGCCCGTACCCGACCAATACACGATAGAAACTTTCATAAAATACCTCCTGAAAAAATGATAATTTAGCCTATATTAAATATTTGTGTGAGCGCCCGCCCCCTGTCCATATGCCGGCAGATGCAGGCGCTACAACGGCGGAACCGCTCGAACGTGCGCGCCGCTTCGCCCACATTTTCGTACACCTTCCACGCACCGCATAGGATACAACCGTCGGGATCGCGCAGAAAGCCGCACACATCGCAAAGCGGATAACCGAGGAACACGCCGATCTCGTGCGGAAATTCGCCCTTCATGCGGCGCTTCAACTGTTCCAGCGCTTCCTCCGCCGAACTATATCCATACCCGAACCGCGCAAGGAACGCCCTGACGTCCGGCGAAAAGAGATACTGTTCCAGCCGCGCCCTGTGGCAGACATATACGAGCAGCCGTTCTTCGTCCTCGCGCAGGAGCATGAACGCAAACCCTTTCCCCGCAAAGCGGCGCGAAAGCGTTTGGATGACTTCCTCCTCCCCTTTCCGTAAGCTGACAAGGCTGGCGATTTTCAGTCCCGCGAACGTAACGCCGCAATGACGACCGATGGCATATTCCGTTGCGCTCATTTTTCTCCTTTAAGTTCGCTATTGCGAACCTTACTCGATTTAACAAGTTCGCATATGCGAACCTGCTGTTATTATACACGGAAGGGAGACGTTTGTCAACCCTTCCGCGCAAATTTTTTCAGATACGCCACTCACCCGTCTGCTGTTGCAGTTTACACATTTTGGCGTAGATACCGCCTTGTGCAAGGAGTTCTTCGGGGCTTCCCTGCTCGGCGACTTTGCCGTCTTTTAATAAGACGAGCTTATCCGCGCCCTCCACCGTGCGCATACGGTGGGCGATGATGAGCACCGTTTTGCCCTTGACGAGGCGAGAAATGGCGCGCTGGATATGCGTTTCGTTCTCCGCGTCGAGGGAAGCCGTCGCTTCATCGAGCAGGATGACGGGCGAATCTTTTAAGAGCGCGCGGGCAATGGAAATGCGCTGCCGCTCCCCGCCCGAAAGTGCCGAGCCGTTTTCGCCGATCATCGTCTGATACCCTTCGGGGAGTTTTTCCACGAATTCGTCGCACTGCGCCTCCCTTGCCGCGGCGAGCACTTCCTCATCCGTCGCGCACTGCCGACCGATGCGGATATTATCCATGACGGTGTTGTTGAACAGCGTAACGTCCTGAAAGACGATGGAATACGCCGAGAGCAGTTTTTCCGGATCGACCGTCTTGACGTCCGTGCCGCCGAGCGTTATCTTTCCGCTGTCTGCGTCCCAGAACCTTGCGGCAAGTTTGGCTGCAGTGCTCTTTCCGCCGCCGGACGGCCCGATGAGCGCCGTAACTTCCCCCTGCTTTGCCGTAAACGACACTCCGGAAAGGACTTGCTCGCCCGCGTTATAGGCAAAGGACACATTGTCGAACACAATGTCGTAGCCGTTTGTTTTCAAGTCCGCCGTCCCCGGCTGAACGGGATAGTTTTCGATCTCATTCATCCTCTCGATGGGAATGTTCGTGGAGATGATGGCGGCGAGGTTTTGCAACGACGAACTCAACGGATCGTAAAGCCGCGACACGACCAAAAGATACATGAAGAATGTCAGCACGGTAATTGCGTTACTTGCCAGCAGCATTCCGCCGACGAGCGCGACGGTGCCGATGCCGAGCTTCAAAATCATCCCCGCGGGAACGACGAACAGCGCGCTGCCGAGCTCGGACGCTATCATGCGCTTTTCCTGCAAATCTATCTTTTTATCCAAGTCTTCAAGATACTTTTCTTCCGCGTTATTGGACTTTAAGTCGCGCATGGTTTCGAGCGCTTCCTGAATGCCCTCCGCAACGGCGAGTTTTGCCTCCGTCTGGCGGCGGGTAAAATAGTTCTGCACCTTGCCCGAAAACGCGACGATGGCGAGCGATACGGGCAGCACCCACAGCGCGGCGAGCGCCAATCTCCAATCAAATATGAACAGACAGACGGCAACGATGACCGTGGAGATCATGGAGCCGAAAAATTCGGGGATCCAATGCGAAAAAGACTGTTCGAGCGTCGTGCAGTCCGCCATGATGGTCGTGGTGAGGTCGGATAAATCGCGTTTCCCGAAGAAGGACAGCGGCAGTTTGCGCAGTTTTTCCGCGAGCGAAATGCGCCGCACGGAACTTTCCTTATATGTTGCGTAATAGGTCGCGCCGTATACCCAGCGGTAAGAAAAGAGAATGAGCAGAACTGCCCCCGCCATGCCGACGATATAGATCCACAAATGGTTTTGCGGCACGCCGCCCGCATACAAGTCAGATACAAGCAGATATAAAAGGCTGACGGGCAGCATGAGCGTGAGATTATGTGCCACGCAGGAAATGGTGGCGATGACGAGGTCTTTTGCCCCCTGCCGCGAGAGCGCGTATTTTTTCATGATATGATTCAGCATTGTGCACCTCCTACTTTCCAAGCAATGGACGTTCTGTATTCTTCATACATATTACTGTAAATTCCCTTTTGCTCCATTAACTGCGCGTGCGTGCCGCTCTCCGCCACCTTGCCGTCCTTTAAGACGCAGATATTGTCCGCGTTTTGCACGGTGGTAAGGCGATGCGCGATCATGATGACCGTTCTGCCCTTTGCGAGCCGCTCAAACGCACGCTGCACCGCCGCTTCGTTTTCGGGGTCTGCAAACGCCGTTGCTTCGTCCAAGACGAGCACGGGCGCGTTTTTGAGCATGACGCGCGCGATGGCGATACGTTGCTGCTCCCCGCCCGAAAGATACACGCCCTTGCTGCCGATGACAGTATCCACGCCCTGCGGGAACTTTGCCAATATATCGTCGCATTGTGCATTGTGGAGAGCCGCGAGCACTTCTTCGCGCGTTGACGAAGGTTTGCCCATACGCACGTTTTCCAAGATGGAAGTTTTCAAAAGCCTGCTGTCCTGAAAGACATAGGCGACGGTATCGTTCAGCGTCTGCCTGTCAATATCCCTGACATTGACGCCGCCAACTTTGACCGCGCCGGACTCCGTATCCCAAAAGCGCGCTATAAGTCCCGCAGCCGTCGTCTTTCCTCCGCCGGAGGGCCCGACGAGCGCCACCGTTTCACCCGCTTTTACATTCAGCGAAATGCCGTCGATGGCGTTCCTGTCCGCGCCTTCATAGGCAAAAGTCACGTTCTCAAACGCAACGGAATTGTCCTTCGGCTTTTGCGGCGCGGACGGTTCGGGCAGCGGTTTGATCGCTAATATACCGTCGATACGCTGCAAGGCGTCGGAAACGATCATATTGTTCTCGCTCATGAACATGACCTTCATCAGCGTGACCGAGATGACGGGCGTGAAAATGATATAGAAGATGAGGTTCAGGAGAAACGTTCCGTCCACGCCGCCCGCCGTAAAGCAAAGCCCCGCGATGATGAGCGGCACGAACACGCAGTTGATGGCGGTCGTGAAGGCGACCATCGGCCACATCAGGCTTTTGGTGTAGGCGATCACCCATGTATGGTAACTGTCTATGGCGCCCTTGAAACGCTTGAAGGAGAACACCGTCTGCCCGAACGTCTTGACAACGGGGACGCCGCGCACATATTCCACCGCCTCGTTGTTCATGTTTTCGAGCGCGTTCTGATATTCTTTCATCTTGCGCGCCATATCCTTACCCGTCATTTTGGACATGATGATAAAGCCGAGGACGGTCGGAATAAGGCTCAACAGCCCCAGCCGCCAGTCGAACACGAACAAAAGCACGATCATCCCGACGGGCGTTGCAAACGCGCCCACCATATCGGGCAGCTGGTGCGCAAGATACGTTTCGGTCGCCCCGCTCGATTCGTTTACGATGCGGCGCACCCTGCCGCTGCCGAGGCTGTTCATAAATCCGACGGGGAGCGCAGCGATATGGCGCATCGTCTTTTTTCGCATATTGCCCGCCACACGGAACGCCGCAACGTGCGAGCACATGAGCGCCGCGAAATAGACGAGCATGGAAATGAGAGCGCTGCCTACCGCCCACCATCCGAACACGGAAAGACTCCCCTGCACCGCGGCAAAATTTCCGTCCGCTTGGATGACTTCACGCACGATGAGCCACACGAAGATGAACGGCACGAGCGCCATGAGCGCGCTGACGGCGGAAAGCACCCAAGAAAGATAGGTGAGCATCCTTCGCCGCCCGGCATATTCCATCAAAACGGCAAGATTTCTCTTCCCTTTTGCCTTACTTTGCATAAACACCTCCTTTATATAAGTTCGTTATAGCGAACTCTATATCAAAAAAAACAGGTCTTTTATTCTCCCTTCCGATATGGTTCGTATATGCGAACCGTATGTCCGAAAGAACGGGGCGCAAAGCCCCTGTCCCTTTTTGCCTTATATTATGACAGCCCCATCAGCCTATCCCAGCCCGCATAAAAGAACTCGCAGACGGAGTCCACATATTCCATTGCGTCTTCTTTGGGAAAGTCATGCGCGACCACCTCGAACACGCCGTTAAAGAGCGCGCTCGCAAGCATATGGTTGATGTCCCGCCGAACCGTCTTGACGGGCGCGCCGCTTTCGCGCAGCACGCGCATGAAGCGTTCGGTGCTCTCCGTTTCATAGTCGATCATGCTATCGATGTAGTGCTCATAACTTGAACCCGCACTGTGGCAGACGATGAGTTTGAAGCTGTCAAAGTAGTCGTAGATGATGTCCATCATCACGCGCATCTTGCCCGATGTGTAGGAGTGCATCTCCCCTTTCTGCTGCTCCGCGGGAAAGGCGGCAAAATTTTCCTGCACGTCAGAAAAATATGCGTACAGCTTCTCCGCGCCCTCGCTCACGATAGAGCGGAACATCTCGTCCTTGTCCGCAAAGCGGCTGTAAAGCATCCCCGTCGTAACGCCCGCGCGCTCCGCGATCGTGCGCATGGAAGCGTCCGCAAAGCCTTTTTCCATAAACTCCGCTTTGGCGCACTCCAAAAGTTTTGAGTTGATACTTTCGTCCTTTACTTTCATGCTCTGCCCCGTTTTATTTGATAACAATGTTATTATAACACTGTTATTTTATTTTGTCAACGATTTTTCCAAACTTAAAACAATATACGGCTATTTCCTTCATTGCAAAACCGGCGCGCCTTTCACGCGGACACACCTGCGGTGCTTGAAAAAAATAACGAAAATCGTCGATCGTAAACGCCCCTTGCCATCGACGATCCTTTTTGCTATAATAACAGAAAGCGCAAGTCTGTTTTGCGGATCAAACAATTAAACTCGACGCTTTTGGAGGAAGGCACATGAAACTCGGCATTATTCGTTGTATGCAGACGGATGAACAAGGCGCCCCTTATCCGATCTTGTATATGAAAAAACGCCGCGGCGGTAACGGCTCGCAGAAAAACACGCCCACATTGACGACAGCACGCCTTGTTTTGAGAAAATTCACCGAGCGGGATATAAACGCGTTGTTTTCCCTTTTGAACGACGAAGAAGTCAATAAATTTCTCCCGTGGTATCCGCTCAAAACCATAGACGAAGCAAAAAAATTTTATGAAGAACGCTATGTTTGCGCATATGCTCAGCCGCAGGCATACGCCTATGCCGTCTGTCTGAAAGAAGACGACCGCCCCATCGGTTATGTCAATGTCGGCATGAGCGAGGCTCACGATCTAGGTTACGGACTGCGCAAAGAATTTTGGCACAAAGGGATAGCTACCGAAGCCGCAAGTGCGGTCATAGCTCAACTGAAAAGGGACGGCGTGCCCTATGTTACGGCAACGCACGACGCAAACAACCCGCGCAGCGGCGGCGTCATGCGCAACTTGGGGATGAAATATCGATATTCCTACGAAGAGCAGTGGCAGCCGAAAAACATTTTGGTCACCTTCCGCATGTATCAGCTCAACCTTGACGGCAAAGAAAGCCGCGTTTATCGCGCTTATTGGAACGATTCCGCCGTTCACTTTGTGGAAAAGGACATTTGACGGAGCTTTTTATCGCGCAGATATTTTACTTGTTCTCCGCGTTTTCCACGCCGTCTTTTTCCTCGGCGCCGTTTTTGCCCTTGTCCACCTTGCGCATGATGACGAATTTGTCCATCAAAAACATCACCACCCAGCTGATGAGCGAGCCCAGCAATTTGCTGATGGTGTTGCCCCAGTCCGCGCCGATGTGCGGTCCGATGGCGTCGCCCAACTCGCCAGCCATCCAAGTGGTAAACAAGATGAGCGCTATCACCGTCAGCGCGTATGCCGCTGCGCTCAACACCACGTTGTTATTGGCGTTGAAGGTCTTTTTGCGGTTGATGGTGAAAGAGATGATCTCCGCAATGCACTTGGAAACCAGCATGGCGATAAAGCCCGCCGTGCCGAACGCGCCTTCCCTGCCTGGATCGTAATGAAAAATGAACCAATCGAACGGCTCATCGCCCAATTTGCTCTCCAAACCGTATTGCAACGCATACATGGAAGCGAATTCGGCGATAAAGGCTATCAGACTGATAAAAGTGAATTTTACGATCTGCCAAATATTGGCGTGGCGCCCCATGAACGCCTTGCCCTTTTCCATGGCGCGGGCGGCTTTGCCCCGCTCCCGCGAACAGCCTTTTTCCGCCTCGTCCGTCTTGTCTTCTCTTGCTCTTCTTTGCTCGTCCATATTATCCCCCGAAAAACCGTTACTTATATTTTGCGCGAAAACTGCGCGCATGTCAATACCCTTACCGCAAAAAACGCGCATTTTATCCTGCCGCACGCCGCCGCCACGACCGCACGCGCTCAAACGCGCCGTCCCCCGCGCCGAAATATCCGCGTCACAAATATATAATTCTTTGTCAAATGCGGCTCACAATTGTTGCCAAAAAAAATATTTTGTGCTAATATAATCAGGTAAGTGCGCCGATGTGGTGAAATTGGCAGACGCGCCGGACTCAAAATCCGGTGGTAGCGATACCGTGTCGGTTCGAGTCCGACCATCGGCACCAAGCAAACGATACGAACCGAGCGATGAGCCGCGGTTCGTATTTTTTTACGCTCCCCCGTCCGCCGGTCAAGACCGGTTGCGGCATTGCCCGTCCGCCGCGGCGCGCATATGCGCGTGATTTTGCATTATCGTTTGCAAGCGGGAAAAATTTTTCCGCTAATTTCTTTACTTTTTCGCGCAGAAAAACTATACTTGATTTGTATATATATTTTTTGCGCGCACAAGGAGAGTGTTTTTATGGACATGAACGAGCTGTTCGGCACGATGGTTTTCAACGACGCCGTGATGCAGGAAAGGCTGCCCAACGCCACTTACAAGGAGTTGAACAGGTGCATAAAAGAGGACCGTTCTCTGACCCTGGAAGTTGCCAACGTGGTTGCAAACGCCATGAAGGACTGGGCGATAGAAAAGGGCTGCACACACTTCACGCACTGGTTCCAGCCCATGACGGGCGTGACGGCGGAAAAGCACGACTCCTTTATCACGCGCGCCAAAAACGGCAAGGTGATCATGGAATTTTCCGGCGCGGAGCTCATCAAGGGCGAGCCGGACGCTTCTTCCTTCCCCTCGGGCGGGCTGCGCGCCACCTTTGAAGCGCGCGGCTATACGGCGTGGGACCCCACCTCTTATGCCTTTATCAAAGACGGCACGCTGTGCATACCCACTGCCTTCTGCTCTTACGGCGGACAGGCGCTGGACAAAAAAACGCCCCTTTTGCGCTCCATGGCGGCGATAAATCGTCAGGCGCTGCGCATATTGCGCTTTTTCGGCAAAGAAGCCGAGCACGTGGACACCACCGTGGGTCCCGAACAGGAATACTTCCTCATCGACCGCAGCGTTTACGAAAAGCGCAAGGATCTGGTCTACACGGGCAGAACGCTTATCGGCGCACCCGCGCCCAAAGGTCAGGAGCTTGAAGACCATTACTTCGGCGCCATCAAAACGCGCGTGAGCGAATATATGAAAGACCTCGACCGCGAGCTGTGGAAACTGGGCATTCTTGCCAAGACCAAACACAACGAAGTAGCCCCCGCGCAGCACGAACTGGCGCCCATCTTCACCTCCACGAACATCGCCACGGACCACAACCAGCTGACGATGGAAACGATGAAAAAGGTGGCGGCGCGCCACAATATGGCATGCCTGCTGCACGAAAAACCTTTTGCGGGCGTGAACGGCAGCGGCAAGCATAACAACTGGTCCATGAGCACGGACAAGGGCGAAAACCTGCTCGATCCGGGCAGCACGCCGGAAGACAACGCGCAATTTTTGCTCTTCCTCACCGCAGTGATACAGGCGGTGGACGATTATCAGGATCTTTTGCGCCTCTCCGTGGCAAGCGCGGGCAACGACCACCGCTTGGGCGCGGGAGAAGCGCCGCCCGCCATCATCTCCGTCTTTTTGGGCGAAGAGCTGGACGGCATTTTGAGCGCCATTGCCGAAGACAGACCTTACTCCAAGCGCGCCAAGTGCGAAGTGGAAGTGGGCGTGAAAGTGCTGCCGCACTTCCCCAAAGACTCCACAGACCGCAACCGCACTTCCCCGCTCGCCTTCACGGGCAACAAGTTCGAGTTCCGCATGCTCGGCTCCACCTTCTCCATTGCCGGTCCCAACATCGTGCTCAACACCATTGTGGCGGACGCGCTCGATAAATTTGCAGACAGACTGGACGCGGCAAAAGGCGACATCATGGACGAGGTGACCGCCATCATCAAAGATTCTTTCACTAAACACCGCCGCATCGTTTTCAACGGCAACAATTATTCGGACGAATGGGTGAAGGAGGCAAAAGTGCGCGGCTTGCTCGATCTGCGCTCCACGCCCGAATCCATGCCTCTGTTCAAATCGCGCAAGAACATCGATCTGTTCACGCGCCACGGCGTGTTTACGGAAGAAGAAGTGGTCACGCGCACGGAGATATTCCTGGACAACTATTGCAAAGTGCTGCACATAGAGTCCATGACCATGCTGGAAATGATCGTGCGCGACGTGATCCCCGCGGTGAACAAATACGTCAAGTTCCTTTCCGAGAGCATCAACGCCGCCGTGGCGGCATGCCCCGCCGCCGACATGACCGCACAGGCGGACCTGGTGAACAGGCTTTCCAAACTGACGGCGGAAGCATATAAGCAGGCGGGCAACCTCAAATCCGCCACCGAAAAGACGGAGAAACTCGCCGACGTGGAGAAAAAGTCTATGGCGTATAAGGAAAAAGTCATCCCCGTGATGAAAAAGCTGCGCGAATGCGCCGACACGATGGAAACGCTCACCGATTCCGCCTATTGGCCCATGCCCACTTACGGCGAAATACTCTTTTCCGTAAAATAAAAGCCGCAGTAAAACGCCGCACGCCTTGCCGTGCGGCGCCTCCGGCAAAGACTGTTTAAGCGAGCCGACACCGGCTCGCTTTTACGTTACGTGCGCTTTATGTGCGCGTGACTATCTCTCCCGTTTCCATATCCTGATACATCACCCAATAGCCGGCGCCTTCTTCTTCCACGGGCAGCCAGCCGCGGCATTCGGGGCGTGCGGAGGGCGGAGTGGAATTATCCTTGTCGGGCACGCCGTAACACAGATAACGCGCCTTGCCGCTCTCATCGCCGATAACGCCCACCACATAGGCGCCTCCCTTTTGCGTATCCACCCGCACCCAAGCGGAATTGGGCACCAGCGCAGCCAGATGTTCCTGCGCGGGATAAGCGGAAAACAGCTCTTCCAAACTGTCTTTTATCTTGGATAAAAAGTCTGTTTTTCCGCCCCTGCCCTTGTTTTTACTCTTTCTTCCGCCGTCCTGCGCGGCGCGCTCGCCCTGCTTGTTTTCCTGCGGCGCCCGCTCTCCACTTGTCGTCATATCCTGCGGCGCCCGCTCGGGCAACGGTTGCTGCGCCTCTTTTGCAGGTTCCGGCTCTTCTTGCGCCGAAGTCTTCTCTTCTTGCGGCTCCTCGGAGTTTTCGTCCTGCTCCGGCTTTTGCTCTTCTTCCCGGGCGGCGCCCTCAGTCTCTTCTGCCTCGCTCTCCGCGGCGGGCGCGGCAAAATCCTGCCTGGGCAGAGAATACGCCCACACTCCGCCGTTTTTGACGATACGCGCCGCCACGCGGCTTTCCGCATTCAGGGCAAAAGGCAGATTGAATTGCGCCGCGGCGGGCGCGGAAAAATATCTGCCGTCCACTTCAAGCTCCGCCATGCTGCCCTCCGGACAGCGCATTTTCACAACGCCCACCGTTCTGCAGCCGAAATATTCCAAAGCCAGCAAACCCGTGCCGCCGTCAGTGCGCGTGAGCACCACGTTTTTTTTGATCACAAACATAAAGACCCTCCGAGCAAAGATACGGTAAAGCATATGCTTGGCGCCGGGAAAAAAGAACACGCGCGGCAAAACGGGCGGACAAAATGCCCGCAGGCGCGTTGAATAAAAAAAGCGGCGAAGCCGCCGCAACGCCGCGCTCTTTTCAGAGCCGCTTGCTCATCTCCGCCATTTTCACAAAGTCGTCCACGCTCAAACGCTCTCCGCGCACTCTGACGTCAAAGCCGCACGCTTGCAGCAGTTCTTCCGCCCGCTCGCGCTGCCAGGCAAACGCCGAACAGAGATTGTTTGCCAAAGTCTTGCGGCGCATGGCAAACGCCGCCCTGATAAACTTTTTCACCAGCGGTTTATCCACCGCCGCATACTTGTCGTGCCGCGTTATCTTCACCACGCAGCTGTCCACATTGGGGCGCGGCGTAAACATGGTGCGCGGCACTATCCTTGTTATCTCCGCCTTGCCTTCCAGGGCGACGGCGGCGGTCACGGCGCCGTATTCCGCGCTGCCGGGCGCGGCGACGAGGCGCTCTCCCACCTCTTTCTGCACCATCACGGTGAGGCTCTGCGGCTTGTGCACCCGCTCCAAAAAGCGCATGATGACCGGCGTGGTGATATAATAAGGCAGATTTGCCACCAGGCAATATTCGCCGCCCAAGCGCCTGTCCAGCTCCTCATCGCTCTCTTTCATGATGTCGCAAAACACCACTTCCGCCTTATCTTCCGCCCCCGCCAGCGTGCGTTGCAGCACGGGCGCGAGATTTTTGTCTATCTCATAACTTATCACCCGCTTGGCGCGCTTTGCCAAAGCGCGGGTGAGAGTGCCCGCTCCGGCGCCTATTTCCAGCACCGTTTTGCCCTCTATGTCCGCGCTCTGCACGATGGAATCCAACAAGTTGGCGTCTGTGATAAAATTTTGTCCGAAGCGTTTTTCAAAGGAAAATCCGCACTCCGCCAAGATCTCGGCAAGGCTCATATCATCTTCCTCACGCGCAATTTGGCGCCTATTTCGCGCGCGATCTCCGCCGCCTTTTGCAGCTGTTCGGGCGGCACGCAGTCCACTATGCTCAAAACCACGTTGCCGCCGCAGCGCAGGCATTCTTTGGCAAAGTCCAGCATGATGTCAAAGGCTTTTTTACCGAAGACGCTGTGGCAGAGCTTGTCGTAAGAATCCGCGTCCGTGGCGTTGAGAGAAACGTTGATGGTATCCATGCAGCGGCTCATGCGCGGCGCGATGTCCACGCCCAAAATGGCGCTGCCCTGCCCGTTTGTGTTGATGCGCGTCTTTATGCCGCGGTCGTGGGCGTAAGCGCAGAGCATCTCCACCAGATCGAAGCGCGCGCTGGGTTCGCCGTAACCGCAAAAGACCATCTCCTTGTAACGGCTGAAATCCATCTTGTCCAAGATGTCCGTCACGTCTTTATAAGAAGGTTCTCTGTCCAGCCAAAGGTCGCAGTCGCCCTCTCCCTTATGGCTGCCGAACTCCCGCCCGTCCATGGTGGAGCCGTGGTTGCGCACGCAAAATTCGCAGGCATTGGAACAATAATTGGTCAGATTGATATATATGTTTCCGTATAAAGTGTAAACGTAAGTATTCATACGCGCCTCCGCACGCGCAAGCGGTCATCTTGCCGCGATATCCGTTATGCGATAATATCTCATCGCGTTTTCCGCGGTGAGCCTGCCCGCTTCCTCCGCGCTCATTCCCAATATCTCCCCCGCCTTTTGCGCCACGTATTTGACGTAAGCGGGGCGGTTGACCTTGCCGCGGAAGGGCACGGGCGTCATATACGGACAGTCCGTTTCCAAAAGCAGTCTGTCTAACGGCACGCGCCGCACCACCTCGTCTTTTTTGGCGTTTTTGAAGGTGATCACGCCGCCAAAGGCAAAATAAGCGTCAAATTGCAAAAAGCGTTCGACCATCTCCGCACTGCCGCCGTAACAGTGCAGCAACACGCCGTTACCCAGCAATTCCCGGCACTCGCGCAAGATGTCGAAGGCGTCGCCATATGCGTCGCGGATATGCAGATCCACGGGCTTGCCCGCCCTGTGCGCCAACTCCAACTGAGCGATGAATACCTGCTTTTGGCGGGCGCGCGAGGCTATTTCGTAACAATAGTCCAAGCCTATCTCACCCACCGCCACCGTTTTGGACAGCGCGCACAGGGCAAGATATTCCTCTTCCTGCGCCGCGTCGAATGAATCCGCCTCTTCCGGATGACAGCCCACCGCGCAATAAACGCGCTCGTGCGCCTGCGCCAAAGCCGAAGCCCTGCGCGAAGAGTTCAAGTCAAAGCCGTGCTCCACCAGCGCCGCCAAGCCGTCTTCCGGCATGCGGGCTATCTCCTCTTCCGCGTTGAGCCGCTCGTCCAGGATATGGCAGTGACTGTCTATATACATCAGCTTATCACGCTGCCCGCGGGCATATCGCCCTCCGGTTTTAACAGGGTGAGCCCGCCCTTTTCGTCACTTGCGCAAAGCAGCATGCCCTGCGAGAGTATGCCGCGCAGCTTGACGGGTTTGAGGTTGGCGACCACCACCACGCTCTTGCCCTTCATCTCCTCGGGCGTGTAATATTTGGCAATGCCGCTGACGATCGTGCGCGGCTGTGCCTCGCCCAGATCCACGGTGGAGCAGAGCAGTTTGTCCGCCTTTTCCACCTTACGGCAGTCCAGTATTTTGCCCACTTTGAGCACGACTTTGTCAAAGTCTTCTATGCCTATCTCCGCGGCGGTTTGCGCCGCTTTTTCCGCCCCTGCCTCGGGTTTTTCCGCCGCCGCTTCTTTTCCGGCAGCCAGTTGCAGCGCTATTTTTTCCAACTCTTGAAGTTCTTTTTCCACATCGAGCCTGTTGAACAGATGCGCGCCCTTATCCACCTTCCCGCCATAACTCATGGGGCTTGCGAGAGAGGCAAAGGTGCGCTCTTCTTCTTTGACGCCCAGCTTGTCCAGTATCTTGGCAGCCGTTTCCGGCAGAAAAGCCTGCAAGACCACCGCGCTCGAACGGATAGCTTCCGCCAGGTTGAACAGCACATTGGAAAGCCTTGCCTTGCCCTCTTCCTTGGCGCCGAGCAGCCAGGGCGCGGTTTCGTCTATATACTTGTTGGCGCGGTGCAGCACTTCCCACACGGCGTCCATGGCGGTGGTGACGTTGGGTTTTTCCAACTCCGCCCTCACCTTGGCGAGCAAGCCGGCAGAGAGCGCTTTAAGTTCTCTGTCCGCTTCCTCTTCTTCTCCCTGCGGGGCGGGCACGGCGCCGAAGTATTTGTCTATCATCGCCGTGGTGCGCGACACCAGATTGCCCAGCGTGTTGGCAAGGTCGGAATTATAAGAACGCACCAGCATTTCGTTGCTGTATTCCCCGTCTTCGCCGAAAGGCACGATGTGCAGCAGATAATAACGCAGCGTGTCCACGCCGTAACGATCGCTGAGGATAAAGGGATCCACCACGTTGCCCTTGGATTTGGACATCTTGCCGCCGTCGAACATTATCCAGCCGTGCCCGAACACCTTTTTGGGCAGAGGCAGATCGAGCGCGGTGAGGAACGCCGGCCAGATCACGGAGTGGAAGCGCACAATCTCCTTTGCCATCATGTGCACGTTTGCCGGCCAGTATTTTTTGAAGAGCGCGTCGTCCTCGCCCATATAGCCGAGCGCGGTGACATAGTTGAACAGCGCGTCCAGCCACACGTATATGACGTGCTTTTGATCGAAAGGCACCTTCACGCCCCAGTCAAAGGATGTGCGCGACACGCACAGATCCTGCAAACCGGGCTTGACAAAGTTGTTGAGCATCTCCTTGCGGCGGGAAGCGGGCATGAGAAAATCCCCTTCTTCAAGCAGTTTTTCCACCTTCTTCTGATATTTGCTCAGACGGAAAAAGTAACTTTCTTCCCGCGCCGTCTGCACCTCTCTGCCGCAGTCGGGGCATTTGCCGTCCACCAGCTGGCTCTTTGTCCAAAAGGATTCGCAGGGCACGCAATACATGCCCTCGTATTCGCTCTTGTAGATGTCGCCCTGCTCGTAGAGCTTGGCAAAGATCTTCTGCACCGCCTTTTCGTGATCTTCGTCCGTGGTGCGGATAAACTTGTCGTAAGTGATGTCCAGCCTGCTCCACAGCCTTTTGAGATCGTCCACCAGCTTGTCCACGTATGCCTTGGGCGTAACGCCCGCCGCCTCGGCGGCGCGCTGGATCTTCTGCCCGTGCTCGTCCGTGCCGGTGAGGAAAAAGACGTCTTTGCCGTCCAGGCGGTTGAAGCGCGCCAAGGCGTCGCATACCACGGTGGTATAGCAGGTGCCTATGTGCCACTTGCCGCTGGGATAATATATGGGCGTGGTGATATAATATTTTTCCTTTTCCATGTTACGCTCCGTAAGCGGAGATATAAGTCGCCTTGTCGCCGTCTTCCATAAACTTGGGGAGCGGCTTGCTTATCTGCACGGTCGCCGTGGAATCTTCCGCGTCGGTCACGGTGTAAAGCTCGGAATTTGCGTCATACGCATAATTTTCGTCCGTGCAGCTCTCGTCGTCTGTGCTCCAATAGCCGGAAGCCACCACGCCGGAGAGCATCCATTCGCTGCCCGCCTGCGCGTAATCAAGCGAAGATAAGGGCGCCACGCTCGTATAGTTGCCCGTGATGCCGTTGATATAGAACAGATAAGTCACCGTCTTTTCTCCCACCGTGCGGGTGATGAAAGAGGCGGAGATATAGTCGGCATACACCGTGTCCTGAGTGCTGTCCAGCACCTTGCCCAGCGCCTTGCCCGTGTCCAGATTGAACTTGTAAAGGGCGTTGCTCACCGTGTAATACATATACTTGCCGGCAACGTTGTTATTGGTGGCGTTTGCCGCCTCGTCCGCCACGGAAAGTATGGTGGGCGTGCCTTCCAGTGCCGCCGGCTCACCCTTTTCGTCCACGCTCAGATAAGCCTTTTTCGCGGCGCCGTCGTTATAGTATCTCACCAGCGCGTTATTGCTGTCCGCCTGCAACACGCCGAACGCATAACTCACCGCCGTCACGGAAGAAAGCGCGGAGTTTGCCAGCACCTTTTCCTGCGCCGCAACCAACACGGCGCCCTCCGCGCCCTCGCTTATCGCCGCGAGAGTGACCAGATATGCCGCCGTGGCGGTGCTTGCGCCGCTCACTGCGGAGCTGCCGGGAGTGCGCGAATAATAAAGCGCCACGCCCGTGCTCTCCACGGTGACGTCAAGCAGGGTGACGGTGTATTGATACTGCGCGGCGATCGCGCCCTGCGGCACGAAAGTGGTGTTGTCTATCAGCGTGACGCTCTTGCCCGCGTAATTGCAGGCGAACACCCTGTTGCCGTAAAGCACGTCTGCGTTGTTTTCCGTATCGCCGGCTTTGGTGTAGAAGAACATGTCGCTCACGCGTTCCTGCCCGCGCTTGTATTCGCCGTCTTTGACGAACATCACGTCCGTCACGCCCTCGGCTATCACGGAGCTTTCTCCAATCTCTTCGTCTGTATAGGCTATCTTGATTATCTGCGATTTGCTCGTGTCAAAATAGAACAAGCCGCCCTCGGTGAAGATATATTCGTAAGCGTTGGAGGCAAGCGTGACTATCTTCTGCGTGGAAGTGCCGTCCGTCTTGACGCGGAAAAAGTCCTGTTGGGAAGTCAGCACCGTGCCGTCCGAACGTGTGTCCGTGGACGGAGAAGTATAGTAGAGCCACTCGCCGAACACATAAAGTCCGCCCTCCGCCTGTCCGTTGTAAAACATCTTGGGCGCCACCACGGCGACGTCCGCCACCGTGCCGTCTTCTTTGAGCGTGCCTTTCATGATATTGCCTTTGTAGCCCGCGTTGCCGAACGTGTTCTGTTCCGCCTCCGTGATGGTGGAAACGTCCGCCTTGCCGTTGACAAAATAAACGGTGTTGCCCTGCGCCACGGCAAGCGTGCCGTTGCCGGACACCGCTCCGTCCGGATCGGTGGTGCCCACGGGATCCCACTCGTAGTCGTTACATGCGGCGAGCACGCCGACGAGAGCCACTGCGACGATCGTGACGATCAGCGCAAGCTTTGCAAACTTCTTCATATAACACCTCTTTTAGAGTCTGATTGCTATTATAGCACATAATATTATAATATATAAAAGCCCATAAAGCAAACGTTTTGATATATCGGCTTTTGCGCGGCGGTAAATTATCCGTAAAACCATAAACAAAAAAACGCCCGCAACGCTTTTGCGCGCCCGAAGCGCATAAAAGCGCGCGCCGCACGCATAAAATGCATTGTAACTCCGCAAGCGCCGCCGGGCGGCGGCGCCCGGCTCACAGGTAACGCGTCCCATGAAAAAACTCTCTTATCAAACGCGCGCCGCGCGTGACAAAAAACGGCAAGAGGAACTTTTGAGCCTTCTCTCCTCTCTCTCCGCGCCGCGGACGGGGCGGGCCGCAAACGGTGCAAAACCAAACGGCAGCCGCCCTAGCACTGCAAATAACACTTTGAAGAGTGAAGATCCTTATTTTTCTCCGCCCGATTTTTCTTAGTCTTCCCGGCGCCCCGATCGGGATGAAAAAAAAGCGGCGACGCCGCTTTATCTTTTAAGCACTTGCATTTTTCGCGGAACGTGGAAGGTTTCGCAAAGCGTGGGGAACGCCGCATAGAGCAGATACGGCGCGTCCGCGCCCGTCCTTTCTATCCTGAACGCGTTAAAGCGCGTCACGCCCAAAATATAGGGCGTAGGGATAAACGCCTGCACGCGGTAATCCCGCTCCGTGCGCGTTGCCAGGCATTCCACGCCGCGCGTGTCGAGCAGCACGCCCTCTCTCTCGTCGTTTTTATGCGTTATCCTGCCCTTCCAACGCAGCCCGAAGGGGGAAAATTCGTATTCGGTATAATTTTGCGCGTCGCCGTCCTCGGCAAGGAACAGCTCCACCGCGCAGCCGTCGTAAAGCGGTTCGTTGTCCTGCTTGAAGGGGGAATAAAAACAACTGTCCGCGGCAAAATAATCAAGGCGCAGTCCGCCCTCTTGCGGCATTATTTCCAGCGTGGTGAGCCTGTCCGCCTCTCCGCCGCCGTTGGCGCGAAAGGTATATTTCATTGCCCTCCCTCCGTCTTGTCTTCGACGGGAGCTTTCGCCCTCTTCTTTTCCGCTTTTTTCTCCGTTTTCTTCTCGGCTTTCTTCTCTGTTTTTGCTGCGCCTTCTTTCTCCGCTTTTTTCTCGGCGGACTTTTTGGCGCTCTTTTCCTTTTTCGCCGTCTGTTTGACCGGCTGTTCTTCCGCTTCCGCCACCGGCTTACTGCCTATCACGCCCGTGCTCTCCGCCGCGCCGGACGCCACCACCTTGCCCGAACCGCCGATGGCGCGCAGATAAGATTCGTCGTGGTTAAAGGTGGGCACCAGCACTTTGAGCTGTGCCACCACCGCCTCTTTGTCGTTGGTGGCGCACACGGCGCGCATCTTTTCCAACTGCTCCGTGAGCCACGCCTTGTCTATCTTCACCTGCTTGCCGATGAATATCTTTTCGTTGGGCGTCTTTTGCAGCCCTTCTTCCTTCATCAAAAGCTCTTCAAACAGCTTTTCTCCGGGGCGCAGACCGGTGAATTTGATCTCTATGTCCTTATACGGCGTATAGCCCATCATGGTGATGAGGTTTTCCGCCAAGGTGAGTATCTTGACCGGCTCTCCCATGTTGAGAATGAATATCTCGCCGCCTTTGGCAAAGGTGCCCGCCTGCAAGACCAGGCTGACCGCTTCCGGTATGGTCATGAAATATCTGATGATGTCCGGGTGCGTGACCGTGACCGGCCCGCCGTTTTTGATCTGTTCTTTGAACAGCGGTATCACCGAACCGTTGGAGCCGAGCACGTTGCCGAACCTGACGGCGGCAAACTCCGTTTTGCTGCCCGACTGCGCCATCATCTGCACTATCTCTTCGCAGCAGCGCTTGGTGGCGCCCATCACGTTGGTGGGGTTGACCGCCTTGTCCGTGGAGATCATCACGAATTTTTCCACGCCGTGCTTGTCCGCCATCTGCGCCACGTTGAGCGTGCCGAAAATGTTGTTTTTGCACGCTTCCTCCGGGTTGGTCTCCATCAACGGCACATGCTTGTGTGCGGCGGCATGGAAGACTATCTTGGGCTGATGCTCTACAAACAGCTCGTCCACCTTGTCGCGGTCGGTGATGGAAGCTATTTCCACGCGGATGGGATAATCGGCGCCGTATGTGCGCAATATCTCCTGCTGTATCTCATAAGCGGAGTTTTCGTAAACGTCCACTATCACCACTTTGGCGGGTTTGTATTTGACTATCTGCCGCACCAGTTCCGAACCGATGGAGCCGCCGCCGCCCGTGATCATACACACCTTGCCTTCTATATAAGAAGCCACGCCCTTGTCCACAAAGGTGATCTGCGGACGTCCCAAAAGGTCGCCTATGTTGATGTCCCTGATCTGGCTGACCATGTCAGAAGTGCCCACCAACTCGCTGATATAGGGCAGCACTTTGACCTGGCAGCCCGTGCTCATGCAGGTGGCGAGCATGCTCTTGCGCGCCTGCGCGGAGATGGACGGTATGGCAAAGATGATGGTGGAAACGGAATGCTTGGCAACAAGGCGAGGTATTTCCTGCGTGGAGCCGACGATGGGCACGCCGCCTATCGTTCTGCCCTGTTTTTCCATGTCGTCGTCCACCAGGCAGACGGGAAGATAAATGCTGTTTTTGCGGCTCAGCTCTTCCACCACCGTGCTGCCCGTGCTGCCCGCGCCCACTATCATGGTGCGCTTTCTTTCACTCATCTTGATCTTGGGCGACCAATAGGAATAGATCACTTCATAGACAAGGTGCATGAAAGACACGCTCATGGCGGTGGAAAACGCCATGACGATATACACCGGATAACCGCGGTAAATGTTTCCCACGATAAATTCTTTGGAAGAGATGAAGTGCGTGAGCTGGTCTATGCCCGTGAACAGAAGCGTGCCGCACACGCAGGCGAGCACTATGCGCATATATTCTTTTACGCGCGCAAAGCGCCACACCACCTTGAACACCTTGAAGAGCACGAAAAACAGGAAAAAGCACACCACCACGATGGGCGTGCTCACCAAGATGGACAGCACGTATTCGCTGCGGTGCGTGTCTATGACGTATGTCTGCGTCAAAACCGCCATGGCAAAGAATACCGCCGCGACCATCAACATGTCCGCCGCCGCCAGCACCCATTCGCGCAGCGTGCGCATGGAATAGGACTTCAAGTCCAATTTACTCTTTTTTCTGCCCATTTCTTTCAGCGCCCGATCACTTCTTGCGGGCGGCTTTTTTGCGCAATATCACTCCCTCGATATTGCGGCCTTCTCCCTTGTATTTTTCTTCGAGCGCGATCAGCTTTTTCACCGGATATCCTTCGTCTATCACCAGAGCCGTATCGTCCGCAAAAGCGGCGGCAAGTTCGCTGCGTGCGTCCGCGCAGGTATAGCCGCTGATTATTATCCTCTCGTATTCCCCTTTAAGTCCGACGATAAGTTCGCTCATCTTGCCGCGCGCGGCGTAAACGTCCAAGCCTTCTCCCGCCGTGAGCGTGCCGTCTTTGATCACTTCTTTTATATCCTTGCCGGCGAACACCTCCGCCATGCCGGGCGCGGACGTGTCGTCCAAGTCGATATAAAGCGCCTTGCTTATCGCCATTTCACGCGCCGCCCAGCCGGAAGCCACTTCTCCCGCGCTCTTGGTCACGCCCGTGACATAAGTGACCTTATCGTTCTTGCTGCGCACCAGCGCGCTCTTTATGCACGCCTCGCCCGCGCCCTTGTCGCCGGGATAAACGGTGGCGAGCACGGTGTAATCAGTCTGCATGGCTATGTCTTCGGCATAGCTCACGCGCAGGAAGATCGCGCTCCAAATGAGCAGGATCACCACCGCCGCCACAAAGCCGATCACCACGCCTTCCACCACGGCGATGAGAATGGACATCACGCCGCCTTCTTCCAGCGTATACATGGTGTCGAGGTCTTCTTCCGCGTCTTTATAAGTCAGCTGCGCGGAAAATCCCTCTCCCGCCGCGCTTATCTCCGCCGTTACCTGCGCTTCCAGGTTGTCGAGCATGAACACCGCGTCTTTGGCGCTGCTTGCGATCACCGTGACGGTGAGCGTCCTGTTGGAGTTGCTCAGCTCCACTTTGATGTTCTCTTTCAGCCCTTCCATCGCGTATTTGCCGTCCAAAGCTGCCTCTTCCATGGCGTTGAACAGGTTGATATAAGCCGTGTTCGCCAGCGTATCGCCCGCGCTCGCCACCAGTTCGCGCTGCTCCGTGCGCCTGAAATTGAGCACCTCTTCCGCCAGTTCGGGGAGCACGTCTTCCCCCACGCTGGGCTCGGGATAATTGATCACAAAGCCCTCTTTGGCTTCGTATTCGGCATTGGCGGCGCTCGTCACGGAGATGACGCAGAATATCACCGCCACCAGCAAGGTGATGACGATGAGCGCCTGCCACTTGCGGCAAACCTCCAAAAACAATTTTTTCGCGTCGTATCTTACGCCCTTTTCTTCTTCCATATCTTACTCCCGGAGGCGGCAAGCTCTTTGAGCGTGCAACCAAGTTTTATTTGTCCTTTATCCGTCTGCCTTTCCAGTTCCATGAGCGCGATGAACATGTATATCGTGGTCATGAACGGCAGTCCTTCAAACGTTGCCGTATCTATTATCGCATAACCTTCCACGCCCAGCATGCCCACAAAAAAGAAGATGTGCCAGGCTCTGCGGACGGAGAGCACCGTGTAATAACGCGAGATATAGAGCCATATCATCGCCGCCACTCCCAAAAGTCCCATGCTGCCCAGCGTCTGGAACACGGTGGAGTGGAAGGGATATATCCCGCTTGCCATCTGCAAAACGGAGTTGTATCCCAAGTAGCCCATGCCCGCTCCGAAGAGAGGGTTTTGCAGGAACTTGTCCAGCGCTTCCAGATAGAGCGCGTCCCTGCTGGACGTTTGCAGTTTGTCTTCAAAAGTGTTGCCCAGTATCTGTCCCAGCCGCTCGCCGAAAAAGGTAAGCGTGACGGCAAGTCCCGCCAGCACCACCGCAAACACCGTCCAGTAGAGCGGGTTTTTCCTGTTATAAACGGTCACCGCCGCCGTGCCCGCGATCAGCACGATCACGGTGAAGATCATCGCTCCGCGCGAGTGCGCATAGAGCGTGCAGACAAATTCCAGCGCGGTGAGCGCCACCATCGGCAGCAGATTTTTCACGCTCTTGTGCATGAAGTAGAAGTTGAACGCCATGCACACCATCAGCGCGGTGGGAAACACGTTGCTGTTTGCCCAACCCAGCTCGGGCGCGTAATTATTGGAGCCGATGTCTATGCCTTCCGCCGCCGCCCGCACGTAAAGCGTGAGCGCCTGCGCCGCTATCAGCATGCCCCAAACCACCATGCTCGACGCGGCATAGTCCCCGAACGCGCATTTGTCCTCGCCGTAAAGTTTGATGAACAAATACAGCATCAGGGGCAGCACTCCCACGTAGAGAGTGGCGGTAAACCCTTTTGTCGCGTCCCGCAAAGCGGAAGAAAAAGCCCCGCTCAGCAGCATTGCCGCGACCAGCGCCGCCATGGGCAGCAGATTGAAGGAGCTTTTGTCCAACTTGTTGCGCCTGTAAACGGCGATGTGCACCATCAGTCCGATCGCCGCCGGCAGCGCCGCCAGCACATACTGCCACAGCTCGCCCGGCATTTCGTCTATGTGCACCACGCAGGGGGCGATGGTGACAAAGGGCAGTATACTCACCCCGTCGCGCACCAGGATAAGCCCCAGGCAGGCGATCGCGGCAAACACCGCAATGGCGGCAAGCAGATCTTCGTAATACCACAGCAGATACGCCGCCGCCGCCAGGAACACCATATAAAACTTTGAATGCACAAAGGCGTCCGCCGTTTCCCGCGTCCGGCGCCAAAGCGCGGCAGCCGTTTTCAATCTCCGTAACCGCCGGGATTTTTGCTCTGCCAGCGCCAGCTGTCTTCACACATGTCTTCAAGTCCGTATTTGCACTTGAAGCCCATCTCTTTTTCCGCCAGAGAGGCGTCTGCGTAACATTCGGCAATGTCGCCCGCCCTGCGGGGAGCTATCACGTAAGGTATCTTTTTCCCGCTGGCTTTTTCAAACGCCTTCACTATGTCCAGCACGCTGTAACCGTGCCCGGTGCCCAGGTTATAAGTGACCAGCCCCGGCTTGCTCTCCAACTTTTTCACCGCCAAAGAGTGCGCGTGCGCCAGATCCAGCACGTGGATATAGTCCCTCACGCCCGTGCCGTCGTGCGTGGGATAATCGTTGCCGAACACATTCAGCTGTTTGAGTTTGCCTATCGCCACCTGCGTGATGTAGGGCATGAGGTTGTTGGGAATGCCGTTGGGGTCTTCCCCTATCATGCCGCTCTTGTGCGCGCCGATGGGATTGAAATAACGCAAAAGCGCGATGTTCAGGCTGTTGTCCGCTTTGAAGATATAGCGCAGCATATCCTCTATCATCAGCTTGGTGTGCCCGTAAGGGTTGGTGACGGAAAGCGGAAAATCTTCTTTGATCGGCACGCTCTTTGGCTGACCGTAAACGGTGGCGGAAGAGGAGAACACAAAGTTCTTGCAACCGAACTCCCTCATCACTTTGAGTATGTTCAAAGTATTGGTAAGATTGTTGATATAATACTCCAGCGGCTTGGCGCACGATTCGCCCACCGCTTTAAGACCCGCAAAATGTATTACGCAGTCTATTTTTTCTTTGGAAAAGATCTCGCGCACCTTCTCTATGTCGCACAGATCGAATTGATAAAATTTCACGTCCCTGCCGCACAGCTCGCGCACGCGCCTCACCGCCTCGAACTTGCTGTTGCACAAATTGTCCGCAATGATGGGATCGTATCCGTTTTCCACCAGGTCTATGACCGTATGGCTGCCGATATAACCGGCGCCGCCCGTGACCAAAACGCTCATTTTGCCGCCTCCTTCGATTTTATGTTTTTCATTTAATTTCGGAGCAGATGTCTTCCACCGTTTTGTGCATGAAACCGGCGTTTTGTTCCATCTCCTCCACCAGTCTGAACTGCGTGCGGCATCTGACCAGATTATGCTCCGGATAAGCCGTCTTAAAGTATACGTCGCCCTCCAGATAATCGGTCAAAAAGCGCATTCCGCACTCAAACGTCATCAGCATCGCCCCCTCGGGGAGCAGACTGCGTTCTTTTTCCGTTATGCCGTCGCCCAAACCGTGCATGAATCCGCGCGTGAATGCGGCGAAATTTTCCTTGTCAAAGTGCACCTTGCCCAAATCTTTTTCGTCCTCTGCCGCCGTGGAACAGCCCACCCTGATGGCGTCGCCGAAGTCATAAAGCAAACTGCCCGGCATCACCGTGTCCAGATCTATCACGCAGATGGCTTTTTTACTGGCGGTGTCTATGAGCACGTTGTTGAGCTTGGTGTCGTTATGCGTGACGCGCAGCGGTATCTCTCCGTTTTTGAGCGCGTTCACGATAATGCTCGTCTTTTCTTTGCGGGCGCGCGCGAAGGCGATAAGGTCTTTCACCCCGGCAGCCCTGCCCGCCTTGTCCGCGGCAATGGCTTTTTCCAGGTTTTCATACCTCTTCACCGTGTTGTGAAAATCGGGGATGACTTCTATCAAAGAAGCGGCGTCAAAGCCCTGCAACCTTCTGATAAAAAGTCCGAACGCCCTGCCCGCGTCGGCAAACATTTCGCTGCTTTCCGCAATCAAAAAAGCGTCCGTGTTCTCTATGAGCTGAGTCATGCGCCACACTTCCCCTTCCTTGTCCACATAATATGCCGCTCCCTGCGTGGTGGGTATCAGCCGCAGACATTCCCTGTCCGGGTCTCCGCCCTCCTGCTTGATGATGGGACGCAAATATGCCGTCACCGCCGCAAAGTTGTTCATCAGCGCGGTGGGGTGCGGAAAAACGTGCGAATTCAGCTTTTGCAGAATATACCTGTGCACGCCGCCCCCGCTGGCGCAGGTGACGGCGTAAGTATCGTTGATGTGCCCGTTTCCGAACGGTTGCACGTCAAGGCAATTCCCCTCAACGGAGAATTGCCCTGCAATGTCAAAAAGGTCCATTAAACTTTTCCTTTTGTTGCGGAAGTATTATTCTTCCTTGTTTTCGGCTTCGCCGCCTTCACCCGCGGTTTCCGCAGCAGCCTTGTTCTTTTTCTTGCCGATGACGCCCTTCTTGGCAAGCACCACCAGGGTGACGATCAACGCGATCAGCACCGCAGCGCCCACGCCGACGCCCACGCCTACTTTGCCCCACTTGGTGAGCAGCGCGCCCTTGTCAAAGCTGTAAAGGGAAGTCAGGTTACCGTCAGCGTCCGCCACGGTGACGGTATCGCCGCTGTAAGCGAATTCCTGTATCTGATTGTTGGTAGCGCTACCGTAAGCATACAGACCCAAAATAGCGGATATCTGAGTTTCCTTCTGTTCATCGGTGGGATCCTTGATATTCACGTCATCATCGGTGGCAAGGGAATAGACCCTGATAGCCCTTCTGATAACGCCGGTATCCCAAACTTCATATCTCAAAGTCAAGTCCTTCGTGATACGACCGTGATCGGTATCGAACGCCACAAAGTCAACGATGCTGCCCTGCAGGGAGCTGAGCTCGCCGCCGGTAACGATGTCCCAATCATAAACGGCGTCCGTCAGCTTGACGTCTATCACATAATAAGTGTGTCCTTCTATGGTCTTCGCCTCTATCTTGCTGTTTGTCTTGTCAAAGGTATCGTCCGTCACCATATAGTTGGAGATGCCGTCGCCGCGGCTGGGCAGAGCCTTGTAATGCCTGTCACGGTTGAAGCCCACATATTGAGGGACCATCTTGCCTTCGGTATAATCCCAAGCGTTTTCGTCCCATACATAGAACGTGCCGCCGCCGAAGTTGCCGTCGCTGCCCTTGTATTCCACATAGATGACCTTGTTACCTTCATCGTCCATGTTCTTGGTGTTCTTACTGCTGCGGTAATCGCCGAGCTTTTCATTATAGAGCTTTTCATCATCGCCGGTGTAGACTTTATAATCGGGATTGTCGACATTGGCATTCACTCTGACCTTTCTGTCAAACTTAGCCTGGCTCTCGCTGTAACTGACGTTGCTGGGAGTGGAGATATTGGGATCGCCGAGCCAAGTAGTGCTTATGCCCGCGGGAGCGTTTTTATCGGGATGCATGCCCGTATCGCCGCGCTGGGAATAATATTGATTGGTGGAAGCCACATATGCGCTCTTGGACCAGGCTCCGAAGCTTTCCTGGATACCCAGGTTATCTATTGCCGCCACGCCTATCTGATCCATCTGGCTGATGGTCTGTTCGTAAGTGCTGCCGTCCGCCATATCCACATCCATCCAGCTTGCATATTGCGTGATGGGCAGATCCTTGCCTGCCAACATGCCGCCGGTAACGTGCACATTGATGTTACTCACCGTGTTGGTGACCTGCGCCCTTTCCGTAACGTTTTTCTGATTTTCACGCATGGTCTGATAAGCCGTCCACGCGTCCATATCGGAAGTTATGGGTTTAAGCGTATAGCCCTCGTTCACCTTCACATCGCTCGCCGTCACATAACCGGAAAAACCGGGAGTCGTGGCGTCGGCGTCAAGTCTGGGATAGGAAGGATAAAGATCGGGCTTTTCGTTAAGTTTATCCCAAGCTCCCACTTCTTCCGCCAAGGCAACGCCGCACGCGGAGAAAGCGATGACGCTGATCAATACCACTGCGAGTATGAGCGTCAACGTAAACTTTTTGTTCATAATCCACCTCTTTTATTCTTTTACGTCCATTCGGCCGCATTTTGATTTTACTATATTTGCGCCCGCTTGTAAAGCGTTAATTATTAAAATATCCCTTACTCCGCCCCTTTTCCGCCGCGTTTTTCACCTTTGGTTATTAAATAGCCGCATTTGTCTGTGTTTATGTCAAGATAAGGTAAACTTTGCCGCCCCGCAAAAGAGCCTGCGGCGTCTTGCCGACGGCGGAAAAATGCCGCTTGACTATTGGCGCGTGCGGAATTATAATGTAAGCGTAACAAATCAAAAAAGCGAAAACGGAATCAGGAAGATGTTAAAAATAATACCTTATCCCAACAAGGTGCGCCTGCGCGAAGGCACTCTCCGCCTGGAAGGCACCGTCACCGTGAGCTGTCCGGAGCGTTATGCGGACATTGCGGAAGATTTCACCTCCGCCCTGCGCCGGAGCCTGCCTTCCGTGCACATAGAAGAAGACGGCGCTTTGAAGATAGACTTCAACTTGGTGACCGATTACGGTCAGGAGGAGTATTCTCTGGAAGTCACCTCGGCGGGCATAGACGTGCGCGCTTCCAAAGCGGCGGGCTTTATCTACGCCTGCCGCACCCTTTATCAGATGCTGGAATTGCACAAATTCCACGCCGCGGGCGCGCAGCTGCCCCATTGTTACATTTCCGACAAGCCGCGCTTCCGCTGGCGCGGACTGCTCCTGGACGAAGCGCGCCACTTTTTCGGCAAGGAAGAGGTGCTGCGCCTTTTGGAGATCATGTCCATGCACAAGCTCAACGCGCTGTGCTGGCATTTGTCGGACGACCAGGGGTGGAGGATAGAGAGCAAGCGTTATCCGTTGCTGCACGAGATAGGCTCGCGCCGTTCTGATACGCAGATAGGCGGAGTGCGTTCGGGCAAATTCCGCGGACAGGGGCACGAAGGCTTTTACACGCAGGAGGACGTCAGGGAGATAATCGCCAAAGCGCATTCTCTGGGCATACTCGTCATGCCGGAGATATCTCTGCCCACGCACGCGGGGGCGCTGACGGCGGCATATCCCACCCTCACCTGTTCCGACCAGAGCATGCCCGTTGCCACCACGTTCGGCGACAAGGGCACGCTTTTGTGCGCGGGCAGAGCGGAAGTGCGCGAATTTTTGCACGGCTTGCTGCAAGAGATATGCGAGCTTTTCCCCTCGCCTTACATCTCCGTGAGCGCCGCCAATCTGCATGCGGAATACTGGCTCAAATGCGAAGCCTGCCGCAAATACATGCAGGAACGCTTTATGCACGACCCCAAGCAGTTGCAGTCCGACCTGATGAATTTCATCTCCGACTCGCTCAAACGGCTGGGCAGGCGCATGCTGTGCCAAAACGCCGCCATGGCGGACGGCATGAGCCGCGACATCATCGGCGTTTACGCCACAGGCGAGCGCGATCTTTCCCTGCCCGATCAGCTGCGCTGGGGCAGGAGCTACATCATCTCCAAGCCGGGCTATCTGAACTTTGACGCGCCTTATTGCTCGCTACCGCTGCGCAAGACATACGAATACGACCCGGACAAAGAATTGAAGGGCTGCCGCTTTTTGCACGGCAAGGTGATGGGCTTGCAGGCAAGCCTGTGGACGGAGTGGATATACGACCGTGAAAAGCTGGATCTGTGCCTGTTTCCGCGCATGGCGGCGCTGGCGGAGGCAAGCTGGACGGAACCTTCGGAAAAATCTTGGAGCTCTTTTAAGGCGCGCCTTGCGCCCTACCGCGAGCTGTTGGACGGCAGCGGCGTGAATTATGCCAAGGACAAGATATGCAATAACCGCAACCCTCTGTCGCGGTATAGAAAATTGTATTATTACAATATAATGGACCAATATTTGGAGGTCAGGGAGAACAGAAAATGAAAAAGACTTTGAAAAACGTGCGCCCCTTTTCCGGCGGCAGACTGCTGCCCCTTTGCAACATCGTCACGGAAGAGGGCAAAATAATTTCTTTGGGCAAAGAGAGCGAAGGCGAGATATATGACGGCAAAGGCGCGATCGCCTGCGCCGGCTTTATCGACGTTCACACGCACGGCGGCTGGGGCAAAGACTGCATGGAACCGACATACGAAGCGATAGACACGGTGGCGAGGTATCATCTTTCCACCGGCATCACCACCTTCTGTCCCACCACCATGACGGCGGACATAGCGGACATAGAGGCGGCTCTTGCCAATATGCGCGCTTACAAGACGCGCGGCGCACGCCTTGCCGGAGCGCACCTGGAAGGACCTTTCCTCTCCGCCAAAGCCGCCGGCGCGCACCCCTTGGACAAGCTGCGCGACCCGGACAAGGAAAACACCGTCTTCATCGCCCGCAACCGCGACGCGGTGCGCCGCATCACCGTGGCTCCCGATCTCTCCGGCGCGCCCTTTGTCACCGCGCTATGCAGGGATATGGGTATCCAGGTATCCATCGGTCATGACGGCAGCATAGACGACGAGATATACGCATGCATAAACGCGGGCGCGACTTCCGTCACGCATATGGGCAACTGCACTTCGCACGCTTCCCGCCGTTACCCCTCTCCCAAAAAGCATTTGGGGCTGTTTGAAACCGCGCTTGCGGACGAGAGGCTGGTCTGCGAAGTGATAGCGGACGACCGCCACGTGCCCGACGCTCTCTTTAAGATATTCTACCGCCTCAAAGGCAGCGCGGGCATCTGCTTTGTATCCGATTCTCTCTCCGTTGCCGGCATGTCGGAGGGCGATTACTTTTTGGGCAGCGGCGAAAGCGCGCAAAAAATACGCATAGAAGACGGCGTTGCCGTGCTGCCGGACAAACACACTTATGCCGGTTCCGTCACGCCGATATCCAAAATGGTTTCCCGGCTTTACGAACAGGGCTATCCGGCGGAAGATCTGTTGACCATGGCGACCCTGACCCCCGCCAAACTGGTGGGACTGAACGACCGCGGCGATCTGCGCCCCGGCATGCTGGCGGATATAAACCTGCTGGACGATCGCCTCAACGTGCTTGAAACAAAAATGCTGTAAGCCGTCTGAGGCTCAACGAAAACGGCGCGCGATGAGCAAAGGCTTGTCGCGCGCCGTGTTTTTTTGCGGCGCGTTCCGCGCCGCCCTTTGTTATCCTTATATCTCCCGCACATGCGCGCAAAGAAAAACGGCATATCCCGATGACGTTTACGCCGCTCAAAGGCGCGAAAAACGCCCCCGCAGGGGCGCCTTTTTGCCTGTCTTATCGCTGCTTTTCGCCGCGTTATCGGCGGCGGATATCCGGAGCGGAAAAGAGCGCGCGGGCGAGATGTTCCGCATAGCCGCTCCGCCTTTGCGAGGTCAATTTGATCATCATCGGCGTGCGGGCATAAGTCTTGTAACGGCTCATGTCCACGCCGCGATATTTGGTGCCGGCATATTCGGACGGATCGAGCGCAAAAGCAACGCAGGGGGTCTTGCCGCGGAAAACCACCTTTGCTATCAATCTCCTGCCGCAGAAAACGCCCAGATGTTTGCGGCTCTCGCGCGAGCGCAGCCCGTATTCATGCGCCACGGCGATCACGCCGTTTATCCTGGCGGTGAATTATACTATTAAGTGCAACAGTTGAGAGAAAAAAGGAGTTCATACAAATCTGTGGTAAAATAGAGCTGCAAAACAAAATTTACACTAGAGGAGACTTGTATGAACTACAAACATTTTACCATAGAAGAGCGCTGTTGTCTACGAGAATACTTTGTTAAAGGAAAAAGTTACCGCGAAATTGCGAGACTTTTGGGCAGGAACGTGAGTTCTGTATCGAGGGAGTTAAGGCGGAACTGCACGTTTTACAGAGATATTCCCAGATACTATCCGTATACGGCGCAAAAGAAAAGCGATCTTCGGAACAGTTGCCGCCACCGCGGGATGTTCTGGAAACAAGAGGTGTTGGATTACATAGACGAGAAGTTGTCGCAAACGTGGTCACCCGAACAGATCTCCAAAACGCCATGCTGGATGAAGATGCCGTCATTCAAAACCATTTATCGTTGGATAGACGAAAGGTATCTTCGCTCCACCCTTAAAAACCTACGCAGGAAAGGGAAAACGCGGAAGCGGTTAGGGAACGGCGGAAGGTTCACGACCGGGAAAAGCATACGCAAACGGGATAAGAGCGTATACAACCGCAAAGAATTCGGGCATTGGGAAGCGGACACGGTGGTGTCCGGGCAAGGGAAAAGCAAAGCGTGTTTTGCCACGCTCGCGGAGAGAAAGACGAGATACTATATCGCCGTGAAGATCCCTGACAGAAAAGGAGAAACGATGGCGAAAGCAATCATAGAGGTGCTTTCCAAGTTTCCCAAAGAAGCGGTAAAGACGATCACCTGCGACCGAGGGAGCGAGTTCGCCTGTTGGAGAGAGATAGAGAAAGCGCTGCAATGCGATATGTATTTTGCCGATCCGTATTGCGCATGGCAAAAAGGGACGAACGAGAACTTGAACGGACTGCTGCGGGAGTTTTACCCGAAAGGCAGGAATCTTTCTCGGGTCAGTCCCGCGACTCTGAAAAAAACCTGGCGTTGATCAACGCCAGGCCAAAGAAAGTTTTGCATTTCCGAACACCGCAAGATTTGTTCCAAGAAAATCTCGCAAAGTGTTGCACTTAGTTTGACAATTCATCATTTAACGCTCACTCTTTAATAAACACTCTTCATTTGTTGTTATTTTCTTCCGCAATGCGGCGGATGACTTTTGCCGGATTCCCCGCGACAACGACATTTGCGGGAACGTCGTGCGTGACCACGCTCCCCGCGCCGATAACGGCGTTTTCTCCCACTCGCACGCCGGGAAGCACAATGGCGCCCGCCCCTATCCACACGCCGCGCTCTATACGGATGGCTTTGGAAGTGAGCGTGCGGCGCAACGGCGGTTCTATCCCGTGGTTTTCCGTGATGAGGCAGACCCTAGGACCGATAAAAACGTCGTCACCCACGGCGATGCCGCCCCTGTCCATAAAGGTGCAGGCGTGATTTATGAACACGTTTTTGCCCACGCGGATATTGGCGCCGAAGTCGGTGTAAAAAGGCGTCCAAAGCGTAAAATCGCTCCCCACATTCTGTCCGGTCAACTCGCCGAACAGCCGCCTTATCTCCTCTTCGTCCAACTCCTGCGTGTTGAGCCGCTGCGTCAGCCTTTTTGCCTTGTCGATGACCGCCTTTATTTTGTAATAATCGGGTTCGTCGCAGGACACGGGCTCTCCCGACCTGTCGCGCTCCAAAATATCCTTCATATTTTCCTCCCAAAACTCAGGCATTTGCCGAGGGTATCGCCCTTTCCGCGGTCAATGCGGCGCGCCATTGTATTTCCGATCTTCTTTTTCATTTCGACCTCCGAAAAAAATATGTGCGCAAAGACTTGTTCGTCCTTACGCACTTATTATATTGCAGCCGTTTTATTATGTAAAATACTTGTTTTTTATCATCTGTTATGCATCATGGTTATCCCCGGATCACAGCGCGCCGACTATCTTATGCGGCAGATAAAGTTCATCGATATATGCCACATCCTCATCGGTAAGCGGCACGTCAAACGCTTTTACCGCGTCGTCGAGATACTTTTCCTTGGTCGCGCCCACAACGGGAGAAGCCACGCCCTTTTTGAAATGCCACGCAAAGGTGACGGCGGTCATGCTCGTCCCGTATTTTTCGGCAAGCTCTTTGATACGGGCGGCGATGAGCTTGTCCGTATCTTCGGTGGAATCGTATTTTCCGTGCGCCACTTTATCCGTTTGACTGCGCAGGGTATCCGCTTCCCAGTTCGGGCGGGCACACCTGCCTGCCGCCAAAGGACTATACGGCGTAAGCGCCACGTTCATCCGCTTGCAGACGGGAATAAGTTCGCGCTCATCCTCGCGGTATAGGGGATTGTAATGGTTTTGCATGGACACAAAGGGCGTGAAACCGTTGTCGCGCGCCGCAAGCTGCATATCGTAAAACTGATAGCCGAACATGGCGGACGCGCCCAGCGCCCTCACCTTGCCCGCCTTGACCAACCCGTGGAGCGCTTCCATCGTCTCTTCAACGGGCGTTCCGTAGTCAAAGCGGTGGATGATGTAGAGATCGAGATAGTCCGTGCCGAGGCGCTTCAATGTGCCTTCTATCTCCCTGTTGATGGCTTGGCACGAGAGGTGCCCTTCGTTGAAATAAACTTTGGACGCAAGCACCACCTTGTCGCGCGCAACGTTGTTTTTGATGGCGCGTCCCAAATATTCTTCGCTCGTGCCCGCCGAATAGCTGTTGGCGGTGTCGAAAAAGTTGACGCCCAAATCGAGCGCGTGTCTGATGATCTTTTCGCTCTCTTCCGGATTTAACGTCCAGGCGTGCATTTTGCTCGCTCGATCGCCAAAACTCATGCAGCCAAGGCAAAAACGCGAAATTTCTATGCCGCTGTTTCCCAACTTTGTGTATTGCATATCATGCCTCCTTGCAATGCTCTTTGATAAACTCGATAAATTTGCTCACCGTGCGCGTCATGGGTTGACCCTTGTATATGAGCGTGTTGCGCGCGGTAAGTTCGGGATAAAAGGGTTTGAAGATGACGTTAGGCGAATTGTAGAGGGATACCGCGCCCTCTATGCACAGCGCCGCGCCTATTTCGCCGTCCACCAGCATGGCGGCGTTGTATAAGAGATTGTATGTGGCGTAGATCTCCATCTTGTCGTAATATTCGCCGAACCAATCGGCAACGCCGTGCGAAACGCCCTGCTTTGACACAAACACCCTGTGACCCGCCAAGTCTTCGCGCGTGACGCGCTCCCTTTGCGAGAGCGGGCATTTGGCGGGCACGAGCACGCCCCAACGCTCTTTGACGGGCAGCACTATCCTCTCGTATTTGGAAAGATCGCTGTTGCCGATGATGACGCCGAGATCGAGCGTGCCGCGTTCCAGCCGCTCTTTGACGTGTTCCGCATTGTTGGAATAAATGTCGAAACGAACGGCGGGATAAAGCGCGCTGAATCCACGCATCACTTCCGCCAAAAAACGCATCACGCTGCCTTCGCCGCTGCCGATGGCTATCGTTCCGCTTATCTCTTCCTGCCCGCTTTGAAATTCCCGCTCCGTCTTTTCCGTGAGATCTACTATCTCCTGCGCACGGCGGCGCAGCAGCATCCCCTCTTCCGTAAGCGTGGTGCTGTGCCTGCCGCGCACAAACAGCTGCGTGCCCAATTCTTCTTCCAGCTGCATCATCTGGCGGGAAAGCGCCGGCTGAGAGATGTGCAAAATGTCCGCCGCGCGCGTGATGTTCTCCTCCCGCGCCACCGCCAGAAAATATTTTAAGATACGGTATTCCATATGCCCTCCTTCCTGTCACGCCCCGCACCGCTTGGCAGCAAGCGCCGCTCCGTAAGTCTTCCGCCCACCGTCCCTTATGCAATGCCTCCGGCTTTCTTTTTCCCTTAAATTATACCATGCGTGCATGGCAATGTAAAATACTTATTTTTAATCATAAGATATGCAATGTAGTTATTGCTCAATATAATACTTTGAAACCGTTTCTGCCCAAAAAATATTTAGTGCCATATGAAACCACATCGTTCTAAAACAGCGTCATAATGTCGAAATTGAGGAAGACGATTTTAGTGCCATATGAAACCACATCGTTCTAAAACACGTAATTTTTTCATAAACCGTGCAAGATATTTTAGTGCCATATGAAACCACATCGTTCTAAAACTTCGGCATAACCGCATAAAAGACGTCAAACATTTTAGTGCCATATGAAACCACATCGTTCTAAAACGTGAGTATGAAGAACACGCAATAGCATGTATTTTAGTGCCATATGAAACCACATCGTTCTAAAACAGTGTTTTCCAAATAGAATTGACGTTGCCGATTTTAGTGCCATATGAAACCACATCGTTCTAAAACTGTTGATATTGCCACAAAACGCGCTCACAAATTTTAGTGCCATATGAAACCACATCGTTCTAAAACAGTGTTTTCCAAATAGAATTGACGTTGCCGATTTTAGTGCC
>CALWHE010000016.1 GCA_944380295.1 uncultured Christensenellaceae bacterium
CCGGACGCACTTTTGCCGTTCCGCACCGCCTCATCTTTTTATTTCTTGCCGCTGAGCTTTTCTCCGCTCGCTTTTGCACAAATGTGTCTTGCTAATACCAACAGGGACTGCCTGCGCCCCGTTTGTGCAAAATCAAACGAAATTACATCGCCCGCAGACGCACTTTTGCCGATTCCGCACCGCCTACTTTTTTCAGTTCTTTGTCAGACTTTTTCCGCACACCACCGCACGAAGATCCATCGCTGCCGGACGCACTTTTGCCGATTCCGCCCCGCCTCATTTTTTTAATTTTTTATCGCATACCGCAGAGCGTCCTTCCGCCCGCTTTTGCGCAAACGCGCCTTGCTAATACCAACAGGGACTGCCTGCGCCCCGTTTGTGCAAAATCAAACGAAATTATATCGCCCGCAGGCGTTGCGTGCATGTTTGCGGGAAATAAAAAAGAGCGCGGGCACTCATCGCTGCGCGCTTGATTTTTCTAAGCGTTTTATGTCTTTTGGGAAAGCCGTCAATTTTTTGCCGCGGACGGCGACAAGATCTGCGCCACGGCGTATTCGGTCATTTTTGCCGCCGCGGCGGCGGGGACGTAAGAGATGCTGGCGGGGGCGTGGCGGCCGTTTTCCTCTATCACGCCGCCGGCGGGCTGTTCGCGGGAAAAGACCACGGGCAGCGCGCTCACGCCCGCTTCTTTGAGCACTTTGCGCATGGCGCGCGCCAGCGGGCAGACGGAAGTTTGATAAATGTCCGCTATCTCAAAATCCGCGCAAAGTTTATTGCCCGTGCCCATGCAGGAGATGAGCCGCGTTTTGCCGCGGCAGGCAAGCGCCAGCGCCACTTTGGAAGAAACGGTGTCTATGCAGTCGAGCACCACGTCATATGCGGAAAAATCGAAAGCGGTGTTTTTATCGTAAAAAATCGGGAAAACTTCCGTTATTATCTGCGCGTTTATGTCCTTTATGCGTTCGGCGCACACCTGCGCTTTGAGCCTGCCCACGGTGGAATCAAGGGCGATCACCTGCCTGTTTTTATTGCTTGCGCTCACCCTGTCCGCATCCACCAGCGCTATCCTGCCCACGCCGGCGCGGGCGAGAAATTCCGCGCAATAGCCGCCCACGCCGCCCACGCCGAACACGGCGACGGCAGCCGCGCGCAGCCTGTCCGCGCCCTCGCCCAAAAGCAGGCGGGTGCGGTTCATTTGAACACTCCGGAAGAGAGATACCTGTCCCCCGTATCTGGCAGGATGGTCACGATATTTTTGCCCCTGCCCTCGCCTTTTGCATATTGCGCCGCGGCAAAAAGCGCCGCGCCCGAAGAAATGCCGGCAAGCAACCCTTCCTTTTTGGCGAGCAGGTCGGCGGTATCGAAGGCGTCTTTATCCGTGACGGTGAGCACCTTGTCGTAACAATGCGTATCCAGCACCTCGGGCACAAAGCCCGCGCCTATGCCCTGCAACTTGTGCGCGCCCGGCTTGCCGCCCGAGAGCACGGGAGAGCCGGCAGGCTCCACGGCTATCACGGCGATGTCTTTATTATATTCGCGCAGATAGCGGGAAAGCCCGGTGATCGTGCCGCCCGTGCCCACCGTGCACACCACGGCTTGCACGCACCCGTCCGTGTCGCGCCAGATCTCGTCTGCCGTGGACTTGTGCGCCGCGGGGTTGGCGGGGTTTTCAAACTGCCCGGCAATAACGGAGCCGGGGATCTGCGCGCGCAGGCGTTCCGCCTCGCGCGCGGCGCCGCTCATGCCTTCCGCCGCAGGGGTGAGCACCAGTTCCGCGCCCAGCGCTTTGAGCAATTTGCGCCGCTCCTCGCTCATGCTCTCCGGCATGGTGAGGACGAGCTTGTATCCCCTCACCGCGCACAGCGCCGCAAGCCCTATGCCCGTATTGCCGGAAGTGGGCTCTATCACCGTGCCGCCCTCTTTGAGCAGTCCGCGCCGCTGCGCGTCGTCCAGCATGGAAAGCGCGGTGCGGTCTTTTATGCTGCCGGCGGGATTCATGCCCTCCACCTTGCCGATAAGCGCCGTTTCCGCTCCCAGCGCCGCGGAAAGCCGCGAAAGCCGCACCAGCGGCGTGCCGCCTATGATCTGCGATATGTCGCTTGCAATCTTCATCTTACGCCCCTTGCCCCTCTTGCGCGGGCGCCGCGTCCTCTGCGGGCGCGGGTTTTTCTTCACTGTTGCAGGTGGGAGAAAACGCCTTTACCGCGCACAAAACGGCGGCAAGCAGCGTCATGCACGCCGCCGCCACGGGCGCCGCCGCCACGTGAGTGCCGCTTTTTGTCACAAACTCTTTGATCTCCTCGTCAAAGGGCAGCAGATAACACTCAAAGGTGAGCGCGCACATCACGCCGCACGCCAGCAAAACGGCGGAAAAGAGCAGATACACTTTGCCTTTTTTGCAGGGGATAAAGGTGAGTATCCCCACAAAAAGCGGGAAGATATAGCCTATGAAAAGGGGCGCGTTGAAATAAAAAGACCGCGCCATGGAATAAAACGTTATCCTGAACGTTTCATAGCCGTCCCCGCCCGCGTCCGTCACGCCCTTGGCGAAAAACAGTCCGAAGGAAATGGTGCACAAAACCGCGATCGCCGCCGAGAGCAGCAGCTGTTTTTTGGGTTGAGCCGCAAATTTTTTCAGCAATTTTATCATAATTTTCTCCTCACGTCACCGTGTTTATCGGTTTGCCGTTGATGTAACTTTGCAAATTTTGCGCCGCCAGTCTGATCAGCCTGTTGCGCGTTTCCGCCGCCGCCCACGCCACGTGCGGAGTGACGACGCAGTTGTCCAGCCCGATCAGCCGGCAATTCTGCGGCGGTTCTCTGTCCAAAACGTCAAGCGCCGCCGCGCTTATCACCCCGCCGGTGAGCGCGTCGAAGAGCGCGTCCTCGTCCACCAGCCCGCCGCGCGCGGTGTTTATCAGCACGGCGGAAGGCTTCATCAGCGCCAGCGTTTCTCTGTTTATCAGCCCCGCCGTCCGCGGCGTGAGCGGAGAATGCAGCGTGAGAAAATCGCTGCGTGCAAACAGCTCTTTTTTGTCCACGAATTCAAACGGGCGCTCTCGGGGCAGCGTGCGCGTGTGCACCAGCACTTTCATGCCCAGCGCCGCCGCTGCCGCCGCCGTTCTTTTCCCGATGTCCCCAAAGCCGAACACGCCCAGCACTTTGCCCTGCGCTTCATGCATGGGATAAGGAAAATAACTGAAATTGCGCTGCGCGCCCCATTCTCCCCTCTTCACCGCCGCGTCATATACGTGCACTTTGGAGAGGAAAAAGAGGATATACGCCATCACCTGCTGCGCCACCGCCGCGCCCGAATAACCGGGCACGTTGGTCACCGTCACGCCCAGCTCGCGCGCGGCGTTCAGATCCACGTTGTTATAGCCGGTGGCGAATATCCCCACATATCTCACTTCCGGCAGCGCGACAAGCACGCGCCGGGTGATGAGTATCTTGTTGCACAAAACAGCCGTGCAGCCGCGGCAGGAGGAGATGATGTCGTCCTCGTTCGAGATAGCGCAATAACGGATATTGCCCAGCCCTTCCAAGGGGGAAAAGTCCGCGTCTTCCTCCCAAGTGAGCGTCTGCCTGTCTAAAACGGCGATGTCCATCACAAAGTGACGGTGACTTTATTGAGGTTGCGGGGCGTATCCACACTCAGTCCCTTGGCAAGTCCCACGTTGAGCGCCAGAAGGGATACCGCCACGCCGTAAGTCACGGGCGCGGTGACGTCGCTTGCCGCAGGCATGACCACCTTGTTGTCCGCCGCCGCCAGCACTTCGGGAATATCGCTGAACGCGGTGAGCTTGCCGCCCAGGCTCTTGATGCGGCTTGCAAGCCCCTTATACTCCTCCGCAAACACGCCGGAGGGAGCGAGCAGGATGACGTTTGCCGTTTCGTCTATCAGCGAGAACGGACCGTGCATGAAATTGGCGGTGGAAAAGGCGCGGTTGAACATATAGCAGCACTCGGTGAGTTTGAGCGCGCACTCGTCGCCCGTGCCCAGCATGGTGCCGCGGGTGAGGATGATGTTGCTCTTTTCCCTGTAAATGCCCTGCGCCGCCGCCTTTATCTCTTCAAACTTTTGCAAAATGCCGGCGATCTGCTCGGGGAAAGCGTCTATCTCCTTGCCGATACCGCCGCCCAGCGCGTCCGCCAAAAGCATGAGCGCGGTCAGCTCTCCGATGTAAGTTTTGGTGGCGGCAACGGACTTTTCTTCCTCCACGTCCATGAACAGGTGGAAGTCCGCCTGCTGCGCCACGGGGCTTTGCATGTTGTTGGTGACCGCCACGGTCATGGCGCCCGCCGCCTTTGCCTTGTTGAAAACGTCTATGGTGTCTTTGGACATGCCGGACTGGGAAACGATGATCATGCAAGTGTCCTTCATGTCCACCGCCTTGTTGTAAACGGTGTAAAGAGAGGGGTGGAACTTGCCCACCTGTATGCCCGTTGTCAGAGGGCAGAGGAAGGAAAACACGGTGGCGGCGTTATCCGAAGTGCCGCGCGCCAGCGTGACGAATTTGACTATGCCCTTTTCTTTAACGGCTTTGGCTATCTCTGCCGCCACGGGACGGCAAGAAGCGATGGTGCGTTTTATCATTGTGGGTTCGGAGAAGATCTCCTGCTGCATCAAAGTGGTCATAAAACTCTCCTTTTCCCGCCCTCAGGCGGGCGTTTATATATAATTATAATAACACATGCGCGCCCATCATGCAAGAAAAAGCGCGCAAATAACGCGGCGGGGAATTTTACGCGCAAAAAAAAGCCGCCCCTGCGGGCGGCAATGCCAAAGCCGTGAAGGGCGGCGTTATCCTTGCGCCCGTTCCTCGCTCCGCACCAGCCTTGCTTGCAGGCGCGCCTGTTCCAGCCGGCGGTTTATGTCTTCAAGCTGCGGGCAAAGCCTGTCGCTCACGCGCGTCTGCGCCGCCGCGCACAGCCCCGCCGTCAAAAGCGCCGCCAGTCCCGCGCCGAACAGACAGCCGGCAAAGACAAAGCTGCCCAAAAACGCCGCCGCCATGCCGCTGAGCAAAAAATACGCCGCCGCAATGCCCGCGCCCAGCGCGGCAAAGGAAAGCCGCACGCCGCCGCGTCTTTTGCGCTCGGCTTCTCTGAGCAAGCCTTCACACTCCTTTTGCAGCAATCCCAAGCGCCCGTCGCGCTCCTGCCGCGCGCAGAAATAGAGCGCGCTTTTGCCCTCGCCCACCGCCTCGCGCCGCGTGCACGTCCAGCCAAGGTCTTCCATGGTCTGTTGGGTGATGAGCGCATATTCGTCGCGCACCTCGCGCTTTAAGTATTGCGTTCCGCCCTCGCTTTTTCCGTTCATTTTTCTCTCTCCTTGCGCTCCGCGCCCCTTTTATTTCCGCTCGCTCTCCGCCGCGGCTTTGCCGAAAAACAGCCGCATTTGCACCTTTTTTCCGCTTTTGACGTAATACTTGGTGATGGTCTTCATGCCCACGAACATCTCGCGCGCCAGCATGAGCGTGGGCATCACCAACGCCCAAAGCAGCAACCCCGCCAAAAACAGCCCCACCACAAAGCCCGCCTGTCTGCCCAGCAAAAACGCCGCCACCATGGCGCTGCCGCCAGCCACTATCTCCGCGATCACGCCGATGACCACGCCCGCCGCCATCAGCCAGCCCAGCACCACGCCCGTGCCCGAAAACAGATAATAAAGCGCCACCGCGGGCGACATAAGCGCCTGCCGCAAGCCCGGTCCTTTTCCGCCGTTCATTTTGATGGTATTTTCCATTTTTTCTCCCTATGCCTTTTTCTTTTCCGCCATAATATTTTTGCCCGTTATTCCGCCTTTATTCCGCCGAACACCGCCGCTCTCTGCGCGCGCTCCGTGACGGGCACGCCGTATTCTCCGCCGTTTGCCAGCACCGTGCGCGCCAACATGTTTTCCATCTCGTCCATGCAGCGGCTCTTTTCGAATTTGCCGGCAAAACCAAGGTATAGCAGGCGGCATTTTTCCAACTCGTAAGGATTGTCGATAAAAAAGTCTATCTTGCCCGCGAGATCTTCCGCGTCGTCCGGTTTGAAGAGGTTGTGCGCGCCCATGGCAAAGCCGCGCGTGGCGGATTTTTCCGAATCGGCTATCACCGGCACCAGCCCGCCGCAGATGGCTTCCAGGCAGGAGATCGCCTCTATCTCCACCTTTGCCGTGTGCACGTAAAGATCGGCGCTTGCGATCGTTTGCACCAGCTCTTTTCTGCTCATAAAGGCGAACACGGGCGGATTGGTCAAGCCTTCCGCGCGCTTTTTCAGCTCCTCTTCCATGGGTCCGCTGCCGGCAAAGACAAGCTTTATCTCGCTCTCGTGCACGCTCTTTTTCACCGCGTCTATCAGCACTCCCTGCGCCTTTTCGTGCGAATATCTGCCCGTGCAGAGAATGGTGAATTTGCCGCCCTCTTTCTTTTTGCGCTTGCAGGTGAAAAACTCTTCGTCCACGCCGTTGGAGATGACGTAACCGTTGGTGCGCCTGTTGCACTGCCGCTCAAACTCGTTGCGTATGAACACGGTGGGATAATGCACGCAGTCGCACTTGGAATATATGCGGCGGTAAAAGCGGCGGTAGATCGCCCTGTTCGCCGCCCGGCTGTTCATCAGTCCCAAATGGTTGGTGACGTTTTCCGCCTGGCAGTGGAAGCCGGCGGACACGGGGATCTTCAACTCCCACGCGATCTCGATCGCCGCCGCGGAGAGCTTGAAGGGCATGACGCAGTGGATGATGTCCGCGCCCTGAATGGCTTTATAAAGCATTTTTTCCACCGGCTTTGCCAGCGCCACGCCGTTTTTTGCCACGTATTTGTTGAATATCCCGAAGCTGCGCTTGGGCACGACGAAATATCCCTCCTCGCCCCATTTGCTCTCGTCCGGGCAGACCACGCGCACTTCGTGTCCGCGCTCTTTGAGCGCTTCTATCAGGTTGCCCGCCGCCACGGCGGTGCCGTTATTGCGGGAGAGAGGTATATCGCATATGACCGTTACTATCATGTTTTTTTCTCCTTTTGCCTTTGTGCCTACATCATATCCCCGGCAGGTAAAACGCCCGTAACGCTTGGGTAAAACAACGGTTAAATCAGCGTAAAATAACGGGAAACTTTCCGCGCGGCGTCCGTCCTCTTGCCCAAAAGCGGCGCCGCGCCCTTTTGCGCGCGGTAAAATTTACCCTCTTGTAACCTTTATATGTTATAATATCCTTATCAATATGCAGGAGGTTGCTTATGTCTACCGTTTTGATAGTGGAAGACGACCATTCCACCCGCCTTTTGACGGCGGCAAACCTGCGGCGCGATTTTGACGTGGTGTGCGCGGAAGACGGACAGGCGGCGCTCGACGTCATATACTCCCGCCACGTGGACGTGATCGTGTCCGACATCATGATGCCGGGCATGGACGGCTATCAGCTGGCGCGCGAGGTGCGCTCTGCCGGCAACAACGTGCCCTTTATCTTTCTCACGGCAAAGGCCTCTCCGCAAGACAAGGCGCAGGGCTTTGAGCTGGGCATAGACGATTATATGGTCAAACCGATAGATTACGGCGAACTTATCTGGCGTATCCGCGCCATTTTGCGCCGCGCGCAGATAGCCGACTCCCGCTCCCTCACGGTGGGCGGCTTGAAGATAGATTCCGCCGCTTACACGGTGACTTACGAGGGCAAAAACATCGAGCTGACGCGCAAAGAATTCGAGCTTTTGTTCAAGCTGCTCTCCTATCCCAACATGATCTTCACCAAAAATCAGCTGCTCGACGAGATCTGGGGCGCGGACAGCGCCAGCGGCGACGACACGGTGAAAGTGCACATCTCCCGCCTGCGCAACAAGATAGCGGACGTGCACGAGGTGGAGCTGACTTCCGTCAAGGGCATAGGCTATAAAGCGGTGATAAAGGAGAAATGAGCATGCGCAAACGCAAGACCCAAACCGAGGCGCTGCCGCTCAAAAAGAAAAAGAAGAAAGAAGAGCTGCCGCCGCTGCGCAAAAATCTCTCCGCCCTGCTCACCTTGCAGACCTTTTTCGTGCTGCTGGCGGTGGCGGCGATCGCCTTTGCCATGGCGATGATGTATCGCACCGTTATCACCGCCAACCATCTTTACGGCATACTGAGCATGATGGTCCCCATCGTCCTTCTGGTGAGCTTGATAAACGCGTCCGTCTCGCGTTTTATGTATAAGTATCTCAACGACCTGTCCAAAGCCATGTCCAAGGTGGCGGGCGGCGACTTTTCCGTGCGCCTGGACGCGGAGCAAAAACAGCCTTTCCGCGAAGTCTACCGCGACTTTAACACCATGGCGGAAGAGCTGGGCGGCGTGGAAATGCTGAAAAACGACTTTGTCAACGGTTACGCGCACGAGCTGCGCACGCCCATAACTTCCATCAACGGCTTTGCGGAAATGCTGCTCAAAGAAGACGCCTCTTTGAGCGAAGAAGAACGGCGCACTTACCTGGAAATAATCGCCTCGGAATCCCGCCGCCTCGCCGACCTTGCCAGCAACAGCCTCTTGCTGAGCAAACTGGATTCGCAAAAGATAATCACGGACAAAAAGACCTTTTCTTTGGACGAACAGCTGCGCCGCTGCTGCATCCTGCTTTCCAAACAGTGGACGGAAAAGAACCTTTCTTTGGAAACGGAACTGGACCCCGCCTCTTTCACGGGCGACGAAGATCTCATGCAGCACCTGTGGATAAATCTGCTGAGCAACGCCGTCAAGTATACGCCCGCGGGCGGCAGCGTGACCGTCACGCTGAAAAACCTGCCCGGCAAATTGAGCGTGTGCGTTGCCGATACGGGCAAAGGCATAGCCAAAGAGGACTTGGACAAGATCTTCGACAAATATTACCAGACGGACAAATCGCACTCCAAGCGCGGACTGGGCTTGGGTCTTGCCATCGCCAAGCGCATCGTGCAGCTATGCGGCGGCGAGATAAGCGTGACCAGCACTCCGGGCGAGGGCAGCGCCTTTACCGTGACCCTGCCGAATCGATAAGCCCGGGCGCGATCTGGCATCGAACGCAAAAGAAAGCGGCGGCATTTTGCCGCCGTTCCCTTTTTATGCCGCCCGCACGGCTTCTTATTCCCGCTTGTCCGCCGGCTCTTCAAAACACGGCTCCGCCGCGCCCGCGCGCCGCACGCTCACGTTCATCTCCGCGCCCGCGATGTCTTTGATCAGACTGCCCATCAGCAGGTTTTTGCCGGTGAGCGCGTGCACGACGTAATGCGCGCAAAAGAGCAGACTGCCGCCGAAGTGGCAGAGCATGTCCAGATCCGTGTCCAGCACGCTCACGTATTTCATGCCTTCCCAGGCGGCGGCAACGCCCGTTATCCCCTGCGCTTCCAGCTGCGCCAGCACTTCCGGGGGCACGTGTCCCTGCGATTCCTGCCCCGCCAGCACGTCCACGGCAAACTCCATGATCTCCCACGCGCACGCCGTGCCCAGAGAGCACAGCAGCATGAGCAGCGCGGCGGTGAAGACGGAACTTTTTTTGCCGCCCTCTTCGTTTTCCCGCAGCTTGCGCCCGAAGGGAATGATGATGAACACCATCATCACATAGCCGCTCAGCCCGTGCATCAGGCAGTCATACCAGCTCACCTTGTTGAACACGTTGAAGGCGCTGCCGATAATGGCGCTGCCCGTGAGCATGACGATATAAGCCAGGTGCTGCGAAAAGGAAAAACGGTGCTTGAACAGCCGCTCCAAAAGGTGCGGCACCCACATGAAAACGGCGGTGCACACGCAGGTGAACACCCTGTTTTCCGGATCCCCCTGCAAGCCGTTGGCAACGGCGAGCGCCGCCGCCACCGCGCAGATCGCGACCTCCGCAAAGATGACGCCCACGCGCTTTGCCCAGGCGTGCGCGCCCAACTCTTCCAATTTGACCCACCTTCTCTTTTCTTCCATAAGCCGCCTCCCGCACCTTTTTGAGCATTATAGCCCGCCAAGGTAACGCCGCGGTTATGCGGCGGTAAAGCGCGAGTTACGGACTTGTAAAAATTTTGTCAACGCAAGCGCTTGCCGCGGGCGGCGTTTGCGGCTATAATAAAGCCATGGAAAAGAGAGAAAAAACCAACGTCATGCGCTTTTTGGACGCCAAAAAGATCGCGCACGAGTGTTACTTCTTCGATTGCGAAACCGCCCCGAGCGGAGAAGAAGTTGCCGCCATTTTGCACAAAGACCCCGCCCAAGTGTTCAAAACGCTGGTCACGGCGGGCAAAAGCGGCGCGCATTACGTGTTCATGGTCCCCGTCACGGGAGAGCTGGATCTGAAAAAAGCCGCCGCTGCCGCCGGCGAAAAACACGTGGAGATGATAAAGTCGAAAGACCTGCTCCCGCTCACCGGCTATGTCCACGGCGGCTGTTCGCCCATCGGCATGAAAAAATATTTCCCCACCTTTATCCATTCTTCCGCCAAAGATCTGCCCACCGTGATATTCAGCGCAGGCAAGATAGGCAGACAGGTGGAACTGGCGCCCGCCGACCTCTTCAAAGCCGTGCGCATCTCCTATGCCGATCTGACCTGACCGCGCCGCTTTTGCCGCGGATAAGGCGCGGCGCAAGAATTTTTACGCAAAAATTTTTATCGATCGTTTGAGGAGCGCAAACGCGCTCTTTTCACTTACGCGGCTGCCGCCGCGCGCCTGTTCATCTCCTCGCCCCTGATGTCGCGCACCAGGCTGCCCATGCCCAGGTTTTTGCCCGTGAGCGCGTGCAGCAGATAATGCAGACAAAACACAATGCTGCCGCCCGCGTGGCAGAGCATGTCCAGATCCGTGTCCATCACGCTCACGTATTTGAGCGTTTCCCAGTTGGCGCGCACGCCGGTATAGCCCTGCGCGGCGATCATCTGCGTTATCTCTTCCGACACCGCGCCCTGCGACGTCTGCCCGAAGAACATGTCGGCAAAAAACTCCACCAGCTCCCACAAACACGCCGTGCCCAAAGAGCACAGAAGCAGCACCAGCGTGCACACCGCCGCGGAGCGCCTGTCCCGCAAGCCGCCCTCTTCTATCTCCGTGAGCCTGCGGCACAAGGGCATGAGCAGAAAGACCATCAGAAAATATCCCGCCAAAACGTGCATGAAACAGTCGAACCAAGAAGTGGTGTAAAACAGATAAAACACGCTGCCCAGAAGCGCGCCGCCCAAGAGCAGCAGGATAAAGGAGATGTGCTGGGAAAAGGAAAAGCGGTGCTTGAACAAGCGCTCCGCCCCGATCGGCACCCACAGCAAAAGCCCGGTCATCAGGCAGGTAAACAGGCGGTTGTGTCTGTCCCCGCGCACGCCGTAGACCACCGCCATGACCAGCGCGGTCACGGATATGCCCGCTTCGCATAAAAGTGAGATGAGGCGCTTGATACGCGCCTGTTTGCTCAAAGCCTTAAAAGGCACCCATTCTCTTTTTTCCATGCGTTCACCCTCCGCACACCTTTACCATATCACGCCAAAGTAAAAATAGAGTTACAATATTGTAAAGATTGGGAGCAGTATTCGCACGCCGCCTTTTTCTCAGCCGCCTTGCCCTGCGGGAAAGGACAAACTTATCTCGCCGCTGTTTATCTTGATAAGTTCCGCGCCCGCGCGCACATAAAGCGCGCCGTCATCGTCTATGCTTTCCGCCACGCCGCGATACTCCATGCCGCCGCGCTCAAAGCCCACCTGCCTGCCCAGCACGCAGGAACACGCGCGGTATTCGTCCATGAATTTGCGGGAAGAAAGTTCGCGGCACACCTCTTCAAGGCGCGTGAGCACCGCCCCTATCAGAGCGTCGCGCTGTTTTTCGCTCGCCCCGTCCGGCTTCAAAGAGCGCGCCTTTTCCTGCAATTCGGGCGGCATTTGTCCGCTCACGTTTATGCCTATGCCCACCACCGCGCCGCGTATCGAACCGTCTTTCTCCGTCAGACTTTGCGTGAGTATGCCGCACACTTTTTTGCCCTGCAAATAAAGGTCGTTCACCCACTTGATCTGCGTTTGCACGGCAAAACGCTCTTCTATCGCCCTTTTCGCCGCCACCGCCGCCGCGGGCGTGACCACCAAAAGATCGGAAAAACTCTTTATCCCGCGCAGCGCCACGCTCATGTAAACGCCCGTGCCGGGCGGCGAATAAAACTTGCGCTCCAACCTGCCGCGCCCCGCGCTCTGCCTGTTGGCAGCCACGCAAGTGAGGTGCGGACAGCCTTCTTGCAGCAGCTTTAACGCCACGTCGTTGGTGGACGGCACCGAGTCGAACAAAAAAAGCGGCGCCTTCACCCGCGTGACGGCGCGGATATTGGCGGCGCGCGGCGGACGGCAGGCTTCCAGCGCATAACCGCGGCTCCCCTCTCCGCTCACGGCAAAGCCGCGGGCGCGCAGAGAGCGCACCGCCTTCCACACCGCGGCGCGGGAAATGCCCAGCTGCCGCGCCATCTCCTCTCCGGAAACGCAGCCGCCCTTTTTCAATCTTTCCAAAATTTTGTCCGCCGTGTCCGAACGCATGGCTCACTCCGCCAGATAATCGTAAAACGCAAAGCTGAACACCGTTTTGTAGCCCACGATGATGTGGTCTTTCAGCTCCACGCCCACCACTCTTAATTTTTCCGCTATTTTATCCGTGAATTTTTTGTCGTTTTCCGAAGGCAGCGCCTCGTCTTCCAGATGGTTGTGCATGATGTAGGCGTATTTGGCGTTTCTGTTCACCAACGCCAGCACCATGTTGTCGGAAAGTTCGCAGTCCTCCAGGTTACCGCGCGCCAGCTCCGCCGTTGCCACCGTCTGACAGGAAGAGTCCAGGCAAACCAGATATATGCGCTCCTGATCCACCTGGTCGAACAGCTCCTGCCCGAATTCCGCCACCGCATAAGAGTCTTCCAGCGGCACTTCCCAGGCAACGCTCAGCCGGCTGCGCTGGCTTATTTCCAGCAGCGACGTCAAAAAAAGCGCGGCGTTCTGCGTCATACCTCTCACGCTCAGAAGCTCCTCGTAAGAAGAACGCAGCACACCGCCGAAAGTTCCGTATTTTTCTATAAGTTTGTGCGCCAGCGGATTGGTGTCCTTTCTGGGCACGAAGGGATAGAGCAGATACTCCAACACCTCATGGTCTTTGAGCGCGTTGATACCGCCGCACTTGATGCGTTCGCGCATGCGCTCTCTGTGATTCTCGTGAAGATGAGTTCCCCTCTCTTTCATCTTTCCCGCCGTTAAAACCTGCGCTTGCTCGCCCCGTAAGACTTGGTCTTGCCAAATCCCTTTTTCTTGAAGTTGCGGCTGGCTTCCGCGTCATAAAGGTCTAAGTCCGTGTGATATTTGATATTGCTCTCGCTCACGCGCGGCGCGGCGTTTTCCGTCCTTTCGCGGCGCGGACGATCGGAACGCTCTCTCCTCTCGCGCTTGGGGTGCTTGTCCGGCACGATCACCACATAGCGGTAAGGTTCTTCCCCTTCGCTGTGCGTGGACACGAATTTGTCCTGCGAAAGCGCGGAATGTATCACCCTGCGCTCAAAGGGATTCATCGGTTCGAGCTTGACCGCTTCCCCTTCCTTTGCCGCTTTGAACGCCAGACGGCGCGCCAGTTTGGTGAGGATCTGCACGCGCTTTTCGCGGTAATTTTCCCCGTCCACGATTATCCTGCCGTCAAAGCCTTCCACGTTGTTTGCAACCAGCAGCGCCAGATATTGCAGGCTGTCCAGCACGTCGCCGCGATAACCTATCACCTGCGCCACGTCTTTTCCGCTTATCTCGAACAAAAAGCCGTCTTCCGTCTTTTTCATCTCCACCGTGCAGTCAAGCCCCATGCGCTTGATGACGCCGCGTATAAAGGCGAGCGCCGCCTTTTCTCCCTTGGGTTTTTCGCTCACGCGCACGGTGTATTTTTTGCGGATCAGCCCGCTTTCTTTAATGAGCCGGTATTCGCACTCTTCCTCTGTTATCCCCAGCTGCTCCAAGCCCTGTTGCAGCGCTTCTCTTTCGCTGCCCGCCGTTACTTCAACACTTTCCATAATTTCTCCGTTACTTTATTTCCACAAGTTCTTTTGCCTTTTGCTTGTTGTCTATTATCTTGACGATGATGATATATATCACGTTTATCAGCGTGCTTATCAGGTTGCTCATAAAGTAATATATCGCAAACGCCGCGCTATACATGATGGCAAACACGCCCATCATCACCGGCATCACATAAGTGAGTATCTTCATCGTCCGCTGCTGCGATTTTTGCTGTTTGGCGTCGCCCATGGGCGCGGAAGGGGACATCTTTTGCGTGAACCAGGTGGACAGGAAGGAAAGCGCGATGGAGATCACCGGCATGACAAAATAACCGTTCCATCTGTCCGCGTCCCAGGTGCCCGTCTTGTTCAGCGCCGTCTGCGCGGGACCGGTCAGCTCGTCGTAAGAAATGCCCGCCGCCATCTGCGGATACTGCGCCTGGATCCTGCCGCCCATGAATTCCTCCACGCTGGGCACCACATTGGAACCCGTGTCCGGCATGAAGATGTTCTTTATCCACAAAAAGCCTTCCATGTGCTCTTCGTAAGCCGCCACCATCGCCGCGTCTTTATTCTGCGCCCACGCCGTCAACGTGCCTTCCAGCACGGCGGCGTCCGCCGCGGAAAGCCCCTCTTTGAAAGCGTTTTTCTCCTTTACGCTCGCTTTTGCCTCATATTCTTCAAACAGCTTGAACGCCTGCGAATATTGCGCGTAATACTCGCCCTGCACGCCCGCCTGTCCCGGCTCGACGTATGCGCCGTCCGCCTTTATCTGCGCGTTTATCTCCGCCGCCAGCGCGTCTATCGCCTCCTGCGGCACGTCGTCTTCACTGCTCTCGACGGTGTCGCCCGCGGTGAGTTTTTCCGTTTCCGCGTTTATCACATACGCGCCCGCCGCCTCTTTGGCGTGCAGGTTATCTGCGTCTTCGTCATACTCCGTGTAAGCGGTGTAAACGTTTTCTATGATGGTTTCGTTCTGATAAGCCACCAAATCTCTGAATCCCGCAAACACCACAAAGAAGATGACCATGGTCACGATAAGCGGCAGACAGGACGCAAACGGGTGCAGCTTTTCCTGCTTTTGCAGCTCCGCCTGCTTTTGCCGCAAAAGCTGCGGCTGATTGGCATATTGCTTTTGCAATCTGGCAAGTTTGGGCTGCAAACGCTTCATCGCCTTGCTCTGTTTGCGCTGGGAAATTTTCTGCCATATGTCGAGCGGCGATAAAATAAGCCTGACGATGATAGTAAACACTATGACCGTCACGCCAAAAGAAGGCAGGCTGTAATCAAGCTCTACCAGCCATTGCCCTATTTTGTTGTCCGGCATCGCTGCTGCGAGCAACATCATAAAATCCATTTGGCTCTACCTCGGTAATTGTCCTTCACGGGATCGAACCCGCCTTCCTTCCAGGGCACGCACCGCATTATCCGCGCCACGCCCAGGATCACGCCCCATGCGCCGCGCTTTTTCACCGCCTGTCCCATATATGCCGAACAGGACGGCGTGTAAATACATCTGTTGCCCATCAGGGGGTTAAAATACCTTTTGTATATCTTTATTAGGCACATCGCTCCCCCAAAACGGCTCTTTCCGCGCTTGAAGGGTCGGAAAGTTTTCCCGCCTTGGCAAGCGCCGCCGCCATATCGCGGCAAAGAGCGGCAAAATCCGCTTCCGCCGCCGCGTGCGACGCCACCAAAATATAGTTGAAACCGTTTTCCAAATACGGAATAAAGCGCCGCGCTATCTCTTTCATTCTGCGCTTGACCTTATTCCTCACCACGCTTTTGCCGACCTTCTTGCCGGCGACCGCGCCTATGCGCAAACCGCGGCGGGCGGGACAGTATATCACCGTCACATATCTGCCCGACGCGCGGCTGCCTTTGGCATAAATATAAGAAAAAGTGCGCCTGCCGCCCAGGCGATACTTCTTCTGCATGCCTTACGCGGACAGATGCTTCCTGCCCTTGTTGCGACGCCTTGCCAGCACGTTCCTGCCGCCCTTGCTTGCCATTCTCTTGCGGAAGCCGTGCACCTTGCTGCGTTGCCTCTTCTTGGGCTGATACGTTCTTTTCATAGCCGAAAATCCTCTCTTTTATAGTAATAGCGCAATGATTATAATATAATAAAAAAGAGCTTGTCAAGCAATTTTACCCGTCGGCGCAAAATCGCCTCCGCACCGCCCCGAACTCCTGCGCCGCCTTGCCTCTCGTTTTACCGCGCAGACCCGTTATGCGGCTTTTGCCTTTGATACCGCCGGGGCTTTGCCCTCGCTTTGCCGCGCAGACCCGTTATACGGCTTTTACCTTTGATACCGCCGGGGTTTTGCCCTCGCTTTGCCGCGCAGACCCGTTATACGGCTTTTGCCCTCGATAATGCCGGGGTTTTGCCTTATTTCTTTGCTTGCCTTGCCGGCTCCGCCCGCACGGCTCTTCTCAAAGCGCTCCTTCCAAACGCAAAAGCGCCGCTTTTTTATCCAACCCCGCGGCGTAGCCCGTGAGCGCGCCGCCAGTTCCCGTCACGCGGTGGCAGGGGATGAGCAGCGCCAGCGGATTGCGCCCCACCGCGCCGCCCACGGCACGCGCGGACGTCTTTTTGCCGGTGCGCGCCCGGCAGCGCTCCGCCACCTGCTTGTATGTGACCGTCTGCCCGCGGGGGATAAGACGCAATATCTCCCACACCGCCAAGCGAAAAGGCGTGGCGTTAAGCGGCGAAAGCGGCGGCGCATTATCGGGCTTTCCTCCGGAAAAATAAACATCCAGCCACTTTTTTGTCTGCTCGAACACGGGAAGATCCATCTCTTTTCCTTCTTGGGATAAGCCGGCTGCAAAATGCCTTTGCCCCTCGAACCACAGCCCGGTCAGTCTCTCTCCGTCACTTGTCATCAGCATCTTGCCCAAAGGCGACATATATGCACTTTTATAATACATTTTCCCTCCCGCAGACAAACCTTGCCCGACCGTTTTACCCGCGCGCCGGACAATAGACTTACGCCATCAACGGCGCCGCGCCGGACAATAACATTGTAATACTTTTATTATACCGATTTTCTTTTATTGTGTCAATCCCGCCCCGCCCCCGCCCGCCGCGGCACTTTTGCTTCGGCAGATCCTTTTGCAGCGCGTGCAGCTTTTTGCCGCCGCACGCAGTCTTGCCCCTCTCTCTTTGCCCCCGATTCTTTAACGACAGCCTTCTTTCTTGCGCGCGAAAAGCAGACCTCGGCGGTCTCTTTCTTGCCGCCGCAAACGTTTTAAGGCTTACAGCCGCCTTTGCCGTCTTTTGCTCTGCCGCAAATCCTGCGTCCGGCGCGTTTTTCCTTTAATATGCCGCTTTTTCCTGCCCGCCTAACTTCCGCTGCGCCGCCCCTTATGTAACGCGCGGCCGCCGCACGCCGTTCAAACCATGGTCCGCGGGCGCTCTCTTTCCGCCGCGATCCTTTATGCGGCACGCTTTTTATCAATATGCCCCTTCTCCGCCCGCATTTTTTGCGACCTTTGTTCGACCGCACGCCCGCTTTTACGCAGCCGTTAAACCCACGGCTGTCCGCCCTTTTCGCTGCCGCTGTAAAATTTTCAGACCGTGCCGTCAAACAAACCGCCGCGCCCGGATTTTGCCCTGCTTTTCCGTTTTGCGCAAACGTGTTTGCGCGATGTATTTACGTTTTTGACAGCGTTTTGGCGTTGTTATAACTTATAGTTATTATATTGACCCGCCTCCGCCCTTGCTTTTGCCGCGCTCATGCGCTATAATATTTACGAACAAATGTTTTGGAGAAAGCCATGCCGTCCGAAGAGTTTTTGCAAAACCTGAACGAAAACCAGCTTGCCGCGGTAAAAGCCACGGAAGGCTATGTGCGCGTGGCGGCGGGCGCGGGCAGCGGTAAAACGCGCGTGCTCACCGCAAGATACGTTTACATCGCCAAAGCGCTGGGCGTGGCTCCCGAACACATTCTTTCCGTGACCTTCACCAACAAAGCGGCGCGCGAAATGCGCAAACGCATACGCGCGTATCTGCCGGACGAGGACGGCGGCTGGATACTCACCTTTCACAGCGCCTGCCACAAGATCCTCAAAGAAGAGATACATCTGCTTGCCTATCCGCAAAACTTCATGGTCATGGACGAAGAAGATCAAAAAAGCGTTTTGCAACGCATTTATACGCAAAACGGGCTTACTTTGAAAGATTTTCCCTTCCGCAAATGCCTGGCGGAGATAGAGATCTACAAGTCAAAATTCGACTATGTGCCCTTTTTGACCGATCCCGCCCGCCCCGCGCAAGCGCCCGGACTGACGCAAGCGCAGGACAAGCGCTCCATGGATCTTGTGATAAGCGAATATCTCAAACAACAGCGCGCACACTTTTGGCTGGATTTTGCCGATTTGATACAATTTACGCTCTATCTATTCAAAACGAGCAAAAAAACTTTGCAAAAATGGCAAACGAAGTTTGAATATATCCAAATAGACGAGTTTCAGGACGTTTCCGGAGAGCAATACAAACTGGCACGTCTTTTGGCGGGCAAGCACAAAAACCTTTTTATCGTGGGCGATCCAGATCAGACCATTTATTCCTGGCGCGGCGCGGACGTGAGCTTTTTCAACAACTTTGAAAAGTTTTTCACAAACGCCAAAACCGTGATCTTGGACATAAATTACCGCTCAACGCCGGAAATACTTGCCGCAAGCAACAGCCTTATCGCCAAAAACCCCGACCGCACGGAAAAAACGCTCAAAGCGGTGCTCCCGAGCGAAGAAAAGCCGCATTACTTTCACGCGCGTTCCAAAGCGGAAGAAAGCGAGGCGATCGCCGATAAAATCGCCGCCCTGCAAAAAGAAGGCGTGCCGGCAACGGATATCGCCGTCTTATACCGCAGTAACCATATGTCGCGTGCCCTGGAAACGGCGCTCATTAAAAAAGGCGTGCCCTATGTGGTGTTCGGCGGCACGGCTTTTTATCAGCGCAAAGAGATAAAAGACGCCTTGGCATATCTGCGCCTGGCGGTTTTCAAAGACGACCTTTCTTTTGACCGCGTCATAAACACTCCGTCGCGCGGCATAGGCAGGACCAGATTGGCATTTTTGCACACATATGCGGAAAATAACGGCATATCTCTTTTGGAAGCGCTGTCAGACCTGGCGCAAACGCCGCAATTCAAGGGCACAGGTGCGGCAGATTTTTTACTTCTGGCAAAACAGGCGGAAACCGCCGCCGCGCACCAAGATCCGCAGGACGCGCTCGACTTTGTGCTGCAAAACAGCGGTTACGAAGAATACCTGCGCCTCAGCGGCAGCCAAGACCGCTTGGATAACCTGGCGGAGCTGAAATCGTCCGTGACGGAATGGGAGCAGGCGGAAAGCGCAAACGTAAGCGCGGCGGACTATCTGAACAGCATATCCCTGCTCACAAACGCGGATGCGCAGGATAAAAAAGACTGCGTAAAACTCATGACCGTGCACACCGCCAAGGGGCTTGAATTCCCGCACGTGTTTATCTGCTGTCTGAACGAAGGGCACTTTCCCTCCCGCAAAATAAGGAGCAAGGCGGAAATGGAAGAAGAACGGCGCGTGGCTTACGTGGCGCTGACGCGCGCGCAAAAGCATCTCTACCTGTCCGACGCAGAAGGTTTTGAAGCGCAAACGGGCGGCGTGCTGTATACTTCCAGGTTTATTTTCGACATCGGCGCCGAACTTTTGAAGTGCAGCGGAAAATTTTCCCAAGGGCACTTGGCGCGCTCGGAAAGTTACATAGCGGAAAGCGAACGGAAAATGGGAATACGCGCCGCCGACCCGCCCAAAATGCTTTTGCATAAAGGCAGCCGGGTTTATCACCCCGTATTCGGTTTGGGCGAGGTGACCGAGGTATCCGTCGAGGAATATGTGGTGCAATTTGAAAACGGCAAGACCCGCTCGATCGCCGCAAACACCGCAGTTTTGTCGGCAATTTGAGCCGATGTTTCACGTTAAACATTTATACTTCTCCCCGGCAATAATTGCCCGATTATAACCGCCGGATATATCGGAAGCGCTTTCGCCGCCGCGCCGATAACAAACACACGCCAAACCGCTTGCCGCCGTTTCGCTACCGAATCCACACGCCCGCCTCGCACCGCGCGATCTCACCGCAGTCAAACATACAATTGCTCTTTTACCGTTTCGCAGTAGAATATGAGCGAAACGCCTCTTAAATCGCTCAACAACGGAACACGCGCGCAAATCACACCGCAATCAAGCATACTCATCTTGCTTTGAGCGTTTCGTCACAGAATATGCGCGCAATACTTCTTGAACCACTCCGCAAACGGACGCGCGCAAATTGCTCCGCCACAGAATATACACGCAAAGCTCCTTAAAACCGCTCCGTAAACACACACCGCACGCCCAACGCACCGCCATCAAGCATACTCATCTTGCTTTAAGCGTTCCGCCACAGAATATCTGCTCAACGCTTCCCAAAACCTCTCTGCAAGCGGATACACGCGCCGAACCGCTTGCCGCGACTCCGCCGAATCTACAAACGCAGCGTTTTGCCACAGCTCGAATACCGGCAAAAAACGCAGCAAACTTGCGGCAAACAACCCTGTTATAACCAAAGGGAATATAAACACTTTTATAACACTCATATGTCACACCCGCAAAGCAAACCGATCGCAACAACGCACCGCCGCGACATAAAAACAATTCCCGCGCCGTCTTTTGCCGCGCCAAACCGCCGGAGCGACAAATATAACTCGAAACGCCGCCTTTTATAATGCGCACAATCAGATTCCGCTTTACCGTCAAACATAGCGCCGCATACGCAAGCATTGACATTTTCAAACGGCAGGAGTATAATAAGAGCGGTAAAAGGAGGCAGCCGACATGGACGAAAAAAGAAAAAGACGAAAAAGCGGTGTTCAGCGATCGTGAGATCGAAGGGATCGCCAAAGCAATCGCGCTGGCGGATCTTGCGGCTCGCTCTCCCAAAGAGAAAAACCCGAGTATCCCCATGACAAAGGACGAAAGATATTATCAAAGCCTGAAAAAGGGCTTGAAAGAATACAAAAAGCTGAAAGAAGAAGGAAAAATCTGATCTACGTCTTTTGCCGACAAACGATCGTCAAAACCCGGATCAAACCCATAAGCCCAACATATCGGATAGACAGAACAAAGAATCGTTACGTCCGCAATAAATCGAAACGCCCGCAATAAAAAACACACCAATATATAGCGCACGCGCATCTTGCACGCGTCAATATGCCGCAAAACGAAAAAACGCGTTTTTTAGCGCGATCTTTGCGCCCGCAAACCGGCGCGCCCGCTCCGAATAACCGCCTTTACCGCTCCGCGCAGCTCCTCACGCCGTCCGATATACGCGCCAACAACCACGCCGCAACCTCTCATGCACCCATTGTTTGCACTGCTTTACACCCTCGCGGCCTTGCCGGCGCCCGAGATATGCGCAACGCCCATATCTCCGCAGCACCCATACTCTCGATAAAACGCAAAACAATTATTCTTCCCGACCCCACCGCTTTGCATGAGCATAACACTTATGCTCCCGCAAAACCTTTGCCGCCAAACACGGCGCAACACCCAATCTTACGACCCTCAGCCCCCAACATATATTCACCTCTTACGCCGCAATTTCTCCATGCTTGATATATGAACCGCACTTATATCCTTGCAACTATCCGCCACAATAAATACTCGGTATTTTTATTCCGCAAAAACTTTGCCGCGCACAATTTTCGTCACAGCCGCCGCTCCACACACCACTCAACGCCTCTTTTCCTTAACAACATCAAAAATTACCTTCCCCGGTAAAAACTTATTATTGCCTGCACCAACACACAGCGGCGCACCCTTATCATATCGACAAAACCACCGAACACACAAAAAGCACCTTTTCAGACCTTTCAACAATAAACCGCGCAACACGATCAAAACAGAGTCAAACCTTCGTTCGCCAGCTTTTATGCGATCAAATAAAACCGTTCCGACAACAACAGGATACACATAAACAATAATATCACACTCGTAAACCTGCAAACGGCATTTTGTGCTCGACCAGCCGGCGCACGCTTCAACGCTTTATCGCCGCTACACACAATAAATATTCCGCAAAAAAAACAAAACACGCGCCGACAGCAACCGGCACAGCCCCGCCAACAACATGAACACGAAAAACAAACCATGCGCACGCGCGCCGAAGTTGCCCTCATAACCACCCCCTTGAAGAAGCGGCTAATTGTTTCACGTGACACAAAATTCAATTTTTCGACAAACAAAACCCCGCTTTGCACATATCAAATACAGCCGCCACAAAAACTTCCGGCGCCACACCGCGATCGAGGCCGCCGCGAAAACAGCCCCGCTACAACGCCTTTATCTTGCCATAATGACCGCCTTTGATTATCGTTCAAGCCGCTTTCACTCAAAACGCTCGACAAAGAACGCCGCATTACCCTTTTTCCCGCAAACCTTTCGCAAAGCAATATGACTGCGCTTTATACGAATATTTGCAACCAACCGCCCCGCGCGATCACAAACACAATAAACGGCACGCCAAAACACGCTCACGGGCTTTTATCGGCAGCATTTCCGTAAAACCGTCAAAAACCTAGCGCCGCATTTCTATAAAAACAAGCTGGCTTTCCGCGCAACAGCTAAAAAAGCGGCTTTAAGACGCCTGTAATACAAAGAAATCAACACACCCTCACCAAACCAACAAAACAACCAACAAGCAGACATGCGGCACACCCGACATAAACAAAACAAGACGATCTCTTTGCACAACCGGCAAACATGCACCGTAAAGCGCCGTTGCGACAAACGCAAGGGGCACACAGCTCCGATCCCACGACACCGCAAACCGCACCGATCGAAGCCTCTCGGCAGCCTTTTCACACCCTGCTTTTTGCCCGAAAAATCGCCGCAGAAAAAATGTTTCCCGTGTAACAATTTTTTGCCGTTTTCAGAAGTTTTTCGTCTTAAATCGCGCAAAAATAGAAGTATTGTGACTGTTTTATAATGTTTACTTATTCGATTTTCCTTGAAAATTTTGATTTTCACGCTCAAAAAGGGCTGTAAAATCGGCAAATATTTTTTATTGTTTCACGCTGTTTGTGGAACGTTTTTTAGCAAGTTTTCTTCTTGCTCTTCGGAATCCTTGTCCGAGCGTAATTTTACCCTTGCCCCGCTGCGCGATCGGCGCGTTTTGTGCTGTTTCGAGCATGGGCGCGCCGTAAACGCCGCCAAGCATTGCACACGAGCATTGCGCGCGGCGTGCAGATCGGCAGCAAAAGTGAAAAACGCAATGCGTTTGCTTTGCACGGGCGCATAATGTGCCGGGCAACAACCTGCCGCTTGCCGCCCCGGTTGTCTTATTTGCGGCGAGCGCCACGCAAAAGGCAAGAACGGAGAGCGTTTTTCGCCCTGTCTTTCCTCGGTGCGCGTGCGACTTTTGCACATATAGGCATAATTTTGCGCTTATTTTGCTCGCTTACCGCCACGATCCTACAAACCGGATCCGGCGGCTCAAAACGGATATACAAACCGCCTTGTTGCGCAGGCAAACGCCTCGGCGGCATTACGCAAATGCGGCTGCATTCCCGGCGCGACTTGCAAAGCGGCTTTACTTTTTCACGGTTTTTTACGATAAAGAGTTTTTTATACGTGTAATATATTTTTGCGAAACATCGTCCGGCGCCGTTTTTGCCGCCTAAATTCAACGGCGGCGTTATGTTCGGAAGAGAAATCGAATTTGCTTTCTTTGACAAAAACAGGGCTATATCATGCCCTCTGAACGCCGTTTCACGCCTTGGCTCCCGACCATGGGGGCGGCAAGAGCTCCTATGCGGCGCTTGCTTTCACGCCGCCGTCCTTGCCCCGCGCCCTAACGCAAAACGCCTCGTTCGCTGTTCTACGCGCGCGCGTATCGCCTACGCAAGACCATCAAACAACTCACAGGCGCCGAAAATTTTTGCGTATGCGCACGCTGCCACAAGAGCCTGTAATGCCTGCAATAATGTCATGAAGCACTCCCCCGGATCTCCGCGAGGCACGCCCCCAACGGCGCTTGCGCCCGCGCACATACGCGTAAAACAGTGCCCGGCAAATCGCGGCGTGGACTGCCGCGTATTCCCGATTCTGTGCACTTTTGCGGGCAAAATCCGACTTTTTCGCCATTTCCGTGCTGCCGCCGAGCAACCGGATCTCTTATCGCCGGCGCGCGAATGCACGCATAAAGCGCAAAGTATCGCCGCCGGCTTTTCGGACTTCTTCTTCGGCTCAATTTCTACCTTTCGCGCCGTTAAGCCTCCCCCTCGCATAAAACGCATGCGCGTTATGCGCGTGCGATAACGCCGTTATCCGGACCGCAATAAAGCTTTCGCACCTCGCATTTTCTGTGCCTCACCGCCTTTCGCGCAAGCGCATTATGCGCGCGTGCGTCGACGGACTACCCGACGGCGGAAAGATCTTTGCGTTCTCTTTCGCGTTCGAATTTTCGCGCGTGCGCTCGCTTGCACGCTCGCGTATATGCATATTATTTTTATTATAATATTGTATATGATTGTTTTATGCACTTTTAGCATATAACTATTATTTTTGATGTTTTATAGCAATATTATTTCTATTTTACGCCATTACGCAAGCCGTTTGCCGCCGTTTTAAAGTGCATAAAAAAGACGATTTTCTTGCTTTTTGCCGCTCATTTGCGGTCACTTGTCTTTTTGCGGTAAAAATGTTATCATGTATTAAGGCGGCTTATTTGCCGCTTTGGGAGATAATATGGGCGAATCTGCGGAAAATTATTTGGAAACGATACTCATCTTGTCACAGCGCAAAGGCAATGTGCGCGCCATAGACATTGCCACGGAAATGGACTTTTCCAAGCCTAGCGTGAGCGTGGCGTTGAAACATTTGCGCGAGCAAGGCCTTTTGACTGCCGATAAAGACGGCTGTCTGGCGCTGACCCCCGAAGGACGGCGCGCGGCGGAGAGCGTGTATGAACGCCACCGCGTTTTGTCCGAATGTTTTATCATGCTGGGCGTAGATGAAAAAACCGCCCAACAAGACGCTTGCAAAATAGAACACGTGGTAAGCAAGCAGACCTTTGACGCCATCAAAAAGCACTTTGAGTCTTTCCGCAATGCCGGTCGTTGACGATCAACTTCCACGCCGTGTTTTGCCGGCAGAGGTCGGCAAGCCAAGCGTGGCAACGGCAGGATAAGCGCAACGGTGACAGTATAAGCTCTGTGAGGATATGGCAAGTGCGTCACTTTATGGTCGAGCACGGCTACGGGAGTAGTGTATGCGTGGCGCATGATGATCGGAGTGGCGACGGAACAAGCGCAGCGGAAGGGCAAGCGCGGCGTTAGGGCAGGTGTAACGGTGATAGTGCAAGCGCCACGGCAGAGCGTGGCGATAGAAAACAGGCGCGGCAATAGAAAAATAGGCGCGGCGTAAGATGACGTGCCACAATGAAGTGCAAGCGCGGCGATAATGTGGCGACAAAACAGGCGCTGCGGCAGAGCAGAAGTTAAGCGATACAACACACATAATGGTAAAACAAGCGTGACGACAGAGAGCAGATGCGGCGATGATAGCATAAGCTCGACGATGATATGGCAGGCGCAGCACTTTATGGTTGGGCGCGGCGGCAAGACGACGCGTCGCAATAGAGAGCAAGCGCAACGGCAAGTCAGAGCAATCGCGGCGATGAAGTGGCAACAGGCATGGCGGCAGAGAAGACAGCAGGGCAATGCGCAAGGGTAGGGCAGAGCGATTTTAACATTTTAAGCCTTTGAACATACTTGCGTGGCGGCGAATATTTCACTTCTCTGCGATATTGCCACATAAAAGTGCCCGCGCATTAGATAAAATTCTCCTTTTATTCCTTAGATATTGACAACCCCCGAAAAATACCTTGTGATAAAGATAAGCTCATTTTCCGGAGGGTGTTATGAAAAAGTTTGCTTTGGTTTTGCTTATTGCGCTGTTGTGTCTGCCCGTGCTCGCCTTTGCCGCCTGCGCGGATCCCGCGGACGCCCCTTACGACCTCTCCACCAAGGAAATAGGCTATGAGATACCCGTCTACCCCGACTGCGATTTTTCTTATGTGGTGAAGTGGAATGAATGGAACTCCGAAACCCACGAATACGACATTGAGAAGAGTTGCACCGTAAAAATAACAAATTTCAACGCTACTCTTGTCGAAAAACACACCATCTCCGAAGGTGATGTTTTAGAGGATAATTATGCAAATTACACCGTAAAATTACACGCAGAAGGACAAACCGACATCTCTGCGGCGGGAGAATACTTAAGATTGCTAACAAAAGACGCACAGGGCGCATCTATGGTAAACAATGATGGCTCTATCGTTTGGGATTTTGAATATTCTTTCTCCGGGAGCAGCGAATATTACATCTTTGAATATGTTCTTCGAGAGATCCCTAGTTTACATTCGTCTCTTTAACTTTTGAATTTCTGCTATACACAAAGGAATTAGCTCCTCGTATCTTATTCCGCAGCTTGCTTTGTCATGGCTGTCGGCTTCCCATTCTGCATACGCGGCGAAATCTTTTGTAGATAACCCTGCTTTTACTATTGCATCTTTTACATCTTGTGCTATTAAACCAGTGTGAAACCTGTCTGATGTCCCTGCGTTATATTTGTATCTCACTGGCTTTAAATTGTCAAACAACAATGAGTATCGGTCATCAATTTCTTCGATGGAGTTTTTAATCTTTTTGTCGGAAGATTTTATTGTATCGCCGTCGTAATACCATGTTCCCAGCAAGGTTCCCCTACCAGTGGCGTTACCAATATTCAAATCTGTGTTATCAGCCTGATAAATCCTCGTTATACCGGATTGAACCCCCAAAGTCAAGCCGGTGCTCCCTTCTGAAATTATCACACCAGTTAGAACTGCGGCATTTGCCCATAGTTGAACCGAACCGTCAGCATCCAAACCGCTCTTGTAACCATGAAAAAGCGCAATGATGGCAGGGGTCAGCGTTGCAAGCCTGGTTCCATCACCAATCGCAATCATGCTGTCAGAATCATCTACTTTTTTTTCTCCAATCTGCACACTGCCTTCATTTGTCACCTTAAATTTTCCGCCCAAATTCAGTCCGTCCGTGCCGAGATATACGCCTGTGCCCGAGGCGGTCATAGAGTTTATGCCGTTGTAAAGCGCGGTTTTCCCGATGGTAAAGCCCCCGATAGTGCCGCTTTTGGCGGTCAAATAGCCGGCGCTGGTCACGCTGAAAAAGCCGTTGCTTGCCGATATGCTGTTTTCGGATAAGGTAAGCCCGCCAATAGTGCCGCTTTTGGCGGTAAGAACGCCGTCTGCCGTAAGAGAGAACGATTCGTTTGAGGAGGATATCCCGTTTTCGTCAAAGACCAAGGCAAATTCGCCCTCTTCGCTTTCGACCCCGATACCGTTTTCTGCTATCGTCAGCCCGCCGATCGCGCCGCTTGTGGCGTAAATTTTGCCTTTCAGCATAACATTGCCAGTGGTGTCGGCTTGAAAAACGGTTTCATCATCACCTTCCGGCCTGGTGACTTTTATGAGTATGCCGCTTTCGTCAAGCGTAATGGTGTTTGCGGCGTTGCGGATTTTCAGCTGATTGCCCATAATAAAGTTGCCGATAAGCACATCGGCGATAAAATTTTGCATGCTTTTACAGAGTAAAAGCGTGGATAAAATTCGGTGAATTATACTTTCAAGTGCAACACTTTAACAAAATAAAGCGTTAATATAAAAACCGCCGCATAAGAATTGACTTCCGCCCATTTGCGCCGCCGCGTGCAGCCTGTTGCAGCAATAGGGGAAACAAAAAAAGGAAACCCAACAGATTTCCTCTTTATTGGTGACTCCAAGGGGATTCGCCTTTCAGCGGTGGCGCATGCAACCTTGCTTTTCCTAATTTTCTCCCCATTGCGCCGCCGCGTGCAGCCTGTTGCAGCAATAGGGGAAACAAAAAAGGAAACCTTGACAGATTTCCTCTTTATTGG
>CALWHE010000017.1 GCA_944380295.1 uncultured Christensenellaceae bacterium
CGCGGCGGCGGAAAGAGGTGAAGTTTTGCGGCTAACGCTTGCGCGCTTTCTTATATCTTGCCGCAAAACGAGGGGAAAACCGCAGCGGAGGCAGCGTGACGCTGCACTCGGATAAGTGTAATATCCTGCCACCGAAAACCGCGCTTTTCGTGAGCGGCAGTGTGTAACGCTGCACCCAAAAACAGTGTGGTAAAAGCGCGGCAAAAGCGGCAGCATAACGCTGCAACCGGATAAGTGTAATATTTTGCCACCGAAAACCACGCTTTTCGGTGAGCACACCTTGGGCAAGGCGACTGCCTTGCGCGCCGCTCTCGCGGCGGCGGAAAGAGGTGAAGTTTTGCGGCTAACGCTTGCGCGCTTTCTTATATCTTGCCGCAAAACGAGGGGAAAACCGCAGCGGAGGCAGCGTGACGCTGCACCCCAATAAAGTGTAATATTCCGCCACCGAAAACCGCGTTTTTCGGTGAGCGCACCTCTAAAATGCGCCGTGCGCATTTTCCGAATGAGCGGAACTTGTGGAGCGAATGAGGGCGGAAAGAGTGAATTTTTGCGGCACGACCAAGCGCGATACGAGATTACGCTGACCGCAAAAAGAGAGAAAACCGCGGCTCAAGCAATCGATATCACGGCGTAGGGGGCGGAGCCGTGATAAGATAAAAACATAACAGGAAGATAACGTCGATTGCGAATGGCGGGGTTGTCTTTCGGCAAGCGAAAAACGAAAGGGCAGTTTACGTTGTAAACGAAAACCGCCCGATCCCTTTTGTTTTTCGCTTAAAGTGTGACTTCCTGCCACCGAAAACCGCGCTTTTCGGTGAGCGCACCTTGGGCAAGGCGACTGCCTTGCGCGCCGCTCTCGCGGCGGCGGAAAGAGGTGAAGTTTTGCGGCTAACGCTTGCGCGCTTTCTTATATCTTGCCGCAAAACGAGGGGAAAACCGCAGCGGAGCGTGTCGGGTTTGCCCCTCAAACGTAGGCGCAAAGTCCTGCGCGCAGGCTTTTTCGCAAAAAAGATAGTATCATCGCGCAGGACTTTCATCCGGCGCCTGAAAGGAAAAAATATGTATATAGCGATCTACGGCAAAATAGGCAGCGGAAAAAGCACCGTTTTGGAGCTTTTGCGCAAAAAGGGCAAACGCACGGCAAGTTGCGATGAGATCTATCGCAACGTGGTGGTTTTCAGTCCCGATTACATCGAACAGATAGAAAAAAATTTCCCCGGTGCGGTCAAAGACGGGGAGATAGACTTAAAGGCGCTGGCGGAAATAGTCTATAACGACAAGCTGAAACTCGCGCTTTTGGACTCTCTCGCCCACCCGCAGATACGCGCCTGCCTCAAACGCATTTTAGACGGCTTTTCCGAAGCGTATGCGGAAGTGCCGCTCCTCATAGAAAGCGGCTGGAAAGACATGTTCGACAAGTGCGTTTATGTGCGTTCGGACCGTGAAAACAGGGTGGAGCGCGTCAAATTGCGCGACGGCAAAGATGAAGAAAGCATTGCTAGGGTGGATATGAGCCGCGCGAGCGACGAGGTGCTGGAAAAAAACGCCGATTACATTTTGGACAATAACGGCAGCTTGCAGGACTTGGCGGACGCGGTGGACGAAATGCTGCAAAAGCTGAAAGAGCAAGAGGAAACAGAAAAGAAAAAGAGCAAGCGCTGAGCGGCAAAATTAAAATTTTTGCATTGCTAGGGCGGCTATAAATCAAAAGAGATAATTTTTACCGGGCTAAGCCCGAAGAAGGAGCAAGTATGGAACTTTTGTGCGCCGTGGATTTTGCGGGCATATTGGACACCATCTGGAATTGGCTGACCACGGAAGGACTTAAAGTGGTCATCGGCGGCATAGTGCTTTTTGTGATATGCAAGCTGATCAATCTGATGGTGCGCAAACTTGACAAGCGTTTGGAAAAGCGCAACGTAGACAGGACTTTGCGCGTTGTTCTCACGCCGTGGCTGGGGAGAATACTCAAATTTATCGCCGTATGTGTTTATATCGGCTATCTCGGCTTTGAAACCTCTTCCATTTCCGCCGCCATCGCCTCTTTGGGCGTCACCGTCGGTCTTGCCCTGCAAGGCAGTTTATCCAACCTTGCCGCAGGCATAGTCATTTTGGTCACGCGCCCCTTCAAAATCGGCGACAAGATAAGCAGCGAAAGCGCCACCGGCATTGTGGAAAACATCACCATAATGTATACTTACATCGTCACCGCCACCAACGAAACGGTGTGCATACCCAATTCCGACCTGACCACGGACAAGCTGACCAACTTCAACTCAAAGCCCGTGCGCCGCATAGACCTCGCCTTCGGCGTGGCTTATTCCAAGGATTATAAGCGCGCCAAAGACATCATCATGCAATGCGTGATAGACAACGGTCAATGCCTGGAAGATCCCGCGCCCGCCGTGGTGCTCTCCGAACAGGCGGCAAGCTCGCTGGTCTTCACCTTAAAGGTGTGGACGCTCACGGAAAATTACGACGTCGTCAAATCCGATCTGATGGAGCGCGTCACCGACGCCTTGATCGCCAATAACGTGGAGATACCGTTCAATCAGTTGGATGTCCATATAAAGCAATAAGCGAAAAACAAAAGGGATAGGGCGGTTTGAGTTTTCAACTCAGACTGCCCTTTTGTTTTTCGCTTGCTGAAAGACAACCCCGGCATTCGCAATCGATATTATCATTCCAACATACTTTTATTCAGGGTGCAGCACCGCACTGCTCCGCCTCTTTGCCGTGAGATCGATTGCTTGAGCCGCGGTTTTCTCTCTTTTTGCGGGCGGCGTAATCTCGTATCGCGCTTGGTCTTGCCGCAAAAATTCACTCTTTCTGCCGCCGCGGGAGCGGCGCGCAAGGCAGTCGCCTTGCCCAAGGTGCGCTCGTCCAAAAGCGCGGTTTTGGACGGCGGGATATTACAACTTTGCGCTCCGTTGCCGCAACACCCCGCCATTCAAAAATAAAACTACCAAACGGTGATATAAGCGTAACATATCGCCGTTTTATTTTTTTGAGGCGTAGTTTCCCCTCTTTTTGCGGAACGGAATAACGCTGTTGTGCGGAGAGATATGCATATTGCAGAGCACGCTTTTGCGGGGGAAATAAGACAGCGTGGTCACCACGCCACCCTTTCCGCCCTCATTCGCTTCACAAGTTCCGCTCATTCGGAAAATGCGCACGGCGCATTTTAGAGGTAACGCTTGGCAAAAGTGTGATTTTGCCGCGCTTTATTACATTTTGCTGTGTAAGTATTGCGAAGAGATTAGCCGAAAAAACAAACAAGTTACTCAAGGCTTGATCAGTGGTGGAGCGCCCCGCGCTCCCAGCCGCCACGCACGACGAGCGCGGAGCTGTATCGGCGTGCATTTCACGTGCCCTCTCGTCGCTTTGCGGTTTGAGGGCACATTTCACGTTTTTGCCTTGTGAGGCAAAAACATTTCACTTTTGCGCGGCAGTATACGTTCGCTTACCGCTCACTTATATCCGCGCAAAAATTTCACGTCCGCAGCCGCCGAACATCGTTTGCGCTTACTTCGGTTGTTCGGCGGCGCAGGACATAAAGGGGTGGAGCGCCCCGCGCTCCGGGTGCAGCGTCATGCTGCCCGCGCTTTATTACACTTTATTAGAGGTGCAGCATTATACTCTAATAGCGCCGCAGGCAGCCGCCACGTCCGCGATGCGCCGTGCTGTGCACGGCAGTATGAGCAGACATTTCACGTGCCCTCTCGTCGCTTTGCGGTTTGAGGGCACATTTCACGTTTTTGCCAATGTGTTGGCAAAAACATTTCACTTTTCGGCAGAAAGAGAAGCGGCGCTCGCGCAACCGCTATATCTGCCGAAAAATTTCACGTCCGGAGCAAGGGCGCATACTTTTGCTTATCGCTCATTGCGCCCTTGCGCAGGACATAAAGGGTGCAGCGTCACGCTGCGCGTCCTGCGGCGTCATGCGTGGCACGCCCGGTATCAGCGCCAATGGAGAGGTTTTACGCATTGACGATAATAAAAAAGAGAGGTCGTGACCTCTCCATTGGTGCGGTTACCGGGACTTGAACCCGGATGGTTGCCCATACGCCCCTCAAACGTACGCGTCTGCCTGTTCCGCCATAACCGCATATGTGTTTTGACAGCTATACTATGATATTATAAAAGAGAGCGGCTTGTCAACGATTTTACGCGGCTTGCAAAAATTTTTGCCGTGTGCAGGGCGGGGCGTGGCGGGTGGAGTATCCGTCAAGCGGGGGCGCGGCGCAGTGTGACAGAGCTATCTGTCAAGCAGGAAACGGATGATATTAAAGTGTTTGATCCCGTTTCTGGAAAAATCGGGTATATCGCCTGAGATCACATATTTGGGGTAATTATCCGTTATCTTTTCCAAGTTGCCGAATTCGCGGTCTATGGTGCTTTGGGACGCAAGCAGATAGCACACCTGGATATAGATGCGCTCATTGCCGTTATAGGCGACAAAGTCTATTTCGTAATTATCTGTTTTGCCTACTTTCACGTCATATCCGCGGGATAAAAGTTCCAGAAAGACTATATTTTCATAAAGCTTATTATAATCTATGGCGTCGCTCGATTTAATGATATTTCTCAGCCCCAAGTCTACGGCATAATATTTTTCGCTTGAAGCGAGTAATTTTTTGCCCTTGATGTCATAGCGTTGAGCGGGGAGCATGATCATCGCGTTTTTGATATATTCGATATAAGTCAAAACGGTATCTGCGGAGGTTTTAACGCCATTTTCCGTCAAGGCGGCAACAACGGAACGCGCGGAAAAGCTGTTGGCGATGTTATCCATTAAGAAGGAGAGCAAAACGCCGAGCAGATATTGATCGTTCAACTTATTGCGTTGCACGATGTCTTTCAAAACGATGGCGTCGTAAGTATCGGAAAGGTATGGTTCCAGCGAGATATTTTCCAAAGAAAAGCGCAGCGGCAGACCGCCGTAGCGCAAGTAGTCCAAAAACAGCGCTTCATCAGAGATGAATTTGCCGTTTTGCAAGGTTATTTCTTTTGCTTCCGCCAGGGTAAAGGGCAGCACGTTTATGCGGATATATCTTCCCGCGATCAGCGTTGCCAGTTCTCCCGAGAGCAGCTTGGAATTGGAGCCCGTGATATAAATATCGCAATCGATGTCCACCAAGAGAGAAGAGATCACTTCTTCCCAGGCGGACACGGCTTGTATTTCATCCAAAAAAATGTATATTTTACCCGATACTTTTTTGCTTGCGTCTATCAAAAAGCGGTAGAGGGCGTCGCGGTCTTTCAAATGCGCGTTGGTTTTGGATTCAAAGCTTATAGACACGATATTGTTTTTATTGCGTCCGTTTTGCAAGAGGTGATCTTGTATCTGACCGAGCAATACCGTTTTGCCGGCGCGGCGAACGCCGGTAATCACCTTGACCAGGTTTTTATCTATGAGCGGAATGATCTTATCAAGATAAGTTTTGCGTAATATCATGATTTTCTCCGTGCGCTTTTTCTTATATCATATCAGCTTTTTTGGTCGATGTCAATATTTTTGTCAGTCCGCAGTCGACAAAAATCAGAAAATCTGAAATTTGTCAGTCCGCAGTCGACAAAAAGCGGAAAAACGGAAATTTGTCGGTCTGCGTTCGACAAAATTTTGCGCAAGCCGGCGGTGGTATTGTATCCGAGGCGGCGCGCGGGCGTAGTAAACTACATCAAGTCGCCGCATCGTGGAAGCGTGTGACGCTCCACCCATGAAGGGGTGCGGAGCGGGCGGACGATGGCGCGGAAGTTTTTTGCGGCGGGGCGGCTGTTGCGGCACGTGATGACGGCAAGACGGCATATCATGGCGGCTGTCGCGGCGCGTGAGGGTGACGGAGATAGCATGCAAGACGGCTTGGTAACAGGGTGCAGGGCGTGAAAAGGGAGGCTTTGCGGCAGTGGGATCCGGTCTTATTTTGGTAGAAGGGCAACGGCACTATAAATATGCGTTATATGTTTATTTACTGTATACACAAAGTTGAACTTAAAAAACATTGTCAAATTCTATGCACATTTTACAAAAAGTATCGTCAAATTTTATGCATTTTTCGGCAAAAGTATCGTCAAATTTTATGCATTATGCTTGAAATGCACAAAAAAATGTGATAAAGTGAAAACAAAGGAGGTATGAAAATGTTGAAGAGAAAAATATACGATGAATTGCTTGTCTGGAAAAAGAACAAAAAAAACGAATGTCTTTTGGTCAAAGGGGCTAGGCAGGTAGGCAAGTCGTTTATCATAGAGGAGTTTGGCAGAAACAACTATCAGAACATGATAGTCATCAACTTTTTTAAGCATCCTGAATACAAAAGCATTTTTGAAGGAGATCTCTCTCCCGCGGAAATATATAAGCGTATCTCTTTGCAGCTGCCCGATGTGCGTTTTGAAAAGGGTAAGACGCTTTTATTTTTAGACGAGATACAACATTGTCCCGCAGCGCGCACGGCGATCAAATTTTTGGCGACGGACGACATGTGCGACGTTATCTCTTCCGGGTCGCTTCTCGGCTTGCACTATAAGGAGATGGTATCCGTGCCGGTGGGATATGAGCGGCAGATAGAGATGTTTTCGCTTGATTTTGAGGAATTTTTGTGGGCATACGGTTATGGAGAAGAGGCGATCGCGGCATTGAGGGGATATTTTGAGCGTGCGGAAAAAATTCCGGACGCGATACACTCCAAATTAAGCTCCATTTTGCGTGAATATTTGGCAGTCGGCGGCATGCCCGATGTTGTGAACACGTTTTTTGCAACGCATAATTTTCAAGCCGTCAATCAAAAGCAAAGCAACATTTTGGCGGAATACGAAGAAGATATCAACAAATATGCCTCCGTCACTGAAAAACAAAAGATCGGGGCGTGCTATTATTCTTTGCCGCGTCAACTGGCAAAGGAGAATACAAAGTTTCAATATTCCGTGGTATCGAAAGGCGGAAGTGCGAAAAAATATGAACATGCGCTCGATTGGCTTACTGACGCGGGTTTTGTGAAGGCGGTATATAATGTCAGCATGCCGCAGCTGCCGTTGCGCGCATATGAAAAGACGGGCGAATTTAAGATTTACGGCACGGATATCGGTCTTGTGACGGCAATGTGCGGTTTTGAAACGCAGGCGGCGCTCGTAGAAGATAAACTCACGGGGCCGGCAAAGGGCGGCATATACGAGAATCTCATCTTTGATATGCTCACAAAGCGAGGGATAGAGCTGCACTATATAAAAAAAGAATCCGGCACACAGGAGATAGAATTTCTTATTGAGCAAAACCGGGGCGTAATACCTGTTGAAGTGAAGAGCAAGCGCGGGAGCACGCAATCTTTGAACGCATATCTCAAAGAATGGGAGCCGCCCTATGCATACAAAATTACCGCCGGCAACATCGGCGTGGCAGACGGCAAAATGACCATACCGCACTATTTGGCTATATTCATATAAAGGGCGGGGCATGTTTCGGGAGAGAAAAATTCAACGGATTTGTAGAAAAATATTGACATTTAATGTTAAAATCGCTATACTGAAAATGCAGGAGAGTATATGATAAAACAGGCGATCGTAAAAAAGTTCGGGAAAGGAGAGGCGGTGTTTATCGAAGAAATAGCGGACATGTTTCCCGAATATAAACAAGCGTATTTATATCGCATTTTGGCGCGCGAAGTAGCGGCGGGAGAAATTATAAAATTTTCGCCCGGTGTTTATTATGTTGCCAAAAATACTGTATTCGGCAATATCGGGATAAGCGCGGAGCGAGTGGCGCAAAAGCGTTATGTCATGTGGAGAAGGCAACAATACGGAATATACGGCGGTTTGAATTTACTCAATGTTTTCGGGGTGAGCACGCAGGTCCCGTATATAACAGAGATAATAACGAATAACGAAAGTTCGCGTTGCAGGGAAGTGCAGATTGGGGAAGCTAAATTTTTGCTGCGCAGATCGCGTTGTGAAATAGACAAAAGCAATGTTAAAGAATATATGCTTTTGGAATTGCTTTCCGTATGCGGCGATGCGGATTTGAGAAGAGAAGAAGTGTTGCGTGCGATCGGGGAATATGCAAAGGGACTGAACAAGCGGCGGCTTGCTCGGATGAGCGCGTATTTTCCTGCGCGCACATCAAAAAGGCTGATAGAAGTGGGGGTAACGGGACGTGAACTTGCATAAAGACGGCAAAGTGTTTGAGCAGGCTGTGGAAGCGGCGGCGCAATATTGCGGAATGCCGGCAGGCATAATAGAAAAGGATTATTATGTGACCTTACTGCTTAAAAGAATATCGCAAGTCGAGCCGCAGCTTGTATTCAAAGGCGGGACATCTCTTTCCAAGTGTTATAAATTGATAAAGAGGTTTTCCGAAGATCTTGACTTGACGTTGACGGAAACATCGCAGGCGATGAGGGTTCGATTGGCGCATAAAATGACCGACATATGTGTGCAAGAAGGTTTGGTCATAATGAATCCCGGCTCGATATTAAGTAAAAATCGTTTTAACAGATATGTTATTGATTATAAGCCGGGATATGCAATATCGAGTTTGAATCCCAATGTTATCGTGGAAACTGCGTTTATGCAGAGAGCATTTCCGGTAGAGGAAAGGAGTGCGGCGAGTTTGATATATGAGTTTATGGCGCACGGCGGTTTTACGGATATGATAGAGCGCTATGGTTTGCAGCCGTTTATGGTGCATACGCAAACATTGGCACGCACCCTAATAGATAAAGTTTTTGCGATTTGCGATTATTATTTGTCGGGCAGGACGGAGCGTTGTTCGCGGCATCTATATGATATAAAAAAGCTTGTGCAAACGGTGCCGCTGAGCGATGATATGCGGACGCTGGCTTTGAAGGTCAGAAGCGAACGGGCAAAAAATGCGATAAACAGTTCTGCCGCAGACGGCGTGGATGTCCCCGGCTTATTGGAAAGGATAATAACGGAGCGAGTGTTTGAGAGTGATTATGAAAATGTAACAAAATATCTGCTTTATGAAGACATGGATTATGATACGGCGATAAGCGGATTGCAAGGTGTTTTGCAAAAGGGCATATTCGGCGGGAGCGTGTGACGCTCCACCCATGAAGGGTGCGGAGCGGACGATGGCGCCGGAAGTTTTTTTGCGGCGGGGCGGTCAAGTCAGAATTTTGAAACGATACAATAATATTTTGTCCATAAAGAGATGTAAAAAGTGCATATTTTACATAGAAAACTTAAATTCCCCTTGACAATGGCGTAAATATTTGGTAAAATTTAAATGTATATTAGGTTATTATGCCAAATAATATGCGCGATATGTGCGTATATAGAGGCGTAAAGCCGCGATACGGAGGGAGATTTTATGAGTAAGAGTTTGCAAAGAGGCATACTTTTTTCCATTTGCGTGGCGCTTATATTGGCGATCGCACTCACGCTCGCATTTTTCGCGGGGGGGGGAGATAAAAATATCCTTTCCGCGCCGGAAGGGCAGGTGAGCGCGACGGCGGGAGAAGCGAAAAACGATGTTACTTATACTCACGGCAGCGACATCGGGCGTACGATTTCCGGCGAGGTGGACGAAGTCTACAATAAAGAGCAATTCTTAACGGCGGTGGAAAATAACCGCAGTATGAAGATAATGAACAGCTTTGAGCTTGATTCCGATCCAAACCCCGGCGCATCGCAGGTGTTCAGAGCGGGAAGAGCAAACCGCGAGTATTCCGGCACGATATACGGACAAGGTTATACCATCAGTTTTAAAGGCATTCACGAGACAAGAAAGCAATATTCCGCCAGTTGGTCATATAACGGACAGAGCGGCAACTTTAACGGTTGGAGCATAGGCGGTCTTGTCAATACTTTGACCGGGAACGGCGCGATATACGACCTCAACGTCGTTATGAAAAGCGGCAGCGCGGCGATTGGGGCGAACAATGACAGCAACGTATATATGGGCGTTTTTGCCGGCACTTTGGAAGGGAGCGCCAAAGTTGAAAACTGCACGCTCACCGTCAACGGCGGCGGCAGACTGATGGTCGCCAGAGGCAATCAAGGCGGTATTTCCCAAACATCGGAAGCATGGCTCGGCGTGGGCGGCATTGCCGGTCGCATAAACAGCACGGGCGTTGTTGTCAAAAATGTCACCGTCAGTATGGATAACATATTGATAGAAGGCGGTCAAACGAAAAACTCAGGGGTCAACACGGACGGGTATCATGCCATTACCGGTATGGTAATCGGCATGATCTCCACCAACGCAAAGATAGACAACATACGCATATTGGGTTCCTTCGGCACTTATGGTTCGCACGAGGCAAAAGTCGGTGTTGCCGCCGGCAGCGGGGTCGAAATGAGAACGACCGTAAACGTGTATGACGACGTGACCACCACCACCGGAAAAAATCCGGACAATGTGAAATTGATATATGCCAGCGAAACCGGCAATGCATATGTAACCAATATTTACAAGAGTTCGACGTCGGATAATACGTGGGGCACCAATGTGGGCGATCACGAGATCTACTTCGATCCCATGGAGAGTGAAAGCGGCAACTCCCTCGCTATCGGCTTTACCGGACAGCCTGCGATCCCTTCGGGCTATAAGCGCACATACACGCTGACAAGCGCCAAGAACACGCAGTATACTAATCAAGATAACTTTGTCGTTTCAAATAACGGCGCGACCGTGGTGGCTAAGGGGCTGCCTTCCGCCACGAGTAACTGGAACAGCAACGGCGCGTTTACCGCAAATCTTACATATAAAGATACGTTGAAGTTTGAGATTCCCAAAGATCTCATTCCCTTCTATGAACACGGCTATGTGGAAGAGAGTTATGTTCCCACCGGCAAGGCGATAAGCAGCGGCGAACAATTCACGGCGCTTTTCCGTCCGAACGGCACCGTCGATCAAAGCGGCAGTTATTATCTTACGCAGGACATTGCCATTTCCGGCTTTACCGGCAACACCTTTAACGGCACGCTGGACGGCGACGGACATACCATATATATCATAGATAAGAATCAAGATACATACACGGGTCCCAATGTGGGCGGCTTGGTGGGCAGCCTGGGCAGCGGCACCATCAAAAACCTACGCGTGGTTTACGTAAACAGCCTGGAGATCAGCCTCACCGGCAAGCCCGGCAGAGTGGGACTTGTTGCTGGCAAAGTGGACGGCGGCACCGTGCAGAACGTGCAGGTGGTGGTGCAGCAAGGCGTGGAGATAAGCGCGGGCAACACCAATGATAACGAGTTCGCCATGGGCGGCGTGGTCGGCGAAGCTGCCGGCAACGCGCAGATAAAAGACGTAACTTTGGATCATAACGGCACGCTCGACCCCACCGGCCAATGGCAGTTCCTTGCCGGCATTGCAGGCGTGATCAAATCAGCCAACACTTCCGGCACCGGTTTAAGCGCCACCTTTACGGACGTGGCAATGCGCGGCGCAGGCACATTGGCGGGCAATGCGCTCAATAGCGGGCAGCCCACCTTTACCGGCGCTTTTGCGGTGCTGATGCCTGAAAACAAGGCGAATCCGGCGGTCACCTTTGTCGAGGCGGACGGTCTGATTTACGACTTTGACGTGACCTTGGACGGCACCGTGCAAACGCAGGGCAATTCCAACGGTAAATACTCGTGCTATTATTTATTTACCTATAACTATAATGATAACCCCAGCTATAACGACGAAGAGAACGGCGGACAGCAGTCAGGCAGCCCCATAGAAGCATATAACACAGCGGTGGAATACAGCAATGTGTTTATCGCTTCCGATTATGTGCAAGAAATGGCAGGCTTTGCCGGCTTCCGCACAAACGGCAATGCGGCCGTGGGCGGCGCCACCGTGCTGACCGTGCAAAACAAGGTCAGCGGCCGCAGTGATTCCGACGTGACGGCTTACTTCGATCCGGTGGACAAAACAAACACCGATATGATCTTCCGCGCCACGGGCAGCTGGGGGCAGGGCGACATGGTGCAGCTTTACGCTTCCGACAACACCCGTTATCAATCGATAATGGAAGAGCAGGGCAATTATGCTTCCGCCAAGTTGATATTCGCGCCCAAAGCCACGGCGGCAACGGACGGCGAAGTGCAGCTGGTGATGTTTGAACACGTGAACACGCCCGCCGATCTTGCACCGCTCACTTATAACGGCGCGGAGCAGCAATATCCTTTTGAGCTGACCACCACGTCGGGCACCAAGGTGGACGAAACGCAGTTCGACGTGGTCTATTCCGTGGAAGAGGGCGATACCGGCACGCTGGGAGAAAACTCTCTGCCTTTGACCGCCGGCACATACACCGCCACCATCACCCTGGTGAACATGGAATTCATCGCCGACGGGCAGGGCACCGGCTCGCGCTCCACGCAAGTCACGGTGACGGTGGATCCTTTCAAGTTGGAGATAGACCCGGACTTTGTTTGGAACGGCATTTACGGCGAATACGCCCTGGGTGAAAACGGCGTTATCACCGCAGACGATCTGACGGCTGCCAACCTCTTCACCAATGAAGAAACCGTGAGCGGCGGCGCAAACGTCACGCCCGCCATAACGGTGGCGCTGACGGGCGGCGGAGTTCCCACGGCAAGCACGGCGGGCAAACTGCCCGTGGGCGGCTACGTCATTTCCTCTTTCACCGTGGACGATCCCAACTTCACCGTGGATCCCGGCACGCTCTCTTTTGACGTGAGCAAAAAGGGGATCACGGCGCAGATAACCATCGGCAGGACCTTGCCCGATAGCTTTACGGGCATGGAATTCGATTTGGTGGACGGCGACTTTACTCCCGCCTTCACCACCGCGGAGAGCGGCGATGTTATCACGCTCGAATATTTGATCAACGACGGCGCTTTGGCGGATACGCCCATATATGACGCGGGCGCATATGTCTTTACGGCGCAGATAGCGGCAGGCGGCGACGGCGACAATTATACGCTCACGTCTTATACGTTTGGCTCTCTCACGGACAACACGCACAACGTGAGCAAGTATACCGTGACGGGCAGCTGGGCGTTTGCAGACGGCGCGGCGCTTGTTTACGGCACGCCCGTGTCCGATCCTTCCGTGCTCATCACCACCGATTTCAGCGCCAACACCGTGACGGTGGACGAGCACGTGGTGAGTGTGAGCGTGTCTTTGGAAACGGCAAGCGCGTCTTGGACGGAAAATCTGCCTGCCGGCACGGCGGTAAACGTGGTGGTCAATGTGGAGTTGGCGAACGATACCAACTTTATTTTGGGCACGATCTCCGCGCCGGATAACGCTCAGCTCACCGTGCAGAAAAAGGCGTTGAGCGTGACCGACGTCACCACGCCGGACGCTCCTTATTTCCCTCTGATGTCCGTTGAATACGGCAGCGAGGAGATAAACAGCGATGAGGCTTTGACCGCCGCCTTCAACGCGCAATATGCGAGATATATCAACGGCATTTACGGCTCCGACCAACTCGAATTTGCGGTGCAGCTCTATTTGGGCGAAGCCGCCGATGACGGCAACATTATTGCGGGAAGCACGCCTGTGACGTGGAGCGACCTCAACGCTTACACCTCTTATGTGGCGGTGGTCACGCTGGCAGACGCGGACGGCAATTATGTAATGGATCAAGAAGCCGACCACTTTATCTTCGGCGTCACGCCCAAAGAGGTGATCGTGACCGGCGTAACTTTGGACGGCTTTGACGGCGACTATATCTATGACGGCAAAGACCACAAGGTGGTCATCAACATCGGCACGCAGCTGGTGGGCGACGATACCGTGGCGGACATTTTGACGGCTGACGTGCTCTCCGTCAAAGACGCGAAAACTTACACCATTACCGTTTCCGCCATCGTAAGTGAAGAAGACTGGACCGCCGCGAACAATTATGCCTTCAAGTTTGAAAACGGCACCGGCGATTCTTCCAACGAATACAGCGTGGAAGTGCAAAAGCGCACGCTCACGCTTGCCGAAGGACTTACATACACATTCCTGACGGAGAAATCAACGGTGATCGAGGCGTTGAAGAGCGGCATGGTCACCGGCTTTGTGGAAGGCGACGGCGCCGGTTATGGCTGGGCATGGACTTCCGCGCTCGCCGAAACCGTTTTGGGCGGCGAGACGTATCTCAACGCGGGCAATTATGAGGCAAGCGTCACCATCACAGGCGGCGCGGCTGCAACCAACTATGTAAAGCCCACTGAAAATATAACCGTCACCATCAACGCCTTTGATTTGAGCGGAGCGGTGATGACCGTGGGGGCGCTCACTTATAACGGAGAAGAGCAGATCGCGCCGGTCGTCGTTACGGCAAACGGCGTGGACGTGACCTCTCTGCTCACGGTGAGCGGCAACACCGCCACCGCCGCGGGCAGCAATTACACCGCCAAGGCGGAGGCAAAAGACGGCAACTTCACCGGCTCGAAAGAAAAGTCTTTCACCGTGGCGCAAAAGCAGTTGAAGCTGGAAAGGCTGACCCTCTCGTCTGTGACTTACACGGGCAAGGCGATAACCGTCGCCGGTCATACCTTTGCGGCGGGCTTTGAGCCTGCGGGCGATGAGAAGCCCGTGCTTGTCATTGCCGTGCAGGGCGACGGCGTGGAGGTGAAGAACGCGGGCGAGTATACCTTCAACGTATCGCTGGCGGCGGACAACGAGGTCAACAAGAATTACGCCATGGCAGAGGGCGCGGGCACGATGACTGCCACCGTAGATCCCGCAAGCGTGATCGTCACGGCGGGCAAAGAGGCTGAATTCGGCGTGGACTTCGGTGAAAGCGCCAGGGCGGACACGAGCAGATTCTATGAGAGCGACTTTATCACCCTCAGCGCTCAGCCGGACGAAACCTTCACGTTGAGCAGCGCGCTCACCTTCATCGTGACGAACAGCGAAACGCAGGAAGAAGTGCGGTCGGCGGAAGGCTCTTACACGCTCGCACCCGGCACATACACCGTAACTTATACCATAAACGATATTGAGGGCGCGAACTATACGCTCACCGCAGACGGTGAACTCACCACCACGCTGACCGTGGAAGAGGGCGCGCGCAAATTGGCGATAGAGCGTTGGGACAACACCACGCTCACTTATAACGGCTCGGCGCAGAAGCCCACTCCCGTGTTTGCGGACAGCGCGGAGATCGGACCGCTGCCGGAAGGCGCGCTCGTCTATGAAGTGACCGCCAAAGAGGGCAGCACGCTGACGGACGAGAACGCGGTCAATGCGGGCGCATACACCGTCACCGTGAGCATTGCGCCGGACTTTGCAGAGCAATACGAACTTGCGGGCGACAAACTTTCCACCGACTTCACCATTGAGAAGCTCGAAGTCGTGCTTAAATGGGAAGCTGTCGGCGACCTCGTCTATAACGGCAAGGAACATACCGCTACCGCCACCGTGGGCAATAAGCAAGGCGATGATGTGGTGGAAGTCATTGCCGGGCTTGTGAACGGCAACGATAACAAAAACGTCGGTGAATTTTTCTTTGAAGCCACCGGCTTGACGGGCGCCGACGCGGACAATTACAGTCTGCCCGCAAAGAAGCAGCATGCGTTCAATGTGACCCCCGCGCAGGTGAAGCTCACCTGGAACTTTAAGGAAAACGCGACGATCGTTTACGGCGACGGCGTGGAAGCTGTCAAGGCGTTGGTGGATATCGCCGCTTTGAACGGAAAGATACCCGGCGCGGAGGCTCCGCTCACCTTTGAAGTGAGCGTGGGCGATTATTCCGCCACCACGGGCGCGGGCACCGAGGTGACCTACGACGTGTCGTATACGCTGCCCGATGGCGCGCTAGAGAAAAACTATCACATCACCTTGGAAGCGGCGGAGGGCAAAGACAAGCTCACCGTGGGCAAGGCAGTTTTGAACCTTGTTGAAGCTGATACCGCAAGCCTTACCAAGGTGTATGACGGAGCGGCGGTCACGCTTGACTCTCTGCTCACCGCGGACAATGTGGTCGTTAAGGGCATGAAGAACGGCGAAAACGCCTTTGACCTCAAAATTCTCAGAATAAGCGCAAGTCAACAAGAGATGACGAACGCCGCCGTATATGACGGCATCGTTATCGAAATCATCAAAGATTGCAACTATATCGCCGCGGATTTGAAGATAATTTATACGATAACTCCCAAGCTCATCGGCGTGGGGTGGAGCAACACGCAGTTGACCTATAACGGTGCGGCGCAGGCGCCCACCGCCACCGCCACCGGTTTGGTGGGAGCGGAAAGCCTCACCCTCAACGTGAGCGGAGCGCAGACTGACGCCAATGCGGAAGGGCAGCCTTACACCGCCACCGTTACGGCGGAGAGCGTCACCGGCAACTATAAGCTGGAAAATGACGCCACCGTTGAGTTCACCATCGCGCGCAAGAGCGTGAACGTGGCGTGGAGCAACAAGGAGCTGACCTATAACGGCTCCGAGCAGGCGCCCACCGCCAAGATTGCGGAAGACGGTCTTATCGGCGAAGATGAAGTTATCCTCACCGTGAGCGGCGCGCAGACGAATGCCAACACGAGCGGCAGCTATACCGCCACCGCCGCGATCACGGGCGGCGCGGATATGGGCAACTATGTGCTCGATGAAAGCAGCGCAAGCACCGCCTTCACCATCACGCCAAAGAGCGTGAGCGTGACCCTGACCGCAGACGGCGGCGACACTGTCGACTTTGACGTTGCGGGCAGCGTTAAGGCGGGAGCATGGACGGCGGACGGCAACAACAAGGCAACGCTCACTTTGAGCGACGGCGCCACTACTGTCACCCTGACCGCAGAGGCGCAAGAGGCGCTGCCTTTGATAGAAGGCGCGCCCGCGCTGGTGCTGCTGCTTGACAACGCGGTCTATGAGGGCACGCCTTACGGCACCAAGGTGCAAGGCGGCAAGCTGACCGTGATATCCGCCGACACCAACTATGTGTTCGAGGTGGCGCAGAAGGTCACAGTCAACATCACCCCCGCCATCACCGTCGGTCTGAAAGCGGGCGTGAAGACAACGGTCGCTCTCGAGGTCGTGCTTGGCCCTACCTATAACGCCGAATACTTCAAGAACAATTACTTCCAAGTGACGGGTAAAGACGGCGCAGAGGTCACCGGCGGCACTTTGGAAGTGACCATCACGCCGAGCGAAGGCTTGGAGGAAGGCGCCATCAAGCATGCCGGCGCATACACCGTGAAGGCGAAATACACGCCCGCAGGTGCACAAGCGGGCGCGGAACTGCCCAATTACTCCTTCACCTTCACCGTTACGCCCGTTGAGGTGACAAGCGTGACTTACATCGGCGAGGCGTTCACTTACGGCGCTTTGGGCGCGAGCGGAGAGATAACGGTCACCGTGGAATATGCAGACGGCACCAGGGCGGAGAACGTCACCGCTAAATATGTTTCCGAAAACGTCAGCACGGGCGGCTGGCTGAAAGCCGGCAGCACCCAAGTGACGGTGAATTATGCCGGCGAAAACGGCGATTATGCCGCCGTCGATCATGACGTTACTTTGTCCATTGAAAAACTGGACATCACGGCAACGCTGACATGTGCCGAACAGAGCGGCACTTCGCTCACACTGCCTTATAAAGGTCGGAAAGGTTACAGCGTGGGAGCGGAACTGCGCGGCATTAAGGACGGCGACAGAGTGAGCGCACGTGCGGACGGCGACTTTGTGGATGTGCAGGAAAACATTCCCGCAACCATTATGCTTGACGGCGATGATAAAGACAATTACAATGTGACGGAAAATTATTCCGTGACCATCACCCCGGCGCCGCTCAACATAACCGTGGAGGCGGCTGAAAGCACTTACACCGGGCAGCCCATCGTCTTGAACGTTAAGGCGGGCGAAGGCGAAATATTCGCAGATGACGAGGTCACCTTCACCGTGAGCGGAGAGGGCGTGGAAAACAACGCCGTCACCAATGCGGGCACATACGAACTCACCGTTGCAACGGCAGGCGCGCAGGGCGGCAATTATACCATTGTCGATCCAAGCGCGAGCGTGGAGATAGCCAAAGCAGACGTGACCATCGTCTGGAGCGAGCAGACGGAATTTGTTTACAGCGGCGTGGCGGTCGTGCCGAGCGCGGACGTGCAATTTAAGGGCGAGTCCGTGGGCACGGCGACCGTCACGTGCGACGGCGACTTCATCACGGAAGGTAAGGCGATCGATGTTGGTCATTACACCGCCGTTGCCGTATTTGCCGGAACGGCAAACTTCAACGAGGTTATAAACGGATCCTTCAGCTTCAACATCACCCCGGCGCAGCTCAACATAACCGTAGAGGCGGCTGAAAGCACTTACACCGGACAGCCCATCGCCTTGATCGTTAAGGCGGGCGAAGGCGAAATATTCGCAGAAGACGAGGTCACCTTCACCGTGAGCGGAGAGGGCGTGGAAAACAACGCCGTCACCAACGCGGGCGCATACGAACTCACCGTTGCAACGGCAGGCGCGCAGGGCGGCAATTATACCATTGTCGATCCAAGCGCGAGCGTGGAGATAGCCAAAGCAAACGTGACCATCGTCTGGGGCGAGCAGAGGGAATTTGTTTACAGCGGCACGGCGGTAGTGCCGAGCGCGGACGTGCAATTCAACGACGAGTCCGTGGGCACGGCGACCGTCACGTGCGCCGGCGACAACCTTGAGGAAGGGCAGGCGATCAACGTCGGCAATTACACCGCCACGGCAGTATTTGCCGGAGATGACAACTTCAACGCCGCAAGTGACGATTCGTTTGCCTTTGAAATAACCAAGGCAACGCTCACCGTCACCCCGGAGAAAGACAGCTTCTCCGAGCATGACGCAGACAAGATGGCGGCTTACGCAAAAGACGCATTTGCCATCACCATCGCGGGGCTGGTCACCGTGACGGGCGTGGAGGCGGACGGCGCAATATCCGACTTCACCGTTGAAGAGCAAGCCGTGAATTACCAGACGGAAGGCGAGCACAAAGGCGCATGGCTGGCGGTGGGCAAGCATACATACTCCGTCACGGCAGAAAGCGGCAATAGCGACAATTATGAGTCTTTCACCTTCACCGTGGAAGTCACCGCGCAGGAGATGATCACCATCACCGCCACCCCGGATAGAACCGTGTATACGGGCAGTGAGATAGGCTTCACTTACGCCGTCAAAGACGACGCGGAATTCGACATGACCGGCGTCACGGTGGAGATAGCTTCCGTTGAGGTCACCCTGGCATCTGCCGAAACCGTTACCACGGACGTGGTGAAAGACGCCGGCACTTACAAGGTCACCTTCACCGTGACCGCGCAAGACGATACTTATTACTATGTCGTCACCCCTTGGAAGGGGAAGATAGAGCAGGCGCCAGTGAGCGTGCAGCAGGCGGCAGGCGTTTACGGTCAGATAGTCCTCAACGCAAACGGGACGATAAGCGGCACTTTCACCACGCCGTTCGTCGTCTTCAACGGACAGCCCGTTGATGTGATCATCACTTACGACGGCGCCGCCGCCGGCGCCGCGCTGCTGGCGGAAGGGGACAGCATCCTCGCCGCGGGCACTTACTACGACGCAAGCGTGAGCCTGAACGATTATAACTTCAAATGGGAAGACGAGGCAAGTTACAAGCAGAGCACGTTGGTGGTGGAGAAAAAGACGGTGAAATTGGATTACACGCCTTCTTCCACCTCGTTCAGCGCTTCCGGCATCTCCTTCACGCTTGAAGATCACACCGCCGCGCAGGTGGGCGAGGACAGCCTCACCGTGCAGATAGTCATAGACGGCGTCCCGGTGGATCCGCTCGATCCGCCCGTGCTCAATGCCGGCACACACACCGTGACTTACCTCATCGGCGGCAGCGGTAAGGAGAACTATGACTTCAAGCCGGTGGAGGAAACCTTCACGCTGGCGGCGCGCAAGCTGGATCCGGAGATCACCGTGGACGGACAGGATGAGATAAGCAACGGCGGCACGCTCAACATGACCGTGGGCGAACAGCGCAATATTATGTCCGCCATCAACGGTTATCTGGAGCGCAACAGCGTGCCCGCGTCCGATCGGACCATCACCGTCAGCGGCGGCAAAGACCTTGCCGCAGTGAGCACTTGGGAACCGGGCACTTACACCGTTACCGTGGCGTTCTCCGGCAACCACGCCGGCAGCATGACCTTCACCGTGACCGTGAGCGAGCAGGCGCCTCTGCCCGAGATACCTGACGCGCCCGTGCTGCCCGAAACTCCGCTTACGGAAGCTGAAGACGGCGGCGCAGGCTGGCTGTTCCCGCTGCTCATCGCCATTGTGGCGCTCATAGATGTGGCGCTTGTGGTGGCAATAATCATCGTTGCCAAAAAGCGCGCCTGAGCGCCTCGGAGCGCCTCGCGCTCCCGCTTAAAAACCAAACCCCCGCCGCTCCCCTGAGCGACGGGGTAATTTTTTTGCTTTGCCCGCGGCAGGGAATGACCGCTTTGGCGCGCGGATAATTTTTCACCGCCAGTGAATTGTCAAGTTAAGTGCAACACTTTCTGCAATTCTTGTTCAAACAATTCTGCCGCTTTATCAATTTCATCTTGTTCGCCTCCGTCAACAGATCCGATGGTGCCGTTTTTACGGATATATTATAGACGGCTATTTATAAAAATCAAGATTTTTTCATTTTTTATAAACTGAATGCCATTTCTATTTATAAATTTTCACATTTTCTCATTTTTTATAAACAGAACGCAGCGGTATTTACGCGTTTTTGCTCCGCGCCGCCGCAAGCATAGCCGTGTTTTGCCAAGTGATATTGACAAATAACGCGCACAGGTTATAATTTAACAGAGGTGAGTTTTATTCGGGCGGAGGATATAAAATGACTGCAAAAGAATTTGAAAGTTTGATGTATATCATCACAGCGCACACCGTGGATAAGATAGCCGCCCGCACCGGGTGGAGCGAAGATGAGGCAATGTTGGCGTTTTTGCGTTCGCAAGTATATGCGGTCTTGGAGCAGGAAGAGAGCAAGGCGTGGCATTTCAGCACCACCATGTTGGCGCAGCTGTTCTTGGATGAACAAAACGGCTGCCTTGTCTGGCCGGAGGTGGCGTAATGCGTGGCGAATTGGACTTTAAGGCGTTTTGCGTGGAAGCTTACAAGGCGGAATGCGGATTGAGCGGCAAGCAAGTGGCAGACGCTTTTGAAAAATTCGGCGTTTTTGACTATCTCGACGAATTTTACGACGTGCTGCACACCCTGGGGCGCGATCGGCTGATAGAGGATATAAGCAAATTTATCGCCGCCCGCCAATGAGCGCGCGGTGTTGACGGCAAACGCGCGGGCACGCGGGAGCAAGGCAAAAAAAAGGGAGCGGCAAACGCCGCTCCCGCTTGTTTTTGCGCAAAGGTCAATCCAATCTCTTGCTCTCCACGTCCGCTTTGACGGCGGAGATAAAGTCCGCAAGGGGCATCTTGCCCTTGTCGCCTTCGCCGCGGCGCCTGACGGCAACCACGCCTTCTTCGATCTCTTTGTCGCCTATTATCAGCATATAAGGCACTTTTTCCATCTGCCAGGAGCGGATCTTATATCCCAAAGTTTCGTTGCGCGTATCCGCTTCCGCGCGCAAGCCGGCAAGTTGCAGCGCGTTTGCTATCTCGCGCGCCTTGTCTGCGTTGCGGTCGGTGAGGCTGGCAACGCGCACCTGCGTGGGCGCAAGCCAGACGGGGAAGGCGCCCGCATATTTTTCTATCAGCAGCGCCAGCGTGCGCTCGTAGCAGCCGATAGAGGAGCGGTGAATGATGTAAGGGCGCTTTTTCTCGCCGTTTTCATCGATATAGGTCATGTCAAAGTTTTCCGCCAGGAACATGTCCACCTGCACGGTGATGAGCGTGTCTTCCTTGCCGTGCACGTTTTTGATCTGAATGTCCAGCTTGGGTCCGTAGAACGCCGCTTCGCCCTTGGCTTCCACATAATTTATGCCCAGATGGTCGAGCATGCGGCGCATGGTGTCTTCCGCCTTGTCCCACACTTCCGGCTCGTAAATATACTTGTGCTTGTCGTTGGGATCCCAGCGGGAAAAACGATAAGACACGTCTTTGTCCAGCCCGAAACATTTGAGCATATAGCGCGCCAGATCCACTACGTTTTTGAACTCTTCTTCCAGCTGTTCGGGCGTGACTATCAGGTGCCCTTCGCTCAGCGTGAACTGCCTCACGCGGATAAGTCCGTGCATTTCGCCGCTGGCTTCGTTGCGGAAGAGGGTGGAAGTTTCGTTATAGCGCAGGGGCAGATCGCGGTATGACTTCAAACCGTTGTTATAAATGGTGTATTGGAAGGGGCAGGTCATGGGGCGCAGCGCGTAAACTTCGTCGTCTTTTTCCTCGTCGCCTATGACAAACATACCTTCCTTGTAATGATCCCAGTGCCCGGAGATCTTATAGAGGTTGGACTTTGCCATATAAGGCGTTTTGGTCGGCAGATAGCCGCGCTTTTCCTCTTCGTCTTCCACAAAGCGGGTCATGATCTGCATGATCTTGGCGCCCTTGGGCATGAGCAGCGGCAAGCCCTGTCCGATGTTGTCGTCCGTCATAAAAATGCCCAGCTCGCGCCCCAGCTTGTTGTGGTCGCGCTTTTTCGCCTCTTCCAGGGCGGCAAGGTGCTCGGCAAGGTCGCTTTTTTTGTCAAAGCAGGTGCCGTATATGCGCGAGAGCATCTTGTTTTTCTCGTTGCCGCGCCAATAAGCGCCCGTGAGCGAGGTCAGCTTGAACGCCTTGATCATGCCCGTGCTGGGCAGGTGCGGTCCGGCGCACAGGTCGGTGAAGTCGCCCTGGCGGTAAAAGGAGATCTCCGCGTCCTCGGGCAGGTCGTTTATCAGCTGCACCTTGTAATCTTCTTTGAAGCGGCGCATGAGTTTGAGCGCCTCCGCGCGGGGCAGGGTGAAGCGTTCCAGCTTGTAATTGGCTTTGATGATGTTCTTCATCTCCGCCTCTATGCGCGGCAGATCGTCCATGGAGATGGGCGTTACAAAGTCGATGTCATAATAAAATCCGCCCTCTATCGCCGGTCCGATCGCCAATTTGCAGGTGGGGAAAATGCTCTTCACCGCCTGCGCCAGCACGTGCGCGCAGGTGTGGCGGTAGATCTTTTTGCCCTCGTCGTCCTTAAAGGTGAGCACTTCCAGCGTGCAATCGCCCTGCGGGACGTAATTCAACTCGCGCACCACGCCGTCCACTTTGGCGCCCAGCGCCGCGCGCGCCAAGCCCTCGGAGATCTTTTGCGCGATCTCTTTCACGCTCATGGGCGCGTCCAGCTCCAAACAGCTGCCGTCTTTCAAAGTCACTTTCATAGGTTTGCCTCCCTTAATAAGTCAATTTTATCTGTGTGCCCGCGCCCAGCAGTCTTTGCGCGGAGCAGGCTTTTTGCGTTATCGTATTTGTTTGCGCCCCGGCGGCGCAGATACTCTTGCGGCAATCAAGGCGCACCCCACGGAAAGAGTGGCAGAGGCGCTCTTGCGATCATTCCGCCAGCTTCTCTTCCCAATGTCGGGAGCGAAGAGGGCGGGAGCGTGCAGAAGAGATGGATCTGCGCGCTATTTGCG
>CALWHE010000018.1 GCA_944380295.1 uncultured Christensenellaceae bacterium
CCTTGTCATGCCTAAAAATTTTATCGCGCCATCACGCACTTTCGCTCTGCTTTTCCGCGCGAAGTCTGCGCGAGAAAAAGTTTTTGCGTGTATTGGTGATAGATTTGCTTCAATTGTAAGTATAATATGTGGCTCGGACAGCTTACTGCTGTTCGGGCCTTTCCGATTTTTGCTTGAAGTAGGGGACACCCCGCCATTCAAAAATAAAACGATTAACTGAGAGATATAAGCGCAACATATCGCCGTTTTATTTTTTTGAGGCGTGGTTTCCCCTCTTTTTGCGGGCGGCGTAATCTCTTATCGCGCTTGGTCTTGCCGCAAAAATTCTCCTCTTCCGCCCTCATTCGCTTCACAAGTTCCGCTCATTCGGAAAATGCGCACGGCGCATTTTAGAGGTGCGCTCACCGAAAAGCGCGGTTTTCGGTGGCGGAATATTACACTTGCCAGGGTGCAGCGTCACGCTGCCGTCCCGCGCTCCCGCTATGCTGCCGCGCAAAATTTTTGCCCTGACCGCGTTAAGCCCTTTGCCAATACAACAAGTATTGCCTGCAGGTCTTGCCTTGTCATGCCTAAAAATTTTATCGCGCCATCACGCACTTTCGCTCTGCTTTTCCGCGCGAAGTCTGCGCGAGAAATAGTGAAATAAGAGCAACATATCGCGTTGTATTTTTTTTGAGGCGTAGTTTCCCCTCTTTTTGCGGAACGGAATAACGCTGTTGTGCGAAGAGATATGTATATTGAAGAATACGCTCTTGCAGGGGAATAAGACAGCGTGGTCACCACGCCACTCTTTCCGCCCTCATTCGCTCCACAAGTTCCGCTCATTCGGAAAATGCGCACGGCGCATTTTAGAGGTGCGCTCACCGAAAAGCGCGGTTTTCGGTGGCGGAATATTACACTTGCCAGGGTGCAGCGTCACGCTGCCGTCCCGCGCTCCCGCTATGCTGCCGCGCAAAATTTTTGCCCTGACCGCGTTAAGCCCTTTGCCAATACAACAAGTATTGCCTGCAGGTCTTGCCTTGTCATGCCTAAAAATTTTATCGCGCCATCACGCACTTTCGCTCTGCTTTTCCGCGCGAAGTCTGCGCGAGAAAAAGTTTTTGCGTGTATTGGTGATAGATTTGCTTCAATTGCAAGTATAATATGTGGCTCGGACAGCTTACGGCTGTTCGGGCCTTTCCGATTTTTGCTTGAAGCAGGGGACACCCCGCCATTGAAGATAGGCGCCGAGTGAAAGTGGCGTGCGATAAAACATTTTGATGTTCTAACAATATCAACGCACAGCACTTTGCGCCTACGTGTGAGGGGCAAACCCGACACGCTCCGCTGCGGTTTTTCCCTCGTTTTGCGGCGAGATATAAGTAAGCGTGCAAGCGTTAGCCGCAAAACTTCACCCTTTTCCGCCGCCGCGGAGCGGCGCGCAAGGCAGTCGCCTTGCCCAAGGTGCGCTCGTCCAAAAGCGCGGTTTTGAACGGCGAGATATTACACTTATCAGGGTGTAGCGTCACGCTGCCGATTTTGCCGCGCTTTATTACACTTTATTGTGTAAGCATTGCAAAGAGTTCAGCTGAAAATACGGAAAAGTTACTTCAAGGCTTTATCAGGGGTGGAGCGCCCCACGCTCCCGTCACGCTGCCCGCCACGCGCTCCGGGTGCAGCGTTATACTCGAATAGCGCCGCAGGCAGCCGCCACGTTTGCGATGCGCCGCTTTGCGGCAGTATGAGCAAACATTTCACGTGCCCTCTCGTCGCTTGCGGTTTGAGGGCACATTTCACGTTTTTGCCTTGTGAGGCAAAAACATTTCACTTTTGCGCAGCAGTATACGTTCGCTTACCGCTCACTTATATCTGCGCAAAAATTTCACGTCCGGAGCCGCCGAACATAGCTTTCGCTTATTGATTTTGTTCGGCGGCGCAGGACATTTTTCCATCAAATCGGCTTAAAGGTCTGCCGCGCGCTATTGACCGCAATGTCAAAATGTGGTAAAATTTCAGACAAGAGGTAAAATTATGAACGCGAAAGCACAAAACTTTTTCACGCACAAGGCTACCATGTTTTTGGTTTCCTTCTTTGCGGCGCTGGCACCCGTTTTCTTTTGGGCATGCCGCTCCAACTCGTTTATCTTTATCGATAAGATATTGTTCATCGGGTTTTGCCAGGTCATCTTTTGGCTGATGGTGGCAAACGCGATTTTCGCCACGGTCTTGGCGGCGCTGCGCTGGCGGCATTCTGCATGGTCTATGCAGGCGCCCAAGTGGGGCGCGGTGTCAAGCGTGGTGTGCACGTGTCTTACCGTCGTTTTTGCCATCGTCAATATCGCGCTGCTCATCGGTTTGGGTGAAGAAGCCGCGGATATGGCGTTCATCTCCGCCGCGGATATGCTGCCGTTTTTGCTTGCATATCTCATCGCCGCCCTGCTGGCGTTTTTCTTCCCGGCGGTGAGCGATAAAAAACTGCGCGTGGTCATCGCCGTGCTCATCATTGCGATCGCCGTGTTCGGAGCGCTTTTTGCCATATATCCGCCCGTGCATTACAAGTTTATGTCCGATCCCATGGTCTTGGATAACGGCAGCGGTTACTCCGTTGTCTTTGCCACTTCCGCGGAAGGGAACGGCTATGTGGAGTATGAATACGAAGGTAAAACTTATAAGGTTTATGACGAACAAGACGGCAGGATAAAGGGGTCGAGCACCATCCACAGCGTGCAGATCCCGTATGAACATTTGGATAATAACACTTATAGGGTGGGTTCCATGCGTGTTTTTGAGGAATATGCCTATGGCGGCAGGAACGGGCGGACAATAGAATCGGAAGAATATGAATTTGCGCCTTGCACGGGTGAGGATCTTTCGCTGCTGTGCATTTCCGACTGGCACACGCGCACAAAAACCGCCAAAAAAGCCATCTCGCATTTGGGCGAATACCAGGGAGTTATCCTGCTTGGCGACGCGGCGTCCTGCATGCAGTTTGAAGAACAGGCGTCCGAGTTTTTGGTGACCTTCGGCGGCGACATTACGGGCGGAGAGATACCCGTCATGTTTGCGCGTGGCAATCACGAAACGCGCGGCGAATACGCCACCGAGCTTTCCGACGCGCTAGGCATGGATTCTTTCTATTACGAAACCACGCATTTCGGCGATTATCGCTTTATCGTTTTGGACAGCGCGGAAGATAAGGCGGACGATCACGTCGAATACGGCGGCAGCGCCGATTATACCGCATACCGCACGCGCATGACGGAGTGGATGGAAAGCCTTGAAGCAAGCGGGGAGAAAACTTTGATAGTCTGCCATTCCCCGGAGATCTCGCGTGAAAAAGATCTGGCAGAGCGCGCTTTTGTCAAAATGGAAGAGTTGGGCGCTCCGCTCGTGCTCGCCGGGCATTATCATTATTGCGCTTTGAAGGAAAAGGAATGGCCGCTTCTCACTTATATAGACGGCGGTCACGGCGGCGGCGATTTTACCGCCAGCCTGGTCACGTTGTCGGGCGACGGCATAGGACTTAAAGCCTGCAACAAATCGGGAGAAGAGGTGTTGAACAAGCTGGTCGGCTGGGACGGCACAGTTCTTAAATAACAAGAAACGCCCGCCTTCAACGGCGGGCTTTTTTTGCTGACACGACACAATAATACGAACGATTATTAGCCGTTCTTTTTGTTTTCCAATTCCTTTACCCGCGCTTCAAGCTCGGCTATCCGCTCTTTGGAAGTGGGCTTGCTGGGACGAGAAGATTATCAAATAACTAAATCTGCCACATTTAAATTTCCAGTCCAGCGACCGATAATTATTCCGTCTGCATAAATTTTTATGGATTGTAACCATGTGCAACCAGTATGTATGCGTATACGATTAAGCGAAATCTCACTATCGTATCTATCAATTTCAATGGTTTTATCTATTTTACCATTGTTATCACGACCGACAATATGGGCGGTGATGGTTTTATTGATAATGTTACTACTACCATGATATTCGGCATAAATGTTAATGCCGCCAAAAAGATCGTATTTATGTTGAAAAGTAATATCGCAACGATTGGCAAGTCCGAAGTAAACACCAATAATTGTTGCAATAATAACAACAATAATTATTAACAAAACAATAATTGTTTTAGGCGAAGAAAGCATGGCTTTTATTTTCATGTGAAAACTATAACATAAACCAATAAAAATGTCAATATGAAAAAATATGATACCGTAATAAACTATACAGAACCCAATAAACCATAGTGCTTGACTAGTCTTTTGACTTCGGGCGCGTGGAACTCAACGCACAGGGCAAGACGAACTTAAAGCCGTTTTACCCCTTACGGCTGACGGAATACCTGGACAAGGCAATGACCCAACAGGTATATCAGACATACGGAATAACGCAGGATATACCCAGACAGAGAGTGGGCTTTTAACGGTTTTCCAATTCCTTAACCCGCGCTTCAAGTTCGGCTATCCGCTCTTTGGAAGAGGGCTTGCGGGGACGGTGCGGGCGCGGGGCGCGAGTTTTGAAGTAGGTTATTATGCGATAAATATCAATTCCTATCAAAATAATAGTAATGGTTATAAGAATATAGTCTGCGGCAAAAATATATGGATACGTGATAGCATAACTATACTGAGATAATTTTATTGTGCTTGCAATAAAAAAGAAAAATATAGGTATAGAGTATAAAAGCTTCTTTTTTAACAAAAGTAAAATGGTAGTAATAAGGAGAAAAATTGCTCCGCAACATATGAAAGCTAATTCAATTTTAGCTCTCGTTATTAATTCGGGGTAATCGCGGTATTCGCGGCTGGAATATTTTAATGCAACCCAAAAAGTGCCCTCAGCGTGAGGAGGTATAAAAATTGAAATAATTGCATATATGCCTGCAACAAAAAAGAAGATGTTTAAAATGCGGGTTATATTGCTAGTTTTCATGACAAAAGTATAACACAACGGGGTAACCACGTCAAGTATGAAAAAATATAATACTATAATATTAAATTATACAGAATCTAATAAAATCATACAAACTTAAGGTCTTATTGTCTATACGACTGAGGGAATACCTGGACAAGGCAATGATCCAACAGATATATCAGCCTCTTCCTTATGGCATAACGCAGGATATACCACGGCAGAGAGTGGGCTTTTAGCGGTTTTCCAATTCCTTTACCCGCGCTTCAAGCTCGGCTATCCGCTCTTTGGAAGTGGGCTTGCGGGGGCGAGGCTTGGGTGGATATTTACGATAAAGCCATATTGCAAGCCGCACAATGTCTATGAGCAGAGCGACAAGCGCGATAACACCGATTGTAATATCAAATCGATGACTGGATGCGATAAAAGTTGAGTCAAGCTGTATTTTTACTGTCATTGTGGGGATATGTGCAATAAACATAAAGACAAAAGCTGGTGAAATGGGAAGCACTTTGTTGCGTTTTATCGTGAGCACTACCAATAACACAGCATAAATAAAGAACAGCGCTAAAAACAACAGGCTTGCAAGTCCGGATATTATTGATTGAGAAGAAGTGTAAAAATATTCACCATCGCCAATATCAATAACAAAATTCCCATTTAATAGCGAAGCGATAGTGTAATAAAATTGACCAACAGGAACAGATTTTACTGGTTCATTAAACAAATCGTTATAGCCAGGGAATAGCGACAAAATAACTACTATAATAAAGACTGTAATATAGCCAGATAAAATAAACTTTACTTTTGTTTCCATAAGTAAAGTTTAGCATGAAAAAAGCAGAATGTCAATATGAAGGCAGAGTTCCTCAAAAGTCAATACCGTATTCGAAACGCTCTTTGAGGGCAGGACAACCGCGAGCGGCGCTGTCTTATTTGCACGGCGCGCCGGCAGTCATTGACCGTTATCGAGTGGCGGACAAAAGGCGGTTTGCCGCCGGCGTTTGCCGATAATTTCGGCGGTAAGGCGGCAAAGGCGGGCGCAATGTAAAATGCGTGCAAATAAAAATTATATAAATCTCTAAAAATATATTGTAATGCGCGCGCATATGTGTTATAATGGAAGCAACAACTAAGGGAGGATGTTATAATGGCGGAGTTTTCTTTTGAAGTTATCGCAAATTGCGGTTCGCTTTCCGAATCCGGCAAGGGCTGGAAGAAGGAGATCAAACTTATCAGCTGGAACGGTAAGGAGCCCAAATACGATATCAGAGAATGGTCGCCCGACGGTGATAAGATGGGGAAGGGCGTTACTTTGAGCAAAAGCGAAATGCGCGCGCTCAAAGAGCTGCTCGACAAAATGGATCTGGATTGAACGTTTTTTTGCGGATAAGACCGCCTGCGCAAGTTCCGCCGACGCGGAATGTTTGTGCAGGCGTTTTGCTTTGACGGGCAAACAAAAAGGGGCGAAAAAGTTAAAAACGGCGGGGCAAATGTTGCCGCCGCACAAGGTGTGCCGGACAGAGCAAGCGCGGTTTTAGGTATTCGCAAAAGGCATTGCAAGGCATAAAATATAAGCATTTGACAGCCAAGCGCGGCGGGTATACAATAAAGCCGCAAGGTCCGGCAGGGTGACGGATCGCGGCGGGGCCGTCATTGAACGGCGGCTTTGCCGAAAACGCCGCGCAGCGGGCGCAAAAGGGAGGAGCATATGATCTATAAGGAGTTTCAGGGAGAGCGGATCTCCGCGTTGGGTTTTGGCACCATGCGTTTGCCGCTCAAAGGCAAGAGCGACGCGGACATAGACGAAGAACTTGCCGCGCGCATGTTCGACAAAGCCATCAAAGCCGGAGTAAATTATTTTGACACCGCCTGGGGTTATCACGACCACAATTCCGAGTGCGTCACGGGCAGGATCCTGGCGCGTTATCCGCGCGAGAGCTTTAATTTGGCAAGCAAGTTTCCCGGTTACGATTTGGGCAACATGACCAAAGTCAGGCAGATATTCCCCAAACAGCTTGAAAAATGCGGCGTGGAATATTTTGACTTTTACCTCTTTCACAACGTGTGCGAGCTGAACATAGAAGCCTATTTGCAGCATGAAGAGATATACGAATATCTGCTGGAACAAAAAGCGGCGGGGCGGATCAGACATCTGGGCTTTTCCGCGCACGGCTCGTGCGAGGTGATAGAGCGGTTTTTGGACAAATACGGCGCCGCCATGGAGTTTTGCCAATTGCAGATAAATTACATAGATTGGACCTTCTAGGACGCCGCGCGCAAAGTGGAGCTTTTGCGCAGCCGCGGCATACCCGTCTGGGTGATGGAGCCGGTGCGCGGCGGCAAGTTGGCGCGCTTGGACGAAAAATACGAAAAACAATTAAAGGCGCTGCGCCCGGAAGAGAGCATAGCGTCTTGGGCGTTCCGCTTTTTGACGGGCATAAAAGACGTGACGGTGATCTTATCGGGCATGTCGGACATGGCGCAGGTGGAGGACAATTTGAAGACTTTTTCGCAAGACAAGCCGCTTGACGAAAAGGAGCGCGAGTTGCTGCTCGGCATTGCCGCGGAGATGAGCGCGCGCAACACTCTGCCTTGCACGGCGTGCCGCTATTGCACAAGTTATTGTCCCAAGGGGTTGGATATTCCGGAACTCATCAAACTTTATAACGAACACGTCTTTACGGGCGGTGGTTTTCTTGCGCCCATGGCGATCTCTTCCCTGGCGGAGGACAAGCGCCCGTCCGCCTGCATAGGCTGCCGCAGCTGTGAAAAGGTGTGTCCGCAGGGGATAAAGATCTCCGAAATGATGAAAAAATTCACGCAGGCGTTGCAAGGGTGAGCGCTTTTTGCAAGGAGGATAAGTATATGTTGGAGAATTTTTTGGTTCGCAAAAACGTCAAAACGGGCGCCAAGCTGTCAGTTAAAGCGGCGGTATCGCTCTTTGTCATGGCGTTGGCGGCGGCGCTGCCGCAGCTTGTGCATCTCGTCGCGGGAGCAAGCGGCGGCATGACCTGGCTGCCCATGTATGCGCCCGTTTTGCTGGGCGGCTGCGTTTTGGGCTTCAAGTGGGGGCTTGCCGTGGGCGTTTTATCCCCGCTGGTCTCTTTCGGCATAACTTCCGCTTTGGGTGATCCCATGCCGGCGGCGGCGCGCCTGCCCTTCATGATGGCGGAGCTTGCCGTATTTGCGGCGGTGGCGGGGGCTTTTTCCAAGGCGATAGACAAAAGCGCCTGGGCGGCTTTTCCCGCCGTGCTCTTGGCGGCGGTGACGGGCAGAGCGGTTTTCATCGCCCTGGTCGCCGTGTTTGAAAGCGTATCTTCGCTCACCGTTGCCGCGGTGTGGCAGCAGGTGCAGCAGGGCTTTATCGGTCTTATTTTGCAGGCAGTGGCGGTGCCCGCGGTGGTGATGGCGCTGCGCGCCGCCATGCACAGGGAATAAGGAGCGCGGCATGCTCGATCTGCAAGATTTGCTGCGCTATATGGACGAAGGCGGTTTCACGCTTGCCGTGCAGACGGCGGAAGGGGAGATGATCACCTCAAAAGAGCGCGGAATTTCGCCCCTGCTGGCGCTTTTGCCGCAAAAAGAAAAATTTTGCGGCGCGCTTGCCGCCGACAAAGTTACGGGGAAAGCGGCGGCGTTTTTATACGTGCTTTTGGGCGTTAAAGGCGTGCGCACGCACTTGTCCAGTCTTCCGGCGCAGCGCGTTTACGCCGCGCACGGCATAGCGCACATGACCGACGCCGACTGCGAGCGCATCGTCAACCGCCGCGGTGACGGGCTGTGCCCCATGGAAAGCGCCGTGATGGAGATAGACGAGCCTGAGCAAGCCGCAAAAGTCTTGCTTGCGCTGTGCAAAAAATGAGCAAGGCGCTCGCTTTTGCTTGACAGCCGCCGCGGCGGCGATATATCATAAGAACACACTGAGGCGGAGGAACTTCCCACGCCGAAGTAAAAAACACACATCCGTATCAATGAGGTTTCGGCGAGCAGGACGCACCATGTGCGCTTAATACAAAACGCGTAAAACAACGCGCCTGCTTGCAGGCGCGGTTTTTTTTGAAATGCCGTGCGGCGGCGGGTCCGGAGAGCGGACGGACGCGCCTCTCCGTCCTCTGCGGCGGAGGCGTTTCGACAACAACGCATAAAGCGGAAAATACAAAAGAATTGTGCGGCAGAACCGCGATAAAGGAGAAGAAAATGGACAGACTGGGAGTGATAGGCATAGTGCTTTCCAAGCCGTGCAAAGAGACCGCCGCCAAGGTGCAGGCGATCTTGTCCGATCATGCGGACATCATTGCCGGGCGCATGGGCGTGCCTGACAGGGAAACGGGCATGAACGCCATCGCCCTTATCGTCAAGGGCAGCAACGAGGCCATCTCCGCGTTGAGCGGAAAACTGGGCAGGCTGGACGGGGTGTGCGCCCGTTCCGCGCTGGCGATTTGAAAATATTATTCGCCGATCGTTCGGCAAAGGAGAAAAATATGAAGAAAAAGAGCATTTTATTGCTGGCAGTGGCGATCGCGCTGGTGGCGGCAAGCATTGTGGGCATTGCGGCGTGCGGCAAGGTGTCGGACGGCAATTATGTCATTGTGGCACCGGACGGAGCGCCCGCTTTGGCGGTATCCGGTCTGGCGGCGCAGACGTTTGAGTATTCGGAAACGGTGTCCGTGAAGGCGGAAGTGGTGGCTGCCGGTGAAATATCCAAGCGTGCGCAGACCGCCGATATGGCGATAGTGCCCGCCAACATCGCGGCAAAAATGTTTAATGAAGACACGGATATAGAGGTCGTTGCCACCGTTACGCACGGCAATCTCTATATGGTGGGCAAGGCGGACGCGCCCGCCGTCGCCGAGCTTACGCAGCTCAAAGGCAAGATAGTGGCTTCCATAGGCAAGGGCAGCGTGCCCGATTCCCTCTTCAAAGCCATGCTGACCAAGGCGGGCGTGGAATACGTGGTGGCGGACGACACCGCAAATATTGCCGCAACGGAGGGCAAAGTCACGCTGATATACGGCAATGACGGCGCCGCCGTCCTGCCTTTTGTCGTCAAAGGGATCGCAAGTTACGGCATTGTGGGTGAGCCTGCCGTTTCCACCGCCGCCAAGAGCAACGGGTTGACGGAAAAAGCCGACTTGCAGGCGCTTTGGAACAAGACAAACGGCTCCGAAGGCGGTTATTCGCAGGCGGTGCTGATCATGAAGAAAAGCATTGCCAAGGATAAAACTTTCGTGACTTCGCTTTTGAGCACGCTGCAAGCAAATGCGGACAAGATCAAATCGAGCGACGAATACGCAAAAGAAGCCGTTTCAAACCTGAAAGGCATTTATGAGTCCACCACCTTGAAGGCGGAAGTCATGACGGCGGAGATAGTCAGGCGCAGCAACGTGAACATCGTTGCCGTGGACACGGAAGAAGGGCTGGCGGAGCTGACCGCCATGCTGGAAACGGTGAACGGCGTGAACCCGCAGTCGATCGGCGGCAAGGTGCCGGCGGCAAACAGCGGATTTTATTTTGACTGATGGATAAAAAGACGGCGGCATTGAAGATAGTGGGCGCGCTCTATCCCCTGATAACTTTGGGGGCGGTGTTTGCCGCGTGGGCGATCGCCGCTTATGCGGTGGATCTGCCCATCGTGCTGCCGTCTGTGGGCGACACTTTCAAGGGCTTGGGGCAGCTGCTGGGCACGGCGGATTTTTACGTCGCGCTGGGCGGCACGCTCCTGCGCACGCTCATCGGCTTTGTCACGGCTCTTGCCATGGCGCTGGCGCTGGCGGTGCCGGCGGCGTTTTTCAAGCCGCTGGAAAAGCTGCTTTCACCCCTGGTGGTGATCGCGCGCGCCGTCCCCACCATGTCCGTTATCCTGCTCTGCCTTTTGTGGGTGAGCAACCGCATCCTGCCCGTGGTGGTGAGCGTGTTCATCGTTTTTCCCGTGCTTTACACCACCGTCCTCTCCGCCATAAAAGGAGTGGACGAGGGCTTGAAACAGATGAGTGCCGTTTACAAGGTGCCGCGCACGCGCATTGCCGGGCGGCTTTATCTGCCGCAGATCATGCCCGCGCTGCTCACCGGGGTGCAGTCCACGCTGGGGCTGATGGTCAAGTTGGTCATAGCGGGAGAGGTGATGTCCAACACCGCGCGCAGCATAGGCGGCAGCATGAATCTGGCGCAGCAATATCTGGAAACGGACATGGTGCTGGCGTATACGCTTGCAGCGGTGGTGCTGTCTGCGCTTTTGGAGGGCGCGGCGGCGCTGATAAAGCGATTTGCATTGAGGTGGGAGCATGGCGGCGATAAGTGAGCTGGGCGTGAAATACGGCGACAGGGTCGTGTTTGAAAATTTTTCTTTGGAGATATCGCCGCATACCACCGTGTGCGTCATGGGCAGGTCGGGCTGCGGCAAAAGCACGCTGCTCAACTGCGTGGCGGGGCTTATCCCGCACACGGGGCGGACGGAAGGCTTCGGCGCGTGCGGATATGTGTTCCAGGACAGCCGCCTTATCCCGTCCATGACGGTGCTCTCCAACGTGGCGTATGTGCTGAACGGGGAGAAAGAGGACGTGAAAAGGCGCGCGCAAAAGGCGCTCGAAGAGATGGGCATCGGGCATTTGGCGCATAAATATCCCACCCGCATCAGCGGCGGCGAGGCGAGCAGAGTATCCTTGGCGCGCTCGCTGGCTTACGGCGCGCAGACGCTTTTGCTGGACGAGCCTTTCCGCGCTTTGGACATAGGCATCAAGCGCGGCGTGATTTCCAATCTGGTGCAGGCGGGCATGTTCGGCGCCACCGTGCTTTTTGTCACGCACGACGTGGAAGAGGCGCTCATGTGCGCGGACAGGATCATCGTTTTGGGCGGCAGTCCGTGCGGCATAATGCTGGACATAGCCCTGCCTTCTCCGCGCAACGGCAGAAGAGTGGACGAAAAGGAGATAAACAGGGCAAGAGAAAGAGTGATAGAGATGTTGTCCTGAGGCGGCGCCGCGCCGGATATGCTTTGAAGCGGCGCAAACAGCCGGGAACTTATCGCTTTGCGGCGCGTATCGATATATAAAATTTCCGCAAGCAAAACGGACTGTTCAAAACAGCGGGCAGCGGCGAGCTTATTGCCGCCCGGCGTGCGGCGGCGGGGATTTTCCGCTCATTCCGAAATCAATTCTTGTCAATTTCTTTTCTGTGTGTTATACTGTATTCAGTAAATTTTGCGCCGGATCGGCGCTTTCGGAGGGGAAAATGCAAAAAGACGCCGCAAAATACGATCACGCGCGCATTCCGCTCAAACATGCGGACATTGTGGAAAAACTTTCTTTGGAAGAAAAAGCTTCTCTTTGCTCGGGCAAAGACATGTGGCACTTCAAAGGGATAGAGAGGCTGGGCATTCCGGAAGTGATGGTCACGGACGGACCGCACGGGCTGCGCAAACAGGAAGAAAAACAGCTTTTGCTCAATCAGTCCGTCAAAGCCACCTGCTTTCCCACGGCGGTGACCACCGCCTGTTCCTGGGACGAAGAGCTGCTGGAATATCTGGGCAGAACGCTGGGTGAAGAGGCGGTGTGCGAGGGCGTGCGCGTGGTTTTGGGACCGGGCATGAACATCAAGCGCGATCCGCTGTGCGGCAGGAACTTCGAATATTTTTCCGAAGACCCTTATCTGGCGGGTAAAATGGCGGCGGCGATGGTGCGCGGCATTCAGGAAAACGGCACGGGCGCCTGCCCCAAGCATTATTGCTGCAACAACCAGGAGTATTACCGCATGAGCATCAGCGCGGAAGTGGATGAGCGCGCCTTGCGCGAGCTTTATCTCGCGCCGTTTGAAACGGTGGTGAAAGAGGCGGCTCCGCAGACGATGATGTGCGCATACAATAAGATAAACGGCGTTTACGCCAGTGAAAATCCGCTCACGCTCAACGAGATCCCGCGCGGAGAATGGGGCTTTGCGGGGCTGATGATGACGGACTGGGGCGCCACGGCGGACAGAGTGAAAGGCGCGGCGGCGGGCATGGACGTGGAAATGCCTTCCAGCGGCGGCATGAACGATAAAAAGCTGGTGGCGGCGGTGCAGGCGGGCGAGCTGGACGAGCGCGTGCTGGACGTGATAGCTGACAGGGTGATCGATCTGGCGCTCACTTCTCCCGCGCGCAAAGAGGGCGGATACGACGCGGACGCGCACGACAAAGTCGCGCGCAAGGTGGCGGCGGCTTCCGCCGTGCTTTTGCAAAACGACGGCATGCTGCCGCTCGACGAGAGCGAAAAGGTGCTCTTTATCGGTCAGATGACGCTCAAACCGCGTTTTCAGGGTGCGGGATCTTCTTTTATCAACGCACATAAGATCACTTCCGTGGCGGACGCCTTGGGCGAGCGCGGGCTGCGCTTTGCCTACGAGCAGGGTTACGAAACGGAAAAGTGCAAGAAAAAGCAGAGCGAAAAACTGCTGCAAAAAGCGGCGGACATGGCGGCAAAATATAAGAACGTGGTCATCATGGCGGGACTGCCGCCCAGCTTTGAGGCGGAAGGATTCGACAGGAGCCACATGCGCCTGCCCGATGAACAGAACGAACTTATCGAGCGCGTTGCCGCGGTCAACCCCAACGTGGCGGTGGTGATAAGCGGCGGCGGCGCGGTGGAGATGCCGTGGGCGGACAAGGTGCGCGCCGTGCTCTTCATGGGACTTGCCGGGCAGTGCGGCGGCGCGGCAACGGTGGATCTGCTTTACGGCTTTGAAAATCCCTCCGGCAAACTGGCGGAGAGTTTTCCCGTCAAATACGAAGACGCGCCTTCCGCGCAATATTTCCCCGGCAAGCGCTATTACAGCGAATACCGCGAGGGCATCTTTGTGGGTTACCGTTATTACGCCACCGCCGGCGTCAAGCCGCGCTTTGCCTTCGGACACGGGCTGTCTTATACCTCATTCGAGTATTCAAATCTGCGCCTCGGGGCGGAGAAGATAAGAGAAGGCGAGGGCGTGGAGGTGACTTTCACGCTCAAAAACAGCGGCGCGCGCGACGGCGCTGAAGTGGCACAGATCTATGTCGCCGCGCCGAAAGGCGGCGTATACGTTCCGGCTTTTGAACTCAAAGGCAGCAAAAAGGTGTTTTTGCGGGCGGGAGAGGAGCGCACGGTGAGCATAACTTTGCCGGCGCGCGCTTTTATGTATTGGAACGTGAAAGAGGGGGATTGGTGCGCGCAAAACGGGGAATACACCGTGTGGCTGGGCGCCGCCAGCGACGACTTCAAGGCGCAAGCCAAAGTGTTCGTGAGCGCGCCGGAGCACAAGACGGCGGATGCGGGCGGCTGGTATGCTTCGCCTTCGCCCGAGCGCGTCGGCGACGAGGATTTCACCGCGCTGCTGGGCAGACCGATAAACAAGGAAAAGCCTCTGCCCAAAAAGGGCGAATTCACCATGAACGACAGCTTTAACGATATGTCCGCAACTTCCGGCTTCGCCAGGTTTATCATCAAAGTTTCGCGCGGGATCATCAGCCTGTCCATGCACGCGCCCGCGGACGACCCCAACTGCAAGATGATGCACGAGGTGATGATAACCTCGCCCCTGCGCAGCCTGTCCTTCTCCTCGCAGGGCATGTTCAACGAAAAGATGGCGGACGGACTGCTCCTGATGCTCAACGGCAAATTCTTCAAGGGCTTGGGCAGACTTATCGCCAATATCGGCAAAAAGTAAAACAGCGGCGGCGGAAAATGCTTTTGCGGCAGATCCGCCGCCGAATCCTTTGCGGACGGCGGTCACAAGAGTTTTTCCACCGTCTTTTTTCCGTTATTATCGTATCCCAGTAAAATTATCGCTTTCACGCCCGTGCGCAGCAGGGTGGTGTTCACCGTTTGCAGCACGGCGGCGCGCAGACGCGCGTTTGCGCGCACGGAAAGCCCGCAGGAGCCGTCCGCTTCGCGCGGAGTGTTGATCACCGTCACGGGAATGCCGCGGCGGGCAAAGATGCTCTGCGCCTGCAAGGCAAGCGCGCGGGAAGAAAAGGCGACTATTATATACTGCATAAGCACGCTCCTTTTTTCATATGTAGAAGGCTGAGCGCGGAGCGCGTGCGTCATAAGCGCCTTTTTTGCTTCATATCATTGTATTGATATTCGCCTGGAAAGGTTACCGGAGGGGATATGATATATCTTGACAACGCGGCAACGGGCAGATACAAGCCGCAGAGCGTTTACGAAGAGATGATGAAGCAGCTGCAAAACGCCGCCAATCCGGGCAGGAGCGGGCATTTTCCTTCTCTGCGCGCGGCGGAAGCGCTGGAAGGGGTGCGGGAGAAGATAAAAAAGCGCTTCAACGCGGAAAACGCGCAGGTAATTTTTACCTGTAATTGCACGGAAGCGCTCAATTATGCAATCTTAGGGTGGCTGCGAAAGTTTAAGAACGTCCCGTCCAAGGTGATATGCACGGCGTATGATCACAATTCCGTGCTGCGCCCGCTCAACGCGCTCAAAGGCGAACAGGAGCTGGAAACGCAAGTGATATTTCCGCAAAAGAGCGGGGAGATAGACGTCAGGCAGCTTGCTGCCGCCCTCACTCCCCAAACGCGCCTTGCGGTGGTCACGCATATCTCAAACGTCACGGGCGTGGTGACGGACATAAAGGCGGCGGGCGAGGTGTGCGCGCGTGCCGGCGTGCCGCTGCTGGTAGACTGCGCTCAATCGGCAGGGCATCTTTTTGTGGACATGAAGGCGGCGGGCGCGGCGTTTTTGTGCGCGCCGGGGCACAAGGGGCTGCACGGTCCGCAGGGGAGCGGTTTTTTGCTGATCGCGGAAGGCTATGAGCTTTTGCCCGTCAAGTTTGGCGGCACGGGCACGGACAGTTTGAGCATGTCCCAGCCCGACTATCTGCCGGAGGCGCTGGAATCGGGCACGCTGAACGTGCCGGCTGTCTGCGGCTTGGGCGCGGGGATGGAGTGGACTTTTGCCAATATGTTGCAGATCAACGCGCGCATAAAGACCTTTTGCGCTATCTTGCGGGAGCGGCTTTCGCGGCTGCCGCGGATTAGGCTTTATTCTGCGCCCGAAAGCGGACTGGTGACCTTTGCCGCGGAGGGCATAAGTTCCGTGGACATGGCGGACGAGTTGAATGAGCGCGGCATTGCCGTGCGCGGCGGTCTGCACTGCGCGCCTTTGGCGCACGCGGCTTTGGGCACGAGCGAGCAGGGGCTGGTGCGCATATCGCCCGGCTGGCTGAACACGCCCGCCCAGGCGGAAGTTGCGGCGGCGGAGATAGAAAGAGCGATGGCGCGGCTGATGTCGCGCGGGGAGAGGATATGAAGAAACCAAAATTCGGAGCAGGCAACGCCGGGCAAAGCGCCGGCACGGGCGCGGAGCAGAACGCGGAGAGCGCCGCGGGGCTTGAAGAGGAGCTGAAAAGATATGCCGGGCTGTCGCAGGAACAGCTTGCCGCGGAAATGCTGGCGCAGGCGGCGCGCGGCAGGGCGGCGGGCACGCTCACGGACGCGGAGCTGGAGAAGTTTTACGCAAGCGCCTCCGGTATGTTGGACGAGCGGCAGCGCGCCCGGCTGCGCACGCTCGTCGACGGGCTGAAAAGAGGGGAATGATGGACGCGGAAGAGATATTCAAATTGCTCGGGAGCGGTCGTAACGGCGGCGGCATGGGCGCGCTGCTTCCGCTTTTGCAGCGCATGCGCGGCGAGGGCGGCGGGCGAGCCGAGGCGGGCAAGGAAGAGGTTTTTTCTCCGCCCGAGCAGGCGGAAGATCTCACGCCGGACAGAGGTCCTTTTGCGGACTTGAACGGGGAAGGATAACGGCGTTTTGCCGGGCGCATGCCCGGCGGTTTTTTTGTGTTTCCCGTTTCGGGCGGCGCCGCGGCGCACGGCTTTTTTCGGCAAAGCGGACGGCGTTTTTTTGCCTGCTTCGCTTTTTTATCGCTTTTACTTTACATATGCGCGCCGCCCGTGATATAATATCCGCAAATATTATTATATTAAGGAGTGTTTTTACATAAAATGGCGCTTTGCATAGTGCTTATAGTCGTGTGCGTGATCTTGTCGGCGTTTTTCTCCGCCTCGGAGTCCGCGCTTTCCGCCCTCAACCACATCAGGTTGAAGAGCATGGCGGGAGAGGGCAACAAGCGCGCCAAAGCCGCGCTTTGGTTTGAAGATCACATCGCCAGCATGGTGACCACCATTCTCATCGGCAACACCCTGGTCAACGTGGCGGCAGCCACCATATCCGTGTTTTTCTGGAAAGAGGTCACGCCGCTTTTGGGCAACGCGGCTTTGGGCGCGGTGAGCGCGGCGGTCATGTTTGCCATCGTTATTCTCTTCGGCGAGGTCACGCCCAAGATCTTGGCAAAAAAGGCTCCTGAAAAATACGTGATGATCTTTGCGCCGCTGCTCAGGGCGTTTTATTACATCTTTTATCCGCTCAACTTTGTCATGAAGCTGGTCACAAGGCTTTTGGACAAGATCTGCAAAAAAAAGACGGAGCAGACCATCACGGACGACGAGTTGATCACCATTGTGGACGAAGCGCAGACGGAAGGCGGTCTGGACGAATACGAGGGCAAGCTCATCCGTTCGGCGATAGAGTTTGACGACCGCACCGTGGTGGACATCCTCACTCCGCGCGTAGAGGTGGAGGCGGTGGAGCTGGGCACGCCCATGGAAGAAGTGCTGGCGATATACCGCGAAACGGGATACACCCGTCTGCCCGTTTACAGAGAAACGATAGACAACGTGGTGGGCGTGATCAACGAAAAAGACTTTCTCAACATTTATCTGGACGGGGCGTCCTCTTTCGACAGGATAGTCACGCCAGTGGTGTGCGCCACGCCGCGCATGAAGATCTCCGTGCTTTTGCGCCGTTTGCAAAAGGAAAAATCGCATCTTGCGGTGGTGGTGGACGAATTCGGCGGCACCATGGGCGTGGTGACGATGGAAGACATCATAGAAGAGCTGGTGGGCGAGATCTGGGACGAACACGACGAGGTGGTGGAAAACTTTGCCAAGGTGGACGAGAACAGGTATTTCGTGCAGGGCGAAGTCACGCTGGTGGACTTTTTCCAATTTTTCGGTATCAGAAAAGACGCCGCGCAGTTCGAATCCGTCACGCTGGGCGGTTTGATGGCTCAGCTTGCGGGCAAGGTGCCCGATGTGGGGGAAGAGGTAACTTTTGAAAATTTAACGCTCAAAGTGCTTGCCGTGGAGTATTACAAGGTCACGCAAGCGGAAGTCACGGTGGGCGAAATCAAGCAGGAAGAGAGCGACAAAAAGCGCTCCAAGGAGGAATGAAGTGTATAATAAAGTATCTGCCGACATGCACTTTTGCCAAAGAGAGCAGGAAGTGATAGAGTTTTGGAAACAAAACGACATCTTTGAAAAGAGCGTCAAAAAAAATGAAGGGCACGCGTCCTTCTCCTTTTACGACGGTCCGCCCACGGCAAACGGAAAGCCGCACATCGGGCATATCCTCACCCGCGTGATGAAGGACATCATTCCGCGTTACAAGACCATGAAAGGTTATCACGTGCTGCGCAAAGCCGGCTGGGATACGCACGGTCTGCCCGTGGAGCTGGAAGTGGAAAAACAGCTGGGCATGGACGGCAA
>CALWHE010000019.1 GCA_944380295.1 uncultured Christensenellaceae bacterium
GCATGAGGGCGATGGATCTGCGTGCGAGTTTGGACGAAGGCGGTGCAGTCAATACTCTTGCGGTATTGACAAGGCGCTTTGTTCAAAGGCGCACACAGAGGCGCGTCCCTTCCCCATACCCCGTTCTCTTTTGCCGACCGCTTGCCGGGCAAAGCGCGCATGAGGGCGATGGATCTGCGTGCGAGTTTGGACGAAGGCGGTGCAGTCAATACTCTTGCGGTATTGACAAGGCGCATTTGTTCAAAGGCGCGCACAGAGACGCGTCCTCATGCGTGCTTTGCCCGCAAGCGGGCGGCATCATCACTTAGCGTCCAGCCAATTTGCGCCTTTACCTATGCTGACTTTGAGCGCCACGTTCAATTTGACCACGTTTTCCATGCACTCTTTGAGCAACGCAGCCACGGCGTCCGCTTCCTGCGGCAGCGCGTCCACGATGAGTTCATCGTGCACTTGCATAATAAGTTTAGACCGAAAGTGCCCGTCCGTCAAGCCTTTGAACACCTTTAACATGGCGAGTTTGACGATATCGCTCGCCGTGCCTTGCAGGGGCATGTTGAGCGCCACGCGCTCTCCGAAACCGCGCTGGGCGGGGTTGGCGGAAGTGAGTTCGGGCACTTCGCGCCGCCGTCCGAAGAGCGTTTGCACATAGCCCTTTTCCTTGGCGGCGGCGATGGCTTCGTCCATATATTCGCGCACGCGCGGGTAAGTGGCGAAGTATCCGTCCATGAATTCTTTGGCGCGGAAGCGCGGTATGCCCAGATCTTTGGCAAGTCCGAAGGCGCTGATACCGTAAATTATGCCGAAGTTGACCGCCTTTGCCTGGCGGCGCATTTGCGGCGTGACCATCTCTTTGGGCACGCGGAACACCTTGGCGGCGGTGGCGGTGTGGATATCTTCACCGGCGTTGAACGCCTCGCACATGGCGGGGTCGCCGGAGAAGTGCGCCATCAGCCTCAGCTCTATCTGCGAATAATCCGCCGTGACCAGCACATTGCCGGGCGAGGCGGTGAACAGCTTGCGGATCAGCGCGCCTTCCGCCTTGCGCACGGGTATGTTTTGCAAGTTGGGTTCGGTGGAAGAAAGCCTGCCCGTGGAAGTTGCCGTCTGCTTGAACACGGTGTGGAGCTTGCCCTCTTTATCCACCAGCGGCAGCATGCCGAACACGTAAGTGGAGCGCAGCTTGGCTATTTCCCGATAGCGCAGGATAAGCGGGACAACGGGGTGTTTGTCTTCCAGTTCGGAGAGCACTTCCACGTTGGTGGAATAGCCGCGCTTGTTCTTTTTGCCGCCCTTCAAGCCCAGTTTTACGAACAGCACTTCCGCCAGCTGCTGGGGCGAATTGACGTTGAAACGCGTGCCGCAAAGCTCGTAGATCTGTTCGGTAAGTTCGGTGAGGATGCGCTCGAATTCCGCGCTCAGTTCCGTCAAACCCTGCTTATCCACGGTAAAGCCCGCCTCTTCCATGGCGTAAAGCACGGGGATAAGCGGCATTTCCACGTCAGTATACAGCTTGAACATGCCCTTTTCTTCCACGCCGGGCTGCGCCGCCTCTTTGAGCAAAAACGCCGCGCAGGCGGGGTTGGACGGGTCTATGCCGAAAGAGGCGAAAGCGTCCGCCGCCGTCTTGTATGTGCGGTTGGCGTCATCCAGCCAGGCGAGGATCATCACGTCGTCCTGCACGCCGCGCAGGCGGATACCGTGCTTTGCCAGGGCGTGCGCGAGCGTTTTTGCGTCGTAAACCGTCTTTTTGACCTGTTCGTCTTCCAGGAGCGGTTTGAGCATTTGCAAGGCGCGCGTATATTCCAAGCCGTCGTCGAACAGCGTGGCTCCCGGACCCAGCGCCGCGCCGCGTCCGCCGTCCAGGGCGAGCGTAAGCCCCACGTCCAAAGAAAGGGCAAAGCCGCCCGCCTGCCCGATGAGGCGGAGATACTCTTCCATTGCCGCCTCATTGGCGATGGAGCGCGTTTCGTAGCCGGCGCGCACCTTTTTTTCTTCCGCCTGCACGCTCAGCCTGTCGGCTATCTTGATAAGCCCGTATTTGAGCAATTCCTCCCGCGCCGCCGCCGGAAAAGGCGTTTTCAGCTCCGCCTGTTCCATCGTGAGCGGCAGGGGCACGTCGCACTTGATGGTGGCAAGTTCATAAGACATATAAGCGCTGTCTTTGCCCGCTTCCAGCTTTTCTTTGAGTTTGCCCTTTTGCTCTTCCAGATGCGCGTAAACGCCGTCAAGCGTGGAGTATTTTTGCAAAAGATCCTTTGCCGTTTTCTCTCCCACGCCCGGCACGCCGGGGATATTGTCCGAAGCGTCGCCCATCAGCGACTTTAAGTCTATCACCTGCGAGGGGGTCAAGCCGTCCTCTTTCAGCCGCTCGGGCGTGTAATCTTCCACGTCGCTCACGCCCTTTTTGGTGAGCAGCACGTGCACGCGCTCGTTCACCAGCTGCAAACTGTCTTTATCGCCCGTGACGATAAAGGCGGGATATTCCCACTGCCGCGAGATGGAGCCGATGAGGTCGTCCGCCTCAAAGCCGTCCAGCTCCGCCACCGGTATGCCCATGGCGCGCAAAATGCCTTTGAGCGGTTCCAGCTGTTCGGCAAGCTCTTCCGGCATGGGCTTGCGCTGCGCCTTGTAACCGGCGTAAATGCTCTTGCGGAACACCGGCGCCTTGCGGTCGAACACCGCCACCGCGTGCGTGGGCTGATACTTGTCCAGCACGTTGATGAGCATGTTCATATAGCCGAAAATGGCGCCCGTGTGCAGTCCGCTGCGGTCTGTGAGATTGGGCATGGCGTAATATGCCCTGTTCAAAAGCGAATTGCTGTCTAATAACAAAACTTGCATAACTCCCCTCTTGCCGGCGCGGCGCGCCTTTTTGTCCCCTATATTCCGCGCCGTGCGCGTTTGCCTCTCATTGAGCCGCTTTTTCCGCCTTTTCCTCTTCGTGAGCCGCCCTAACAGGCGCTTTTACATACGTCTTCATGCCGCGGAAGATGTTGAAAAGATGGTCGCCGATGCGCTCCAGGTTGTTGATGAGCGGAATGTATATGGTGGCGGTGAAGGCGGTGCACTCGCCCGAACGCATGCGTTTGAGATGCCCTTCTTCCATGCTCAGATACATCTCGTCCACCTTCTGTTCCAGCGCGTCTATCTCCTCCGCCTGCGAAATGTCTTTGCGCTCGAACTCCTCCTGCACGCCCGCTTTGAGCGCGTCGAGCGCCTTTTTCATCTCTTCAAGCTCCGCCTTGCCCGCGTCGGACAGACTTGCGCCCTCTTGTTTGAGCGCGCCGGTGAATTCCATCACGTTCTGCGAAAGGTCGGCGATGCGGTCTATGTCCGATATGGTTTTGTGGTATGTGGCTATCTCCGTTTCCGCCTCCACGCCCGGCTCCGTGTCCGAAAGCAAAATGAGATAGCGCACCAGCGCCGCCCTGCTGTTCATTATTGCCTTGTCGCGCCCGTCGAATTCGCCTTGGCGGGTCAGATCGATGTCGCGTATGGCTTCGAGCGAAAGGGTGAGGTTGGCATACGCCTCGTCCAGCATGTGCATAAGCTCGCGCCGCACCTGCCCCAGCGCCACCGCCGGCGAGGACAAGAGGCGCTCGTCCGCGAATTTGAGCGGAGAAGGCTGCTTTTGCTTTTTGCGATCGGGCACCATCAGCGTTGCCAGCCTGACCAGCGGCTTTACAAACCAGATGAGCAAAAGCGTGGTGATCACGTTGAAAAAGGTGTGGAACATGGCTATCTGCGTCTGTATCTCCGGGAAGGCGGCGGAAAGCCAGCCGTCCACCGGCGCAAAGTAACACAAAATGAAAAACACGATCGAGCCGAAGCAGTTGAACAAGAGGTGTATCACGGAAGCGCGCTTGGCGTTGGCGTTGGCGCCTATGCCGGCAAGCAGCGCGGTGACGCAGGTGCCGATGTTTATGCCCAGCGTGGCAAAAAGCGCCGCGCGCAGCGTGACCAGCCCCGAACCCGCCATGGTGATCAGAATGCCCGTGGTGGCGGAAGAGGACTGCACGATGCCCGTGATCGCCAGCCCGATGAAAAAGAGCAGGAAGGGATTGTCCGCCGCGGCAAAGAGGTTGCGCACCTGTTCCATCTCCCCCACCGCGTTCATGGCGGCGGACATGAGATAAAGCCCGGCAAAGATCATGCCGAAGCCGGCGATTATCATGCCCGCGGTCTTTACCTTGGGCTTGCTGATCATGGTGAGGAAAAAGCCTATGCCCGTGAGCATGACGAAAAATTCCGTCACCGGCAGCACGGACAGCGCCACTATCTGCGCGGTGATGGTGGTGCCGATGTTGGCGCCCATAATGATGCCCGTGGCTTGAAACAGCGTCATGATACCGGCGTTGACAAAGCCCACCACCATCACCGTGGTGGCAGACGAAGATTGAATGACCGCCGTCACCGCCGTGCCTATGCCCACCGCGGCAAAGCGGTTGTTGCCCACCTTGCCCAGCATGTTTTTGATCTTGTCGCCGGCGGCGTTTTGCAGGTAGTCGCCCAGCACTTTCATGCCGAAGAGGAACACGCCCAAACCGCCCAGCGTCACAAGCACCGCTTTGAATATTTCCATTGCCATAAAAATTTGTTCCTTGTCAGTCGTTCGCTCACAGTATAACATATGGGAGAGAATAAAAGCAAACCGATAAACTTAAAATGTACTTGTCGGGCAGCGGCAGCGTGGGGCGGCACGCCTTTATGTCCTGCGCCGCCGAACAAATGAAGTAAGCGTAAGCGATGTTCGGCGGCTACGGACGTGAAATTTTTCGGCGTTGCCAATGTGAGCGAAAAGCGAACATATCAAACGCCAAAAAGTGAAATGTTTTTGCCAACACATTGGCAAAAACGTGAAATGTGCCCTCAATCCGCAAGCGACGAGAGGGCACGTGAAATGTCCGCTCATCCTGCCGTGCACAGCACGACGCATCGCGGACGTGGCGGCTGCCTGCGGCGGCAGCGTGACGCTGCACCCTTAAATGTCTTAAAGAAACTTTCCGACTGCTGTCCATAAAAAGTGGACAAATCCAAAAACAGACAATACCTTTGTTCATATTTTGAAGTGTCTGCTTTAATGGACAGAAATAAAAATTGCCGGCTTTATGTTTTTATACTGTTATTTGAGTGCGTCCATTTTAGCGGACAGAACGTAACGGTCAAAAATGTGGAAACAGCGTGCCGGGAGCGCGGGGTGCTCCCGGTTATGCCTCGCAGAGATAAACCATTATTGCGAAGCGTTACTCTTTGCGGCAGCCGGGCGGGGAAGTCAAAGGATGCTTATCGGTATCAAAAAGTCCGTCTTGTCTATCGGCAGAACGCTCGGGCTCATGCAGACTATCCCGCCCGCGCCGCGTTCTATGGCGTTGGCGTCCAAAACCGAAAACTTCTTGACTTCCCTTTTGTCGGGATTGGCGGACAGCTTGATTTCGAGAGGATGAATGCGCCTTCCCAATTGCAGGAAAAGGTCTATCTCCTTGCTGTTACTGTCACGGTAATAAGTGAGGTCATAAGGCGCGGCGGAATATTCGAGGTCTTTGATGAGTTCAATGACGGCAAAGTTCTCAAAATAATTGCCCGCGGCGCTTCCTTCCATGAGTATCTCCGGAGTCAGCCACCTGCAAAGATGTGCGGCAAAACCGGGGTCTGTGAAGTAGAGTTTGGGCGTTTTGGCAAGGCGTTTCAGCTTGTTGTTGGAATAAGGTTGCAGCAAAAAGACTATATGCAGCCTCACCAAAAGGTCGAGCCACGCCTTTGCCGTGGGCACGGAGATGTCCGCCGCGCACGCAATGGACGCGACGTTGAGCTGACAGGCGTTGAAGGCGGCGCAGGCGGTGACGAATTTGCGGAAGCTCAATTCGTCCCTGATCGTGGTCACGGACAGCACATCGCGCATCAAATAGGTGTCGATATACGCATCGTAATAGGCTTGATGCTCCGCCGCCGTCGCGTTTTGGACTTGCGGCATGCCGCCTCTCCAAATCGTTTGAAAGACAGATGGCAGATCGAAGGGCGCGGCGAGCCTTTCCCTTTCAATGAGCGCGTCCATTTCAAAACTTATGGGCGAGGGAAAGCGCACGCCCGTCATCTCGCTCAAAGACAGCGGATAAAGCGTCATGATGCCGATCCTGCCGGCGAGCGATTCCTGAATGTTGCGCATCAAGGAGAATTGTTCCGAGCCGGTCAGCCAAAAAAGACCTGTCTCGTCCGTGCTGTCGCAAGCGATCTTGATATAGGGAAACAATTCGGGCGCCTTTTGCACTTCGTCGATGATGACGGGCGGCTTGTGGCGCTGCAAAAACATCTCGGGGTCGGTCTTGGCAAGTTCGAGTTCGCGCCCGTTGTCCAAAGACACATAGGCGCGGTCTCCGCCCAATTTTTTGAGCATGGTGGTCTTTCCCACTTGCCTTGCACCCGTGACCAGGACCGCCTTGAAAAAGGAGCTCATTTGAAGAAACTTGTCTTCGAGATGACGCTTGATATACATAGCTTTACCCTCCAAAGTGACGATAATCTGAAAGTTCACTTTCATTTTATCGTAAAAATGTCGGGTTGTCAAGCGGTAGCGTGATGCTGCCGCCCTTGCGCATGACATTACACATTGTTCTCTGCCGCCGCGCTCACCTTTTTATCGCCGAATTTAACGGCTTTGAGGATATTTTTGCCCTTGTTTGTGCGCTCGTCGATGGGTATCTGCTCCGTGTTCACGGGCGTAACTTCTCCCGCCTCGTTTATCAGCGCAAAGTCATAAGGCATGGTCACTATCCCCAGGTAGACGGCGCGCGATTTTTCTTCAAACAGCTTAACGCCTTTGCGGTAACGTCTGCCCGGATCCAGCTCCGCCAGAATGACGCGCTTGGCGCAGCCGTTCTCCTGCACCACCACTATCTCCCCTTCCGCATTGTTTTGGCGGGCAAAGGCTATCTCGTCGCCGGGGGCAAGCTGCATGCTGCGCACGCCCTGGCTCTTTCTGCCCTGCACGGGTATATCGTCGTTTTCCGCGTTGAGCACCATGCCGCCCGCCGTGACAAAGAGCACGTAAGGCATGTTTGCGTCCTTGATCTCCACGCCCGTGACGCTGTCGCCCTCGCGCAGCACGATGGCGGGATAAACGTTCTTTTTCTCCAAAGAATATTCCGCCGCTTCCGAGAGCTTGACCATGCCCAGGCGGGTATAGAAGTAAAGTTGCCTGTCTTTCAGTTCCGCCGCGGTGAAGAAGGCGATCACTTTTTCGTCACTGTCTATCTTGGAGATCTTGTTCAGCGCGGTGGCTTTGCCCTTCCAGCGTGCGTCTTCCAGCTGATCCACGCTGAACACGCAGGCGTTGCCCTTGTCCGTGAAAGCGATGACGTTGGCGTTATTGTCCGCGGGCGCGCACTTGATCGCCAGATCGTCCGCCTTATTGTCTTTCACCTCTTTTTGCGCGCCGGAAAAGCTCTTGACGGACATGAATTTGAAGCCCGCGCGGGTGAGCGCCAGCACGCCGCGGCGCTCCACCTTGGCGTTGAGGTCCACAGACGCCACTTCCGTTTTGCCCGGATCCAAAAGCCGGGTGCGGCGGGGCACGGCGTATTTTTTCTTGATCTCCAATATCTCTTTTTTCACCACGCCGAGCTGACGCGCCTTGGAAGACATGATGGCTTCAAATTCCTTTATCTGCACCCTCAGCTGCTCTATCTCCTCAAAAAGTTTGCTTATATCCAGCTTGGACAGCCTTTTGAGCTGCATGTCCAGCACCGCCACCACCTGTTTTTCCGTGAGATCGAAGCGCTCTTTCAGCCTTTCTTTCTGCTCCGTATAAGTTTGGCAAGCCAGAATTATCTCTATCACCTCGAGGACGTTGTTTACCGCCACCACCAGTCCCTGCAAAATGTGCTCGCGCTTTTTGGCGGCGGTCAGATCGAACTGCGTGCGCTTGTAAATGACCTGCCTTTGATATTCTACATAGTAACGGATAATGTCCAAAAGCCCCAGCTCCTGCGGTCTGCCGTCCGCGATAGCCACCATGTTCACCGCCATGGACGTTTGCAATTTGGTCTTGATAAACAGCTTTTGCAAGATCTTTTTGGCGTCCGCGTCCCGCCTCAACCTGATCACCGCACGGATACCGCCGCGGTCGGATTCGTCTATGATCTCCGTGATGTCGCCGAAGTTGTCCCTGTCCTTTTCTTTGAGCGCGATGATCGAGCGCAGGATCTCGCTCTTTTGCGTTTCAAAGGGGAATTCCGTGATGACGATGCTCTTTTTGTCCCCGTCTTCTTCCACAAAGGCGTTGGCGCGCATGACTATCTTGCCCTTGCCCGTTTCATACGCCTGCCGTATCCCCTCGTCCTGCACGATAAAGCCGCCCGTGGGAAAGTCCGGCGCGGGCAAGATCTTCATCACCTCGTCCAAAGTGATGCGCCTGTTCTCTATGAACGCCACCACCGCGTCTATCGTTTCGCCCAGGTTGTGCGGCGGGATCTTGGTGGTCAAACCCACCGCAATGCCGCCCGTGCCGTTCACCAGCAGATTGGGAAAACGCCCGGGCAAGATGTCCGGCTCTTCCAGCGTGTCATCAAAGTTGAGCGACATGGGCACCGTGTCCTTGCCCAGATCGCGCAAAAGTTCCAACGCCAGCGGCGTAAGGCGCGCTTCCGTATACCTCATCGCCGCCGCCGAATCTCCGTCGGAAGAACCGAAGTTGCCGTGACCGTCTATCAGCGTGGCGGACATGGCAAAGGGCTGCGCCAGTTTGACCATCGCCCCGTATACGGACGAATCGCCGTGCGGGTGGTATTTGCCCAAACACTCGCCCACGATACGCGCGGACTTCTTGTGCGGCTTGTCCGGCGTGATGCCCAGATCCAGCATGCTGTAAAGTATCCTGCGCTGCACCGGCTTCAAGCCGTCCTCGACGCGCGGGATCGCCCTGTCCATGATCACGTATTCGGAGTAAGGCATCATGGAGTTGTGCATGATGTCTTCAAGCGGCTGCTCTATATATTTGGTATTGTCTTTTATCTCTTTTTCCTTTGCCATTGCCTTACCCCTTTATGTCTTTGAAGTTGTCTGTTTTGTTGAAGTTTGCCTCGCGGAAGATATAGTCTTTGCGCGCCTTGCTGTCATCCCCCATCAGCATGGTCACCATCTGTTCCGCCTCAGCGGCGCTCTCTATCGTCACGCGCATGAGCGTGCGGCTCTCCGGCGAAAGCGTGGTTTCCCACAGCTGTTCGGGGTTCATCTCGCCCAGACCTTTATAGCGCTGCAAGGTGTATCCGCGCCCCGCCTCTTCCAGCAGTTTTTCCAGCTCCTTGTCGTCGTAAGCATAGCGCACGCCCTTTTTGTCCGCCACTTTGTATAAGGGCGGCATGCCGATGTAAACGTGCCCTTCCAGCACCAGCTCGCGCATGTAACGGAAGAAAAACGCCAGCAGCAGCGCCCTGATGTGCGCGCCGTCCTGGTCGGCGTCCGCCAGGATGATGACTTTGCCGTATTTGAGCCGGGAAATATCAAAATCTTTGCCGAATCCCGTTCCTAGGGCGTTTATCAACGTGTTGAGCTCGTCGTTCTCCAAGATGTCGTGAATGCGCTTTTTCTCCGCGTTCAAGGGCTTGCCGCGCAGGGGGAGTATCGCTTGGAAGCGCCTGTCCCTGCCCTGTTTGGCGCTGCCGCCGGCAGAGTCGCCTTCCACGATGTAAAGCTCGTTGAGCTCCGCCTTTTTGCCCGTGCAGCCGGAGAGTTTGCCGATGAGCGCGCTCGAAGTCATGGAGTTGAGCTTGCGCGCCACGTCTTTGGCTTTTGCCGCGCTCTCGCGCGCCTTGGCAGCGGTCTCCGCCTTTTTGAAGATGCCGTCTATCACGTCCTTTTTCGCCTTTGCCAAAGCGTCGCGCAGCACGTCGGAGAGCGCGTTTTCCACCATCAGTTTGGCTTCCGGATTGCCCAGCTTGGTCTTGGTCTGCCCCTCGAACTGCACGTTGTGCATCTTCACGGACAAGACCGCCGTCATGCCCTCACGGTAATCCTCGCCCAGATAATTGGCTTGCTTTTCCTTGATGATGCCCTTGCTCCTGCCAAAGTCGTTGAGCACCTTGGTCAGCGCGCTCTTAAAGCCCGTTTCGTGCGTGCCGCCCTCGCTGGTCTGAATGTTGTTGACAAAGCTGAAAATGTTCTCCACATAAGAGTCCGTGTGCTGAAAAGCCAAAGACACCTGGCACTCGCTCGTCTTGCGTTCCACAAAGACCGGCTCTCCATACATGACCTGCTTGCCCTCGTTGAGCGAGAGCACAAAGTCTTTTATGCCCCCTTCGTAACAAAAGGCGTGCACGATGTCCGGAGTGCCGTCGTCAAAGTGTTTGGTCACGGAGATCTTCATGCCCGCGTTCAGATAGGCAAGCTCGCGTATGTGGCGGGAGATGGTTTCCAAATTGTATTTTTCCGCCCCGAAAACGCGCGTATCGGGCAAAAATGTCACCCTGGTGCCCGTTGTCTTTCTGTCGGACGGCTCTGCTTTGAGCGGAGTTTTGATAATGCCGCTCTTGATCTTGCCGTCTATCAGCGGAGAGTGGAACTGCTCCGTATACTTCTTTTTGTCGCGCCACACCTCCACGTTGAGCCAGGAGGAAAGCGCGTTGGCAACAGAAGCGCCCACGCCGTGCAGTCCGCCGGAAAAGTTATACTTTTTGTCGTTGAACTTGCCGCCCGCGTGCAAAATGGTGAACACCATCTCCACCGCGGGAATCTTGTATTTGGGGTGCAGATCCACGGGTATGCCCCTGCCGTTATCGCTCACGCTCACGGAATTATCGGGAAAAAGCTCTATCTCTATGCTGTCGCCGTAACCATTGGCCACTTCGTCTATGCTGTTGTCCACTATCTCCCACAGTATGTGGTGCATGCCCTTGGAACCGGTGGTGCCGATATACATGCCCGGACGGGCGCGCACCGCGTCCAATCCTTCCATAACCACTATGTCTTTTGCACTGTATTCTTCTGCCATATCTCTTCCTTTTTCCGCAAGCGGATACTGTATTTTTCTTGCACCTGCGCCGTCACCCCGCAGCGCAGGCACATGTCTTTTTATTGCACTTTACTCTGCTTTTTCAGCGCGGGCGTCCAAAACCTTGCCATAAAAGCTCAAAATGTCCGCCATCACTTCTTCTCTGTTTATCTCGTTCAAAAGCTCATGCCTTGCGCCCTGATAGAGCTTCACGCTCACGTTCACCAGCCCGTTGTTCTTATAAACTTCATAGAGCTTTTCTATCAATTTGCCGCTTCCGCCCACCGGGTCTTTATCGCCGCTGATGATGAACACGGGCAGCTCTTTGGGAATGCCTGAGAGCGCCTGCGCCGAATAAAGTTTGGACAGCGCGGAGAAGAACGAGGTATAAAAGGCGATGCTCATGGTGTAATTGCACATGGGATCGGCGTTATAAGCCTGCCTTCTCTCGTCGTCGCGCGTGAGCCAGGCGTTTTCTTTCTTCTCGTCTTTGAACTGCGCGTTATAAGGTCCGAAGGACATCTTGCGGATCAGATTGGCTTTTTTGTTCTTGCCGAACAGCGCCGCCTGGATCTTTGCCACCGCCAGTCCCGCCTTCACGTCCGGTATGTCCATGCAGGCGCTGCCGCAGAGGATCACGCCCGCTATCTCGCTGCTCTTTTGTATATAGCGCTGCGTGAGGAAGGAGCCGTAACTGTGTCCGAAGACCAAAAGCGGCGCCTTATAAGTTTCGCGCGCATATTTTCCTATCAATATCTCGTCTTCCACCGTGTCGGCAAAGCAATCTCCTTCCGGCACCACGCCCAAGTTGCCCTGCGCCGTCACGCCGTGACCGCGGTGATCGTCGCCCAGCACCACATAGCCGTGCTTATTCAAAAACCGGGCAAACTCGTCATAGCGTTTGACGTGCTCCACCATGCCGTGCAGCAGCTGCACCACCGCTTTGGGCTGCCCTTCCACCTCGTCCCACACCGCCAAATTGACGGGGTAGTCCTTAAATCCGGTAAATGTAAATTCTTTCATATCACACCCCTATAAGTATTTTCTCTTTTGCGTCCCTTTTGGGACTTTTGCGCATATGCGCCGCATTTTTCGCGCTTATGCGCGCCTCCTCCGCAGCGTCGCAACTTACCCGCGGGTTTTCCGCCTCCTGCGGCGCCTTTGCGCCCGCCTCGCCCCGCCGGGCTTTGCGCGCGCTCTGCCTCAGGCAAATCCGCCCTTTACTGTTTTGCGGACTTATTTGCCGTATTTTCTGTTGCCTGCCAGGTTGCGCGCCATCGCCGCCACCAAGCCTTTATCCGCCTCGTCCAATTTGCCATACCATTCCAGCAGCGCGTTTTCGTCCGCGCTCAAATCGGCGGCGGCTTTGCGCTCCGGAGAAACGCCCGTCAGATATTCGAGCGAAACGCCGTAATAGCGCGCCAGCACGATCAGATTGGCAATGCTCATCTGCCTTGCCCCGTTTTCCCACATAGAGTAAGCCTCGGGTGTGACGCTTAATACGCGCGCCACGTCCGCCTGCCTGAGCCTATGTTCCAATCTGAGCTGCTTTATCCTCATACCCATCATTATACCCGCGCTTTGCGAATAAATCAACAATATGTGTAATATTTTGTCATATTACTAACAATTTATTGATATTTATGGCATAATAATAACATATCGTTATCTTTTTGTCAATAAAATCAACAATATTTTTTCTCCGGCGGCGCAAAAACGGCGCAGGCATGAGGACGCAGTTCGGCGCGGCGGTCACATATAAAAAGGGCGGACGCATATAATAAGGGCATGGCGACCATCGTGCTGACGGGCGGCGGAACGGGCGGGCATATCATGCCGAATATCGCCTTGATACCCGCCCTAAGAGAGCTTTTTGACAAAATATACTATGCCGGCGTCCGAGGCGGAAGAGAAGAGGCTGCGGCAAAAAAAGCCGGCGTGCCCTTTATCGCCGTCCCGGCGGTCAAGCTGGAGCGGCAAAAGGTGTGGAAAAACGCCTTAGTGCCGGCGCGCCTGGCGGCGTGCGTGAGCAAGGCGAAAGCGGCGCTGCGCGAGATAGAACCGGACGTGGTGCTGAGCAAGGGCGGCTTTGTGTCCCTGCCCTGCGCCCTGGCGGCAAAACAGCTGGGCATACCCGTCATAACTCATGAGAGCGACATCAGCCTTGGGCTGGCAAACAAACTCATATCCCGCTTTTCTTACGCCACCGTCACCTCTTTTCCGCAAACGCGGGCAAAGGGCGCCGTCTGTTTGGGCAATCCGCTGCGCAGAGAGCTGTTTGCGCCGCACCGCCCGCCCGCGCTGCCTAAGAACAGACCCATCCTGCTCATCGTGGGCGGCTCGTGCGGAGCGCAGTCTTTGAACCAAGCCGTCTTCCGCAATCTGGACGAGTTGTGCGCGTGCTACAACGTGGTGCACATCACGGGCAAAAAGGAAAACCCCGTCCACGCAAATTATTATCCGCTCGCATATGCGGAAAACATCTTCGATCTTTATGCGGGCGCGGACGTGGTGATCTCGCGCTGCGGCGCCAACGCCGCGGGAGAATTGATGGCGATGCACAAAAAAGTCATATTCGTGCCGCTCAACAACCGTGCCAGCCGCGGTGATCAGCGCGAAAACGCCGCCTATTACGCCAAGATGGAGTGCGCCGCCATGTGCGACGAAAAAGAATTGAGCGCACACCCCGTCCGACTGGTGGAACAAGCGCTGCGCAGACAACCGCCCGCTTACACATACGACCGCGATACGGACAAAAAAATCGCGCAGCTGTGCTTAAAAGCTGCCCGCGAAGGCAAAAAAAGAGGCAAACAAACTTTCCGAAATAAGCAAAATCAGCAATAAATCAGGTGAAAACAGCTAAAACGGCGGAAAAGTGCAAAAAACAAACAGCGGTTTATTCCCCTGCCTGTCTTATCAAACCGCGCAGCCTTTGCAACATGTCAAACACAACGTAAAGCTCCGTCTTGTCCTTTTCGGCAAAAACATAAACCCGCTGCATATCCGCAAAACACTTTGCAAATTCCGAATCGTCCGCGATCGCATCAAAGTATGTGAAAGCGGATATTTTCCGCTCCGCCGGCACTCCGCCCAGCCTTTTTTGCTTCTGCTCTCTTTTTAAGGCTATCAGAGCGCGCAGATCCGCCTTGTTTTGCAAAAACGCATTTATGCGTTTGTCTGACATCAACACGGCAAGATCATAAATATGCTTGGCAGCGTCAAAGAGCGAACGCCGCACATAATAAAATTCCGCGGCAAAAATTTTGTCCGTGAAAATGCGCTCCAAGGTCACCGTTTTCAACATAAACGGTTCCACGGAATAATTTTTCCGCAAGATCTCACGATCCTCAACGCCGCTTACCTCAAACAAATACGGCGCTATCTCCACCTCTTCGACCGGCTTGCTCACGGTAAAACTTGTGCCTTCCACTCTGACGTTGCCGTATCTTTGCAAAACGTCGTCTACATCTATATCATAAAGCGAACGATACTCGTATTCGCATGTCAAACTGCCGCGCCGATTTTCAAGCACGCCTTTGAGCGGCAGACTTTTCAACTTTAAGACGGCGTTTTTCAACCGTTTTTGCTCCTGACTTGCCGTGGGACAATCGTCGATATAAATTCCCAAATCAATATCTTCGGAAAATCTGCGTATCGACCGCAATGCTTTGTAAAGCGCAGTGCCGCCCTTAAAATACGCATGCGCCTGTTGAGGCAACCCCGCCAATTCCCACAGCAGCAGCGTCACATAATAATCTTTTTCCAAGACATCGCGCCTGACGCCCGACAAACGCGACGCCTTTTCCACAATAACTTCAAACGCCTGTCTATCTTTATGAAGCCGCATATTTTTCTCCCGCCAGCGCAGCCAGCCGCTCGTAAACGCGCGCGCTTTTATAAGCTCTTGCATGATACAAAAGCGTTTCAAATTCCAAATTATGCCTTTTGATAAAATCCCGCAGGATATTTTTCACATCAACGGCGTCAAAACGCACATTGAAGCGATTTTCCAGAATATCCAGCAGCTGCAAGTAACGGAAATTGTCCCCGCACACCGCCTTTACGGGTCTGGTCAAAACGAGAGAGCGTCCGCCGTCAACGGAAAAATGCACTTTTTCCGTTGCGATATAAGTATGCGCGGGAAGCTGAGTGGTAAGCCCCAGCTTGTTCATCAAAGACGGACCCGTTTCATATCCGTAAACGCTCTTACCGTCGGAAATATAGACCCGCCTTATCAATTCGTCATACTTGATACCGGCATACCCGAACGGCGTGGGCACGCTTTTGAAGTATATCCCCTTTTGAAAACGCACAAATCCGGGGTGTTTGAGTGCATAACGCGCGAGATAAGTGTTGAACTTATCGCGCCTTATTCCGGGAATACCGGCTGCAACATGCGCAAAGATCTCGTCCGCAAAAATAGGCGCGCGCTCGTCTTGGTGCGCCACATATTCGCCGATACGTTCCGTAATGGTCATACACACCTCCATTGTTATTATATATTAAAATAGTGCCAATATATACAAATAAATAATAACATATTCGCATCGACATTGCAAGCATTGAGAAAAACTTTTTTTATAGAAAGCAAAATTAATAAAAAATCGCGTAAAAGCCGTTAAAACTGCGCAAAAGTGCAAAAAACAAACATCGGCTCATTCGCTCCAAGTGCAGTCTTCCAAGTTGAAAAGGCGCACGTCCTTGTTTGTTTTCATGGCGTATTTAATGGTATAGGCGGTGCCGCCCGTCTGCTTGCCGTTCCACACGGCAAAGAGCATGTCCGCTTTGTCCACCATGAGGCGGTTGCGGGCGTGAAAGCAATGGGGGTTATACTCCTCGTTCAGCACCTTAGCTTCATCGGTGCGGGAGAGAACGTCTTTATAGCGCAGCTTCCAGCTCTCCGGATAACACTTATCCTGCCCTTTGAAGGGGATCATGCACACCAGGCGCAGATAAGGATACTCGTTTTTGAGCGCCAGCACCTCTTCGGCAATGTCTATGTCCGCGCCCATCGCCATGCCGGAGATAAATTCTTCCACGCCGTTTTCCGCCAAAGCGCGCAGCTCCGCGCGCAATAAAGACTTATAGCGCGCGTGTGCTATCCCGTAATAATCCCAGGGAAAATTGGCGGGGCGGCTGCCCGTGCAGGCGCATATCATATCCTTCTCCTCACTCCGCCTCTCTGCCCACCATATAGTCTATGGTGCAGCCGAAGAGGTCGGCAAGTTTGATCAGGCTGTCCAGCGTGATCTCCGCCTTGTCCTGCATCCATTCGTAAATGGAAGCGCGCGCGATGCCCGCCTGCACGCTGACGCGGTGGGGGTTGGTGCCGAACTCCTTCATCAGCGCCTTGATCCTGCCGGAGAATGCGGGCGGATCGTTGAAGTAAACGGCGGTGTTGCTGTCCGCTCTGCCCACCAGATAGTCGAGCGAGCAATAAAAAGCGTCCGCCAATTTGAGCGCGTTGGAGAGCGACGGCATGGTGGTATCCGACCACCAGCGGTAAAAATCCGTTCTGCCCACGCCGATGGTTTTGCAAAAATCTTCCACGCGTTTGATGCGGTATTCTTCCACCAATTCTTTCAGCCTTTCTCCGGGAGTCATAGCAGTCCTCTTTTGCATGTATTTGCCGCGCACGGCTTACTTATATTATGTCCGCCGCGTGCACCAAAAGCAAGCGATTTTGCATAAAACATACAAAAATTTTTTCGGTGACTCCGCCCGGGGCGCGCCCCTCGGCTGTTTCGGGCAGAAAACCGCCGCCGGCGCAAGCGTTCCACATTGCGCTCACGCATGATCGGGATGCAGCGGCACGCTGCTTTTTTGACTTGTTTTCCGTTACCTATTGTTATTTGACTTCACATATATTATATTAAAAGTGTGACAAGACGGTCGCCGGGCGGGCGGCAGCGTGACGCTGCACCCGGAGCGCGGGGCGCTCCACCCCTTACATGCCTTGAAGTAACTTTTCCGTCT
>CALWHE010000020.1 GCA_944380295.1 uncultured Christensenellaceae bacterium
AGTAAGGTTTTCGTATGTGCAAAATATCTCTTCGCAACGCTTGCTCTTAACAATGTGTAATAAAGCGCGGGCAGCGGGAGCGCGGGGCGCTCCACCCCTGATATGCCTTGAAGTAAGGTTTTCGTATTTGCAAATTATCTCTTCGCAACGCTTGTTTTAGTAGAAAGTGATTTCAGCCTTTATATGCCTTGAAGTAACTTTTCCGTGTTTTCGGGCAGCTTGGTCAGAAAAAATTTTTCCGCTTTTGTGTTTGGTTGGCATAAATTTACGAAAATTGGGTCTAGACAAGCGGGAAAAAGTATGATATAATTCTAAATGACGGTAAATACTTAGCTTTAAGGATGAAGTTTTATGGAAAAAATCGCTATTATAGATCTGGGATCGAACTCCGCACGGCTTGTCCTTGTGGACATTTTGGAGGGCGGATATTTTTCGGTGGTGGATCAACTCAAAGAAACCGTGCGCCTGGCGCAGGACATGGAGGACGACGGATTCCTCAAACAGAGCAGGATCTTTCAAGCCATCAAAACCTTTAAGATGTTCCGCAGGCTGTGCGACGCCAACAACGTGGACAGGATATACGCCTTTGCCACCTCGGCGGTCAGGCGCGCCAAAAATCAGCGCGGCTTTTTGGACGAGATACTCGCCACCACGGGCATAAAAGTGCGCGTGCTGGACGAAACGGAAGAGGTGCAGCTCATTTACCAGGGCGTTATCAATTCCATGGATATCCCGCGCGGGCTGATCATGGACATCGGCGGCGGCGGTATCCAGTTTATCTATTACAACAGGCGCAATCTGCTGGGGCACGTCACGCTGCCCTTCGGCGCGGTCACGCTCACGGAGATGTTTGCCGGAGAAGACCTCACGCCGGAAGAGCGGAACGACAAAATTTATGCCTATGTGCGCGAACAGCTGGACGGCGTGGAGTGGCTGGCGGATATCGCGCCCGATACGCGCCTGATAGGCGTGGGCGGATCTTTCCGCAATCTGGGCAAGATCAGCCGCATGCTGAAAAAGTATCCGCTGGACATGGCGCATAATTACGTTATTGCGGCAACGGAATTGCAGGGCATTTACTCCAATATCAAAAAGCTTTCTTTGGACAAGACCATGAAGATAAAGGGGCTTTCTTCCCTGCGCGCGGACATCTTCCCCGCGGCGCTGGCGGCGGTGAACGCGGTCACGGACAAGCTGGGGCTTGAAGACGCGGTCATCTCCGGCTGCGGCTTGCGTGAAGGCGCCATGTTCAAATACGCCGTGCCTTCCACCAACGAAAAACCGCTTTCCGATGTGCTCGGGCACAGCATTTACAGCCTGCTCAACTTTTTCGGAGAGAACATCGTGCACGCTGAGCAGGTATACAACCTCTCCGTGCAGCTGTTCAAACAGCTCAAAGTGCTGCACAAACTGCCGCGCGCCTATGTCAGAGTGCTGCGCACGGCTTCCATGCTGCACGACGCGGGCAACAGAGTCAAATATTACGACCACCAAAAGCACAGCGCCTATATCATTCTCAACAGCGGACTTTACGGCATTTCGCAAAAAGACCTCATCATGTCCGCATTCGTGGCGGAACTGCACCGCAAAGGCGAGCTGAGCATGCCCGAATTCATGCGTTACCGCGAACTGCTCACGGACGAGGATGTGGACGCGGTCTACAAGCTGGGCGTGATCGTGCGCATTGCGGAAAGTTTCGACCGCAGCATGTCCGGGGTGATCAAAACCATCACCTGCGACGTGCTGGGTGACAGCGTTATCATGAAGACGGAGGCGGAAGGCGACTGCTCCTTGGAGATCAAAGACGCCATGCAGGCGGGCGCCAACTTCCGCAAGGCGTATAAAAAGAACTTGCAAATACTTTGATGGTGGTCCTGGCTTCCGCTTCGCCGCGCCGGCGGGAACTTTTGGCGCGGCTCACGCACGATTTTATCGTGCGCCCCTCCGATATGGAGGAAGTCACGCAGAAAAAAAGACCTTTTGCCGCGGCGGTGGATCTGGCGCGGCAAAAAGCACGCAACGTTGCCGCCTCTTTTCCGGACTGCTTGGTGATCGGCTGCGATACGGTGGTGTTTTGCGGCGGCAGGATCTTGGGTAAACCGCGCGACAAGGCGCAGGCGGAGGAATATCTCGCCCTGTTGTGCGGCAGAAAGCATTTGGTCTATACGGGCGTGTGCCTGATAAAGGGCGGCAGAGAAGAAACGGCTTACGCAAGGGCGGAAGTGCGCCTGCGCAAAATGTCGCCCGAGGAGATAAAACAATACGTCAACGGCGGTTCGCCCATGGATAAGGCGGGCGCTTACGGCGTGCAGGACGGCGTGGTGCAGACGTTCGCCGGCGAATACGAAAATATCATGGGGCTGCCGCTTGAAACGCTTGCCGGCATGCGGCTTTGGAAGGAGAGATGAAGAGTATAAATTTGGTCATGAACATAGGCACGCGCAACACCGCCGTCTATCAGCAGGGCAAGGGGCTTATCATAAAAGAGCCTTCCGCCGTGCTCATCAGCGGGCGCAACGGCAAGATGGTGCTGGTGGAGAGCGGCAGAGCGGCGGTGCAGGCGGCGCAGGAGCCGCACGCCAAAGAACAGCTGCTTTATCCCATCAAAGACGGCGCCGTGTTCCACGAGCGCGCCGCCGTGCTCATGTATAAAGAATTCATCGGCAGGGTGCTGCCTTATTCCCCCTTCAAGCCCAGGGTGAGCGTGATCGCGTGCATCTCCTGCGGACTGACCTCCATGGAACGCCGTGATGTGGAAAATGTGCTTATTAGGGCGGGTGCCGGCGAGGTCAAACTGCTGGAAAGCCCGCTGGCGGCGGCGGAATTTTTGGGGCTTGAACACGCCGTTATCGTGGACATAGGCGCGGGCAAGACGGAAATTGCCGTCACCTCTCCGTCCGGTCTGATAGCGGGCTGTTCGCTCAATATCGGCGGCGACGCCATCAACAGAGCCATCATGGATTACGTTACGGACGTGTTCAGGCAAAAGATACAATTTTCCACCGCGGAAAAGGTGAAGCGGAGCATACTCTCCCTCTCGCCGGCGGACAACGCCTCCTGCGTGGTGGCAAGCCGCAGTATCCAGGCGGACGCCGCGTCCAGCATCAAATTGGAAACGCGAGGCGTGCGTCAGGCGGTGGAGCCGCTGATAGACAAGATAGCGGAAGCGGTGGTGGCGGTGTGTTCGCAGATGCCCGTCAATATCTATGAAGACGTGGCGGCTTCCGGCATGCATTTATGCGGCGGCTCGGCGAACATCCCCGGCATAGACAGATATCTGGCGGAAAAGTTGGAGTGGGAAGCCCACGTCATCAACGAGCCGGACAACGCCTGCGTGATAGGCGCAGCGCACTTTTTTGACGATCCCGGCAAATTGGGCAGACTGCTCAATCTGAAAAATCTGCGCTGATGGACAGAACGGCGGAGATAGAGCGCAGCATCATCACCACTTACCGCAAGCGTATCTGGGGCAGATTCGTGCGCGGGGTGAAAGAGTTTTCCATGGCGTGCGAGGGAGATAAGATAGCCGTGTGCATATCCGGCGGCAAAGACAGCATGCTGCTTGCCAAATGCATGCAGGAGCTTAAACGCCATTCGCCGGTGAAGTTCGACTTGGAATTTATCTGCATGGATCCCGGTTACGCCCCCGCCAATCGCCGCAAGATAGAAGAGAACGCGCAGATTCTGGGCATACCCGTGCGGATCTTCGAGTCCGACGTGTTTGCCGTTTCGGAAAAATTGCGCGCGGAAAAACCCTGTTATCTGTGCGCGCGCATGCGGCGCGGTTTTTTGTATGAGCGGGCAAAGGAGCTGGGCTGCAATAAGATAGCTTTGGGTCACCACTTCGACGACGTGATAGAAACGCTGCTGATGGGCATTATTTATGCCGCGCAGATAGGCGGCATGCTGCCCAGGCTCAGATCCACTTCACACCCGGGCATGGAACTTATCCGTCCGCTCTATTATGTGCACGAAAAAGATATCATCACGTGGAGCCAAAGGCATGAGCTGGAATTTTTGGACTGCGCCTGCAAGTTTTCCGCCCGCGTCAAAGACGACGATTCTCTCTCCAAGCGCAGAGAGATGAAGGAGCTGATAGAAAAGCTGCGCGCGGGTTATCCCAACGTGGACATCAACATTTTCCGCAGCATGTATAACGTGCATTGCGACACCTTGATAGGTCACGATTTTATGGGAGAAAAGCATTATTTTACGGAGCGTTACGGAGAAGAGCCGCCCGCGGGAACGGGCGATGAGCCATAATTCGGCAAAAAGCGCATAGCGGGGCATTTTTCGCCCCGATTTTTTATTTTCCGCGCGGATATGCGCGTTATAATGTTGCCATGAGCAATAACATCGTTATAACTTCCGGCAAGGGCGGCGTGGGCAAGACCACCGTGACCGCCGGTTTGGGCACGGCGCTGGCGCGGCGGGGCGTGAACACGCTGCTGATAGACGGCGACGTGGGACTGAACAATCTGGACGTGGCGTTGGGCGTGGAAAACCGCGCCGCTTACGATATGGCGGACGTGATGGCGGGCAAATGCAGGGTGGCGCAGGCGATCCTGCAGCTGCCCGGCATGCCGCTTTATATCATGCCGTCCGCGCACGCGGTGGACAGCGGACAGATCAAAGCCGCCGACTTCCGCGCCCTCATCGGCAGGCTGGGCGGCAGCTTCGATTATATCCTCATAGACTGTCCTGCCGGCATAGAGGGCGGCTTTCATCGCGCGGTGAGCGCTTGCGAATACGCCGTGGTGGTCACCACGCCGCATATCAGCGCGGTGCGCGACGCGGACAAGGTGCTCACCCTGCTCTCCGGATACGGATTGCGCGGCATCAGCCTGATGGTCAACCGCGTGCGCGGCGATCTTCTGGTGCGCGGAGAAACGCTTGCGCCTGCGGATATCTCGCGCATTTTGCGTTATCCGCTGCTGGGCATTGTGCCGGAGGATGACGAGATAAGCGTTTACGCGCAGCTGGGCAGAGTGGGTGCGGCGGAAGGCGCGGCAAAGACCGCCATCGATATGGCGGCAGCCAACATTCTCACGGGCGAACAGCGCATTTACGATCCCGCGCGCAAATACCGCGGCGTGCTGGGCGCCATCCGCGCCGGACTGAGGCGCAGGGCATGAAAGAGTTTTTGACGGCGCGCGCCAGGCGCATCCTGCTCTCGGACAAGACCCGCCTTCCGGACGGATTCGCTGAGGCGGTGCGCCGCGACGTGGAACGGGTGCTCTCGCAATACATGACCTTGTGCGCGGGCGTGGAAGTATCTCTGGACGTGGACGAGGGCGGGCTTTACCGCGTGGAGATAAAAACGGCGGCGGAAGCCATTGTGCCGTGCCGAGGGGCGGATTGGGAAAAGCGACCCGAGGCGTGACGGAAAAGACATATCTTGCCGCGCCGCCGCATATGATTTACCACAATATCGGAGGTGTATCTTATGAAATATGACGAATTTCGCAGCGGCGCGGTCAGTTATCCCGGCGACAACATCAAAGTAAAATTCAAAAAAAAGCGCAAGGTAGACTTGCTGGACATCTTCATCGTGCAAGCCGCCATCTGCGCCATCGTCAGCTGCGCGGTGCTGATCACGCGCTTTGTCACCATGGCGTAAGTGAAAATACGCGTTCACCCCGCCTTTGTCGCGGCGGCGCTTATGATGATATTCACGGGCGACGCCGTGATTTTTTGCGCTTACACGGTGGCTATCATCGCGCATGAGTTCGCTCACGCCAGAATGGCGGCGCTGCGCGGCTATCGGCTGGGCAGCGTGACGCTCATGCCCTTCGGCGGAGTGATAGAGGGCGGAGAAAATTATTCGCGCACGGATAACGTGCTCATCGCGCTCTCCGGACCGCTCTTCAACGCGGCATGCGCACTGCTCATTGTGGCGCTGTGGTGGCTTTATCCGCAGATATACGCATATACGCTTGATTTTTGCACGGCAAATGCGGCGCTTTGCATAGTCAATCTGCTGCCGCTCTATCCGCTTGACGGCTCCCGCGTGGTTTACGCTCTGGCAAAAAACAAGCTGCGCGCCCTCAAAGCGTTAAAGGCGCTGGGCATGGCGGGCGGAGGCGTTTTGCTGGCGCTGAACGTGGCGTCAGTTTTTTATACTTACAATTTTTCTTTGGGCGTGATGGGCGCTTTTTTGATATACGGCGCTCTCTTCGGCACGGGAGAGGCAAGTTATCTGCACGTTGCTTCCCGCTCTCCGCTCAATAAGGATTACGCGCAGGGCGTGGAAAAGCGCACCGTGCTGGTGGCGGAACAAACGCCGCTTCTCAAATTGCTCGCGCAGGTGAAGAGAGACGCGCTCACGGAATTTGTGGTAACGGATAAAAACGGCTTGCCGCGCGCGGGAGTGAGTGAAGAAAAATTACAACAGCTTTGCGCGGATAACGCACTCATAACGCCCATATCCCGCGCCCTCGGACTGCAAGACGGGGGCGGCAAGAAAAAGAAGCATTCTTAGGGCGGCTTTCAAATTGCTTGCGCCGCGATCGGGCGGCATATAAAAATACTTGAAAATTATCACCTTATATGATATAATCAAAGACATATGAAAAATATCCTCATAGACGTTCATTTCAGCAGCACCAACGTGGCGGTCGTTGAAGACGGCACGCTGGTGGAATTTTGGGTGGAACGCCGCACCAACGCCAATCTGGTGGGCAACATTTACAAGGGCAAGCTGAAAAACATCATCAAAGGCATGCAGGCGGCTTTTGTGGATATCGGTTTGCAGCGCAACGGCTTTTTGTCGGAAGACGACGTCATCGTGGACGGGGAAAAATTCTCTTCCGCCGGTGCTTTGCGTTACCGCCCGGGCGACGACATCCTCTGTCAGGTGAACAAGGACGAGTTCGGCAACAAGGGCGCGCACCTCACCACCAACATCACCTTGGCGGGCAGAGTGCTGGTGCTCATGCCGCAGACGGATTATGTGGGCGTTTCACGCAAGATAACCAACGAGGCGCGCCGCGAGGAACTCACCGAATGCGCGCGCAGACTGCGCCCGGAAGGGTGCGGCGTTATTTTGCGCACTCAATCGGAAAGCTGCTCGGAAGAAGAGATAGCGGAAGAGATGCAATATCTGTGGGGACGCTGGCAGGAAGTCAAGCGCAAAAACGTCATCTCCCACGCGCCCGCGCTGCTGCTGAGGGAATCGTCCGTGGCGGTGCGCGCCGTGCGCGACATGCTGCGCGACGACGTGGACAAGGTCATCTTCAACGATAAGGCGCTGTTCGACGAACTTGCCGCCACCAGCAAATTCATCTTGAAAAAGCGCCCCGACCTTTTTGAATACGACTCTTCGCAGCGTTCGCTGCTGCGCAAACACGGGCTTACGGAGCAGATCAAGGCGCTCACAAGGCGCAGAGTGGACATGCGCAACGGCGCGTATCTGGTGATAGACCGCACGGAAGCGCTCACGGTGATAGACGTGAACACGGGCAAATACGTGGGCGAGCGCAACTTGGAAGAAACGGTGTTCGACACCAACTGCATCGCCGCGGAAGAGATACCCAAGCAGCTGCGCGCGCGCAACATCGGCGGCATCATAATCATAGATTTCATCGACATGGGTTCGCCCGAGCACACGCAGCAGGTGCTGGACATACTCAACAAAAACCTGGAAAAAGACCGCAGCAAAACGGTGGTTTTGGGCGTGACCAACCTGGGACTGGTGGAGATGACGCGCAAAAAATCGCGCAGCATGTTGGAATCGGTCATGTTGCAGGAATGCCCCTATTGCCGCGGTGAAGGGCACGTTTTCAGCAGCGAGCACGTGATCATGGAGCTGAGGGAAAAACTTTACGACATCATCGCCGCGGGCGGCGTGCGCGCCATCAAAGTCACGCTGGCGGAGAGCGTTTTCAACTGCCTCATCTCCCGCCATTATCTGGCAAAAGAAAGCTCCGGCGTGTGGGCGGACGTGCTGATATACGCCATACCGGACGCGGATATGCACATAGAAAAATATCAGATAGAGGTGGACAACAATGAAGTCCTCTCCCTGCCGGACACGGCAAAACTGGTGTGCTGAAAGGGATATTCCTTAAAAATCGCAATGCGGCGGCTTGCCGCATTTTTTGTTTTTCCGGCGCGGAATTTGGCTTAAAATCGTTGACTTTTTGCCCGCGCGTGTGATATCTTATATAGCGAGCCGCATGGAGAAGGCCTTTTTAAGCACGCAGGTGCGCCTTAACAGCGAGACCGGGAAGAGGAGGTAAATTCAATGTATGCTATCATAGCTACGGGCGGAAAGCAATACAAGGCGGAAGCAGGTCAGACCATCAAAGTGGAAAAGATCAAGGCAAACGTCGGCGACGTTGTCGATCTTCAAGCGCTCATGGTCGTGGACGGCGATAAGACTATCGTCGGTGAAGCCGCCAAGTCCGTTGCCGTTAAAGCCGAAGTGGTCGCACAGGACAAGGAAAAGAAGATAGTCGTCTTCAAGTATAAGTCCAAAAAGAACGTGCGTAAACGCCAAGGCCACAGGCAGCCTTACACCGCTTTGAAGATCAAGGAAATCACCGCTTAATGACGCATGTCGTTGTTAAAAGGGCAAAAGGACACATCGTATCCGTAGAATGCCACGGGCACAGCGGATACGCACCCGAAGGAGAAGATATCGTCTGCGCCGCGCTTTCGTCGGTAGTTCAGACGGCGGTCCTGGGGGTGTTCCGTGTGGCGGGCGTCAATGCCGATTACCGCACGGACGAGGAGAAGGGAGAGTTGGTCCTCACCTTGGGCAAAATGTCGGAGAGAGAACGCCGCGATTGCGACGTGATCCTGGAAACGATGCTCTTGGGTGTGGAAGACTTGTATGAAGGCTTCTCCGCATTCATCAAAATGGAGGTAAAAGACGATGTTTATTAAGATTCAGCTCTTTGCTCATAAAAAGGGCGGCGGTTCTACCCGTAACGGTCGTGACTCCGAGGCCAAGCGCCTGGGCGTCAAGAGAGCGGACGGTCAATTCGTTCCCGCCGGCAATATACTGGTCCGTCAGCGCGGCACCAAGATCCACCCCGGCACCAACGTGGGCAGAGGGAGCGACGATACGCTTTACGCAAAGGTGAGCGGCGTGGTCAGATTCGAGCGCTTGGGCAGAGATAAGAAGCAGGTCAGCGTTTACGAGCAAGCCGAGTAATTTTGTCAAAAGCAGGCGCAAAAGCGCAAAAAGTATTGAAAAGTCCGCCGAATTTCGGCGGACTTTTTCGTTATGTCGCGGAGTTTTGTGCGGCGGCTGTCGTTCACGCTATGTGGAGAGCCGCTATGACAATGACGGCGATCATCACCGCTATATAAACCGTTTCCAATAGATGGTCACGAATGTGTGCCGTAAAATAATTATATAGGAATTTTCCTATAAGTCAATAAATTTATATGAATTATTCCTATAATAACGATATGGATATCAAGGAAACCGTGGGGAATAATCTGCGCCTTGCCAGGCAGGCAAAGGGTATGACGCAAAAGCAGGTGGCGGCTGTGCTCAAAAAGTATCAGCCCGATTATTCTCAATACGAAACGGGCAGGATAGAACTTGATTACGAAAAGATAGTTGCGCTTTGCAAGCTGTTGGACACCACGCCCAACGAGTTGTTTGAAGGGCTGTTTTAAGAGAGCGTAAACGGAAAAGCATGTCAAAAAGCCGACTCTCGGCTTTTGTGTGGCGCAGGCAGTGGAATCTTGCGCGCTTTTGTGCTATAATATTACAAAATAAGAACAAAGCGGTGAATTTGCGCCATGGAAGAAGAATATATAATAGTAGACGACCTGAGCAGTTTTGACATCCGTCAAATTTTGGATTGCGGACAGATCTTCCGTTATGCCAAAACGGGCGAGGGCGAGTATGTCGTGCACAGCCGCGACAGGCAGCTTACGGTAAGACAGGATAAAGAAAAGGCGGTGATATGCGGCGATAAGGAGTTCGCGCGGCGCTTTTTCGATCTGGACAGAGATTACGGCGCGATAAAAGAGCGGCTTCATGCGCTGCCTTTTATGGCGGAGAGCATAGGATACGGCGCGGGCATACGCATCTTGAACAACGATCCCTTTGAGATGATAATTTCCTTTATCATCTCGGCGAACAACCATATACCGCGCATAAAGGGGATCATAGAGAGGCTGTGCAACGACCTGGGGAAGGACATGGGCGCATATCACGCTTTTCCCACGGCGCAGGCGATGGCGCAAAAGGGAGAAGAGTATTACCTTGCCCAAGGCGCGGGTTATCGCGCTCCCTATCTCGCCTGCACGGCGCGGGCGATCGCGGAAGGAGCTTTTGACGTGGACGCCGTGAGGGACATGCCCACGCCGGCGGCGCAAAAATACCTCTGTTCGCTCTTGGGCGTGGGTCCCAAGGTGGCGGATTGTATCCTGCTCTTCGGCTATCACCGCACAGACGTGTTCCCCGTGGATACCTGGATAAAAAAGGTATACCGCGAAAAGCTGGGCGGAGAAGCAAGCGGCGCGCAAATGCGTAAAAAGCTCATCGGCATATACGGCGAGCTTTCCGGATACGCGCAGCAATATTTGTTCTTCGGCAAGCGGGATAATAAGTGAGCCGGGCGCAAACGGTTTGCTTTTGAAAAAAAGTGCACAAAAGATACATAAAATAAATAAGCACCAAAGACGGCAAAATGGCAGCAAATTCGCCAATAAAATCGGCTCATATGCTTAAAGTGCATAAAACAGCCATAAGGAGAAGACATGAATTACGCCGTGCTTGCAGATCTTAATTCCACCAAGGCAAATTGCGCTTCTTTTCTTGCCGCGCTCAAAAAGCTGGACGGCAACGTGGTTTATTGCAAGTTTTATTCTTACAACCCCAAGCGCGATTGCGGATACAGCCGTTATATCCGTTCGGCGGGCGCGGACGTGGCGGTGCCTTTGTATAACAGAAAAAAGGCGCGTATAGATATGCGCCAGGTGATAGACGCCGTGAACATTGCCTGCACCAATAAGAGCGTGGACGCTTTTTTTATCGTCTGCGCGCCCGTGGACAATACCTGCTTGCTCACTTTTTTGAAGGGCGCGGGCAAATACGTGGTCTTGGGCGGTGACGGCGAACCTTCTTATGCCGGCGGATTCGACAGATTTTTGCCGCTGGAACGCGTCTTGCCCGCGCAGGACGAGGTCGAAAAGAAGCGCGGCGCTTTGAGCGACGAAGAGAAAACGGCGGAAAAGTTCGGCTTGCGGCGCATAGACAAGCCGGCGGAAGAGGGGATAGCTTTTGCTCCCGCTCCCGAGGAAAACGCTTTGCGCGGCGGCAAGGCGGAAGAAGAATTTTTGCCCTATACGGGCATTATGGGCGGCGGAGAAGCCATGCACGCCGTAAAACAGCGCTTGGACGAGATCTTGAACGCCAAAGCCGCGGCGCAAACAGAGGACGCGCTCGACGAAAAAGACGTGGAAAAATTGTTGAAAAAATATTTTTGACAAACGCTTGCCTTTGTGCAAAGTTTATGTTATCATTAATTCGATAGCAAATCGCAGGCGAATTTTCGGTATTTATCCGTAAACGCAAATTTATCTTTATCCGTTATTTTTCCCGCAAAGCACAAAGTTCGGTCAAAAGGTGTGTTTGGCAATATGCGGCGTTGCGGGGCAGCCCGGGACAATTATTTATATGGCGGCTTTGCCTGAGGGCGCTTGGCGCGCTTATGCCGGAAAGGCTTTGAGCACGCTTTGGCGCGGCGGCAGGCGCGTTTATATCTTTCCCGCCGGTCGGATAAGATCTTTTCAAGTTTTTATTATATCGGAGCATCGTCTTGCCGTTCGCGCACGCCGCACGCGGCAAGAGTGAAATAAATTTATACGCATATCGCGCCGGTGCGGCGGCAATGTCGGTTGCGATCAAGAGGAGGAAATATGGAATCCAAAAGACTTATCATATGTTCAAAAGCGGACCTGCCGGAGGCGGAGATGATAGAAAAATCTTTCCGCGGCAAATGTTTTATCACGGCAAGGGACAAACTCACCGCGGAGGAACGGGAGCGCATCTGCAAAGGCGGCAGGCGGCGTTCCGCGGCCTGCGCGCACGCAGACGAAAGTCCGCTTACTTTGCAGGAAAAGAAGAAATTATTCAACCATTATAAGGATGTCGTCTTTCTCGCCCTGCACGGCTGGGGCGACTACGAACAAGAGTATGCGGAATATTTTGCCATCGGCGCCACGCTGCGATCAACGGCGCGCCAGCAATTGTTCCTCTCTTCTTCCGTGCAATTTTCCGATTTTGCGGATTTTGTCACTTCGGAAAAAATTTGCAGCCTCTTACCTTTGCTCAAAAGGTCCAAAAAGCCGTTGTTTGATGACGCCGATGGCGAATATGCGCGCTTTAATATGTATTCATATGCGGACATGTTGTGGAATGCGGTGGCGCACCCCAAGCTTGCCGCGGAAGAGCATGAGAGCGGCGGAGAGGCGGAGCAAGAGGAAAACCCGCTCAATGCCGGTGAGGCGGGGAAAAGGGTGCGCGAGCCTATCATAAGGAGCAGAAGGCGGTTCGGCGTATCGTCCGAGGACAATAAGGAGCCGGAAGAAGACGTAAACACGCTCCTCGAAAGGCTGAAAAATCAGCTTGACGAGTTGCTTGCGGAAGACAAAGACAAGTCCGCCGACGATGAGGACCTTGAAGGCGAAGACGAGCCTGCCGAGGGCGACGACGTTGAAGACGCGGACAGCCTTGCCGAAGAAGAGCCTGCCGAAGACGAAGAGCCTATCGGCGAGGACGACTTTGCCGAGTGGGAGGAATATATCGACGATCAGGGTTTTGAGGACGAAGACGACCTTGATGAAGAGGACGACTTGGACGATGAGGACGACCTTGACGATGAGGATGACTTGGACGATGAGGAAGATCTTGATGATGAGGACGACTTTGACGACGAAGATGACCTTGATGATGAAGACGAGCCTATCGACGAAGACGATCTTGCCGAAGAAGGCGACTTGGACGATTTGTTTGACCAGAAGGAAGAGATAATGGCGAAGATCAAGCGCAGGCTGGAGAGCAGAAGGAAAATGCTTGAGGAATTGAACGAAGAATTGCTCGAAGCGGAGCAGTTTCGCCGGAATTTGTTTAAGCAAAGATTCAAGGATGTATTCGCAAGCGATGAGGAAGAGGACAACGGCGGCGGCGAAGACAATAAAGAAGACGACAACGGCAAGGGGAAAAACTCTGACGAGCGTGGCAGGCGGCGCAAGTAGCGCCGTAAGCGCCGCCGGCATTGTGCGCCGCGGATATGAAGCGGTGTGGCGCGGCGAGTGATGAAAACGTTTTATTAGGGCGGCAACCGTCGATGACCGCCCTCACCGGACGGCGCGGACAATTCTAAATTGTCGGGGCGGAGCGATGATTGGAAAAGCGCATTGTCAAGGAGGCGATCGGTGAGCGCGTCTGCTGCATGTGAGCGAGGCACAAACTTGCTCGATATTTAATATAATCTTAAAACACATCCGATTGTGTAAAATATTTTCCCCACATCTTGAAAGCAATCTTAATCGGTGGTATAATTATCTTAATATAGAAATAAGTGCGCATTATGCGTGAGGAGCGTTGCGCCGGCTCGGAAAAAAAGAAATAGAGGAGCCGGTAAGCGTGAAAAATCGTTCGGTGATGAGAGTTGCGGCAGAAATATGACCGGATAAAAGCAACCGGCATCGCTCGTCCGGAGCCGCCGATTTGCCGCAGGACAAGTAACGCAAGCGGGATAAAACAGATATTTATTGGCAAACAATTTGCTGCTTGAAATATAAACAAAAATACGGGAGGTCAAAGCATGAATAACATTAACAATGCCGATTTTGTCATAGAAGACGGCGTGCTGAAAAAGTATAAAGGCAACGGCGTTGATGTGACCATTCCGGACGGAGTGACAAGCATAGGTGAGTGGGCGTTTTTTGAGTGTTCTTCACTTAAAAGCATATCTATTCCTGACAGTGTGACAAACATAGAATCATTTGCCTTTGCTTAACCTCATTCGAACACCTTTGAATAGCAATATCCATTGATTTTCCTCCTATATCTCAATTAAAACAGACTTTTTGCAGACGCCTTTGAATCTTGGTTCAAGACCTTTTTTATTTCTGCCTTTGTAGGAATATACATCAACGGAAGCTTCCGTCGTAAAAATGAGAGAACCCCGAAGGCTTTCACCTTCAGGGCTCTCGGGCTTATCGTCTATTCTTCGATTTGGTTTAGGCGGCGTGCCAGTGTAGTTCAGTATCAGTTCTATGCGGTCTTCGTGGACATACACTTTATCGACAAGCAAGTCTATCATCATTTCCAGCTCTTGCTTTACAGCTTCTTTGAGATACTCTGCGATGGTTTTCTTGTCTAAGACGACCTGCTCCTGCATACGCTCGAAGATGAGTTTCTCTTGCAACTCACGGCGCGTTGCTTCAAGTTCTTGCAGGCGTTCTTTGGTCGTGTCGGTTATGATGCCTTGCTCGATGGCTTTGAGAATGTTGTTGATGGCTTTGTTGATCTGCGCCAATTCCTTTTCAAGTAGCTTGACGGGATTTTCTCCAAGCAGTTTCGCGTTGTGCTGCCTGTATATCTCGTCCACGACCAAAGCAAGGTTTGCACCCGTCAAGGTGTTTTGCAGGGCTTGAAGGACGATGTTGTCCAGCAGGTCTTTCTGTATAAACTTTGCCGTGCAATTTTTCTTGCCTATGGCGTTCCGGCACTTGTAGTATTTGGAAACGCGTCCGGACTTGGATGTGCCGCTGTAAGAGGTCATCCTCGTGCCGCATTGTCCGCAATACACGCGCTTGCGTAAAAGGTAAGAGTAGTCGAGAACATGGTTGCCGTAGCGGTTGGCGTCTATCCTTTGCTTGCACCGCTCGAAGAGTTCCGGCTCTATGATGCGAGGGTAGATGTTGTCGTAAACTTCTCCGTGCAGTTCGTATCTGCCCGTGTACTTCTCGGCGTGCAGTATCACATAGATGTTGGCGGAGCTGAACGGCTTGCCTCGGTAGAGGATACCACGCTCGGCAAAGCTTATGGCGATCTCGTTTCCGCTTTTGGAGATATACAGTACGTCGTCCAAATACTCTCCATAGTGGTCACATAAGAATAACGCCACGCTTTGGACGAA
>CALWHE010000021.1 GCA_944380295.1 uncultured Christensenellaceae bacterium
TGGTGCACCCTCAGGGACTCGAACCCTGGACCCACTGATTAAGAGTCAGTTGCTCTACCAACTGAGCTAAGGGTGCATATCGTTTTTGTGGAGCGGGAGACGGGACTCGAACCCGCGGCCTTCGCCTTGGCAAGGCGACGCTCTACCAACTGAGCCACTCCCGCATTTTTTGGATGGTGCGGATGACAGGACTTGAACCTGCACGTCCATGACATTGGATCCTAAGTCCAACGCGTCTGCCAATTCCGCCACATCCGCCGACTTTTGGTGACCTATCCGAGAATCGAACTCGGGACACCATGATTAAAAGTCATGTGCTCTACCGACTGAGCTAATAGGTCATGAGCATTACCTAATATAGCACAACGCCAATTAAAAATCAAATGTTTTTCACGCATTGGCGAAAATTATTCGCGGGCGTCGCCGGGCTTGTGTGGGGCGGAAAGGCGCCGAGGCGCCTTTTCCGTTCCTCTTGGCTGGGGTGGAGGGATTTGAACCCCCGAAATGTCGGAGTCAGAGTCCGATGCCTTACCGCTTGGCTACACCCCAACGGCAAATTTTTGTGGCAGGGGCAGCAGGATTCGAACCTACGAATAACAGAGTCAAAGTCTGTTGCCTTACCGCTTGGCGATGCCCCTGCAAGTAATGGGGTGAGTAGAGGGATTCGAACCCTCGGCCTCAAGAGCCACAATCTTGCGCTCTAACCAGCTGAGCTATACCCACCACATTCTGGCGAGCCTGAAGGGATTTGAACCCCCGACACACGGCTTAGAAGGCCGTTGCTCTATCCAACTGAGCTACAGGCTCATTTACTTGGAGCGGGTGATGGGAATCGAACCCACACGGCCAGCTTGGAAGGCTGGAATTCTACCATTGAACTACACCCGCACAAAATCAGGCAGCCAGCGCCACAATTTTTTTGCTTACAAATTTTAGCACATAAAATCGCGCTTGTCAAACGTTATTGGCATATTAATAAAATTTCCGCTCAAAGCGCGTTTACTCCGCCCGTATCCGCCCGCGCAGGGCGCGCAGCATGGGTTTGTCTTCCGCGCGCACGCGATAAGAATCGAGCAGCTTGCCGATCGCCGTAAGGCGCGTTTGTCTGTCTTGCTCGGGATCTTGCAAAAAAGCGAGCACGGGCGCCTTGTCCGCCAGCCAAACCGCGCTCAAAAGCCACGCCGCCGCCATTTTGACGTAATAGCCTTGGTGCGACAGGCTTTTGACGTCCTGCACCAGCCGCGCGCTCCGCTCCGCCCTGCCGGCAAAATTGTGCATGAGCGCCACCAAGCCGAAACGCACGGCAAACTCCCGCTCGTCGTGCAAAAGCGCGCGCATTGCCGCATAATAACTCTCCGTGGCGGCGTTATAACGGCAGGCAGTGAGATCGCACGCCTCCCAATCGTCTATATAACCCACATAATCGTAAAAAAGGCGCACGTGCTCTTCTTCGCTCGCCTTGCACAGCGCGCTCACCGCGCCGCGCAGCAGATGATGTTCAAAATAAGTAAAGGGCTGCGCCAAAAACGCGCGATGATCCCCCTTGACAATGCGCCGCGCCAGGGCGACGAGCTGCGGCTTTCTCACCCCGATAAGCGGATAACGAGTGTTTGTAAGGCGGGCGTCGAACGCCGCATACTCCTTGTCCTCCAGGGCGAAAAGCTCTTTTTCTATCTCTTGCGTGTTTGAAAAACTCATGACTTTTTGATGATTATCTCCGCCGTCCTGTCCGCATCGCGATCCACAACGTAAGTTATCGTGCAGCCGGCAAAATCGCTCACGCCGTTCCAAAAGGCGGGGCTATAATTTTTGTGCGTTATTTTCACGCTGATCACATATGTGCCGGGCGAAGCGTAAGAATCGACGTAATGCGCCAAAATGGCGTTGAATTCCGCCGTGGAAGCGGCGATGTGATCTTGCAGTCTGCCGTTTTCGTCCACATAGAACATGTTGGCGTGCGGATCGTAATTCACGCCGCCGCCATAAACATCGCTGCCGTAAACGCCTGCGTCTTCTTGATGATAGGTTTCTTTATCATTATTGATGCCGTCTTCCGCCGCCTTTTCCGAGATGAGCAAATAATCGTGATCGCCCAAGGTATAGCTCCCCACGTCCACGCTGCCCCAAGTGGTGTCCACCACATACCAAAGCCCGTCTATCTTCACCTTGTTCCAGGCATGTCTGCCGCCGTTTGTGTCGCCCTGTATCTTCAAGCTCTCTATTCCCTCTATGGCGCAGAGGATGACAAAAGACTGCGCCAGCCCGTTGCACACCGCCGTCCCGTCGTCAAAGACGCCTTCCGGGAAAAAGCAATTATAATTGTATACGTCGTTATAACGGTCCTGCGATGAAGCGCGCGATTCAGAATACTTCGCCACTGCGTCGTCATAGACCACTTCCGTGGTGAGGAAGTCGTAAATGGCGTGCACCACCTCGTAATCGGACATGTTTTTGTCCGTGATGCGCGCCAGCACGGCGCGCGCCTTATTGTAAATGCGTTCCGCGTCGCTGCCCGCCTGCGGAAGGGGACGCAAGCCCTTTTCCAGCGCCAGATAAAGCTCCAGGCTCTTGCTCACGGACACGGCGTTTTGCACGGAATCTATGGGGAAAACGCCGCTTTGATCGCCCGTGGAAGAATAAGCCCCGTATTTGCCCGTGGTGGGATAAACCTGCTTGTTATAGTGCAGATAATTGGGGATATTGTAAGCGTTTTTGCTCGGCTCCGTCACGCCCGTGCGCAAAATGGTGAAAGTAAAGATGTTGTCGCCCGTTTCGAAACAATAACTTTTTTCATAGTCGTTAACCTTGTTCTTGTCATCGTTGCCATCGTCGTAAGCCACGATCTCTCGGAAAGCGTCCAGCCCTTCCTGATAATGTTTGTCAACTATGGATTTTGCGTCCCACCCGTTAAAGCCCAGCGCGAATCGCACGCGGCGCTTTTCGTATTTGACGCGGAATTCGCTGTTTTCCGTCCAGAACTCGCCCGTGCCTTCCAACTGCTCGAAATAGAGAGCGGTATAAGAACAAAAGACGTCCCACTCCTCTTCATCCGTGATGTAATAATTGTATTCCTCGCCGAGGTAAGTGAATTTTTCCGTCAGATAAGGCTCATACTCCGCATAACTGCCCGAGGTGGCGCTCACGGAATAACTCTTGCCGCCGAACTCTTCCGGCAAAAACGCCGTTACGGTTATCTTGTCCGTCTGCCCGTCCATCACGTCGATAAGACCGGTGGCGTCAAAGGAATTTACGGTGAAGAGCTGCGCGTATGCGTTTGAATCGTAAACGGTGCCGTTGATGTTCACCTCATACCGCTCGGGCATGAGATTGGCGTCCCAGCGCACGATGACGGAGGGATATTCGTCCACGTCCACGCGCACGCCCGCAGGCACGCAGGAAAACTCCGGAATGTATACGATAGGCACCGTCACGGCGCCCTTGTCGGTGAAAATGCTCAGATAATGCAGCCCGGCTTCTCTGCCCTTTAAGGCGGAGGCGTTGACCACCTGCTTATTGGGAATGCCGCTTTTGGGGAAGGAGATGGTCTTGCCGTCGAACGTCACGCCGTTTACGGTGACCGCGCCGGAGAAGGTGAACTCCACATTGCGCGCCGCCCGCTCGCTGTAAACCAAATATTCCTCGCCGCGGTAGATCAAATTGCCGTTTTCTTGATCTCCGGAAGAAAAATTGCTTGCATAAGGATCTGTCAGCTTTGCCACGGTGTCCACCACGAACAAGGTGTGCGTATCGCTCGTGCCGTCCGTAAAAGTGACGGAGAATTGCACCGCCGCGCCCACGGCAAACTGTTCCAGATATGACTTGGGCAGGTCCGCTTCCGCGCCGTTTATGGCGCAGCCGAACCCGACCGCCGCGCCGCCCAACGGCTTTATATCCCTGACGGCTTTGTCGAATTTCAAAGTGACGCCGGCGTCTTCGTGCGGATAATAAGTATACTTGGGCTGCGCGATTTGTGCCGTTTCTTCCACGAGCGCCTTTGCCGCGCCTTCCGCATAGAGCAGCATTTGCGGATCGGTCACCTTGGGGAGAGTTACTTGCAGCATGCCCGGATCGGAATCGGAGCGGCTCTCATCGGCTGCCAGCGCCGTCACGCGAACGGTGAGTTCCACTTCCTTTTCCTGTGAAGCGAACTCCGCCAAAAGCACGCTTGTCTGCGTGATCTCCTTCAATTCCAGCTGTTTGCCCGATTCCGTTTCACGCACGTCCACGCGGTAAGAGCCGGCGCCGTCCACCGCGTCCCACACCACGGCAAAACTGCTGCTTGCGGAAAGCTGCGGCTTAGAGAGCTTTGCCGCGCGCGATTCTTTGTTGCAGGCGGCAAAAGTCAGCGCGCAAAAAAGCGCGCATAAAACGACCAGGATACCCGCTCTCTTTTTCATATCGTAATTATACCACATGCGCGCCCGCAAGTGTTTATAATTGCGCGTTTTTTACAAAAGAATTACTCAAAAAGCGGCAAAATGCCGCCCGATCGCGCCGTTTGACGGCAGACGGCAGGAAAAAGGCCCGCTTTTGCGGGCGTGTTTTCACAAAACGCTGAGGTGATAATTGATGTCAAAGGCGCTCCACGGCACTTCATCCGTGGGCGGATAGACCAAAAACGTCATGCGTTTTTCCTCCGTGGGATGAGGGAAGGAAATGCGCGTTGCCCACAGCGCCAAGCCGTGTTTGAAGGTTTTGGGATCGCCGCCGTAACGCCTGTCGCCGAACAGCGGACATTTGAGCGACGCCATCTGCACGCGGATCTGATGCGACCTGCCCGTGCCCAACCGCACCTTTACCAAGGCAAAGCCCTGTTTGTCCTGCAAAACGTCATAATGCAACTCCGCCCTTTTGGCGCCCTGCGTGAGCATGGGCACGATGGCGACGGTGTTCGTGCGCTCGTTCTTTTTCAGATAATGCACCAGCTCCCCGCTCTTGTCCTTGGGCACGCCGCAGGTCACGCACAGATAAGTTTTTTCAAACTCCCCGTCCTTCATGCTCTGCGTAAGGCGCGCCGCCGCCTTTGAAGTTTTGGCAAACACCATCACGCCGCCGGTGGGTCTGTCCAGGCGGTGCACCAAGCCCAGATATGCCTCGCCGGGCTTTGCGTATTTGACTTTCAGATACTCTTTGAGCAGCGTGAGCATATCCGTATCGCCGCTCTCGTCCGCCTGCGCCGGCACGCCCGCGGGCTTTACCGCCGCCAGCAGATGATTGTCTTCGTAAACTATGTTGATGTCTTCGTATGTCATCTTATCTCCGATGCCTCTCTTGCAAAAGTCGCCATGCCGCTGCACCCGCAGGGCAGCAGCACTCTTTTATCTCCCGTGGGCAGCGCCAGTTCGTATGCCTCCACCCGCGCCTGCGGCAGGGTGAGAGAGAGAATGTTGGCTATCACCGTGGGTTGCAGTCCCGTGGTGTAAGAATTGATCAGCACGAACAGCGGCTTGTCGGACAGCAATTTTACCGTTTCCCGCACAAAGGCGAACAGATCCTCCTGCGTGCGCCACACTTCGCCGCTCGGTCCCCTGCCGTATGAAGGCGGATCCATGATCACCGCGTCGTAACTGTTGCCGCGCCTCAGCTCACGCGCCACGAACGCCGCGCAGTCGTCCACGATATAGCGCATTTTCTCGCGCTCTATGCCCGAGAGCGCCGCGTTTGTCTTGGCGCGCTCCACCATGGCTTTTGCCGCGTCCACATGCGTGACGTGCGCGCCCGCCTTGGCGCACGCCACGGAGGCGCCGCCCGTATAGGCAAACAGGTTCAAAACTCTGATCTGCCTGTCCGCGCCGCTTATCAGCGCGCGCATGGCGTCCCAGTTCACCGCCTGTTCGGGAAAAAGCCCGGTGTGCTTGAATCCCATCAGCTTGCAGGAAAATTTCAGATCCCCTCTGCCGATGACAAACTCCTGCGGCACCTTGCCCTTGTATTCCCACGCGCCGCCGCCCTTTTGAGAACGGATATAGCGCGCGTTGATGCTTTTATTGTTTTTCAGCTCGTAAGGCGGGTCCCAAATGGCTTGCGGATCGGGGCGCAGCAGCACAAGCTCTCCCCAACGCTCCAATTTTTCTCCGCCGCCGGTGGCGATCACCTCATAATCGCTCCAACCGAAAGCCGCCTTAACGCCGCCCGTCATATGCGCTTGACGCCCAGCGTGACCTTTTCGCCGTTGACGTCCCACTCCTTGACGTGTTCGTAGCCGGCAACGCCTTCTTCCACCTTGTCGCACAGCACGTCCGCTTTGACCGCGCCGCTCGCCAGCACCTTGGCAGCCCTGCCGCAAGCCACATAACCGATATTGATGCGGTCGGTCACGTTGAAGCCTGCTTCCTTGCGCATGGTCTGCAATTTGGAGACCAGCTCTCTTGCCGTGCCTTCGTCTATCAGCTCTTCCGTGAGGCAGGTGTCCAAAACCACGGTCATGCCGCCGTCCGTTTCCATGGCGAACCCGCTCTTGTTGACGGGGGTGATGAGCAGATCTTCTTTGGAAAACTCCACCTTTTCTCCGCCTATCTGCGCCGTGTAAACGCCGCTCTCCACCGCCTTTACTATCTCTTCCGGCTTTTGCGCGCCGGCAAGGAAAGTCCTGATGGCGCCCAGCAGTTTGCCGTATTTGGGTCCCAGCGTTTTCAGCTGCGGCTTTATCTCATAGGAGATGAAAGCGGAATCGTCTTTGACTATCTCCGCGGCTTTCACGTTGAGTTCGTCCGCCGCCAGAGAGAGTATCTCCTCGTGCGCGGGCAGCTTGTCCGTGAGCACATACATCTTGGCAAGCGGCTGACGGTTTTTGATATTCACCTTGTTACGCGCCGCCCTGCCCAAAACCACGGCTTTGAGCACCACGTCCATGTCTTTTTCCAGGTCTTTGTCTATATACTCCGCTTCGCAGACAGGGAAGTCGCACAGGTGCACGCTCTCGGGCGCGTCTTTGAAGAAGTTGACCACCAGGTTGCGATACATGCTCTCGCTCATAAAGGGCACAAAGGGCGCGCACAGCTTGGAGAGGGTGACCAGCGTGTGATAAAGGGTGGTGTATGCCGCCTTTTTATCCTCCGTCATCTCGCTGCCCCAGTAGCGCTCTCTGCCGCGGCGCACATACCAGTTGGAGAGGTTGTCCGTGAACTCCTGGATGGCGCGCGCGCTCTCCGTTATCATATACTTGTCCAAACATTCGTCCACATATCCGATCAGGGTGTTCAGCCCGGAGAGCAGCCAGCGGTCCATGCGCGTGAGCTTGCAGTCTTTGAGGCTGTATTTGCTCGGATCGTATTTGTCTATCTCCGCATAGAGCACGAAAAACGCATAAGTGTTCCAGAGCGTGCCCATGAATTTTCTCTGCGATTCGGACACGTTGTCCGCGCTGAAACGGGTGGGCAGCCAGGGGGCGGAGGAGGAATAGAAATACCAGCGCACCGCGTCCGCGCCCTGCTTGTCCAGCACCGACCACGGATCCACCACGTTGCCCTTATGCTTGCTCATCTTGATGCCGTCTTTATCGTTGACGTGCCCCAGCACCACGCAGTTTTTGAAGGGCGCCCTGTCAAACAGCAGCGTAGACATGGCAAGCAGCGTGTAAAACCAGCCGCGCGTCTGATCCACCGCTTCGGAGATGAAATCGGCGGGGAACTGGCTTTCAAACAGCTCCTTGTTTTCAAAAGGATAATGGAACTGGGCAAAAGGCATACTGCCCGAATCGCCCCAGCAGTCCAGCACCTCGGGAGTGCGGCGCATGGTCTTGCCGCACACGGGGCACTTGATGGTCACTTCATCTATATAAGGCTTGTGCAGCTCTATGTCGTGCTTCAAACCGCCCAGTTTGCGCAGCTCTTCCCTGCTGCCCACGGCGTGCACGTGTCCGCATTCTTCGCATACCCAGAAAGGCAGCGGCGTGCCCCAGTAACGCTCGCGAGAAATGCCCCAGTCGATGACGTTTTCCAAAAAGTTGCCCATTCTGCCCGTGCCTATCGAAGGCGGGATCCAGTTGACGGAGGCGTTGTTTTTGAGCAGCAGCTCGCGCACTTCCGTCATTTTGATGAACCAGCTCGAACGCGCGTAATAGAGCAGGGGCGTGTCGCAGCGCCAGCAGAAAGGATAGGAGTGCTCATAGAGCATGTCTTTGAACAGCAATCCCTTTTCTTGGAGCAGCATCATCACGGTGCGGTCGCCGTCTTTGCAGAACACGCCGTCCAGCTTTTCGTGCGTGCCCTTGACGAACTTGCCGCGCTCGTCCACCATTTGCAGGAAGGGCAAACCGTATTTTCTGCCCACGTTGGCGTCGTCTTCACCGAAGGCGGGAGCGATGTGCACCACGCCCGTGCCGTCCGTCAGCGTGACATAGCCGTCGCAGGTGACGTAAAACGCCTTTTGCTTGCCGGAATAACAGTCAAAGAGCGGCTCATATTCGGCATACTCGTATTCTTTACCCGTTTTTACGGAGAGTATCTCGTATTCTTCAAAGTGGGCGGGCACCAGCGCTTTTGCCAGCACGTAGATCTCGCCGCCGCTCTTTATCTCCGCATACTCTTCGTCCGGATTCATGCACAGCGCCACGTTGGAAGGCAGCGTCCACGGCGTGGTGGTCCATGCCAGGAAATAACCTTCCGCGCCCACGCGCCTGAACTTGGCAATGCAGGAGCGCTCCTTCACGTCTTTATAGCCCTGCGCCACCTCGTGCGAACTGAGCGCCGTGCCGCAGCGGGGGCAATAAGGCACGATTTTGAAGCCTTTATAGATAAGCCCCTTGTCGAACACGGTTTTGAGCGCCCACCACACGGATTCTATATAATTGTCGTCGTAAGTGATGTAAGGATCGTCCATGTCCACCCAGTAACCCACGCGTTCGGACATGCGCTCCCATTCGTGCTTGTATTTCCACACGCTCTCTTTGCACTTTTTGATGAACGGCTCCACGCCGTATTTTTCTATATCCTGCTTGCCGTCCATGCCCAGCTGTTTTTCCACTTCCAGCTCCACGGGCAGACCGTGCGTATCCCAGCCGGCTTTGCGCAGAACGTGATACCCCTTCATCGTCTTGTAACGGGGGATAATATCCTTCATGACGCGCGTAAGAATATGCCCTATGTGCGGCTTTCCGTTTGCCGTGGGCGGTCCGTCGTAAAAGGAAAAGGAAGGTTTTCCTTCGTTTTTCTTCACGCTTTTTTCGAATATGTCGCGTTCTTTCCAGAACTCGATCACCTTTTGCTCTCTTTCGCAAAAATGCATATCGGCAGATACTTTATCGTACACCTTATTCCTCCTTGGGCTTTTCGCCCTCTGCTTGCTGTAATTGCTCCACGGTAACTTCCACTTCGGTCACTTTGTAGTACTCCACGGAAAGCACTTTGAGCGTTAAATTTTCAAATTTTATCTCTTCCCCCGGCGCGGGAACCTTGCCCGCAAGCTGCGCTATAAGTCCGCTCAGCGTGACGGAATCGTACTCCGCCGCGTCCTTTTTAATGCGGAAAAAGGAGAAAAAGTCCGCAAGAGTGACTTCACCCTGCACCTTGTATCTGCCCTCTTCCGTCTTTGCGAAGTTTTCCACAACCTCGTCGTGCTCGTCCCATATCTCGCCGACAAGCTCTTCGATAATGTCTTCCATGGTGACGACGCCCATCGTGCCGCCGAATTCGTCCACTACCACGGCAAGGTGCGACTTTTCCTTCTGAAGCCTGCGCAAAAGCACGGAAATCTTCATTCTGGGCGTGGCGCATACCACGGGAGTGATAATGGGGTCGAACGACGACGCTCCGTCCAGATAGATATTGAGAAAATCTTTTTCGTTGATAACGCCGATTACGTTGTCTATCGTCTCCTTATACACGGGAAGGCGCGTATAGCCCGTTTCGCGGTAAATGCCGAGCACCTCTTCCATAGGCGTGCCCTGCTCCACCGCCTCCACCTCCACGCGCGGAGTGAGAATATCCACCACCGTGAGGTCGTCGAATTCTATCGCCGAACGGATTAACTTGCCTTCGTATTCGTCCAGACCGCCCTCCGTCTGCGCCTCGTCCACTATGGTGATAAGTTCGTCGTCGGTAATCGCCTGTTCCTGCTTTTTCTCCTTGAAAATCTTATCCGGCAGCTTTTTGATGAGCTTCATCACAAAGTTGAGCGGATAGAACAGATAATAGAAAAATCTGAGTACGGGCGCGAATATCATCACGAATTTTTCGGGACGCTTCTTGCCCAGAATTTTGGGAATCACCTCGCCGAAGATTATCACGATTGCAAACATAACCGCCGCCGAAACCGCGCCCGTCGCGCCCCAGTTAAGCTCGACCGCTTCCAGCCAGAAGAATACGGATACGGTAGCGGCAATCACGTTCACCAGCGTGTTGCCTATTAAAATGGTGGTGACCATGCTGTCGATGTGCTGTTCGAACCACATGGCCCTGCGGGCGCGCTTATTGCCGTCCCCCGCCATATTTTTCAGCCTGATGTGGTTGAGTGAAGCCAAAGCGGACTCCGACGAAGAAAAGAACGCCGACAAAATCACGCATATTGCTATAAGCACCACACATAGCGCCATAATAATGAATTACTCCTTATAATAATTATATATTGCGGATATTATAACACATATTATTCCGGGTGTAAAGTAAAACGCGGCGGATTGCCGCTTCCAAGCCGTGCAAGTGTTAAGCGCGCAATTTTTCCCACAATAAAGCAGTCCGAACCGTGCAAGTGTTAAGCCTTTATACCATATTTGCCACTTCAAGGCAAACAATGGGTGGAGCGCCACGCGCTCCCGCCTGACCGTACAAAGAAAAGCCCGGCTTTTAAGCAAGGCTTTTCAAAATTATATAGTTAAGAAGTTGCACCCTTCAACGCCGCATTATACGATTGCGGGAAGGTTACAGAAAGTCAAATCTGATTGCCGCTTTTATCCAAAACGCCGTCCGTGCAGGTTATGGTAAAATCGGTGCTACCACCCGCCCATTCGCTTGTCTTGTCTATTTTCTCCCATTGCTCCATAGTGCCTTCATACGTTATATTTGTCAAATTACTGCAATTATGGAATAAGTTATCGCCCATATACCGTACATTTGAAGAAATCGTTATATCCGTAACGCGGCTAAAATTGCGAAAAGCATTGGTCGGTATGCTCAATATTACGTCCGGCACGACAATTTCTTCGGGAATTGCCCCGTTTATATACACGCTGTAATCCGCATTATTAATCTGTTCTCCTTTTCCGAAACTAAGAAAAGCCAGCCAATCCACAATATCTCCGATATGTATTTCCTGCAGATTGTTGCAATCGTAAAAAATCCGCGTTCCGTATTTTACCACGTCGGAAGGAAGATATACTTTTACCAGACCGGTACACCCGGCAAACGCCCCGGTTCCTATTTCTTTTACGCTGTTCGGAATGGTTACGCTACTTAAATTGATACATTTATTAAAAGCATAACCACCAATATTTTTTACACTATCGCCTATACTCACGCTCTTAATTTGACTCAACTGCGAAAAAGTACCTCCCTCTATCTCAGTTATGCCGCCGCCGATAATCACGGAATTGATATTACCGCTTATGCCGTTTAGGTCGCTCGCCCCGACAGTTCCGCTACCATAAACAGTCAGCGTACCCGATGCGTCCAATTCGACGCTTACGCCTACACTCCCCTTTGTTACCGTACATTCAAACGTCACTTTCTCTCCTGTTTCGGAAAAAGGATCTGTTACATCGAATTCATAGGGAAAAGGATATTCCGTATCTGTTTAACTACAACCAGATTTGTGTTCTGTCCAATGGTATGGAAACTCGTTTGGGCAGCT
>CALWHE010000022.1 GCA_944380295.1 uncultured Christensenellaceae bacterium
GCGCCATCACGCACTTTCGCTCTGCTTTTCCGCGCGAAGTCTGCGCGAGAAATAGTGAAATAAGAGCAACATATCGCCGTTGTATTTTTTTTGAGGCGCAGTTTCCCCTCTTTTTGAGGAACGGAATAAAGCTGTTGTGCGGAGAGATATGTATATTGAAGAATACGCTTTTGCAAGGGAATAAGACAGCGTGGTCACCACGCCACTCTTTCCGCCCTCATTCGCTTCACAAGTTCCGCTCATTCGGAAAATGCGCACGGCGCATTTTAGAGGTAACGCTTGGCAAAAGTGCGATTTTGCCGCGCTTTATTACATTTATTAGGGGAGGAGCGCCTCGCGCTCACACCATGCTGCCGCGCAAAATTTTGCCCTGACTGCGTTAAGCCCTTTGCCAATACAACAAGTATTGCCTGCAAGTCTTGCCTTGTCATGCCTAAAAATTTTATCGCGCCATCACGCACTTTCGCTCTGCTTTTCCGCGCGAAGTCTGCGCGAGAAATAGTGAAATAAGAGCAACATATCGCCGTTGTATTTTTTTTGAGGCGCAGTTTCCCCTCTTTTTGAGGAACGGAATAAAGCTGTTGTGCGGAGAGATATGTATATTGAAGAATACGCTTTTGCAAGGGAATAAGACAGCGTGGTCACCACGCCACTCTTTCCGCCCTCATTCGCTTCGCGTGCTCCGCTCATTCGGAAAATGCGCACAGCGCATTTTAGAGGTAACGCTTGGCAAAAGTGCGATTTTTCCGCGCTTTATTACACTTTATTGTGTAAGCCTGGCGAAGAGGTGAGCCGAGAAAACGAACAAGTTACTTCAAGGCACGATCAGGGGTGGAGCGCCCCGCGCTCCGGGTGCAGCGTCACGCTGCCCGCGCTTTATTGCACTTTATTGTGTAAGCATTGCAAAGAGTTCAGCCGGATAGACGAACAAGTTACTTCAAGGCTTGATTAGGGGTGGAGCGCCCCGCGCTCCCAGCCATATTGGTTTCCTCTTTTTTGCCGGTGCGTTCTGTCCACTAAAGTGGACACTTCAAAATGTAAGTAAAAGTATTGTCTGTTTCTTAGATTTGTCCACTTTTGTGGACACCGGTAGAAAAAGTTACTTCAAAACATATAATGGGTGCAGCATCACGCTGCCGATTTTGCCGCGCTTTATTACATTTTGCTGTGTAAGTATTACAAAGAGATTAGCCGGAAAAACGAACAAGTTACTTCAAGGTTTGATTAGGGGTGGAGCGCCCAGCGCTCCCAGCCGCCACGCACGACGAGCGCGAAGCTGTATCGTCGTGCATTTCACGTGCCCTCTCGTCGCTTGCGGTTTGAGGGCACATTTCACGTTTTTGCCTTGTGAGGCAAAAACATTTCACTTTTGCGCAGCAGTATACGTTCGCTTACCGCTCACTTATATCTGCGCAAAAATTTCACGTCCGGAGCCGCCGAACATCGTATCGCTTATTGATTTTGTTCGGCGGCGCAGGACATAAAAGTGCTTCCGCCGTTATTTGATTTTATTATCGAATTCGTCTTTGATCCCGAGCAGATAATCGCAGCTCACATCGAAAAACAACGCCACGCTCACGATCGCCGAGGCGGTGGGTTCGGTCTTGCCCAGTTCCCACTTGGCTATGGCGGACTGGCTGATATTCAACAAGCGCGCAAGCTGCTGTTGACTTAATTGTTTTTCCGTTCGCAATTCTTTGAGTATCTTCCCGAAGTCCATAGTCGTATCCTATCATCTTTAAGTCTTAAAATACTTGCTAAGTCTTTTAAGACTTGACAAAGTGTGGGCGGCGTGTTATCATTAAGGCGATAAGGCACAGATGGCGCAGAAATTGTTTTCAAAAAACGAGTTTAACATGAGGCGAGGTAAGTTATGAGAAAAAAGGGGAGTTTGATGATAGCCATTTTGGCGCTGGCGGTCTTGGCGCTCATACCGGTGTTAAGCGCATGCGATCATACGCACACACCTGTCCATATGGAAGCATATGAAGGCTCTTGCACGGAGCAGGGGCACATAGAGTGCTGGTATTGCGGCGGTTGCGGCAAATATTTTGCCGATGAAAATTGCAATGAAGAATTGTCCGAGAAAGATGTTTTTACCGGCGAAAAGCACAATTGGGGCGACTGGCAGGTCATGACGGACGCCACATGTTCGACGGGCGGTTTGCAGATGCGCCAATGCCTTGATTGCAAGGAAACGGAAGAACAGCTCATTGCGGCGCAACATTCATGGGACGATTGGTATGTCGCAAAACAGCCCACTTGCAAAACGGACGGGCAGAGGATCAGGCGGTGCCTCAAATGCAGTGCGCAGGAAAGCGAGGCTATTCCCGCAAGCGAGGCATATCACAAATATAACAGCCGATATTATTGCATTTATTGCGGTAAACTCAGCGATGAGATGCAAGGGGCGCTCAGCGCAAAAAACGCTCCTGTCGTCACTGCCGCAAATTGGATCCGGTATGACAATAAGACCGCTAAGACCACCGTTACGATAAAGGATCTGGAAATCGCGTTCGGCATAGACGGCGACGACAAAGCCATCAGCGTCACCGCCAGCGCCAAGGTCGATCTTATCCGCACCTGTAAAAACGGCACGCTGACCATCGATATCGTTGCCGGGCTCACCGATTTTGATATCACACTTAACGACGATCCGGCGTTGAACGGCATTATCGAAGGCGAAAATGCCTTGATCGATGTTGCCGCTATGTCCAAGATCAAATTCACCGGCCAGGCGTTCTATAATTACGGAGGGGAAACGACCAAGAACATCGGCGTGAGGAATTTGCAAGTGGAAGGTCTGGCGCAAGCCATCCCCGCTTTGAAAGAGATCATCACGGAAGATCCTTGGCCCATCTATTTTGACAACAACCGCACGAAGAAAGAGGTCAGCTACGATGTTACCAAAATCAACGGACTGCTTTCCGAAGGCACCGTCGGTAAGGTCATAGGCGGCATATTCAACGAAGATTATACCCTCGACGTTGTGTCCATCATCGACGATCTGCTGCTCAACCAGACGATGCTCAACTTTGGCGATCCCACCAATGCGAGCTTGACCGACGGTCAATACACCAACACGGTTTCCGCTTTGGATAACCTCGGCTTTCTGATGGATGTGTGGAACAACATCACCGCCGACGGCAAAGCTTTGCTGCAAGTCTTCGTTGGTCCCGAGTCGGAAATTGAAATAGGAGCCTTCACTCTGCCTATCGGCGAGATCTTGAGCATATTCCTCTCCGCCGATCAGTTTGGCGATCTGCTGCCCAACCTGATCCAAGAGGCGGTGACGGACGGCAACATGTCCGTTACCGGCACTGTGGAAAACGATATGTTCAAAACCCTTACCATGACCACCACCGGCGTCAGCATCGATCTTGATAAAAATGAGGTCAACAAGCTGGCAGACGTGATCAAAGGCATGCTTCCCGCAGAAGGTGTCACGATCAACGGCGAGCCGTTTGATATGGACGGTATTCTCAATGCGGTCGCGGGTAAGCCTGCCTATATCAGCTTCGGCACCATTGCGGTCGACAGCACGTTCACCGTGAACAAGTAAGCCATTGCAAATTGCAAAAAGACAAGTCGCGCAAGCGGCTTGTTTTTTCTGCCGAGGCGGAAACAGCGCGCAAAGCCTTTATTTTTGCGCCGGATTGTGTTATCATGGTCGTATGGACAAAATTCCCGAGAAAAAGAGCGACAGGATCGCCAATTATATTTTTTACGGAGCGGGGCTTCTGATAGCCTTTGTCGGCTTTGTCTGCGTGTTGTTCGTGGGCGTGTTTTTGGCGGCGAGTTCCGTTTACGGGATATATTTGAGTTTTTCGCTCCAAGGGGCGGGCAAGGTGGCGCTTGCCATACTTTTGAGTTTGATGATGTTGGCGGCAAGCGCTTTTATGGCGTATGCGGACGTGCTCATCGTCAAAACGGTGATGAAGCGGGCGGACGAGTGGTATGGCGGCGATAAAGGCGGCGAGGGCGAAGAAAGGGACAAAACGGTGAAAAGCGCGGAGCTTGCGCAGGAGAGTGGCGAAGCGGAGATAACGGAAGACAGCAGCGGAGAACAATGAGAGCGGAGATAGAAAAGCATAATCAAGAGGCGCTGCAAACGTGCAAGACCGAACAGGGGCGTTTCGGCGCCAGAGAGCGGCAGGTGCGTTCGGCGCAGCGCATACGCGCGGCGATGATGGTCCTCATCGTGGCGGTCATACTCATTATTGCCTGGGCGATAGTGGGGATCATGAAGGACAAGGCGCTTTTTATCGTGGCGGGCGTGGCGACCGGGTTGGCGTTGCTTTCGCTGGTGCAGCTGGTGCCTTTCCGCTTGGGGTATACGCGCGTGGACGAGGGCTATGTGGTCACGTCCTGTTTTCAATTTTTGCGCAAATGCAACTATATCCCCGATGCGCACAAGGGCAAACCGGTGATAGGCATCACAGGCGCCATATTCAAAGACCAAAAGAGAATGTATTACATCTCGCTGCCGGCAAGTCTTACGCACATCGGCAACGAATGCTTTATGAATTGCAAGGATCTGCGCGGCGTTATTTTCCGCGGTGACGCCGAGTTGAAGGTGATAGGTGACAAGGCGTTTTTCGGCTGTGTGAATCTTTACGCCTTTTGCGCCGGCGACGAGGTGAGGAAGATAGGCGAAAACGCCTTTGAAAACTGCCGTTCCCTGCGCTGCGCGTATTTCGGCGGCGGAGTGGAAAAGGTGGGGCACCACGCCTTTGCCTCCTGCGGCAACCTGGCGAGCATGAGCGCTTTTGCGGCGCTTACGGAGCTGCCGCGCGGCACGTTCAGCGGCTGCCGCAGCTTGCAGACCATGCCCCTGCCGGGAACGCTGGAAAAGATAGACGACGATTGCTTCGGCTATTGCGCCTCGCTGACGGGCATAGACATACCGGACAAGGTGGCTTATATCGGCAGAGGCGCGTTTGCGGACTGCCGCGCGCTCACGCAAGCCGTGATCCGCTCCAAGCCGGAATTTATCGGCAATAACGCTTTCCGCAACTGCGACAAAACGGTCATAACTTTTACCGCCGTGAAAAAGCAGAGCAAAGATTGGAACGGACAATGGGCGGACAAGCGCTGCACGATCGAATACGCAAGATGAGAGCGGCGGGACGATCGCTCAATGGAAAAACATAAGCAAAGGGTTCGGGTGGGATGCCGGCGCAAATTGCGTTGTTTATTGCACGGACGGACAAATATAACGGCAAAACGCAAGTAAAATAAAAAAGCGGACGGGCGTCCGCTTTTTTCATATGCTTTCGGCGGGGGACGGTTTTGACAGCACCAGCGCGCAGGCGCGGGCGGAAATGCCTTCTTCTCTGCCCACAAGTCCGATGCCTTCCGTGGTGGTGGCGGAAACGCTCACGCGCTCTTCCGGCAAGGCGAGGGCGGCGGCGATATTGGCGCACATTTGCGGCATGAAGTCTTTGAGTTTGGGCTTTTGCGCCAAGATCACCGCCGATACGTTGACAACGCGCGCGCCCTTTTTATCCAAAAGCGCCTTTACCTGCGCCAAAAGTTTCATGCTGGAAATGCCCTTATAGCGCTCGTCCGTGTCCGGGAAGAGCACGCCGATGTCGCGCGCGTGCACGGCGGAGAGCAGGGCGTCCATCACCGCGTGCACCAAGACGTCCGCGTCAGAATGCCCCAAAAGTCCTTTTGTGTGCGGCACTTCCACACCGCCCAGGATGAGTTTTCTGCCCTCGACCAGGCGGTGGGTGTCAAAGCCGCAGCCCACGCGCATGCGCTCGGCGGCAAAGTCTGCGGGGTTGGTGAGCTTGACGTTGGCGGGGTCGCCGGGGCAGAGGGTCACTCTGCCGATATAGCGCTCATATACCTGCGCGTCGTCGGAAAAGGTGAAGCCGTCCTGCATGGCGCGCGAGTAGGCAAGGCGCAGTTTGCGCGCGTCAAACACCTGCGGCGTTTGCACGGCGTAATAGGCGGAGCGCTCCACGGCGCGGGAAAATTCCCCGTGCACTTCGCGCAGGCTGTCTGTCACGGGCAGCACGGGCAGGGCGGAGCCGCTCTCTTCGCACACGTCCAGGGTGCGGCGCAGCAGCTGTTCGGAAAGGTAAGGGCGCGCCCCGTCGTGCACGGCGATGACGTCGCAGTCCTCTTCGCAGGCGGCGATGCCTGCGGCTACGGAAGCGGTGCGCGTGGCTCCGCCGGTGACGAAAACCGTTTTGTCTTGCAGGGGAGCGAGGGCGCGGACAAAATCCGCCTTTTCCTCCGCGCCGCACACGATCACTATGCGCGTGACTTGGGGCAGAGCGGCGAATTTTTCCGCGCTCAAAAGCGCCACGGGTTTTTCGCCCAAAAGCGCCAAAGTTTTGTTGAAGCCCAGCCCGGCGCGTTCGCCGCGTCCGGCGCAGGGGAGCACCGCGTTAATCTTCATCTATGACCTCGTAAAGGGAAGCCGCCTCTTCTTTGCGCGCGTTTTCGTTGAGAGAGAGCACGCGGAAGGAAAAGAGCTTGTCGCCGAAGTGCAGGGTGACGGAGTCGCCCACTTTGAGGCGCGCGGAAGGTTTGGCGGGTCTGCCGTTGATCTCCGCCCTGCCGTCGTCGCACGCCTGCGCCGCCACGGTGCGGCGTTTGATTATCCTGCTCACTTTCAGAAACTTGTCCAATCTCATGCCCATATTATAGCACAAGCCGCGGCGCGGCGCAAGGGGGAGCGCTCTTTTGCCTGCCGCAAAAGCGTTGGGGCGGCAAAAAAGGCGCGTCCGGGTGCGTTGGGACGCGCGTTTTCCCCGCGCATATTATATAAAAATTTTTTATAATTATCGGTTAAAAATACTTGACGGACTTGCATATTGGGGATATAATATAAAATTGTATCGTTATGTATGTTGCCGAGTATCGCTTTTCTCCGGCGGGGAGGGGGGACGCTTGCGCAAATTCAGACCGTATATAATTTTTCAAGGAGTGTGAAACATGCCTCAACACATACACAAGGTCAAATACGGCGACACGGAAAGGATGTGTTTTTCCAAGATCAAGGATGTTCTTCCCATACCTTATCTGATCGAACTCCAAAAAGATTCCTACAAGAGATTTATCACGGAAGGGATCCAGGAAGTCTTGGACGAATACAGCCCCGTGGGCGATTACACCGGCAAAATAGAGCTGCATTACATCGGCTTTTATTTTGAAGACAAGACCACTTATTCCGTCAAGGAATGCAAGGAAAGAGACGCCACATACGCCCGCCCCTTCAAAGTGAGGGTCAGGCTGGTGCGCAACGATACGGGCGAAGTCACGGAAGAAGACGTCTTTATGGGCGACTTCCCCATGATGACGGAGAACGGCTCTTTCATCATCAACGGCGCGGAAAGGGTCATCGTCAGCCAGCTTGTGCGCAGCCCCAGCGTTTATTGCAACATGAACATAGACAAGGCGGGCGTGGCGCGTTTCGACACCACCGTCATGCCTTCGCGCGGCGCGTGGCTGGAATTCAAGCAGGACCAGAACGATGTGCTGTGGGTGAACGTGGACCGTAACCGCAAAGTTGCCGCCACCACGCTTTTGCGCGCGCTGGGACTCGGCTCCGACGCGGAGATATACAGGACGTTCGGCGAAGAGAAGATCTTGGTTGAAACCATCAAGAAGGACGTTGCGCATAACGAAGAAGACGCCAAGGTGGAGCTTTACAAGAAGATGCGTCCGGGCGAAGTCCCCAACAACGAATCCATCACGCAGCTGATACGCAACACCTTCTATGACGCACGCAGATACGATCTGGCGCGCGTAGGCAGATATAAATTCAACAAAAAACTCAGCCTGGGACTGCGCATCGCCGGTCTTACCATTGCCAAAGACGTGGTGTCCGAAGACGGCGAAGTGCTGGCGTTCAAGGGCGACGTGCTGGACGAGAAGGCGGCGCTTGATTTGCAGAACAGCGGCGTGAACGAAGTTTACGTGGTGGCAAAAGACGGCGCGGAATTCAAAGTGATAGGCAATAAGACGGTAGATCTCAAAGCCTTTGTGGACTGCGATCCCAAGGCGCTGGGCATCAATGAAAAGGTCTATTATCCCTCTTTGAAGGAAATGATGAGCAACTTCCAAGGCGAAGAGCTGCTGGACAACATCAAAAAGTCCAAGGACATGCTCATCATCAAGCATCTGACGATAGACGACGTGCTGGCTTCCGTTTCTTACAACCTGGGACTGAGCCACGGCTTGGGCGAGTGCGACAACATCGACCACTTGGCAAACCGCCGCGTGCGTTCGGTGGGCGAGCTGCTGCAAAATCAGCTGCGCATCGGCTTCGGCAGGCTGGACAGGGTGATCAAGGAGCGCATGAGCGTGGTTTCCGAAGACACGGATTACAAGGCGCAGAACTTCATCAACATCAAGCCCGTGACTTCCGCCATCAAGGAATTCTTCTGCTCCTCGCAGCTCTCCCAGTTCATGGATCACCACAACCCCATTGCGGAGCTGACGCACAAGCGCAAACTCTCCGCGCTGGGTCCGGGCGGTCTGAACAGAGACAGGGCTTCCGTGGAAGTGCGCGACATCAACCACTCGCATTACGGCAGAATGTGCCCCATAGAAACGCCGGAAGGTCAGAACATCGGTCTGATCTCCTCGCTCTCCACTTACGCCAAAGTGAACGAATACGGCTTCATAGAGGCGCCTTACCGCAAGGTGGACAAGGAGAAGGGCATAGTCACCGATCACGTTGATTATTTGCAGGCGGACGAAGAGGACAAATACGTGGTGGCGCAGGCCAACACGCCTCTGACGGAGGACGGACATTTCGTATCCAACCGCGTCACCTGCCGCATAAAAGAGGACATAAGAGAAGTGGACAGCTCCACGGTGGACTATATGGACGTATCGCCCAAACAGCTCATCTCCGTGGCGGCTTCACTCGTGCCCTTCCTGGAAAACGACGATACTTCCCGCGCGCTGATGGGTTCCAACATGCAGCGCCAGGCAGTGCCGCTTCTGCGCCCGCAGGCGCCCATCATCGCCACGGGCATAGAGCATAAGATAGCTTACGACAGCGGCGTGATGGTGATCGCCAGAAACGCCGGCGTGGTCAAGAGCGTGAGTGCGGACAGCATCGTGGTCACGCTGGAAGACAACAGCGACGAAACTTATGTGCTGCAAAAGTTCGAGCGCAGCAATAACGGCACCTGCATCAACCAGCGCCCCATCGTGTCCAAGGGTCAGAAGGTGACCAAAGGCATGGTGCTGGCGGACGGTCCCGCCACGGACAACGGCGAGCTTTCCCTGGGCAGGAACATCCTCATCGGCTTCATGTCCTGGTGCGGTTATAACTACGAAGACGCAATACTTATCAGTGAAGATCTGGTCAAAGACGACGTGTTCACCTCCATCCACATCGAGGAATACGAAACGGAGGCCAGGGACACCAAGCTGGGCGAAGAACAGATCACGCGCGACATTCCCAACCTGGGCGAGGACGCGCTCAAATATCTGGACGAGAACGGCATAATCATGGTGGGTGCGGAAGTGCACTCCGGCGACATCCTGGTGGGCAGGGTCACGCCCAAGGGCGAAGCCGAGCTCACTCCGGAAGAGCGCCTGCTGCGCGCCATCTTCGGCGAAAAGGCGAGGGAAGTAAGAGATACCTCTCTGCGCCTGCCTCACGGTCAGAGCGGCATTGTGGTGGACGTGAAGATCTTCACCCGCGAGAACAAGGACGAAATGTCCCCCGGCGTGAACAAGCTGGTGAGGGTATATGTCGCGCAAAAGCGCAAGCTGGGCGTGGGCGACAAGATGGCGGGACGCCACGGCAACAAGGGCGTCGTGTCCAGAGTGCTGCCCCGCGAGGACATGCCTTTCCTGCCCGACGGCACTCCGCTGCAAATAGTGCTCAACCCTCTGGGCGTGCCTTCCCGTATGAACATCGGACAGGTGCTCGAAGTGCACTTGGGATATGTTGCCAAGGCGCTGGGCTGGAAGGTTTCCACCCCCGTGTTCGACGGCGCCACGGAGTATGACATCAAGGAGCTGTTCAAGGAAAACAACATGCCCGCCAACGGCAAGATGGAGCTTTACGACGGACGCACGGGCGACAAGTTTGAAAACCCCGTCACCGTGGGCTACATGTATATGCTCAAACTCATCCACCTGGTGGACGACAAGATACACGCCAGGAGCATCGGACCTTACAGCCTGGTCACCCAGCAGCCTTTGGGCGGCAAGGCGCAGTTCGGCGGACAGCGCTTCGGCGAAATGGAAGTGTGGGCGCTGGAAGCATACGGCGCGGCGCACATC
>CALWHE010000023.1 GCA_944380295.1 uncultured Christensenellaceae bacterium
CGGAGCGTTTCTTCAAAGCCGAACCAAGCCAACAAGTTTTGATTGCAAATATCCTGCGCGAGGGGGTCTTCTTTGTCCCACTTGTCGCCGAAGAGGTCCGAGGGAGCGTAAAGTCCCGTTTCGTTCATGATTTCGTAGAGGAGATCGTTGATCTCATCACGATATTGCTTGTAAAATGCGACGGTGTCCGAATAATAGATAAGTTCACCGACAATTCCCGATTGGCAGCCGTAATGAAGGACATCCGTGAAGATGCCCTTTTTGTCGTTGTAGTCGCTCCAACGGTCTATGACATAGTCGCAGATATGCTTTACAAGCCGACTATCCGAACTGCGTTTGAGTTCTTTGATGCTAGCAAGAGTGAGTTTCATCATGCCACCTCCGCGAAGTCGTCCAAATAGATCCTCTTAAACAGGCTGCCGTATTCAAAATACAGTCTCCCGTCCTTGTCTTTTTCGAGAGGATAGTCGCTTACGCTTATCCTGCCTCTGTCCGTTACGGCGATGTAAGCGCTCGTGCATTCGCCGTTCACGTCTACAATGTTGAAAGTGATGAAAGCATCGCCGTCAAACATCTCGTATTCGGATAACTTTCCGAACTTTCTTTGAGAAACTTTGTTTTTCATAGAGTTTACCTCCAAATTTTATTTTGCCTTTCGGCAGAGGCGGAGTAGCACCGATTTAGCAGAGGTCTGTTTACTTTGATTTGGTGACACGGAAGTCAATGACAAACGAAAAAATATTGCATTGAAGTAAGGTGAATTTCAGAGCAAAATAAAAAGCCGAGAATATAAATCTTCCCGGCTTGGCGGTTAAATAATATTCAATTTTTCGGTGATATTTTTTCGCATTGACTTTCGCGAAATCTGTGCTACACTAAGCCTCCCGAAACGGCAAAATTTGGAGAACTAAATAAATAGTCGGCGGTGACTGCCTATTTTGTAAAGTTGCCGTATTTGTCTCTTTTTTGCGTGAGATAGAAATCAGATAGCTTTGGAGTATAGACTTCGGTGTCTACGACAATACAGGCGACACCCTTAATACAAAAATAACAGAGCCGCGGGTTCAAACGCGACTCTGTTTGGCGGAGACGGTGGGATTCGAACCCACGAGCCCACAAGGGGCTACTTGATTTCGAGTCAAGCCCGTTATGACCACTTCGATACATCTCCGTAACATCAATCATTATAGCGGCAAATTTGCGGAAAAGCAAGCGTTTGCAAACTTAACGGCGCGGCAATATTAAAGGCGCGCGTTTGCCGGGGCGCATTGGATTGACAAAGCGCCCGCGCGCGGGATACAATATTTTTGCTATGAGCGAAAACAAGAAGAACATTATTTGGGCGGTGATCATCATGGCGATCGTGACGGCGTTTGTCATCGGCATTGCCGTTTATATCGTCAAAGGCAGGGAGCGCGAACTCGGCGGAAGAGCGGAAGCGACGCCTATCGTGCAGACGGCGGAGCGGGCGGCGGACGGCGCGGAGCCGCGGATATAGAGCGGAAAAGGCGGCGGGAGCCGTTTTTTGCGGCGGCAACGGGAGATGACGCCCGGCTTTGCCGAGAGAGGAACGTTTTCTTAATTTATCCTTTATGCGTCATGGTGCGGCGGCGGAGGCGGATTGACTTGGCGGCTGCCGCGCGTTATAATTATTTGAACATATTAAAAGCCGCGCGTGCGACAAGAGGGAAAAGTATGCAGGCAAAAGGCAAAAAAGTTTTGAAGATAACCGCGATCGTGCTGGCGGCGCTCATCGTTGCCGGCGGCATTGCCGTGGGCATTTATTTCGGCGTGCAGAGCGAGCGTTGCAGCGGCTATGTGCGCGACCAAAGCGGCGCGCCCATGGAAGGCGTTTCCGTGACCAACGGCAATCAGGTGGTCAAAACGAACGCCGATGGATATTATGTGTTGGACGGCTGGCTGAAAGACAGGTTCGTCACCGTCACCATTCCTTCCGGGTATTGGGCGGAAGATTATTATTTGGAGATAGGCAGCGAGCGTGAAGGCTATGATTTCACGCTGGAAAAGCAGGAAGAGGATCTCACGGAGCACACCTTTTTGCAGGTTTCGGACAGCGAGGTGGGCGAAGACGGCGTGGGAGAATGGATAGAGCACGTCAAGGGTGCGGCGCAGGATTCGGGCGCGGCGTTCATCATGCACACGGGCGACATATGTTACGAGGCGGGGCTTAAATCGCATATCAACGGCATGAACAGCGAAAACATGGGCTTGCCCGTGCGTTATGCCATCGGCAACCACGATTACGTCAAGTGGGGAAGGTATGCCGAGGACTTGTTCGAGAGCACATACGGACCCGTTTGCTATTCCTTTGAAGTGGGGAACGTGCATTATATCGTCACGCCCATCGTGCACGGCGCGGACTATATCGGCAGATATACGAACGCGGACGTGTGGCGCTGGGTGAAAAACGATCTGGCAAACGTGGACGAGGGCAAAAAGGTTGTCATGTTCAACCACGATTATTGCACTTCGGACGAAGACGGCTTTGTGGCGGAATACGGCGCGGGCAAAAAACTTGACTTGAAAGAGCACGGTTTGATCGCCTGGATATACGGGCATTGGCACTATAATCTGATGTATAAGACGGAGAGCGGCGTGTTCAATATCTGCACCGGTCAGCCGCAGGGCGGCGGCATAGATTCTTCCGTGCCCGCCGTGCGCAGCGTGACCATCAAGGGCGGAGAGCTGACGTCTTCGCAAATGTATTATTACGATTTTGGCGGCGCGGCGCCGCAGGAGAGCGATTGGACGGCGGCTTTGGGCGGCAACGGTTATTTTGCCGAGCCCATCGTGAGCGGCGACTATGTATACGCCGCCACGGCGGACGACGGCTGGCCCAAGCAATGCGCGATAGTCAAAGTCAACGCCTCCACTGGAGAAGTGGTGTGGAGATACGAAACGCGCAATTCCGTGCGCAACTCCATGTTTATGACGGACGGCGGCAAATTGCTGGCGCAGGACATCACGGGCACGGTTTATTGCCTGGACGCGAACAAGGCGGCGAGCGATAAAAAGATAACGGCGGACTGGGTGAGAGACACCCGCCTTTCCGCCGTGCGCAACACCGGACTGAACGTGATCGCGGACGGGGACAAGGTCTATTGCGGCGGCGCGCAAAAGAGCGTGTGTCTGAATTTGTCGGACGGCGCGCTTGTGTGGGAAACGGAAAACGATCGCGCCAATTCTTCTCCCACGCGCATGATAATAAGCGGCGAGCTGCTCTATGTGGGTTCGCATTGGGACGAGCTGATCGCTTACGATAAAAACACGGGCAAGCGCGTGTGGAGCAACGACGGCAGCGGCATCAGATACCGCACTTCCACTCCCTTCATCTATGAGGGCGGACTTTACGTGACCACGAGCGCAAGCATCTTGGAACTGGATCCGCAGAGCGGAGAGGTGAGGCGCAGCGCGGAGATAGGGGGCGTGAACTTCGATACCGCTTCCGTGCCGCTCATTTCGGGCGGAGTGATGTATCAGGGCACGGCGGACAGCGGCGTGGTGGCGGTGGAGCTGAAAACGCTCAAAAAGCTGTGGCGCTTTGAAACGGGCGGAGCGCTGGTGAGCAGCACGCCTTATACCAAGCCGGGCAGCAAGCAGGTGCAGGGCGGCGTTATCGAACTGAACGGATATATCTGTTTCGGCGGCATGGACGGCGTTGTGTATAAACTGGACAAAAACGGCAACGGCGAGCTTGTCGGCAAAAAAGAGCTCGGATCTCCCGTGCTGAGCGCGCCCGCCTCGCACGACGGCTCAATCATCGTGCTCGATTTTTCCGGCAATTTAAGCAAGATATCGCTTTAAGAGATAATGCGCTCCTTCGCCCGCGCTCCGGCGCGGGCATTTTTTTGCCGCAGAAGAATTTTGACTTGCGGGCGGCAAAATAAAAATTTTCGCAAAAATTTTATGGACGCGTATTGACATATGCAACGCCGCGTTGATATAATTTAATTACGAGCGGCGGCAAGAGCCGCGATAAGGAGGTAGATCATGGCAAAAGCAAAAAAGAAAAAGAAGAGCACTCTCGGTTACGTCATGTTGGCGGTGGTGCTTGTTTTCGCCATTTTGGCGGTGGTGGGTATTTTCCTGGATTGGACGGTAACTCAATTGAACGGTGAAACCATAGAAGGCAGCGGCGTGACGTTGAGCGATTATCAGAAAGGCGCGGAAATAGCAGGTAAATTCGGCATAGAAGAAAGCACTGCCGGGGCGTTGTGCGCGGTGGGTTATCTTGCCGTTGCGGCGGTGTGCGTGCTGTTTGTAGCTTATGTGATCAAGCAGCTTTTCAGCTTCGGACTGTTCAGGATCATCGTCATTATCGGCGGCGTGGTCACAGCTGTTTTGGGCATTGTGGCAATAGCTTATACCGCCAGCGTGGTGGGCGATATGTCCACGGGCAGCATAGATATCGGCATCGGGGAGTTGGGCAATAACGGCGCGGCTCTCGGCGTAGGCTGCTATCTGACCGCGATCGGCGCCATCGGCGGCGGACTTGCGGCGGCGCTGGGCAGCTTCAAAAAGTAACACACTCTTTGCAACAGATCCGGGGAGCGGCTTGCCGCTCCCTTTTGCTTGACAGAAAACAGCCGTCATGATACCGCATACTGTATTTTGCGGGCGTGCGCGCAAAGAGCGAAACAGAAGAAAGCGGTCAAGCAAAGCGAGCTGCCGCAGGCGGCAGGCAAAACGCTATCCCGGCGGGTTTGAGGGAAAATACCGAATGCTACCCATATTATTTTTTGCTATCCTATTGACGAAGGGATAACTTGCTGATATAATTTGATTTGAAGATGGAAACTGCGGCTTATATTTTTACCGGATTTTGCGGACTGTTTGCGCTGATGAAGGCGTATTACAGCGCCAACAAGCAATGTTACAAGGAGCTTTCCTTAAAGACCATGGCTTCGCTCGCCTTTATCGGGGCGGGGATATTCGCGCTTTTGTCCAACCAGAGGGCGATGGGCGTTTACGGGCTGTTCATTCTCGTCGGCGGTGTGCTGGGCTTGGTGGGCGATCTGTTCCTGGGCGTGGACGGTCTGTTCAAAGACACCAAAGAAGCCGCCTTTGTGCACGCCTGGGGCGTTATTTGCTTTTTGCTCGGGCACATCGCTTACGCGGTAGCCATGCTCACGCAATTTGAGTTCAAGCTCTATCTGATACCCGTTATCCTGATCATGCCGCTCAGCTATATCGTTGTGGGGCTGACCAAGACCAAGATCTTTGCCAACAAGTTCAACGGCATTTTCATGACAGTTTATTTCGCCGCGCTCGGTTTGGGCGTGACGGCGGGCATCAGCGCCGCGATCGTGAGCGGCGGGTCGCCGATCTCCATCATGCTGCTCATCGCGGCGGTGCTGTTTGTCATCTCCGACTGCGTGCTGGGCTTTACCGCCTTTTCCAATAAGCGCGTCATTCCCACCAGCGTCAAGGCGTGGGTGGTGCCCGTGACTTATTATGCGGCGCAGCTTTTGTATATGCTGACGATGATGATCGTCTGATTTTTCTCTCTTTTGTGCGTAAACGGATAAAAACGCGCGCTTCGCGGCAAACGCCGATGGCTTGGCGCGCGGCGTTCGGCGTGCGTTTTGCAAGAACAAAAACAGCTTTGTTTTTTCTCATGTCAGCCGAATAAATGGTATTTGAAAATACTTGCCGCCGATCCTTGACAGCGCCGCGCCGTTGTGATAGGATAGACATTGACCACAATATAAGCGGCAAAAACTTATAATGCGGCACAACATATGGTAGAGGTGGTATTATGCTGAAAACTATTATCAAACGCGACGGCAGACGGGTCCCTTACGACATCACAAAGATAGAAAGCGCCATAGAAAAGGCAATGTCCTCGGCGGGGCGTTCGGACGAAGACGAGGCAAAGCGCCTGGCGCACATGGTGGAAGACAGGCTGGAAGACAAGTTCACCGACGCAAGTCCCACCATAGAAGACATTCAGGACACCGTGGAAAAGGTGCTGATGGACAACGGCTTTGCGCGCGTTGCCAAGAGATATATCCTTTACCGTGCGGAGCGCACCAAGACGAGGGAGATGAACACCTCGCTGATGCGCATATACAACGAGCTGACCTTCACCGACGCCATAGACAGCGATATGAAGCGCGACAACGCCAACATAGACGGCGACACCGCCATGGGCACCATGCTCAAATACGGCAGTGAGGGCGCCAAGGATTATTACAAGAAGTATATCCTGCCGCCCGAGCAGTCCAAGGCGCACGAAACGGGCGACATACATATCCACGACTTTGATTTTTACACGCTTACCACCACCTGCTGCCAGATAGATCTGCTCAAACTGTTCAAGGGCGGGTTCAGCACGGGGCACGGCTTTTTGCGCGAGCCCAACGACATACAGAGTTATGCCGCGCTGGCGTGCATAGCCATTCAGTCCAACCAGAACGATCAGCACGGCGGACAGAGCATACCCAACTTTGATTATTCGCTGGCGCCGGGCGTTGCCAAGACTTACAAAAAGCGCTATTGGTCCAACGTGGAAAAGGCGCTGGAACTTTTGAACGGCTCCAAGGCGGGCTATGAGGACATCAAAGCCGAATATAAAAAGCTGGACGAGGAAAAGGGGGTCAGACCCACCTTGGCGGGCAGCGAAGAATTTGACAAGGCGGAGCGCGAAATGTTCAAAGACGTGCCGGACAAGGTGTGGGCGCAGGTCAAGGAGTTCGCCACCAAGCACGCTTACGAGGAAACGGAAAAAGCCACTTACCAGGCGATGGAAGCGCTGATCCATAACCTCAACACCATGCATTCGCGCGCCGGCGCGCAGACGCCGTTCAGCTCCATCAATTACGGCACGGACACCTCGCCCGAGGGCAGGATGGTGATCAAAAACGTGCTGCTCGCGCAGGAAGCGGGCTTGGGCTGCGGAGAAACGCCCATCTTCCCCATCCACATCTTCAAACTCAAAGAGGGCGTGAGCTATAACGAGGAAGATCCCAATTACGATATGTTCAAGCTGGCGTGCAGGGTGAGCGCCAAAAGGCTGTTCCCCAACTTCTCTTTTTTGGACGCGCCTTTCAACAAGCAGTATTACAAGCCCGGGCACCCTGAAACAGAAGTGGCGTATATGGGCTGCCGCACGCGCGTGATGAGCAACGTGCATGACAGGGACAGGGAGATAACTTACGGCAGAGGCAACCTCTCCTTCACCTCCATCAACCTGCCCAGGATAGCCATTCGCAGCAACGGCAACATCGACTGGTTCTTTGAGGAACTGGAACGCAAAATGGATCTGGTGTGCACGCAGCTGCTGGACAGATTCAAGATACAGAGCAAAAAGAAGGTGCGCAACTTCCCCTTCCTCATGGGGCAGGGCGTGTGGATAGATTCGGACAAACTCTCCCCGGACGACGAGGTGGGCGAAGTGCTCAAACACGGCACGCTTTCCGTGGGCTTTATCGGTCTGGCGGAAACGCTGGTGGCGCTCATCGGCAAACATCACGGGCAGTGCCAGGAAGCGCGCAACCTCGGTTTGGAGATAGTGCGGTTCATGCGCGAGTATACGGACAACATGTCCAAAAAGACGGGGCTGAATTTCGGTCTGATCGCCACCCCGGCGGAAGGACTTTCCGGCAGGTTCGTGCGCATTGATAAAAAGATATTCGGCGTGATCCCCGGCGTGACGGACAGGGAGTATTACACCAACTCCTTCCACATTCCCGTATACTTCCCCATCTCCGCTTACGAAAAGATCAAGATAGAAGCGCCTTATCACGACCTGACCAACGCGGGACATATCTCTTACGTGGAATTGGACGGCGATACCGCCGCCAACGTGGAGGCGTTCATGAGCGTGGTCAAGTGCATGAAGGAGCAGGGCGTGGGTTACGGCTCCATCAACCACCCCGTGGACAGAGATCCCGTGTGCGGTTATAACGGCATCATCGGCGATACCTGCCCCAAGTGCGGCAGGCACGAGGGCGGCGAAGAGGTCAAGTTTGAACGCATTCGCCGCATAACCGGCTACCTGGTGGGCACGCTGGACAGGTTCAACAACGCCAAGCGCGCGGAAGAACACGACCGCGTCAAACACAAACTCTCATGAGCATCAGGATAGCGGGCACCGTTTCCGATTCCATCACGGACGGACCGGGCATAAGATTTACGCTGTTCGTGCAGGGCTGTCCACACCATTGCCCCGGCTGCCATAATCCGCAGACGCACGATTTCAACGGCGGCAGGGACGCGGAAGAAGAGGAACTCATCGCCGCCATCAATAAAAATCCGCTGCTCTCCGGGCTTACGCTCAGCGGCGGCGAGCCGATGTGCCAAGCCCGCGCGCTGGCGCATTTTGCGGAGCGGGTGCGCAAAGAGTGCCCGCGCATAAAAGAAGTGGCGTGCTATACCGGCTTTACTTTCGAGGAATTGCTGGAAGGCAAGGCGGACGGCGCCATGGAATTGCTCAAACAGCTGGACACGCTGGTGGACGGGCGGTTCGTGCAGGCGCTGCGCTCCTGGGAGATCAGGTTTGCCGGCTCGTCCAATCAGCGCGTCATAGACGTGCCCGCTTCGCTGAAAGCGGGCAAAGCGGTGCTTGATACTTCGGAGAGGTGGAACGGATAGGCAGCGTGACGCTGCACCCTTTATATGCCTTGAAGTAAGGTTTTGTATGTGCAAAATATCTCTTCGCAACGCTTGCTCTTAACAATGTGTAATAAAGCGCGGGTATCGGCAGCGGCAGCGTGACGCTGCACCCTTATATGCCTTGAAGTAAGGTTTTCGTATGTGCAAAATATCTCTTCGCAACGCTTGCTCTTAACAATGTGTAATAAAGCGCGGGTATCGGCAGCGGCAGCGT
>CALWHE010000024.1 GCA_944380295.1 uncultured Christensenellaceae bacterium
TTTGCATATGGTGACTCCAAGGGGATTCGCCTTTCAGCGGTGGCGCATGCAACCTTGCTTTTCCTAATTATCTTCCCGTCGCGCCGCCGCGTGCAGCCTGTTGCAGCAATAGGGGAAACAAAAAAGGAAACCCAACAGATTTCCTTTTCTTTGCATATGGTGACTCCAAGGGGATTCGCCTTTCAGCGGTGGCGCATGCAACCTTGCTTTTCCTAATTATCTTCCCATCGCGCCGCCGCGTGCAGCCTGTTGCAGCAATAAAAAACAAAAAGGAAACCGTCGCCGCTTTCCTCTTCTTTGTGTCTGGTGACTCCAAGGGGATTCGAACCCCTGTTGCAGCCGTGAGAGGGCTGAGTCTTAACCGCTTGACCATGGAGCCATAATATTAAGTTGTGTTTTTCAAGGTTTGGATCCCCGGGGGATTCGCCTTTCAGCGAGCGGCGCAAGTAACCTTTTTCTCCCGTTGCCGCCCCTTTGCGCCATCGCGTGCAGCCTGTTGCAGCCGTGAGAGGGCTGAGTCTTAACCGCTTGACCATGGAGCCAAAAGCATAGTAATATTACCATATATAAAAGCCGTTGTCCAGTATTTTGGCAACAAAAATTTCATGTCGGCATTTCGGCGCAAAATATTGCGCGCGATAAGCCGGCGTTTTCCCGCTTTTTGCGCAGCAAAAGGGCGCTCTTTGCAAACAAATTCGATTTTTCAAAACCCTCTTTACAAGCCTCTTTCTTTGTGCTATACTGGGGCTATGGAAAAGAAAATTTCGTCCTATATGAGCGTTTCAAAGCGTGTTTTGCTCGTGCGCTGCCTCTGCATTTGTCTGATATTGCTGTGTGTTGCGGCAATTATTTTATCTGCGGTCCCTTTGGGAAAAGCGGAGTGTTCGGCGGAGTTGAAAAAATCGTTCAGCTATTCGGTCGGAACCGTTGAAACGCAATCATACAGCAGGATATCCTTTGAATTTTCACGCGAAATAGAGCGGGCAGACGTGGTGGTGCGGCTTGTCACGCCCGGGGGCGCGGAGGTGGAAACTATAAGTTATCGCCTCTCGCGCGGTTGGCGCTTTGTGGAAGATCTGCCCCGCACTTTTTACTCCGACGAGATCTCCGACGTAGAAGTGGCGTCCGTAAACTATACTCTCGCCCGCCAAAACGACATAGCCCTCAGTGTGGGCGTGCTTGCGGCGGTGCTCATCGTGTATTTGGCGATAGTCGCGCTCCGCACCCGCTGCAAGGAATTTGTTTTGGACGGACATAAAGTGGAGATCTATTGCGGCAACATTCGGCATTATATCAATGTGGACGAAAAAACGGCGGTGAGCATGCCTTATGCGCTCAAATCGCACGCCCGGCTCCAAGCCGTTGCCGGCGGGAACTTAGTGATCGCTGACATCTCTTTTTGGCAGAAAATAACGGTGTCTTTGCAAAAGCTCGAAGAGTTTGGACATGTGAGCGGCGAAGAGGTGAGCGGCGGCTCTTTTCCCGAACAAATCCGCTCGCCGCAACCGGATAAAGTGCCGGAAATCAAGCGGGTGAAGGCGTATCTGATAACGGGCGCGGCGCTCATCGCGTTGGGCGCCGCGGGCTGCATAGCGCTTTGCTGCACGCATTATTACGTTTTCGGCGCTTTGGGTTTTTTGGTGGGGATGGCTGTTGCCCCTGTTTTCTTCCGGCACAATTGCAAAGTTTACGAGGTGGACGGTCACACGGTGGTGCTGTTTACCGGCCCCGTCAAAAAATATATCAGCGTGGACGGCGAGATCCAAGACAGCTATTTTACCAACACGTGGCGCGAGGTGTTCTTGCATGCGCAGGCGGGCGAAAAAAGCCTGACCGCCACTTTCAGCGGGTTCAGATATATGGATCTGAAAGTAAGCGACGCGGAAAAATAACGCGCCGGGGCAGGGCGGAAAAACCGAGGCAGACTGCCTCGGTTTTTGTTTGCCACATGTTTACAGGATGTGCCGCTTTACCGAATGTGCCGCTGTTTGCCAAGCGCGCCGCACGCGGCTTCTTTTGCGCTTTGCCGCGCTCTCACGCGACTTTCGCCAACTCCCCGGCGGCCACGGTATGCGCCGCGGTGGTGTGTTCCTCGCCGCCGCGCTCGTAAGTTATCGTGAACGTATCCCCCTCTTTGAGGGCGAAAAGCGGATAATTGAGCATATAGCTGCGCATCAGGGTATATTCGCCGCCCGAAAGGGTGACTTTTATTATCTTGTCCCCCGCCTGCAAACCGAGCGCGGCGGCAATTCCTCCTTCCGTGACCTCTTCGACAACGGTGTCGGCGGTTATCTTGCCGCTGCCGCTCATCTCGTCGTATACGTAGCGGGAGTTGTCTTCCGTCACCGTAACGCCCAAGGTCACCTTGTATGCGCCGAGTTTGCCGCTCGCGGCGTAATGATAAAGGTTGTCTACAACGCTTTTCACCGTATCCACGGGTATGGCGTAATTTATGCCCTGTTCTTCCTCGCCGTTGCCCGCGTGCGGCACGCCGATGAGCTGCCCGTAAACGTTAAAACAGCCGCCGCCGGAATTGCCGCCATACATCGCCGCGTCCACGCGCATGGAACGGTGCACGGTTTTTTCGCCGCTGATCTCCAAATAGATGTTTTCGCTGTGCACGCTGACTATGCCTTCCGTCACGCTGATGCCGTCGCCGCCCGTGTTGCCGATGACGATGGCGGTATCGCCCACGTCGTAACCCTCGGCAAAAGATACCTCGCACACGTCGGAGTTGATCGCCTTGACGTCCGCGGTCTTGGCTTTGAGCAGGGCAAGATCGTTTTGCTCGGAACCGCCGGCGTATTCGCATTCTATCGCGTATTTACCATAATCGTAAGCGGTGTAATCGTTTGTTTCGCCGCTCTTTACAGGCGTGCCTTCGCTGCCGTAAAGATACAAAATTATGCGGCGCGCAATGTGTTGATCGTCCGCGCCCGATCGGGAATATGTGAGATTGTCTTCGTTGGCGTTTTCACTGTATACCACGTGATAATTGGTGATGAACCAGGTGTGATCGCCCTCTATCTTGTAGATCACCGCCGAACCGGTATATACCGCCGTGCCGCTCAAACTGCCGCCCATGGGGAAGGAGGACTGCGTTTCATAAAACTCGGTATAAACCGCCGCCGTGGAACGCAGCACGGAAGAGATGACTTCGGAATTGTCTTGCGCCACCGTCACGTCCAGATACTTGTCGATAAATTCTTCGTATGTGAGCGTATCGCCCGTGGCAAGTTTGTATTGCTCGTATATGTCCTGCGCGCTCACGCTTTCGCCGTCCGCTCCGTCCGTGCCGTTTTGCACTTCAAACGTGGTGGTGGTCCCGTCCGTGTAATAAACGGTGTAAATATCCGTGCTGCCTTCCGAACCGGTCTTTTCTATGGACTTCACGCCCACGCCGTCGCTGCCGGCGCAAGCCGCCAATACGCCCGCCAGCGCCAGACATAAAATGAGCGCCGCCGCAACGATAAACATCTTTTTTTTACTCATATCCCACCTCATCCGCCGGTCTTTTCCCGCACGGGACAAACGCCGCAAACAGTTTTTCTGCCGCCCGGTCATTTGCTTTACAGCCAAATGATAACAGACCTAAGTCCTGTTTTCAATACAGTTTTGTGTAAAATGTTGCTTATTTGCACAAATTTGACATTGAGCGTGCCAAACGCCTTAAATAAAATGCTCCGCTCTCCCGCGCCCCAGACAAAGCCCTTCCATCTCCGCCAGCACGCGCAAGAGTCTGCGCCTTTCGCAGCCGAGCATGTAAGAAGCGCGGCGGAACAGCAGCTGCTCTCTTGCGGACAAATCTTCCGCGCTCAGCCGTGAAATCTCTTCCGCGGCGGAGATCATGCGCTCTGCCGAGCGCAATTCGCCTTCTCCGCACAAAAAGTTCAGACCTTTTCCCGAATTCATGGACATATTATATAATATCCGTCTATTAAAATCAAATATTTTATTATTATTTTTGAACAAAGTTCAAAAATAAAATTTATATTAAAATATGGATATTTTGGGTATTTCGAACAGCACTTTGCAAGCGGGAGCGAGGCGGAGCGGGGAGCGAGGCGGAGCGGGGAGCGAGGCAGAGCGGGAAGCGGGGCGGAGCGGGAAGCGAGGCAGAGCGGGAAGCGAGGCAGAGCGGGAAGCGGGGCGGAGCGGGAAGCGAGGCAGAGCGGGAAGCGAGGC
>CALWHE010000025.1 GCA_944380295.1 uncultured Christensenellaceae bacterium
TTGTTTTCCTGAGCTTCACTCATCTGTTGTTTTACCTCCTCAATCAACTCTTGCGGAGTTGATGCTCCGGCTGTTATTCCCAGCCTTGTTATATTTTTTGCTACCGCCGATAAATCGGCAATATTTTCTACCAAATAAGTTTTCGGGCAATACTTTGCGGCTATATCGCGCAATTTTGCGGTATTGGAAGAATGCTTATCGCCCACCACGATGACCGCGTCGCAGGTTTTTGCCAGCTCTTCCGCCTGCTTTTGCCTCTGTGCAGTAGTATAACAAATCGTGCTGTTTATTTCAACTGATTTGCACTTGTTTTCGATAACTTTTATGATTTTATTATATAATTGCGCGTCAAAAGTGGTCTGCACCACCGCGCAGCACGGCTCGAACTCGCCGATATCGGCTTGTTCCGCCTCTTGCTCTGAAGATATTATCAGACATCTGCCGTCCGTCCAACCGGCGGAACCCACCACTTCCGGGTGTCCCTTATCGCCGATGAGGATCACGGTCTTGCCGTTTTCGCCGGCGGCGGAAATTATCTCGTGTATCTTTTTGACAAAGGGGCAAGTGGCGTCTATGCACTCGTATCCTAGCTGCTCTATGCGCTTGAAAACCGCCCTGCTCTCGCCGTGGGAACGAATAATGAGCGTTTTTCCCGGCGGGCATTCGTCGGGCGAAAAAACGGTGGTAACGCCGCACTCCGCCAATTTGTCCAGCACGGATCTGTTGTGTATCAGTTCGCCCAGCACGCAGGCGTTTGCGCCTTGCTCACGCGCGATCTCCACCGCGTTTTTCACGCCGAAACAAAAGCCGGCGCCCTGTGCCACCTTAATTTCCATTGCGTTCCGCCTCTTTGGCAGCAAGATATTTCTTGTAATTGCCGCAGAATTTTTCCACTATCTCGTCCAATTCTTTTTTGGTAGCCAGCATCTTTTCGCGCATCAGAGCCGTTACTTCGCCCTCTATCTCGTGGGCGGGCTTGTCATAATATTCTTCAAAGGAAAAAGGCGTGCCCACCATCAGATAATTTTTCTTGAAAAAGCCGGCTTTCTTGTAATACATCAGCGGGATCACCTGCGATTTTGTTTTGAGCGCCATCAGCGCCACTCCGTTTTTCAGAGGTTGCAGATCGACGCCCGAAGTATTGCGCGTCCCTTCCGGAAACACCACCACTTTTTCGCCCTTGTTGAGCGCGGACATCACCTCTTTCACCGCCGCCAGATCCGCCTCTCCGCGCCTGACGGGAATGCCGCCCATTGCGCGCAAAAAGTCCCCTACAAGTCTGTTTTTGAACATTTCCGCCTTTATCATCACATGGCGTTTCTTTTTGACCAATCTGGCAAGAATTGGGTTGGCGTCCATGGCGGAAAAGTGATTGCACACACACAGCGCGCCGCCCTCTTGCGGGAATCTTTCTTTTGCCAAGATCCTGGTCGGATATATCAGCCAAAGCAGCGGACGGGCAAGAAAAGCCACAAAACGCGAAAGGGCGTTTATTCTGTGTTTCTTCTTTTTTTTCTTCTTGTTTTTTTTGTCTGCGCCGGTTTGTTCGCTCATAAAATATAACCTTTAATTTTTATTTTTCGCCTTTACTTTGTCCGTGATAAATTGCGCCACCTGCTCCGCGGTCATATCTCCGCTGTCGATATAAACGGAATCGGGAGTTCTCACCAGCGGGGCGTAAGCGCGTTGCATATCGTTTCTGTCCCTGTCTTCTATGTCCGCTTTTATCTTATCGAATTCGATATTTTCACCCCGTGCTTGCAGTTCTTTATATCTGCGCACGGCGCGCACCTGCACCGAAGCGGTGAGGTAAAATTTGAACTCCGCGTGCGGCAAAACGTTGCTGGTTATATCTCTTCCGTCCAGCACCACGTCGGAACAGGCGGCTATTTTGCGCTGACTTGCCACCAAAAAATCTCTCACGCACGGCAGCTTGGAGATGTCGGAAGCGGCCTTTGACACGGCATGCTCGCGTATGGCGCGGCTCACGTCTTCTCCGCACAGTAAAACTTTTTTCTCTTCGCCCTCTCCGGTAAAGGATATTTCAACATCGGGGAGCATTTTTTTGATGGCTCTCTCGTCATCCGCTCCAATGCCGCGGCGCATGAAATAAAGCGCGCACGCCCTATACATTGCGCCGGTATCCAGATATGTTATGCCCAATTTTTTTGCCACCAGCTTGGCAACGGTGCTTTTGCCCGCTCCGGAAGGTCCGTCTATCGCTATGTTTATCATATTGATATTATATTATAAAAGCAAAAGTTTTTCAAATGTTTGAAGCGCCGCTCAAAGAGAATATTTTTTGATTATTCCCCTGGCGCACGCCATAGCCGTGGAAAAAGCTATTTGCAGATTATAACCGCCCGTGAGCGCGTCCACATCCAGCACCTCTCCGATAAAGTAAACTCTCCCGGCTTTTTTATCGGAAAAATCGCGCGGATCTATCTCTTTTACGTCCACACCGCCTGCGGTGACAATGCCTTCTTCTATGCTGCCCGTTTTCACCGGAGTAAAAGCCAGACCTTTGAGCGCGCCCGCTAGCGCGGAACGCTGTGCGGCGGTGATGTCGCAGGCGCGCATATTCTGTGCGATACCGGCTCCTGCAAGCACAAAGGGAATGAGCGAGCCGGGCACCAGCGCCGGCATGATGTTCTTCATCTGTTTGGTATGTCCGGCAAGTAACTCCCTGATCAGGCGCTTGTCTAGCTTTTCGCGGTCGAGAGCGGGTTTGAGATCTATTTCCAGCACGCTGCCTTGAACAAAGCCGCCGCCGTTTGTCATATCGCGGCACAGATCGGAAAGGGACAGGATCACCGGACCGCTCACGCCCTTATGCATAAAGAGCATTTCGCCGAACAAAGACTGCGTTTTTTTACCGGGAGCGCGCAGAGAAACCGTGACATTGCGCAGAGAAAGCCCCGCCAGAGAAGATACGTCTTCTCGCAGATAAATCGGAACGAGAGCCGCCCTAGGAGTGATTATATTGTTCCCGAGCGCCCGAGCAAAGGCGTATCCGTCACCGCTGCTGCCGGTCGCCTTATAGCTTGCTCCGCCCGTGGCTATCACAGCGACGTCATATTTTTCGCAAACGCCGCCTGCGATCACCTCGCAGCCGTCCGCGCCGGCATTTACGCCGGTTACGCGCGTGGAATAAATGATATTCACCCCTTTTGCGCGTGCGTGCGCAAGCAATGCCTGCGCTATGTCCGCCGCCCTGTCCGAAACGGGAAAGACCCTTCTGCCGCGCTCTTCTTTGAGCGGCACGCCCAAGGCTCGGAAATAAGCCATGGTGTCCTGCGGCGTAAAGGAATTTATTGCCGAATATAAAAATTTGGGATTGGAAACAACGTTTTCGAGCACTTGCGCGGGCGTGCAGTTATTGGTGAGATTGCATCTGCCCTTGCCCGTTATGCAGAGTTTTTTGCCCGCGCGGTCGTTGCGTTCATAAAGATCCACATGTGCGCCCGCACCGGCAAGCTCCGCCGCCGCCGTCAAACCCGCCGCGCCCGCGCCGATGACAGCCGCCCGCATCAGATCTCCGTCCTGTTTTGCATGGCGCGTCCCAAAGAGACCTCATCGGCGTATTCTAGGTCGCTGTTCATGGAAATACCGCCGGCAATGCGGGTAACCTTGATGCCCAAAGGCTTGATCAGGCGGGAGATATAAACCGCCGTGGCTTCTCCTTCAACGTCAAGATTGGTGGCAAGAATGACTTCTTTCACTCCGTCCAAGCGCCGCAAAAGCTGTTTTATGGTCAAATCGTCCGGACCAATGCCGGCAAGCGGATTCAAAGTGCCGTGCAAAACGTGATAAACGCCGTCGAAGTCTTTGGTCTTTTCTATGGCGGTTATGTCTTTCGGCTCCTTGACCACGCAGATCACGGACTTATCACGCGTGGCGCAAATGTCGCACACGTCCTTATCCGTATAATTGCCGCACACGCTGCAATAATGTATGCGTTTTTTGCACTCCGTGAGCGCGGCGGCAAATTCTTCCACTTCCTCTTCCGGCATGCGGATAACGCTGTATGCGTAACGCTGAGCGGTTTTTGCGCCCACTCCGGGAAGTTTGGTAAATTCAGCCACTAAGCGGCTGAAAGGTTCTATCTCTCTGTTCATCAAATAAGTCCGCCAAAGGCGCCCATGCGCTTATCCGACTCTTCTTTGGCTTTATTTTGCGCGTCGTTAAACGCCGCCACCACCAGATCTTCGAGCATTTCGATATCGTCGGGATCCACAGCTTCCGGTTTGATCTTAACGGCGCTCACGTTCATATCGCAAGTCATCGTCACTTCCACCAAGCCGCCGCCTGCGCTGCCCGTCACTTCCAGTTCCGCCAGCTCTTCTTTTGCCTTCAACATATCTTGTTGCAATTTTTGAGCCTGCTTCATCATTGCCTGCATATTCATACCGCCGCCAAAGCCGCCGCCGAATTTAGCCATTGTTTTTACCTCCGATAACGTTTACCCGGCTTTCTCCCGCCAGGTTTTTTATTTTGTCTATCTGCACGTCAGCCTCGTCGTGCAGGTCTTCGGGCAAAATTTTCAGCCCGCTTATTTCCGGAAATTCCTTTTTCACCGCCGCTTCTATCATATCGGCGACCGTGCTGACTACACGGCACGCGATGGGATCGGCAAAATAGGCAAATAAAATGCCGTCGCGCACTTCACAGCGCGGCGTGTAATTGTCAAGCAAAACGCGCGCGGAGTTGTTCTCGCGGCGCAATGCGGTTATCACCTTGCCCCACACCGTTTTACCGTCGAGCGGAGCGGCTTGCTCCGTTGCCGACGCGCCGAACGTGCCGCCGCGTTGCAGCCTTTCTTCGATCGCCTTGATCCTTTTGAGTATCCCGTCTTGTGAAAAATCGGATGATATTTCACATGCCTTGATCACCGCCATTTCAAGCATCACCTTGGGCAGCGTGCTGTAACGCAGTTCGCCGTCGAGATAGCAAAACACTTCCATGGCGTGCAAAATTTTGGCGTTCTCCGTCTTTGCCGCCACTTGTCTTACCTTGTCGAACATCTCCGAGGTGAGTTTGAGAAAGGTGTTGGCGCCGTTGCAGTTTTTGGCATAACTCACGCAGGAGAGCATTGACGCGATCTCCCTGCTAATGCCGCCGATACTTTTGCCCTGCTCATACATGCCGTTCAGCTCATGCAAGGCGGAATCCACATCGCCTTGCAATATGTCTTCCGTCAATTTGAGGATGAGTTCCGGAGAGCAAATGCCCAGCGCTTCTATCACCTGATCGTAAGTCACTTCATCCGAGCAATAAGAAATGCACATGTCCGCCAAGGAAAGCGTGTCGCGCGCACTGCCTTGTCCGGCTTGCGCGATGGCGACCAAAGCGTCGTATTCATATTTTCTGCCTATCCCCTCAAAGGCGTTGATGAGCAATTTGATGAGTTCGTCTATGGTGAGCAGACGGAAATCAAAACGCATGCAGCGCGAGAGAATGGTGGCGGGTATCTTTTGCACTTCCGTGGTGGCAAGGATAAAGATAACGTGTTCGGGCGGCTCTTCCAACGTTTTGAGCAAGGCGTTGAACGCCTGCGGCGAGAGCATGTGCACTTCGTCCACGATATAAACCTTATATTTGGCGATGGACGGCATATATTTGACGTTATCGCGCAGATCGCGTATTTCATCAACGCCGTTATTGGAAGCGGCGTCTATCTCCAAAATGTCCAGGCAGGCAGGGTTGGCAAGTTCCCTGCAAGTGGCGCACTCACCGCACGGCGAGCCGTCCGCCAAAGGGTGCTCACAATTCACGGCGCGCGCAAAAATTTTGGCTACGGAAGTCTTACCCGTGCCGCGCGAGCCGGTAAAAAGATAAGCGTGCGAGATGTTGCCGCTTTTGAGCTGGTTGCCCAAGGTGCGCGTGATATGCTTTTGTCCGATGACTTTCTCAAAAGTCTGCGGACGGAATTTGCGATAAAGAGAAACGTATGCCATATCGACTTTATTATATCACAATGTGCGGCAGTTTCACAACTACCGCACACCGCAATTTACGAAAGTATTTCGATTATTATGCTTCCGTGGGAGCGTCGCCGGGAACGTCGCCGCCGACATCGATATTGCCCGCGTCCACGTCGATGCTGCCGCCGTCAGCGCCTTCCGCAGCCAAAGCCGCCGCCTTGCGTTCGGCTATTTCTTTCACTGCCTTAGCCTGATCTTCCTCATTGAAGTTATAGAAGAAGTAAGGAATCGCCGAGAGTATCATACTTGCACCGGGCAGGATAAGAGTGATACCGATAAGGAAGTGCTGAGCATACTCTCTTTCCGCGTCGGCAAGCTGACCCCACAAGGTAGCGTCGTCGATACCTGCCCAAGCCAAGCCGAAGCAGGAGAACGCCGCGCCCAGCGCGATACCGATCTTGTTGATAAAGGTCTGCATTGCAAAGCAGATGCCTTCGCCGCGCTGACCGGTCTTCCATTCCATATACTCGATGCAGTCAGCTATCTGAGCATAAGTGATGATATTGGCAAAGCCCTGAGGGATACCGGCGAACACAAGCGCCACCACATAGATCCACAGCACCGCGAGGTTGTCTATGCTGCCGCCCTTTGCATATCTGCAAATGAAGAACGCTGCTATAAGCACCGCGCCGCCGAAGATGTGGGAAACAATGAAAGTATTTCTCTTGCCCCACTTCTTGGTGCACCAGGGAACGAGCACGCTTGCCACAAGTCCGCCCGGGACCGCCGCCATGGTAAAGAGCGTTGCCCAGGAAACGCCGCCCACGCCGGGGAAGCAATATTGCGCAACATACATCGTGCTGTAAAGATAGAGCGTCTTGCCGCCGCCGAGGATACCTGCAAGCACTATGAGCAGCAAGGGCTTATTTTTGAACAAAAGGTTGAGGTTTTGTTTGAGCGTGAGAGTTTGAGTGGGATCGTAGAATCTTTCTTTGCTCTTTTTGAAACCGAGATAGAACATCGGCAAAGCAATTATAACGATGACGATCACCATCCAAACATAATTCTTCTGCAATATCTCTGCGGCAACTTCTTCTTGACCTTTTATGATGTTGCCCGCTTCGTCCTGCACGTCTTTGAGCCATGCGTTGGAAAGCTGCGGAACGATGATGGAAACCACGCCGGAGCCTGCGGTGCACAAAAGCCTTGCAATAGTGAGCATTGTGCCGCGCTGGAAGGTGTTTGAAGTCATCGAAGTAGCCAAGCTCCAATAAGGAACGTCAACGGCGGTATAAGCCATGGACCAGAGCACATAGAACACCGTAACGATGGTAACGGTCTTCCAGCCGTCAACGGGATCGATACCGAAAGGCATGCCCCACAGATTATAAGGCAGGAAGCACATGATGGTCAAAATGGCGATCGGTATGGAAGCAAACAACACATACGGTCTGCTCTTGCCCCACCTGCTGTGCGTATGGTCGACTATCGTGCCCATTATCGGGTCGTTGAGTGCGTCATAAACACGGGTGCCGAGCATTATGTAACCGACTGCTGCCGAAGCCACCAACAAACCGTTGGTGAGATAGTAAGTCAGATAGGAGCTTACTATTGCGGAAATAAGGTTCTGTCCGAAACCGCAGATGGAGTAGCTTATCGCCTCGGCGGGCTGCATTCCATCTTTGTCGTTGGGATCGGTCATGAACACCTTATGTAACAATTGCATTACCTTGTTCATAATTCCCTCGCTTAGTATTTTAGCGCGCAAACCGCGCTTATATAATAATTATATAGTATATCGGTTATATAGTAAAGAATTTACAAGTAAAAGATTGTTCCAATTCATTTATTTATCGTTAAAGTAAGCAAATTTTAACACATAAACGTTTATTAACGATTATATTGCGTAAAAATCAAGTAAAGCAAGCCTTGCTTATCTATATTATCCGTAAAATCCCAGGCTTACCAGCAGCGCTTCGTTGATCCTGCGCATTTTCTCTGCCGAAACCTGCCCTATCCGCTCCTTCAATCTGGTCTTATCCAGCGTTCTGATCTGTTCCAAAAGCACCACCGAATCTTTGGGCAAACCGTATTCATGTGCGGAAAGCTCTATATGCGTGGGAAGTTTTGCCTTGTCTATCCTGCTGGTGACGGCGGCGGCGATCACGGTGGGGCTGTATTTATTGCCCACGTCGTTTTGCACCACCAGCACGGGGCGCACTCCGCCCTGTTCGCTGCCGACCACAGGACTTAGATCCGCATAATACAATTCACCGCGTCTGACCATAGTATCTTCCCTGTTTTATCCCGTATATAATATGTTTTTTGTCGGGACGATGTTATTTTTGACACTATGGGCGGACTTATACCCGCGCTAACTGTTTTTGTATTTATCGATTATTTGTTTTACGCGAAGCGCCACCGCGGAAGGCAACGTTCCGTATTCGCCGATTTGCGCGCAGATGTCGGCGCCCGCCGTTGCGCAAAGATAAGAAGCCGCCGCGGCGCTTGCAAAAAGCGAATATCCGCGCGCGGCGATGCCGCACGCCACGCCCGTGAGCACATCGCCGCTCCCGCCCTTGGCGAGATACGGTCCGCCGTCTTTCATCAGCGCCGTTTTCTCTCCGTCCGTGATGACGGTGGCGGCGCCTTTAAGCAGCACGCACACGTCATGCTTTTTGGCAAATTCTACGGCGGTCTGCACGGGACTGTCCAAAATCTCCGGCAAAGAAGAGCCGCAAAGCCGCGCCATCTCCATGGGGTGAGGCGTGAGCAATATCTGCGCCCGATGTCCGCTTATTGCCCCCAGATCCTGCGCCAGACAATTCAATCCGTCGGCGTCTATGATCAATTTTATCTCTCTTGCGGCAAGCTCTTTGATGAATTTGCCCGTTTCGTGATGATTTGCGCCTATTCCCGGTCCTATCGCCACGCATTCCAAGCCGCGCAAAAGTTTGTCCGCTTCTTCTTTATCAAAGCAAATGCCCTTTCCGTCGTCTTTGAGCGGAAAGAGCGTGTTTTCCACCACGCACGAGGCAAGCGCGGGCATTAAAAACGCCGGCGCGGCGATCGTGCACAAACCGCAGCCGCTCTGCAAGGCGGAAAGCCCCATATCCGCAAGTTTGACGGCTCCCGGGAAATTCACGCTGCCGCCGATGACGGCGCATCTACCGTAAGTGCCTTTATTCGAGTCGTTTTTGCGCGGCGGGAATAACTTTGCGCAGAAGTCTTCGTCAACGATGTCCGCGCCCGCCGCGCCGATATCTATGCCGATGTCCGCAACTTCAAGCCTGCCGCACACGTCTTTGCCCTTGCCCAAAAAATGCCCGAAGCGCGCCGCCTGGACAGCCAGCGTAACATCGGCTTGAACGCATGCGCCGCCCCTGCCGCTGTCGCCGTTCAGACCGCTTGGCATATCCGCGCTCAAAACAAACGCGCCGCTTGCGTTTATCCGCTCTATCGCCTGTTTATAAACGCCGTCTGCCTGCCCGTGAAAACCCGAACCGAACAGACAATCCACGATCGTATCACACTCATAGTCGCAATTTTCCACAGGAAAAACCTCTCCGCCGCCGCGCTTGTATTCCTCTGCAAAAAATTCCGCGTCGCCCTTGGGGCTGTCTGTTGCAAACACTTTTACCCGGCAGCCCTTTTCACGTAAAATGCAGGCGAGCGCATAGCCGTCGCCGCCGTTATTGCCCTTGCCGCATATCACGTATGTGCTCCCGGCATAAATATCCGCCGCTTCAAACAATGCCTGCGCGGCGCGGCGCATAAGCTCTCTGCCGGGCGTGCCGCCCGCTATCGTGCGCCTGTCAGCCTCTCTTATCTGCGCGTTAGTCAACACCTTCATCGCTGTCCCTCTTGGCTTGCGCCATGCATTTGGAAATTATCTCGCTCTCATATCCTCTTGCCGACAAAAAACGATACAGCTTAGCCAAGTATTTTTCATCGGCGGGCTTGTTCCCCTGGTGCCGTTTGGCGGCTGTCAGAGCGCTTTGCAAAGCGCTCTCCTTGTCTTCCAACTCGTAGATCACGGCAATATCCTGCTCGCTCACTCCCTTTTCCAGCAATTTGAGGGCGATCTTTTTGATGCCGCAGCTGCCGCGGCGCGCTTCAAAATAATCTGCCGCAAAAGCCCTGTCGTCCACAAAGCCGTATTCCTTCATCTTTGCCAGCACGTGTTCCACCACGGCTTTGCCGTAACCTTTTTCGTAAAGCTTTTCTTTGACCGCCTTGGCGGTGGAAGGGTGCCTGCCCACATAGGCGCAAGCGTAATCGAACGCCTTTTGCCTGTCGCTTTCAAATATTATCTTTGCCAATTCCTCGGCGTCTACTTCCATGCCGATATACACACGGCGCTCCTCAACGAGGCGCGCCGCGATCGAACAATGATACTCACCGTCCAAAAAAAGATTGAGTCTGCCCGTTTTCTTCTTTTGTTCGGTTATGTCAGTGACCTTCATTACGAAAAATAGTTCACTCCGCTTTCAAATATCTTCATGTCGTAATTGCCGGGGACGTTCTTATAAAGATCGTCGTCACGGCGCTCGCTGTGTCCCATCTTGCCCAGCACTCTGCCGTCGGGACTTATGATGCCCTCTATGCCCATCATGGATCCGTTGGGATTGAAGGGGCTTGTCATGGTGGCGTTGTTCTGCATATCCACGTATTGAGTGGCAACCTGTCCGTTTTCTATTATCGCGCGCAGCTGTTCGGGCGAAGATACGAATTTGCCCTCGCCGTGGCTGACCGGCACGTTGAACACGTCGTCCACATGCACGCCGTAAAGCCAAGGGGATTTATTGGTAGCCACCCTAATTCTGGTGATGGTGGAAACGTGACGGGAGATATTATTGAACGTGAGCGTGGGCGCGTCGGCAGTCTGCTCGCGTATTTCGCCAAAAGGCACCAAGCCCAATTTGATCAGCGCCTGGAAACCGTTGCAAATGCCCAGCGCCAGACCGTCGCGCTTATAGAGCATGTCCATCACCGCTTCCGCCACGGCGGGATTGCGGAAGGTGGTGGCAATGAATTTACCGCTTCCATCCGGCTCGTCGCCGCCGCTGAATCCGCCGGGGAACGCCAACATCTGGCTTTCTTTGATGGCTTCTATCAGCTGTTTTGCGCTCTCTTCTATCTCCGCCGCCGTGCGGTTGCGGATGATAAAAGTCCGGGCGACCGCTCCGGCGCGTTCAAAGGCGCGCGCCGTATCGTATTCGCAGTTGGTGCCGGGAAACACCGGTATGAGCACGCGCGGCTTGGCTAACTTTTGCACGCGCGTCTTTTTCACGGCGCTGCAAGTGATGTTTTTCACCTCTCCGCTGGCGGGAGCCGTGGAAGGGAACACCCCTTCCAGCGTGGAGGTAAAGGCTTTGGCTATCTCGCTCATTTTCAGCGAGAAGCCTACGTCTTCTCCTTCCACTTTCATCGTGTGCGTTCCGTTCAGCTTGGCGATGTATTCGGGATTAAAAGAGCGCAGCCTCGTCCTGTTTTTGGCGAGTATGATCAGATCGCCGAATGCGGGTGCGAACATATCGGGCGTGAGCGCCGCCCAGGTGGTGCCCGCCATATTGCCCATGCAGGCTTTGAGCACCGCGCATACCGCGCCGCCCTCTTCCACCACCGTGCAGGCTTCTATGTCGCCCGCTTCGATGGCTTTTGTCACGGACTTATACATTTTGACAAGTTTACCGAATTTGGGTATGCCGGCGGCGTCGCGCGGCACGGCGAGCCTGTATATGCGTGTGGCTCCGCCTTCGGCAAAGGTGTTGGAGATGAGCTTGGAAGCCTTGCCTACGCCCATGGCAAAAGCTATCAGCGTGGGCGGCACATCCAAATTCTCAAACGAACCGCTCATGCTGTCTTTGCCGCCGATGGCGCCCAGTTCCAGATTGATCTGCGCATAGAGCGCGCCCAAGAGCGCGCCGACCGGCTCACCCCATCTGACGGGATCGCTGCCCAACTTTTTGAAGAATTCCTGCAACGTGAGTCTGATGGTATCCATGCTCACGCCGGTGGCTATCTGCTTGGAAACCGCCGTCACGATGGAATAGATGGCGCCGGTGAACGGCGAACTGCTCAAAAGCGCAGGCGAACAGCCGAATGTAGACACCGTGGCGGTATCCGTTTTGCCGCTCACGGGCGGTTTTGCCGCCATGGCTATTGCCGGCGTGAGCTGATATTTGCCGCCGAACGGCATGAGCACGCTGGCAGCGCCTATGGTGGAGTCGAACATCTCGCCCAGCCCCTTGGTGCTGCACACATTCAACCTGCCCATCTCTTCAAGCACCGCGCCTTTCAGATCTCCCGCCTCGATGAACGCTTTTGCGGCGTGGGCGGGTTTGGAGATATAATCGGATATCTTGTCGTTGATCACGGCGTTTTGGCGCTGTTTTACGCCGTTGGTGTTCAAAAACTCGCGTTTGAGTTCCACTATGCAACGCCCGGCGTAATACATGCGCATATAGCCGTTATCCTTGACCTCCGCCACCGCGGTGGCGGCAAGGTTTTCCCTGTCGGCATATTCGATGAATTTTTGCACGTCGTTTTTATCCAAAACCACCGCCATGCGTTCCTGCGATTCGGAAATGGCAAGTTCCGTGCCGCTCAAACCGTCGTATTTTTTGGGCACTTTGTCCAAATAAATGTCCAAGCTGTCCGCAAGCTCGCCTATCGCCACGGAAACGCCGCCCGCGCCGAAGTCGTTGCACTTGACGATGAGCTTACTCACTTCCGGATCACGGAACAGCCTTTGTATCTTGCGCTCCGTGGGAGGATTGCCCTTCTGCACTTCCGCGCCGCAAGTTTCCACTGACGTTTTGGTATGCGCCTTGGAAGAACCGGTGGCGCCGCCGCAGCCGTCGCGCCCGGTATCGCCGCCCAGCAACACGATCACGTCGCCTTCGACCGGCTTTCTTCTGACGATGTTTTCCTTTTTATTGCCGCCGATGACGTATCCCGTTTCCAACCTCTTGGCTTTATATCCGGGGTGATACATCTCCGCCACCAGTCCGGTGGCAAGCCCTATCTGGTTGCCGTAACTGGAATACCCCGCGGCGGCAGTTTTGGTTATCACGCGCTGCGGCAGTTTGCCGGGCAGCGTGGCGGAAACGCTCTCGCGCGGATCGGCGCAGCCCGTGACGCGCATCGCCTGATAAACGTAAGTGCGCCCGGAGAGCGGGTCGCGTATGGCTCCGCCCAAACAGGTGGCGGCGCCGCCGAAAGGCTCTATCTCCGTGGGGTGGTTATGCGTTTCGTTTTTGAACATGATCAGCCACTTTTCATTTTTGCCGTCGTTGTCCACATCCACTTCCACGGAGCAGGCGTTGATCTCGTCGCTCACGTCCAAATTGTCCAATTTGCCGCGCGCTTTCAGCTCTTTCACGGCGATGGTGGCGATGTCCATCATGCACACGTATTTGTCCGCCCTCTTTGAGTTGAACTTCTCAAACAGGTTTTTATATTCGTTGAGCGCTATGCGCACGTGCGGATCGTCGCTGTTCACGCTGATGTCCGTAAGCTCCGTGGCAAACGTGGTGTGGCGGCAGTGGTCGGACCAGTAAGTGTCTATCACCTTCAATTCGGTAAAGGTGGGCACTCTGCCCTCGCCCTTGAAGTATTCGCGCACGAATTTGAGGTCTTCCACGCTCATGGCAAAGCCCTGCTTGGCATGATATTGCGCCAATTCCTCATCGGAAAAAGAGGTGAATCCTTCCACGTCGGGCACTATCAGATCGGGGTGTGTTTCCTGCACCAGCGTTTCGGGCAGATCCATATCTCCCTCTCTGCTGTCCACGGGGTTGATGAGATAATGCTTTATCTTCTGCATTTCGTTCTCGCTCGCCCCGGAAAAGGCGTAAACGGTGGCGCACTTTATCAAAGGACGGGTGCGCATGGAGAGCAGCTGCACGCATTGCATGGCGCTGTCTGCGCGCTGGTCGTATTGTCCGGGCAGATATTCCGTGACAAGCAGTTTGTATCCGGGCATATCGGGCAGCTCGTCTTCAAACACGTCGTCTACGGGCGGTTCGCTGAATATGGTGTTGAGCGCCTTGTCATAAATGTCTTGGTCAAGCCCCTCGATGTCGTATCTGATAAACTGCCTGACATCGGTCAAAGCAATGCCCAGCACCACGGATATGTCCGATTTGGTCTTGGCGGCGGCAACGTCGCAGCCCTTCTTTTTTTCTACGAAAATTCTTTTAACCATATATCCCCCGTCAAAGTTTGATGCCTATGTCGTGGCGGTAGAACATGCCGTCAAAGTGGATGTTTTCTATGGCGGCGTATGCTTTTTGGCGCGCTTCTTCTATGTCTTTGCCCTTGGCGGTGACGCCTATCACCCTTCCGCCGGAAGTCACCAGCTTTCCGTCTTTGAAAGCCGTGCCGGCATGATAAAGCGTGATGTCTTTCGGCAGTTTGCCGATGGTGATCGGCACTCCCTTTTTATAGCTTTCCGGATAGCCGCCGCTGGCGAGGATAACGCACACGCAGGCGTCGTCCGACCACTTGATTTCTATATCGGACAGGCGTCCGTCTATGATGGCGTCGAATATCTCATACAGATCCGTCTGCAATCTGGGCAGCACCACCTGAGTTTCCGGATCGCCGAAGCGGGCGTTGTATTCCAGCACCTTGGCGCCTTTTTTGGTGATCATCAAGCCGAAATAGAGCACGCCTTTGAACGGTCTGCCCTCGCAATTCATAGCGTTCATGGTGGGCAGGATCACGTCGCGGTATACCTCTTCCGCCAACGCATCGGTATAAACTTTGGATGGCGAAAAAGTGCCCATTCCGCCCGTGTTGAGCCCTTCGTCGTTATCGTGAGCGCGTTTGTGGTCTTGGGAAGAAACCATGGGCACTATGGTCATGCCGTCCGTGAAGCAGAGCACGGAAACTTCTTTTCCCGTCAAAAACTCTTCAACGATGATTTTGTTGCCGGCGTCTTTGAACTTTTTGTCCACCATCATCTCTCTGACGGCGTCTTCTCCTTCCTGCTTGTTTTGGCAGATGATAACGCCTTTGCCGAGAGCCAAGCCGTCCGCCTTCACCACCAGAGGATATTCCGCCTCGCGCACGTAAGCAAGCGCTTGGTCGTGATCGGTGAACTCCCGATAATCCGCGGTGGGTATTCCGTATTTGGTCATCAGCTGTTTGCTGAACGCCTTGGAACCTTCTATGATGGCGGCGTTGGCGCGCGGTCCGAAAGCTCTGAACCCGCGTCCTTCCAAATAATCGACCAGTCCCGCCGCAAGCGGATCGTCCGGTGCGACCACCGTCATGGTGATGTCCGGATGCGCGGCGACAAAATCGCCTATCTTTTCAAACTCCATCACGCCTGTCTGCGGCACGCATTCGGCAATCTCCGCAATGCCGGCGTTGCCGGGCAAACAATATAACTTTCCCGTTTTGGGGCTTTTGGCAAGCGCCGCGCAAATGGCGTGCTCTCTGCCGCCCCCTCCTATCACCAATACGCTCATTTTCGACCTCTCAATGCTTAAAGTGTCTGTCGCCGGTAAAGATCATGGCGATGCCCAATTTGTTGCAGGCGGTGACGGAAAGTTCGTCTTTGATGCTGCCGCCCGGCTGTGCGATGGCGGTTATGCCCGCCTTGCCCGCCTCTTCCACGCAGTCGTCAAAGGGGAAGAAGGCGTCGGACGCCAGCACCGCGCCTTTGGTGTCGCTCAAAGAGTGCTCTATCGCCTGTTTCGTCGCCCATATCCTATTCACCTGTCCGCAGCCGATACCCAAAGTAACTTTGTCTTTGGCAATGACGATGGCGTTGGATTTGGTATGCTTGACCACCTTCATGGCAAATTCCATGTCTTCGTATTCTTTCTCCGTGGGCGCTTTTTCCGTGACCACCTTTATCTTGTCTTTATCTATCACGTTGTCGTCAAAGTCTTGCACCAAAAGTCCGCCCAGCACCTTTTTCATGTCGTAATTGCCCGCGGGGATACCTTCGGCGATGTCGGGCAGTTCCAAAAGGCGGATATTCTTCTTGGCGCAGAGTATGTCGAGCGCTTCTTTGCTGAAAGAAGGCGCCACCACTATCTCTATGAATATCTTGCTTATCTGCTCCGCCGTCGCCGCGTCTATCTCCCTGTTCGCCGCGATTATGCCGCCGAAGATGGAAGTGGGATCGCTGGCGTTGGCTTTGAAGAACGCTCCGGAAATGGTCTTATCCGACGCCACGCCGCAGGGATTGGAGTGCTTGCACGCCACCACGGTAGGCTCCGAGAACTCTTTGAGCAGATTTATCGCGCCGTTGGTATCGTTGATGTTGTTGTAAGAAAGCTCCTTGCCGTGCAGCTGTTTTGCTTTGGCAAGGCTGCCCGCCACGGGGAAAGGCTCGGTATAGAACACCGCTTCCTGGCGGGGATTTTCTCCGTAACGCATGCTCTGCGCCATATCGAACGCCATCGTGAACTTTTCGGGGAATTTGATGCCGTTGCGCTCGCGCAGATAGTTGGCGATAAGCGTATCGTAATACGCGGTGTGCTGATACACCTTATACATCAGATAAAACTTGGTTTCTTTGCTGATACCGCCGTTTGCCAACTCGTCCAGCACCTTGGCATAGTCCGCGGGATCAACCAGCACCGCCACGTCCTGATAATTCTTTGCCGCGCTGCGCAGCATGGTGGGTCCGCCGATATCGATATTTTCTATTGCCTCCTGCAATTCAATGCCGGGTTTTGAGATGGTCTGTTTGAAGGGATAGAGATTGACCACCACGATATCGATCGTATTAATATTCATTTTTTCCAAAAACGCCATATGTTCGGGATTGGAACGCATGGCAAGAAGTCCCGCGTGCACATTGGGGTGCAACGTCTTCACCCTGCCGTCAAGACATTCGGGGAAACCGGTAACGTCGCTGATGTCGATGGGGTGCAGTCCGGCTGCTTTGAGCGTTTTCAAAGTGCCGCCCGTGGATATTATCTCATATCCGAAACCTTCCAATTTTGCCGCAAGATCCACGATCCCGGTCTTGTCGGAAACGCTTATCAATGCACGTTTTTTCATATTATACTCCTTGTTTTTTGGCATTATTTGCAAAGCTGAGCCACCACTTGCGGCAACAGCTTGTGTTCTTCTTTCAGCACGCGCGCCTGCAAAGACTCCGGAGTATCCCCCGGCAAAACCGGCACCCGCACCTGTTTGATGATTTTTCCCGTGTCCGTCCCGCTGTCTACATAATGCACCGTGCAGCCGCTCTCACTATCGCCCGAGGCGAGCACCGATTTGTGCACATGCAGACCATACATGCCTTTTCCGCAATGGCGCGGGATCAATGACGGGTGGATATTTATTATTCTACCCTCATAAATATCCAAAAGCGGCTTTGAAACGATGGAGAGATATCCCGCCAAAACGATAAGCCCGATATCCTTGTTTTTCAGATACTCCGCAATGGCGGCGTCTTTTTTCTCGGCGCTGCCGCCGAAATCTTTGACATTGAACACGCGCGCTTCTATGCCGTGTTTGGCGGCGCGCTCCAAAGCGAAGATCCCGGGGCGGCTTGCTATCACCGCCACCACTTTTCCGTTTATCCCGCCCGCTTCGCAGGCGTCGATCACGCTTTGCATATCGCTGCCCGAACCGGAAACGAATACGGCGATGTTTTTCATAACTCCACGCCCTCTTTGTCTGTGACTTTGCCTATGACGTAAGCCTGCTCGCCCAGCTCTTCCGCCGCCGCGACCACGTCTTTTGCAATGGCGGGATCCACTGCGAGCACCAAGCCGATACCCATATTGAAGGTGTTATACATCTTGCGCTTTTCTATGCCCGCCAGCTCGCCCAGCGCTTTGAAAACGCGCGGGAGCGGATAGCTTTGCGTATCGATGGCAATGCCCAGACCTTTGGGAATGATGCGCGGTATGTTTTCTATAAAGCCTCCGCCCGTAATATGCGCAATGCCCTTTATCTCGAATTTTTCTATCAGAGAAAGCACCGTTTTGACATATATCTTTGTGGGAGTGAGCACCACTTCCGCGGGGGTGCAGCCCAGCGTTTCGTTATAAGTGAGCAATGATTTTTTGTCTTCGCCGAACAGCTTGCGCACTAACGAATACCCGTTACTGTGTATGCCGCTGGAAGCAAGACCGATGAGCGTATCGCCCGCTTTGATGGTTTTACCGTTGATTATTTTATTGCGCTTGACTATGCCCACGGCAAAGCCGGCGATGTCGTATTCGTCCTCGGCATAAAATCCAGGCATTTCCGCGGTCTCTCCGCCTATCAATGCGCAGCCCGACTGACGGCAGCCGTCGCACACGCCCTTGACAATATCCGCCACCTTGTGCGGAATGAGCTTGGACTGAGCGATATAGTCCAAAAAGATGAGCGGTTTTGCGCCCTGGCAGACGATGTCGTTCACGCACATTGCCACCGCGTCGATGCCGATGGTGTCGTGCTTGTCCAGCACAAAGGCATATTTGAGCTTGGTGCCCACGCCGTCCGTGCCCGCCACCAGGCAATCGCCGTCCGGCTTATCGTCCAGAGCGTAAAAGCCGCCAAAGGAGCCGAGGTCGCCGAGCACGCCGCCGTTATAAGTGGTTTTGACGTATTCTTTCATCAATTTGACCGCTTCGTAACCCGCTTCCACGTCTACGCCCGCGCTCTTATAATCGATAGCCATATTATCCTCCGTAAAATGATGACAAATACCGCCCGAAAACGAGCGGTATATGTTTATTATTCAAGACCCATTCTCTTTTTGATCTCTCTATAACCCTTGTCCACGTCGTCAAGATCGCGGCGGAAACGGTCTTTATCCAATTTTTCGCCCGTCTTGCTGTCCCAGAAGCGGCAGGTATCGGGAGAGATCTCGTCGGCGAGCACGATGCCGCCCTTGTAACGGCCGAATTCCAATTTGAAGTCCACCAGCGTCACGCCGATCTCGGCAAAGTATTCTTTGAGAATATCGTTGACTTTCAGCGCCATGGCTTTAATGGTGTCTATCTCTTCGGGAGTGGCAAGCTCCATGGCGATGGCGTGATCGTCGTTGATGAGCGGATCGCCCAATTCGTCGCACTTATAGCTGAATTCCACAACGGGTTTTGCCAGCACCTTGCCTTCCGGAATGCCCAAGCGCTTGGACATGGAGCCGGCGGCTATATTTCTGACGATGACTTCGAGCGGCACTATCTGAACTTTTTTCACATAAGTTTCGCGCTCGTTGATCTGCTCAATATAGTGGGTGGGAATGCCCTTGCCCTCGAGCAGTCTGAAAAGATGGTTGGAGCAAATGTTGTTGACGATGCCCTTGTCCTTTATCTGCCCTTTTTTGATGCCGTTGAAAGCGGTGGCGTCATCTTTATAAGATACGAGCACCACATCGGGATCGTCGGTCAGGAAGACCTTTTTTGCCTTTCCTTCATAAAGCTGTTCAAGTCTTTTCATTTATTTAACTCCTTTTGTAATTTGGCGTCGTCGGCGGCAATTTTTTCTGCCATTTCCGCCTTATATGCCTTAAATTTTTTCATCAGATCGGGATACTTTACGGCAAGTATCTGAACCGCCAGCAGTCCCGCATTGAGCGCGCCGTTGATGGCAACGGTGGCAACGGGTATACCGCCCGGCATCTGCACCATGGACAAAAGGCTGTCAAGTCCGTCCATAGTGGAGCTTTTGATGGGCAGTCCGATAACGGGCAACGGAGTGAACGCCGCCATAACGCCGCCCAAGTGCGCCGCCTTGCCTGCCGCGCAGATGAGCACTTCTATGCCCTCTTTTTCCGCGCCGGCTGCAAATTCGTGAGCCGTATCCGGCGTGCGGTGCGCGGAGATAACTCTGGACACCACCTCGACGTCGAACTTTTGCAAAATGTCTATGCAGGGACGCACGGAATCAAGATCGCTTAAACTTCCCATGATAACAGCAACTTTTGCCATAACTTTTCTCCATGCAAACAAATATTTTTAACACATATATTTTAACACACACACGCGCGCATTGCAACCTATAACAAGGCGCATAAATAAAAAATCGGACCGTTTTGAACGATCCGATAAAAGTTTTGGTTTTAAGCAGCCTATTTGATTAATAAATGCCGCTGTTGACGCCGCAATTGCAAGCGTGCTTTCGATCAGACAACGCCCTGCGCCATCATGGCTTTGGCAACCTTTTCAAAGCCGGCGATATTGGCTCCGTCCAGATAATTTTTGCCCTTGCCGTATCTCTCCGCCGCGTCGGCGATGTTGTGGAAGATACCGGTCATGATATGCTGCAATTTGCTGTCAACTTCATCAAAATTCCAGAAGATACGCATGCCCGACTGCGCCATCTCCAGCGCGGAGCAAGCCACGCCGCCCGCATTTGCCGCCTTGGCGGGTCCGAAGAGCACGTCGTGTTCCATAAAGTATTTGACCGCTTCGTTGGTGCTGGGCATGTTGGCGCCCTCGCCCACCGCTTTCACGCCGTTTTTGACGAGAATTTCGGCAGACTCCAAGTCAAGCTCGTTTTGCGTGGCGCAAGGCAGAGCAATGTCGCAAGGCACCGTCCAAATGCCTTTGCAGCCCTTGTGGTATTCCGCTTCGGGGTGATAATTGAGATAATCGGAAATGCGTCCGCGCTTGACTTCCTTTATCTCCTTCACCGCTTCGAGATCCACGCCGTTTTTGTCGTAAATATAACCGCCGGAATCGCTCATCGCCACAACTTTGGCGCCCATCTTGGTAGCCTTTTCGTGCGCATAGATGGCAACGTTGCCCGAACCGCTGACCACCACGGTCTTGCCGTCGAAAGAAGAGCCGTTGCACAGGAGCATTTCTTCCATGAAGTAAACAAGTCCGTAACCGGTAGCCTGCACTCTCACAAAGCTGCCGCCGTATTCCAAACCGCGTCCGGTGAGCACGCCGGTGTGTTCGTCGGCTATCTTCTTGTAATAACCGAACATATAGCCTATCTCTCTGCCGCCCACGCCGATGTCGCCGGCGGGCACGTCCGTTTCCGAACCGATGTGGCGATAAAGCTCCGCCATAAAAGATTGGCAGAAGCGCATCACTTCCCCGTCGCTCTTGCCCTTGGGGTCGAAGTTGGAACCGCCCTTGCCGCCGCCGATGGGCAAACCGGTGAGGGAGTTTTTGAATATCTGTTCAAAGCCGAGGAACTTGATGATGGAGATATTCACGGAAGGATGGAACCTCAATCCGCCCTTGTAAGGTCCTATCGCGCTGTTGAACTGCACGCGGTAGCCCTTGTTGACCTGCACTTTGCCGTTATCGTCCACCCACGGAACGCGGAAAGCGATTATCCTTTCCGGCTCCACCAGCATCTCCAATATCTGGCTCTTTTCGTATTCGGGATGAGCGTCGAAAACTTCGGAAAGCGAAGAAAGTATTTCCGTCAGAGCCTGATGGAATTCCGGCTCGTTGGGATTGTTTGCGATCGCCGTGTCAAGCACGCGTTGAACATAAGCGTTCATTGTTTATCTCCTTTTTCCGCCATGCGGAAACGTGAAAAATTTTTTATCAAAATAATTATAGTTATGCACTTGAACAATGTCAAATAAATGAAAAAATTTTTTGCCGTTTTTTGCGATTTTTTTGCATAAAACAAGCCCGCACGCACATGCGGCGGGCTTGAAACGGCAAATGGACGCACTTTAACCCAAATCGGGAACGCTTGTGATTTCCACCTGTGCGGCGGAATATCCCTCCTGCTCAAAAACTACTATCTCGTTGTCTTTTTCTTTGAGCAGGCAGGACGGCAGCCAGAGCGCCTTTTGCGGTCCGATGTTCCAATATCTGCCCAAGTTGAAGCCGTTGACCGTGACAAAGCCTTTGACAAAGCCTTTGAGGTGGATAAAGCACTCGCCAGTGCTCTTGGCGTCAAAGGTGCCGCGCATAAAGCAGGGAACGCTTTTCACTCCGTCGTAAGACAGCTTTTGCAAATTATCCATGGGCAGCGTCCAAATATCCCAGCCGAAAAGAAGCTGATTGCCGTAAGTGACGCTCTCTATCCCCTTGCGGTCGTAAATGCGCGCGCCGTAATTCACCCTGCCCATGCAATCGAGGAAAATGTCCAAGGTGAGCTTTTCTCCCGCTCCTTGCAAAAACTTGCAGCTTGCAACGTCTTTTTTGCCGAAAAGCCCCTTCTTGTTGCGGTAAACGCGCTTGGGCGCGCCGCCGTTCACGCTGATATAGGCGAGATCGTGGATACCGTTAACGGCAAGCGGCTGCAAGGCATATTTGCCCTGCATGACCGTGGAGTAATACATATATCCGGACTGTTGCCCCAGATCTTCCATACTCGCGGGATTGCCGCTGCGGTGTTTGGTGCCGATGTTGTCCAAATTGCCCTTCAACGAGGCGAACTCCGTCAATTTTACCGTGCCGATATCGGTATATTTCGGCGCGGGCGGCAGGGGCAGATCGCTCTCGCTCAAACCGCGCTCTTTGAGCATGAGCGCGCGCAGAACATGATAGAGCGGCGTATAATCGCCCCACTCGTTCAAAGGCGCGTTGTAATCGTAACTGGTGGTGGTGGGCTGATAATCTCCGAAGTGATTCGCGCCCGCGGTGAAACCGAAGTTGGTGCCGCCGTGGAACATATAGAGATTGAAGTTGGCGCCCGCATCCAAAAAGTCTTTTATCTCTTTTTCCACCTGCTTGGGCGGGCGAACGTGATGTTTTTCGCCCCAATGGTCAAACCAGCCGTCCCAGAATTCCATGCAGGTCTTGGGCATGTTTTCGTCCTGCAAGCCTTTCAAGGCGGAAAACGCCCCCGCCGCATTGGATCCGAAGGTGAGCGTCTTGTAAACGCCCGGCAGTCCGCCGCCGGAGATAAAGTTGCTCCAATTGCCGTCCGCCGTGAACAGCAAAACTTCCGCGCCGCATTTTTTCATCAGATCGGCGATATATTGCAAATATTCCTTATCGTTGCCGTAAGAACCGTATTCGTTTTCTATCTGCATGGCGATGATATTGCCGCCGCGCGTGATCTGCAGATCGCGCACTTTGTCGAACAGCACCTTGAACCACTCCTCCACATAGGCAAGATAAGGCTTGTTCATGCAGCGCAGCACCACGTTTTTGTCCGCCAGGATCCAAGCCGGCAAGCCGCCCAGATCCCACTCCGCACAAATGTAAGGACCGGGGCGAAGAATGACGTAAAGCCCCAGCTCCTGCGCCGTTTTGATAAACTTGACTATGTCCGCCATACCGGAAAAAACATATTCACCGCGTTTTGCCTCATGCATATTCCACGCCACATACGTTTCCACCGTGTTAAGTCCAGCCGCTTTCAGCTTGGCAAGCCTGTCTTTCCACAGCGCCTGCGGCACGCGAAAATAATGGATACACCCGGAATAGATGCGAAACTCATCTCCGTTCAATAAAAATTTGCCGTCTTTTATCTCCAACATAATTTTCACCTCTGCTTTGCTGAAAAAATTATATCAAAATAATTTGCAAGTGTCAATTCCGCTTTTGCGCACATCTTTGTTATTTCTGAAAAACAATAACGAGCGACCTTCGCCCGGGACGAGATTCGGCAGATCTCCAAAAAATATGGAAGCCGCTTTCGGACTCCCATATTTTTTGGAGCTACCGGACGGACTCGTAAGGAACACAAGCAAAAACTCAATATAAGACCAAGCCGCAAGTGCGACGGAATAGCGATCGTTGCAGAGCCATGCATGACAGACACGATAAGTTTATCTGCCGATCGCGTCCAGGGCGACCTTCGCCCGGGACGAGATTCGGCAGATCTCCAAAAATAAAGGAGCCCCGTCGGACTCCTTTATTTTTGGAGCTACCGGACGGACTCGTAAGGAGCACAAGCAAAAACTCAATATAAGACCAAGCCGCAAGTGCGACGGAATAGCGATCGTTGCAGAGCCATACGTGATAAACACGATAAGTTTATCTGCCGATCGCGTCCAGGGCGACCTTCGCCCGGGACGAGATTCGGCAGATCTCCAAAAAATATGGGAGCCGCCTTCGGACTCCCATATTTTTTGGAGCTACTGGCCGGACTCGAACCGGCGACCTGCTGATTACGAATCAGCTGCTCTACCAACTGAGCCACAGTAGCGCATATCGCTATAATATATTATCAATATTATAACTTAGTGTCAAGCGTTGAACGCAACTTTTCACACTTTGGTCAGCAATTCCCTGACAGCCGCCACATATTCTTTCACTCCCCCGCCGATAGCCTTGTCAAAGCTGACGTCCGCGTCCTCGTCGGCGTTATCGGAAACGCATTTGACCATGATGAGCGGCAGAGAAAATTTTTCGCAGGCAAAGAACAAGCCCGCACTTTCCATATCGCAGATCTTGCAATCAAACTTGTCCGCAAGCATTTGCTTGAATGAAGAAGAATTGATGAATTTATCGCCGCTGGCTATGCGCACTCTCGGCATGGCGGAGAGATGCTCGGACAAGACTGCGGGCGTTATGTCCGGGGTCAAAACGGCGGAATCGCGCCCGACATGAACGCCCATAACGCTTTCGTCCGTATAAGAAGCCGAAAAATCATAATGCACGACCTCGTTCACGAGCGCAAGCGCGCCGCGTTTGAGATCGGCGCTCAGAGAGCCGACCAGCCCTGCGTTGAGGATCATCTCCACATCGTATCGCATGACCAAATATTGCGCGGACAGAGCGGCGGCTACTTCTCCCACGCCGCTGTTGATGAGAAAGACCCGTTTGCCTTCGCAGTCATACTTGTGCACCTCATAAGCGCCACTGTCTGCGCCAAGATATTTGCCCAAGTTTTCACGCAAATATGTCGATTCGTCCGCCAGAGCGGAAACAATGCCCACTCTTTTCATCTTAAAACTCCGCGCTGCCCGTCGTGCGGGGGAAAGGTATCACGTCGCGGATATTCTGCATGCCCGTCAAATACATGATGAGGCGTTCAAAGCCCAAACCGAAGCCCGCGTGCTTTACGCCGCCGTATCTGCGCAGATCCAAATACCAGGAATAATCTTCTTCCCTCAGCCCCAGTTCTTTGATACGCGCGACCAAATTGTCGTAACGCTCTTCCCTTTGCGAGCCGCCGACGATCTCGCCCACCTGCGGCACCAAGAGGTCTACCGCCGCCACCGTTTTTCCGTCTTCGTTCATGCGCATATAAAACGCCTTGATCTCCTTGGGATAATCGGTGACGAAAGTGGGACGGTTGAATATCTTTTCCGTCAGGTAACGCTCATGCTCCGTTTGTATGTCGGCGCCCCAAAAAACGGGATATTGGAATTCGTCTTTATGCGGTTCAAGCAATTTTATCGCTTCGGTGTAAGTCACGCGCGCAAATTCTTTTTCCACAATGCCGCGTAGCTTCTCTATCAATCCGGGTTCGATGAATTTGTCGCAGAAAGCTATCTCCTCCGGGCATCTGTCCATCACGTATTTGATGACGTATTTGAGCATGGCTTCTATCACCTTCATATCCGCTTCCAGATCGGCAAACGCCATCTCCGGCTCTATCATCCAAAACTCCGCCGCATGCCTGTTGGTATAACTCTTTTCCGCGCGGAAAGTGGGACCGAAGGTGTAAACGTCCTTGAACGCCAAGGCGTAACACTCCGCGTTGAGCTGTCCGCTCACGGTGAGATTGGCGGCTTTTCCGAAAAAGTCTTTGCTCCAATCCACTTTCCCCTCTTCCGTCACGGGCGGTTTGAGAGGATCGAGAGTGGTAATGCGGAACATCTCGCCCGCGCCTTCGCAGTCCGATCCGGTAATGATGGGCGTGTTGACATAAACAAAGCCCCTCTCGGCAAAAAAGCTGTGTATCCCCTGCGCCGCCACGCTTCTGACGCGGAACACCGCCTGGAAAGTGTTGGCGCGCGGGCGCAAATGCGCTATCTCGCGCAGATATTCCAGCGTATGCCTCTTTTTCTGCAACGGATAAGAGGGCGAAGAAGGCGCCGCCACTTCCATTTTGTCCGCTTTGACCTCAAAGGGTTGCTTGTTTTCAGGCGTATAGACCAAAACGCCTTCCGCATACACCGCCGCTCCCACGTTGAGCGAGGTTATCTCCTTATAATTTTCCATCGCGGCTTCCATCACTATCTGCGCCGTTTTGAAATACGTTCCGTCCGAAATCTCCATGAAGGCAAAATTCTTGCCGTCGCGCACGGTCCTCACCCAGCCGCATACGCGCACGCGCTGACCGTCCATTTCAGAGCAGTCTGCAAATAACTTTCTTATCTCCGTGACCTGCATGATACACCTCTTTTCTGCATTATTATGAAGATTATATCACAAAGCGCAAAATTTGACAAAGGAATACGCCCGCATTGTCAATAAAAATAATCATAAGCATTGAAAAGTTAATGTAAAACTTTTGCCGGCGCTATTGAATTTGCCGTTTCAATGGTCTATAATATAGTTGCAAGGGCGAAGTGCTTAGTTTCGAACCCCATCGACAAAAAAGGGAATGCGGAGTTAAGCGGCGGATGGCGTGCCTCCCGTGTAACAGCGGCTTTGAGGATTACAGAAATCGTTTACAGCATACCCACCTGCACATAAGCGGGTTGTCAAACGGCACTTCGTTTTTGATTAGTTGTTTTACCGCAAAAAGAGGACCTCGAACGGTCCTCTTTTCCTCTTGGCTTTATCGCGGCGCTCTGCTCACTCGTCAGCGTCCTTTTTGTCGGGATCGCCCTCCTCTTTTTTCTCCTCGCCGTCCTGCGCCTCGACAGCGGGCTTGTCCGCCGCGCTTTGCTGAGGGAGATGATAATGTTCGGCAACTTCCGCTTCGTCCGCGGTATAAACGGAGGGAGAGAATTTGCGCGAATTGTCTATGACCACATTGTCCGCCTTGTAATATTTAAGTCCGTTGATGTGGTAATAACTCACCATGTTGGCGATGCGCACAAAAACCAAGCCCATTGCGATGAGGAGCAACGTCCCCACGCCGAAGGTGATGAACAAAGTGGCAACAAACAGGACCGCCATGATCAGCGAATAGGCAAAAAACATGCCGAACATGGACGTGAAATGCTCTTTCAGCGTTTTGAAATTATATTTGAGCGCCTGCGTGCAAGTCATGTTGCCCGCCACCATAGCGGGTATCCACAGGCTGAACATGGTCTTGTTGATGGCAAGCGTGCAAAACACCAGCAGCGAGGTGATAAAGATGGTCAAAACCAAATTCACCATGGAAAAAAGCAGCGCTAAGCCCGTTATCGCCAGTCCGAAAGCTATTTGCAAAGGTATGTTTATCACCGTGTAAAGGAGCGCGAACTTTGCCGACGTTTTGAAGTTGTGGACGTAATTGGACATAAACGGAAAATTGCTTCCCGAATTCATATAGGCGTCCGTCACGTCGCTCACGGAGTAATAACACATGGAGATGAGGAACATGCCGATGAAGTAAAGCAGGATCAAAAACACGCCCGCCAGCACCAGTCTGGATGCGTTTTGCAAAAATACTTGTCCAATCTGCGTAAAGAGTGCTTCTATGCTCTCAAAGTCCGCCGATTCCACTTCGCCGCTCAAAATGCGCGTGATATATTCGCCCAGCTTGTCGAAAAGCTGCAGCTCGCCCAGGTTATCCACCAGCTTGTTAAGCGTGGGCAGCAGCATCGCCGCGCCCAAAGCCACAATGATGAGCGCTATCACCAAAACGTAAAAGAGCGTTTTGTAGACCAAGGAAAATCTGTTGCTCAAAATGCTGAAAGAATTTTTGCAGATCATATTATCACCCTATTTCCGTAAATTCTTCTTCGTCCATGTCCGCCCGCTCCATATCTTCCGCGTCGAAGTAGGACGCATAAATATAAGAAGGCAACAGCAAAAAGCATGCGTAATACCACAAGAAAGACAATATCCATATCACTATCTGATTTCCGCTGTAACGGAAGAAATAGACCAGCAGCGCATTACCCAAAAGCGGCAGGATCGATATGAGGCAGCACAGTCCCAAAGTGAGGAACACGGGGAAAAACTTCACCTTGTAAAAAGTGCGGAAAGACGCCGCCAGCGATTGACTCAGGTTATAGCCTCTGACGGTCATATTGGGCAAAGTAAAGATGGTGGCGGTGAATATGCCCATCGCCAGCATGGAAAAAACCAGCGCGGTGATCGCCGACACCACGATCATGCTTATCTCGCCCAACACCTGGCGCCATAAAAACACCAAAAGCGCTTCCATCACGGAAAGGGCTTCAAAGATGAGCAGCATGGTGAGCACATATTTGAACACGTGCAAAAAATTATCGTTGACTTTGCGCAAAAAGAATTTGATAACGCCGCCCTCTTCGTAAAATTCGCCGTAACGCATGCGGCGTTCGATCGCACCCACAGTGGAAGAGATGAACACGCAGAACAAAACGCCCATAAAGATAAAGACCAGCATTTTTCGCCAATCGGCTATCATCGCAATGCCCTGCATTACTCCCCAGAAATCGTCCGGCATTGCCGAAAGATTGAGCAGCGTGAAAAATTTAAGCGCAGGATTGTGCGCAAACGCCATAAAAACGGCGGGCAAAAGCGCCGTGAGCGCCAACTTGAAAAAGTTGTGCTTGACGAATTTTGCGGCCAATTTGAAGTTTCTCATTTTCCACCTATGCGCCATGCGGAGTTATCCGCGGTTTATTCCAAAAAAGTCAGCAGATCCGCAGGTTTCTCCGCGGTATATGCCACTTTCATTGCCAGAGCTTTTTCATCGGCAAAGCCCCATTTGCACAAAATACAATCCACGCCCACGCTTTTTGCGCCCGTGATGTCATAAATGGTATCTCCCACCATCACGGAGTTTTCCGACGTTGCGCCCACCTTTTGCATGCCGAAAGCCAAGATCTCCGCCTTTTGTTCGCGCACGCCGTATGTCAGCCCGGAAACATAGGTGAGATACCCGTCTATGCCGAAGTGCTTCATCAGCATTTCCGCCTCTTCCTGCTTTTTGCATGACGCCACGCAGAGCGTGTATCCGCGCCTTTTCAGCTCCGCCATCACCTGCGGTATCCCCTCGTAAACGGGATTGCGGAAGATGTCGCCCTTGACGTAATTGTCGCGGAACCACTTCACCACCTCGTTCACCTTTTCCGGTGTTTTGAAGTAAAGCCGGAACGTATCGCTGAGCGGCGGTCCGATATAGCGGCGGTAAAGCGCCCTGTCCACGCTCACGCCGAAGTGCGCAAACGTCGCGTCCAAAGAGTTGGCTATCCCCTCGTAAGAGTTGCTTATCGTGCCGTCCAAATCGAAAAAGACGTATTTATACTTTTTACTCATCTTATTCTTCCAGCAGTCTGAGCTGTGCGCGCAGCTTTTCCGTCATTGCCGCATAAGAGTCCGCCTTGGCCTTTTCTTTATCCACCAGCTGGCGGGGCGCCTTTGCCAAAAAACCTTGATTGGCAAGCAGCGCTTTGCAGCGCGCCGTTTCCTTTTCCAGGTTTGCTATTTCCGCCGTCAGACGTATCTTTTCTTTCTCCGCGTCCACCAACTCGCCCAGCGGCAGGAACGCTTCGCCCGCGGAGGAGATAACGGACACCACTTTAACGCCTATCTCGTCTTTGCCGGACACGTGAGTTATCTCATTGATACCGGCAAGTTTTTTGATGTAAGCGTGGTCCGCGCTCTTCACGGCGTCGCCCACCAGGAACATGTCCACCTTTTTGGAAGGTGCCACGTTCATCTCGTTCTTCACGTTCCTGACGGCTTTGATCAGATCCACCACTTTGTCGAAAGCCGTCATTTCCGCGCGGTAAGCGTATTTTTTGACCGGCTGCGGCCACTTGGCAAGGCACAGTTTTCCGCGCACGCCGGGCATATAACCGTAAATTTCCTCCGTGACAAAGGGCACAAAGGGGTGCAACAGTTTGAGAACGGTTTCCAGCACATAAGTGAGCACGCTGAGCGTGTTCACTTTCGCGTCCCCGCTCGCTTCGTAAAGCGCGGGTTTGCAAAGCTCTATATACCAGTCGCAGAACTGCGCCCACACAAAGTCGTAAAGTTTGCCCGCGGCAAGCCCCAACTCGTATTTTTCCAAATTCTTGGTAACGTCTTTGATGGTTTCGTTCAGGCGGCAGAGTATCCACTTGTCCGCATGTGTGAGGCGGAAAGTGCCCATCTCTTTGAGCTTTACGCCCTCGCAATTCATCAAGAGGAATCTGGAAGCGTTCCAGATCTTGTTCATAAAATTGCGCGCGCTCTCCGTCTTTTCGTCCATATAACGCATGTCGCTGCCGGGAGCCACGCCCTGCACCAGCGAAAAGCGCAGGCTGTCCGCGCCGTATTTGTCTATGACTTCCAGCGGATCTATGCCGTTGCCCAAAGATTTGCTCATCTTCCTGCCCAGTTTGTCGCGCACGATGCCGTGTATCAGCACTTCGGAGAAAGGCACTTCTCCCATATGCTCTATGCCGGAGAAGATCATTCTCGCCACCCAGAAGAAGATGATGTCGTATGCCGTGACCAGCAAGGAGTTGGGATAAAAATAATCCAGATCCGCCGTCTTGTCCGGATACCCCAGCGTGGAGAACGGCCAAAGCGCGCTGCTGAACCAGGTGTCCAGCACGTCCTCGTCCTGCTTGAAAGCCGTGTGTCCGCAGGCGGGGCATTTATCCGGGAAACTCTCCGCCACCACCATATGTCCGCATTTTTCGCAATAGTAAGCGGGAATGCGGTGTCCCCACCACAGCTGACGGGAGATGCACCAATCTTTGACGTTTTCCATCCAGTTGAAATATATCTTGGAAAACCTGTCGGGAATGAATTCCGTCTTCTTTTTGCGCACCGCCTCAATCGCCGGCTTTGCCAGCGGTTTCATTTTCACGAACCACTGCTTGGACACGATCGGCTCCACCGTGCTGTGGCAGCGGTAGCACTGCCCCACGTTGTGCTTGTAATCTTCTATCTTGACCAGATATCCGCCCGCGCGCAGATCTTCCACGATGACGTCGCGCGCCTTTTCGCGTGAAAGACCGCAATATTTTTCTCCGGCGTTTTCGTTGAGAGAGCCGTCGTCGTTCATCACGCGGATAACGGGCAGATCGTGCCTTGCGCCCACCTCAAAGTCGTTGGGGTCGTGTGCGGGCGTGATCTTCACCGCGCCGCTGCCAAAGTCCGTTTCCACGTATTCGTCCGCTATCACGGGGATCAGACGCCCCACCAGCGGCAGCACGAGGTTTTTGCCCACCGCCGTCGTATATCTTTCGTCCTTGGGGTTGACCGCCACGGCGGTGTCGCCCAAAATGGTTTCCGGACGAGTGGTGGCAACGGTGATATAGCCGCTGCCGTCTTCAAAGGGATACCTGATGTGCCACAGGTGCGAATCCTGCTCTTCGTATTCCACTTCCGCGTCGGAAAGCGCCGTTTTGCAGGACGGACACCAATTTATTATCCTGTCGCCCTTGTAGATAAGTCCTTTGTTGTATAAGTCCACAAAAACGTGCGCCACCGCCCGCGAGCAATGCTCGTCCATGGTAAAGGCTTCTCTGCTCCAATCGCAAGAACAGCCCAAGCGCTTTATCTGTTCGGATATCCTGTTGCCGTATTTTCTCGTCCATGCCCAGGCGCGCTCCAAAAAGCCTTCCCTGCCCACATCGTTTTTGGTCAGACCTTCCTTTTTCATCTCTTCCACTATCTTCACTTCCGTGGCGATGGAGGCGTGATCCTTGCCGGGCAGCCAAAGCGCGCTGTAACCCTGCATGCGCTTGAAGCGCGTGATGGTATCCTGAATGGTGTCGTCCAAAGCATGCCCCATATGCAGCTGTCCCGTGATGTTGGGAGGCGGCATGACTATGCAAAAAGGTTCTTTCTTTTTGTCTGCCTTGGCGGTGAAGCAGCCGCTCTCCATCCACTTTTCATACAAAGCGGATTCAAACTCTTTGGGCGAATATGTCTTGGGCATATCCTTGAACTTTGCCTTCATGTGTATCTCCTTTTATATCCGAAGTCATGCGGTGAGTATTGCCACCGTCATACCGATTATTATCAATGCAACTCCCAGCGCCCGCAATATAAAGGCAAGCGAGGTGAGCCGCGGTTTTTCTTTTTTCTCCCTTGCGCGGTTCGCCGCGTCCGCCACCACTCCGGCAAACAGCGCCATGAGCAGCCCCGCTACCGCCAGCACGATCCCGCTCAGCGTGGCGGGCTGCGTCAGCCTTTCCGGCTGAAACTGCACCCAATCAAACATTACGGGCGCCGTCCTCCGCAGGCGTGTCCTGCGCCTCTATCGGCTCGCCCTTATCATTGAGCTTGTCCAATATGCCGCTCTCGCGCACTTTGCACAGAGCGCGGTAATATCCCACGTTATACTGGATCAGATTGTATATCGCCACCAGCGCGCCGGCGGCAAACACGGCAACGGCTATCCAATATATGATGTCGCCTGCCTTGTATACGTCGCCGTCGTAGCACAGCAGTCCCAGCGCGAAATAAGCCAGCACCAAAGAAGCGAAGTTAAGCGCGGAGCCGGCTTTGCCCCACTTGTTGGCTATCTGCTCCACCTGGCGCTTGCTGGCTTTCATAAAGTAATAGCTGAACACGCCCATGGCTATCTCTTTGACGATGAGAATGGCGGCAAACAGCATTACCGGCCACCTGTCTATCATCACGTAAGCAACCCCCAGCATCAGGATGCCGAAGCCTTGGCAGAGTTTGTCCGCCACCGGATCTATCACCTTGCCCAGATCGGAGATCATATTGAAGTGACGCGCCACAAAACCGTCTATCACGTCCGTGACCTCTGCAAACACGAAAACGCCGAACGCCGCCCAGACGTATACCTTGGCCTGCTGCGCCGCGGTATCCGTGCAAAAGACCACCATGAGCGCGAAAAACACGGGCACGCACAATAGCCTGACATATGTGAGAATGTTCGGGATGGTGAACACATCTTTACGGGAAAACTTCATTGCTTGCTCCTTTATTTTGCTATGCGTATGAAGATTATATCATATAAAAAAGGAAAATACAAATATTTTGGCGCGCAAATCAAGCTCTTCAATCACACGCAAACGGCAAAATTGAATAGTATGTATTAAATTCGGAGGTGAAAATGAAAAAACTTACTGTTTGCATACTTCTTTTGAGCGTGATCGGCGCCTGTTTTGCCCTGAGCGGCTGCGATGAGGAAGACGGCAACACGATACGCCTGACGGAAGTTACGCATTCCGTCTTTTACGCGCCCCTCTATGTGGCGATGGAAGGCGGATATTTCGAAGAAGAAAACATCAAGATAGAACTGAGCAACGGCGGCGGCGCTGACAGCTGCATGACCGCCCTTTTGGCGGGTCAGGCGGACATCGGACTGCACGGTCCGGAGGCATGCATATATGTCTGCGAACAAGGCAGGAAGGATTATCCGATAGTCTTTGCGCAGCTGACCAAAAAAGACGGTTCGTTTTTGGTGGGGCGCTCGCCCATGCCCGATTTTGAGTGGGAAGACCTGGCGGGCAGCGAGATAATAGGCGGCAGAGTGGGTGGCGTGCCCGCCATGACGCTGGAATACCTTTTGGAGATGCACTCGCTCACGGACGGTGAAAACGTCACCATCAATTACGGCATAGATTTCGACCTGATCACCCCTGCTTTTGAAGCTGGCACGGGCGATTACTGCACCATGTTCGAGCCTGTCGCCACCAACTTTCAAAACGAAGGTAAGGGTTATGTGATAGCTTCCGTGGGTGAAGGCGCTGGCGACATGCCTTACACCGCTTTTACCGCCACGCAGAGCTTTATCGATCAAAATCCCGAACTCATAGACGGCTTTTTGCGCGCGCTTATCAAAGCCATGGCATTTGTGCAGGAAAACGACGGCATGACCATCGCCAAAATTTTGGCGCCGCAGTTTGCCGGAACGGAAACGGCGGTTTTGGCGGACGCCATAGAAAAATACAAAGCCATAGACGCATATTCTTCCTCGCCGATAATGAAGCAGGAGGACTTTGAGCACCTGCAAGACGTGATAATCGCCGCCGGCGTGATGGACGCGAGAGTGGCTTTTGCCGATGTGGTGGACAATTCCTTGGCGCAGGCGGTGCTGGACGGTATGGAATAATGGAAGAACTCATCACATTCGATAAAGTGTGCCTGACATATCACACCAAAGAAAGCGAAACGCCCGTGCTGGCAGATATGAGTTTTTCCGTGGGCAGAGGAGAACTGATGGGGCTGGTGGGACCAAGCGGCTGCGGCAAAACCACCGTGCTCTCACTCATATCGGGCATAATCCGCCCCACGTCGGGCAAAGTGCTCACGGGAGGCATGGCGCCGGAGAAGTGCGACATAAGCGGATATATGCTGCAAAAGGACGAACTTCTCCCCTGGCGCACCAATATGGCGAACATCCTTTTGGGGGCGGAACTGAAAAAGCGCGATAAAGCCGCCGCCAGGCAAAAGGCGCTGGAACTGCTGGAAAAATACGATCTGAAAGGGGTGGAAAAGCATTATCCCGATCAGCTCTCCGGCGGCATGCGCCAGCGCGTGGCGCTCATACGCACCTTAGTGCTCGCACCGCAGATAATCCTGCTGGACGAACCTTTTTCCGCCCTGGATTTTCAGACCCGTCTGCAAGTGGTAAACGACGTATACACCATGTTGAAGACGGAAAAGATGACCGCGGTGTTCGTCACGCACGACATAAACGAAGCGATAAGCATGTGCGACAGGGTTGCGGTTTTGAGCAGCAAGCCGTGTCACATCAAAGAAATCGTGGATATAAGCGTATTTAAGGGCATTCCGCCTGCCGAAAGGCGCATAAGCGGCGAATTTGTCCGCTTATACGATAAAATACTGACCTCAATGCAAAGCAGAACGGAGCAAACATGGAATACTCAAAAGAACACGCCCGCTACCTCAAACGGCTCCGCGGGAAAAAATTTGCAATAACCGCCGGCAGACTGGCGGTGGTGGCAGCCTTTTTCGGGCTGTGGGAAGCGCTCACCGCCCTGGGTGCTTTGGACAGTTTCATCACCAGCTCCCCTTCGCGCATGGCGGTGAAACTGGCAGAACTTTTTCAAACGGGCGATCTGCTCTACCACATGGGCGTGACTTTGGCGGAAACGGTGATAAGTTTTCTGCTCGCCACCGCCATGGGAGTTGCCGCCGCCATAGCGCTTTGGTGGTGCGAGAGTGCCAGAAAGATTTTGGAACCCCATCTGGTGATACTCAACTCCCTGCCCAAAATAGCGCTGGGACCAGTGATAATCATCTGGGTGGGCGCGGGCACGTCCGCCATCATCGTGATGGCGCTGCTCATCTCCCTCATCATCACCATCATCAATTCTCTGCAAGCGTTTTTAAGCGTGGAAGAGGGAAAATTGCGCCTTTTTGCCACCATGAAGGCAAGCAAGACGCAAACGCTCTTCAAACTGATCCTGCCTTCCGCCATACCCGATCTGATGGCTGTCCTCAAAGTCAACGTGGGGCTGAGCTGGGTGGGCACCATCATGGGCGAATACCTGGTTTCCAAGGCGGGACTGGGTTATCTGATAATATATGGCGGCACCATTTTCGATCTGGATATAGTGATGACAGCCACCGTAGTTTTGTGTGTTTTGGCGGCGCTGATGTATTACGCCGTGGTTTTGACGGAAAAAGCGATAGGCAAAAAATTCAAATTCAACTCCTGATCAAGGGGCGCGGAATCAAGGGGCGCGGAAGTTTGCGGCGGCACGCCGCCGCAAACGAAAGCGCATATATGACGCACACACCGGTGCCGAAAACTCCCATGACAGGATAAAAAGTATCCACGGCAGCGGAAAAATCCATGGAATATCCTATCACGGCGATGCAGCACAGGAAAAGAACGGGCATAAAAGAACTTTCAAAAAATTCTTCCAGATAAGAGCACGCCGCTCTGCCGGCGCCCAAAAGCGTGGAGAGCACGGCAGCCAGAATGAGAGCCGCGCCCAAGACGGACATGCCGTTTTGCGCGGCAAAATCATAAACGGGCATATCTGCCGCCGCATTGGAGAGTGCCACCTCGTGCACGAGCGTGAGCGAGCCGGCACAGACAAGCGCGCTTATCGCCACCGACAAAAATATCTGCTTTACAGTCATGCCCTTTCCTTCGTCTTTGATCAGACAGCCGCCGGTGAGCATGTTCATGCCGCAGTATTTTACGGCAGACCGGAGATCTATGTCTTGCGTATGCACTTCAGTGCATAAAGAATACAGAATTGCAATACACGCTATCAAGAGAACGACCAACACCAAGGAGAGATTTTTTATGAATTTCATCTCGAAACAAGCCAAAACGGCGCATATCAGTCCGCAGGCAAGCCCGATAAGCTGCACGCCGCTTATTTGACAAAACAGCTGTTCGGCGGCGCTGCACATAACGGCAAAAGTTATGACCATGGCGCAAAAAACGGCAAAATCGGTAGCCTTATTCAAGACGCGCCAAACGCCCTTTTCGGGCGCGAATTTTCCCACCGCCAAAAACAGACCGCTCACGCAGCCCATAAGCAGTCCGGCAACGAAGGGCGACGCCCAGCCTGCGCCGGCAAAATACAGCATCACTTCCCTGCCCGTGGCAAATCCCGCGCCCACCACGGCGCCCACAAACAGACAGGAAACCTTCAACGCATTCAGCATACGATAATATATGCGAACGCGTCGCGCTTAAATATTGATTTGCTTACTTTTGATAAAACATCTCCACGAGCATTTTTTTCACGTCGTTAAAAGCGGTGATACGCAAAACGGTTTGAGCTTCGCCGTTTTCACCGGGAGATATCTCCACCATGTCGCCCTCATCTTGCGGAGAGTAATTGTCCGTGCCATCTTCAAGCCCGCTCAATTTGAGATACAGATCGTTGAAAAAGCTACCCACGCCGCCCAGCGCTCCTTGTTTTTCCGCATACTGCGCGGCAAAGCGCACGTCGGCAAAATATTCGTCGGAAAGTTTTCCCATCAATTCCTCGCGCCCCTCCGGATCCAAATTGACGCCCACGATAAAGTCGAGCATATCGCTCACCAAGGTGTAATAGCCCACATACCGCACAAGATCGTCCGAACTGTTCAGCATGATGTAATAAGAAACCAGATTGGCGTCCGCCTCTCTCACCGCACCCTTAGAGTGCGCCATCTCGTGAGCCGCGGCAGCCACCACGCTCGTGGTGTAATACGCCGTGCATACGTTGCACTCGGCTGTGGGCGCAAAAAACACTCCACTGATAGAGAACGCCGACATAAGCTCCGGCCACAACCATTTTTTGAGGTGGGAGTCTGTATCGTAAAAATAATCGCTCGTGAGCACTTCTTCATAAGTGTTTTGCAAACTCTCGTTCAAGCCTTCAAGCCCGCCGGGAATTATCAGCTCGCCGTTTTTATTGCGCTCCACGCTGCGAGAGAGCGCGTTGAGCGCGTCTATATATTCTTCCGCCATGGCGTATACGGCTTCTTCATCAAGTTCGGTCGTGCCCTGATAGAGCGGAATATCCGCTTCTTTTCTGTTATAAGGCAGAATGGCGAACGCGCCGTAAACGGTGCCGACGATAAAAACGACAAGCGCCAGATCGACAAAAGAATTAAAAGCCCTTTTGAACTGTTTCCTGCACAGCGCAACAATAATGAAAATCAAAAATGATATTGTTAGGGCTGCCGCCAAATAAATCAGCACTTCAAAAACGCTGAACGGCAGCCAGCCCGTGAGCGCGTTGGCGGCTTTTATGAGAGCGGAAGATATATTCCGCGAATACCATTCGCATATCTCCACGGAAAGTTTCAGAAGCGCAAAAATTATCAGCACGCCCGCCATCACGCCTATGGCGACACATTTGCCCGAAACGCGCTTTTTATATCTCTTCTTGTCCTCGAACAGCCTCGGCTGTTTTACTTCCGCCATATGCTTATTATACCATATACTCCGGCTTTTGCAAGTAAGACTCTCGTCAAATTAAGGGCATTTTACGCAAATTAGCGCCCTTTTCTCTGCAATATTTGTTGAAATCCGCGCGCGCGTATGCTATAATTGTAAGGAAATAAAAAGTTATCAAATCAGGAGGAATCCCTATGGAGTATTCACAGGAAGTCAAGAACATGTGTCCCGTAGCCAAGGGCGCATATCACGGTCCCGCTCCCATTCCGGAAGAAGGAAAATGGGTCCAAGCAAAAGAGATCGCCGATATCAGCGGCCTCACTCACGGCGTAGGCTGGTGCGCGCCTCAGCAGGGCGCCTGCAAACTGACGCTCAACGTCAAGAACGGCATTATCGAAGAAGCGCTGGTCGAAACCATCGGCTGCTCCGGTATGACCCACTCCGCGGCAATGGCGGCAGAGATACTCACCGGCAAAACGCTGCTCGAAGCGCTGAATACAGACCTCGTCTGCGACGCCATCAACACGGCTATGAGAGAGCTGTTCCTGCAAATCGTTTACGGCCGCACGCAGTCCGCGTTCTCCGAAAACGGTCTGCCCGTGGGCGCGGGCTTGGAAGACCTGGGCAAGGGTCTGAGATCGCAGGTGGGCACGATGTATGCCACCAAAGTCAAGGGCGTGAGATACCTTGAAATGGCAGAAGGTTACGTCACCCGCATCGCTCTTGACAAAGACGATACCGTTATCGGTTACGAATTCGTTCACCTCGGCAAGATGATGGACGCCATCAATTCCGGCATGTCTGCCGACGAAGCGCTGAAAAAGTTCACCAGCAGTTACGGCAGATTCAAGGAAGGCGTTAAATACATCAATCCCCGTCACGAATAATAAGGAGGCATACACAAATGGCAGTTACTTTTGAAGGATATGAAAGAAGAATAGATAAAATAAACAAAGTGTTGGCTTCCTACGGGATCAAAGACCTTGAAGAGGCACGCAAGATCTGTCTCGACAAGGGCATAGACGTAGACGCCATCGTTAAAGGCGTTCAGCCCATCGCTTTTGAAAACGCGGTTTGGGCTTACACCGTAGGCTGTGCCATCGCCATCAAGAAGAATTGCAAAGACGCCAGCAAGGCGGCGGAAGCCATCGGCGAAGGTTTGCAGAGCTTCTGCATTCCCGGCTCCGTTGCAGACCAGCGCAAAGTGGGTCTCGGCCACGGCAATCTGGCGGCAATGCTGCTGCGCGACGAAACCAAATGCTTCGCGTTCCTTGCCGGTCACGAATCTTTTGCGGCGGCGGAAGGCGCCATCGGCATAGCCAAAAAAGCCGATAAGGTGCGCAAAGAGCCTCTCAAAGTCATTCTCAACGGCTTGGGCAAAGACGCGGCGCAGATCATCAGCCGCATCAACGGTTTCACCTATGTTCAGACCAAGTTGGATTATTACACCGGCGAGCTGAAAATCGTCAATGAAACCGTTTACGGTTCCGATCCCGACCGCACCCGTATCCGCGTTTACGGCGCAGACGACGTGGTGGAAGGCGTGGAGATCATGAAACACGAGAAAGTGGACGTTTCCATCACCGGTAACTCCACCAACCCTACCCGCTTCCAGCACCCCGTTGCCGGCACCTACAAGAAGTGGTGCGTGGAAAACGGCAAGAAGTATTTCTCCGTGGCTTCCGGCGGCGGCACCGGCCGCACCCTGCACCCGGACAACATGGCGGCAGGTCCCGCGTCTTACGGCATGACCGACACGATGGGTCGCATGCACTCCGACGCACAATTCGCCGGTTCTTCTTCCGTGCCCGCTCACGTGGAGATGATGGGTCTTATCGGCATGGGCAACAACCCCATGGTCGGTGCGTCCGTCTCCTGCGCGGTGGAAGTGGCAAGAGCTTTGAACTGACAGCCGACAGACAGACAAAAAAACGCGACCGCCTCGTGCGGTCGTTTTTTTTATGCGCGATATGTCCGTTCGGCAGGTTTTGGGCGCAGCGCTGTTATTTCGTCCGGCAAATTTATTGCAAATCGCGCAAACTTCTTCCGATGTTTTGCGCATGAGGTAATTTTGCAACGATATAAATTATCTCCATTGCTTTACATTATCCTTGAATTTGTGTAAAATATTAGCGGTAATAAATATTTATACAAGGAGATACATATGAAGGAAAAGATGAAAGGTCTTTGGACCGAATTCAAAAAGTTCATTTCCCGTGGCAACGTTGTGGATATGGCTATCGGTGTTGTCATAGGCACCGCGTTCACGGCTATCGTCAACGCCGTGACCAAAGGCATACTTATGCCTCTTGTCAACTGGGCGGTCATCGCCGCCACCGGCGGACAGGGTCTTGAAGGTTTGCGCACCGTTTTGGGCGACCCGGTGATCGACAGCACCACGAACGCCATCGACTGGGCGGCAACTTCTTATATCGACTGGGGCACCTTTATCAATGCGATAATCGACTTCCTGCTCATCGCCCTGCTGCTCTTCACCATCCTCAAGATCTTCACTTCTCTGCGCAATGCCTCCAACGGTCTGACCGGAGAAGAAGCCAAGAAGAGACGCGAAGCCATCAAGGCTTATAAGAAAGAAGGCATGAGCTTCAAAGAAGCCAGCGAAAAGGTGGACGCGGAGATCGCCGCCGCCAAGAAAGCGGAAGAAGAAGCCAAAGCCGCCGCGGAAGCAGCCGAAGCCGCCAAACCCAAGGTGGACGAAGAAACCCTGCGCGTGCTCAGTGAGATCAGAGATATGCTGCAAAAAGAAAATCAAAGCAAAGAAAGCAAATAAGTTATCGTCAAACAATAAAAAAGAGCGGTCCGCCGCTCTTTTTTATTGCTCTCACAGAACTTTTCCCTTTTTCGACTTTTTGCCCGCACCGCGCCTTATTTTGACCATCAGCGGCGACAACGCGATCAAGAGTATCGCAAAGAATATAACGCTGGCAAAAAGCATTACCGCAGAAAGCCACGAAGGCATTTCATAGCCAAAGAAATTGACATTTACGCCATAACTTTGCGCTATGGAATTTATCGCCGTCTGCGGAAGAGTTGCCGACATCTGCTCCAATGCTCCGCTTATAAACAGATCGCGGAAAATGCCGCCGGAATATGTGCCCGGCAGAAAACAGGCGACATACTCCATGCCCTTACCGAGAACGCTTAACGGAATGTAAGCGCCCATTAGAAATCCTATGGCTGCGCTGACTATCCCGATAAAACCGCCGAGCGCCGAAGTGGAGCGGAAAAACGAAACCGCAACGGTGGAAAACAAGGTGGCGGAAAGAGCCGATAAAAACAAGTTGCCCAATATGGCAAAAACCGCACCAACGCTCAAATACCATCCGGCTATTGCCAAATAAATCAAACCTATCGCAAGTATCAGGCAGGTTATTGCCAATGTGCAGACATAAGACGCCGCCATATAAGCAAAACGAATTACGCTTTGGCTCACGGGCGACGCGTCGAAATCGGCGGTTATGCCCGCTTCGTTGTCCGAAACGGTTACCGAACTGACGCTTACCGCCACGGTTATGCAAGTCACCGCAAGAATACCGCTCAACATCCAGCCGTTTATCACACCTTTGAGCAGCTTTTCGTCCACCAGTCCTTCGGGAATCGAGCTACGCAGGCTGTCCATCTGCACATCGCCCAAAAACGCCACATACAAGAACAGCACGATGAGCGGAGCAAGCAAGGAAAAGAACACCTGCATTTTGTCCTTGAAAAAGAGCTTCAGATTGCGCTCCGTCAATCGTCCGAACGCCGCAAAATCGGCTTTGAATTTTTCAGCCATTTGCTCCGCCCTCCAACTTTTTGCCCGTGACGTTCAAAAACACATCGTCCATATCGCCTTTCAGCACCTCGAAATCACTTAATTCGTCTTGATATTCGGCAATTATCTTTGCCGCGACAGCCATATCCTTCAATTTGAACGAGGCGCACGAGGGATCGCAGGTCAGCTCCGCATTGTGTTGTGCGGCGATAGTTTCTGCCAAAGCGTTGTCAAGGCGATATGCTTTCAGATATATTCCCGAATAACGATTTTTCAACTCATTGGGCGTGCCGTGCGCAACCACCTTTCCCGTATCTATTATCACCACATCGTCGGCGGTGCCGGCTTCTTCCATGTAATGCGTTGTCAGGAACACGGTCATGTTATATTCCTTCATGAGCGAATCCACCGTTCCCCACACAGACCTCCTCGTCTGCGGATCGAGCCCGGTAGTCGGCTCATCGAGAATAAGGAGCTTTGGGGAATTGATCAGTCCGCGCGCTATATCCACACGGCGCTTTTGTCCGCCGCTCAACTTGCCGAACTGCCTGTCCATGAGTGCGGAAAGATCCAACATATCCGTCAATTCGCCCAATTTTCTTTTGAGCGCGCTCCCGTATATGCCATAAAGCGCCGCTCTGACCGTCAGATTATCCCGAACGGACAAACGCGGATCGAGCACGGATCTCTGAAAAACAACGCCTATCTCCGATTTTATGCGTGCCCTGTCTTTATCCAGATCCAAGCCGTTTATAAACACCTTGCCGGAATCTTTATCGATTATGGAACAAAGTATGTTGATGGTGGTGGATTTACCCGCGCCGTTGATACCCAAAAAGGCAAACAGATCTCCGTTCTTCACTTGGAGCGAGATACCGTCTACCGCTTTGACCTCGCCGAAAGACTTGCGCAGATCTTCGATTTGAACAATGTTTTCCGCCATTATGCTCTCTCTAAACATAAAAATATCGCCGCAAGAGATTGCGGCGATAACCTTATTCTTCGGCAAACATATCTTTGCCAACTCCGCACAGGGGGCAAAGGTAATCCTCGGGGACGTCCTCCCACTTGGTGCCTGCGGGAATATCGCGATCGGGATCGCCTGCTTCTTCGTCATAGACATAACCGCAAACGGTGCAAACGTATTTCATTTTGTTATCCTCCTTGTAATATTTTATTTGAGCGGCTCGAAGTCGGACGCGCCGTGTTTGCACCACGGGCAGACAAAGTCTTCGGGCAGCTTTTCGCCTTCATAGACATATCCGCAAATTTTGCAGACAAATCCCTTTTTCCCGCCTTCCTTTTTGGGCGGAGCGGGCTTTATGTTTTTGGAATAATAATCGTATGTGCAGGACGGCGCGTCAGCAAGTACTCTTGCTTCCGTGACCTCGCCGATAAAGATGATATGCGTGCCCACGTCTACCTTTTCAATCACTTTGGCGGAGATGAAGGCATTGCAGGCTTTGGTCAGATAAGGCAGCTTGTTCGCGGCATAGGCGATGTCGTCCCTGCCGGCGAATTTATCGCAATCGCGCGCGCTGCGGAAGCCGAAGTCTTGGAAGAGCTTGAAGTCCGCATTCTCGTCGATCACACTCGCATTGAACACGCCCGTGGCGGCTATCAGATCGCAGGTATAGTTCGCCTTGTTGACCGCAACGCTGACGCGCTTGGGCGAATCCGTGACCTGCGCCACCGTGTTGACTATGCAGCCGCCCATTTTGTTCCGGTCGCCCGACGTGAGCACAAACAGACCGTATGAGATCTTGAAAAACGCCTTATTGTCGATCGCACCGGCATGTTCTTCCTGCGCCGCCTCTTCGCCCTTGATGTCCGCGGCGATGGCCTCTGCCAGCTCGGCGAGCTTTTCCGCCGTGGCTTGCTTGACGGAAGAAAGCACGGTAACTTTTTCACCCACGAACCTAGTGCCGGGCAGCTTTGCCAACTCATCGGATATGAGCTTGCCCGCAGTGGGCGCCCAGCTGCCGTTTTCTATCACGGAAACAGCCCTGTTCTTCAAGCCGTGCGCCACGATGTCGGACACAAGGTCGTGCATATTGGTAAAGATGCCGGCGTTATAAGTGGTGGAAGCAAACACGATGTTGCTGTATTTGAAAGCGTCGGAAAGGATATAAGAAGGATGCGTTTTGCTTACGTCGCAGATCTTAACGTCCTTTATACCTCTGTCCGCCAGCTGCGCAGCCAGGATATTCACGGCGTTTTCCGTGTTGCCGTATACGGAAGCATAGGCTATCAAAACGCCCTTCACTTCCGGCGTGTAAGTGCTCCACTTCGTATACTTGTCCAGGATATAATTGAAGTGATTGCGCCAGACAAGCCCGTGCAGAGCGCATGTGCGGGCAATTTCCAGTCCGGCAGCCTTTTTAAGCACCGCCTGGACCTGCGTGCCGTATTTACCCACGATGTTGGTGTAATATCTGCGCGCGTCGTCTATATAGTCCCTGTCGTAATCCACTTCGTCGGAAAACAACGCCGCGCCGATCGCCCCGAAAGAGCCGAAGGCGTCTGCCGAATAAAGCGTTTTGTCATAAAGGTCGTATGTGACCATGACTTCCGGCCAATGCACCATGGGCGCCATCACAAACGTGAATTTGTGTTTGCCCGTTTCCAGCACATCACCCTCTTTGACAATCACCATTCTGCCTTCCGTATCCAAGGCAAAATAATTTTTTATCATCTGACTTATCTTGGCATTGCAGACTATCTTTGCCTGCGGATAAGTTTTGGCGATCTCTTCAAGCGTAGCGGAATGATCCGGCTCCATGTGGTTGACGATGATATAATCAAGCCCTTTGCCGCCCAAAGCATATGCAACGTTCTCCTTGAACTGTTCCAAGACCGACCTGTCCGTGGTGTCTAGCAGCACGTTTTTCTCATCGTTCACCACATAGGCGTTATAAGAAACGCCTTCCGGAATGGGATACAGGTTTTCAAACAGCGCCAATCTTCTGTCGCTTGCTCCGACAAGCGTGATGTCTTCCGTGATTTTTCTTACGCAGTGCATATCAAGCCTCCGTTATATTTATTAAATTATAACTTTTCGCCCGCCGTGCGGGCGGTTGCAAAAGCAACAATTTACGCCAAATTCAACTTTTCTGCGTCGGTTATGGTGTAATCTTCCGCATCGTAACTGAACACGCATATGGTGGTCTGCTTGCATGTAACTTTGATGATACTTCTGCTGCCGCTGTATTCTTCTGCTCTGCGCCATGCCTCAAAACGGTAACCGCCTCCTTCCAAAGGAGTAACGATATAATCGCAGTTGGTATTCTTCTTCATTTCAAGCGTGCCTTCGTCGCCGCCTGTTCCTTTGAGGATCTCATCTCTTGCCGCCGCATGCGCTCCGTCCATCATCTCCTTGGAGCAATTTATTGTCAAGGTGAAATAATACTTGCCGTCTTTTTCGTAAACGGTATAGTCGCAGTCGTCGGTATAGTTCGCTCTGTCCTGCCATGCATATGCCGTGATATCCTCATTGAGATTGTAATACAGATCGTCAAGGTCTTTATATCTGTCCCCGGGCTTCCATTCCTCATACTTGCCCCAATCGGTAACGGCAAACAATGCGTCTTTTTCGCCGGGCGCCCTTTTTGCGTCATTGAAATATATCGACCACGCTTTTTCGCCGTCGAAGTATATCCTTTCGCCGATATTATCTTCCTGGAAACCGGTCGTTATCTTAACGTTCTGTTTGAAATATTCGTCACCGTTGCGTTTGTAAACGCTCATGCTGCCCTGATTGGCAACGGTCGTGGAAAAATCAAACGCCTCGGTCCTTTGATAATGCGTATCGTTTATCCAATGGTCGTATGCCGCCATCAACACATCAAACGCGTCCAAACCTGCTACCGGCTTATATCCGTTTTCCGCGGAATAATCCATATCCACATAGTTTTCCACAAACGGATTGTCTATGGCTACGGTTGCGGAAGAATTCTTGGCGCAGCCGGCTACGCCGACAATGACCGAAACCGCCAAGATCGCACCGATAAATGTAAAAACGATTTTTTTCATATGACAACTCCCAAATACTTATTCGATATTATTATACTTTATATGCGCGCCCGTGTCAATGACCGAGAGTATTATTTACGTCAATTGACTGCCTCTTTTTTCTCCCCGCGCCGCGTTTGCGCAGCAGCGATGAAACGCTCATCAGCACGATGGACATAAACGCCAAAATGCCCTGGCTTATCGGCAGGCATATCCAAAGTCCTTCCACTCCCATCGCCTTGGGAATGCCCGCCAAGATGAGCAGTGCCAACACCACCGGTTCGCTGTATATAAGGATATAGGCAAAAAGATTGGTCTTGGTTGCGTAAAAATATGCCGTGGAAACGCGCATGACGGCAATGCACGGAAAAGCCCAGACAAAGAGCGAAAGCACATGCGCGGCGTCTGCCGCCACGGAAGGCGAAGATCCGAACAATTGCGGAATGGCGTTGCGCAGAAAATATACGCCGGGCAGACAGATGAAAGCCGTGATGAGCGCGGTCGCATAGGATAAAATCAACGAATATTTGACCTTTTTCATCTCCCCTTCGCCGTAATATGTGCTGATGAGCGGCTGCGAGCCGTCGCCCACTCCCTGCATCAGATATTGCACTATGCACACCACGTAATTGACCACGGCATAACACGAAACCGCCGCGTTGCCGCCGTATTCCAAAGCGGCGATATTTAAGACTACCACCACCATGGTGGGCACGAGCGTAAGCCCGAAAGGCGAAAGCCCCACTTTCAAAATGGTCAGGCACTCTCTCAACTTGGGTCTGAAAACGGCATATCCGAAAAGCAATTTTTTATAAAGCAAAAAGGCAACGCATGGGACCACGGTGACAAACTGCCCGATCAGCGTGGCGAGCGCTGCGCCCATCATCTGCCATTCGAGCACCTGGACCATCACCCAGTCGAGCAGCACGTTGGTCAAAAATCCGGCTATCATCGCCGACATCGCCATGATGGAGCCGCCGTAATTGCGCACGATCGGCAGCAGACAAGTGGAAAACAGCTGGATAGCCGCGCCCCACATCAGATATTTGATATATTCGTTGGCATAGACCTCGATCTCGTCCCTGCCGCCGAACAAATGGACAAGATACGGATAAGTCAGGCTCAAAACAAGCGTAAAGAGCGCCGCCGTTGCAAGCGCCATCACCAGCGTGTTGCCCAAATATCTGCGTTCGCCGTCACGGTCGCCGCCCGCTTTGGCAATGGAGAGATTGACCGCGCCGCTCATGCCTATCCCCGTCCCCAGCGCCTGGATAAGCACCACCAGCGGCCAGGCTATGTTTATGGCGGACACGCCCACGTCGCCGATGCAATTCCCCACAAATAAGCCGTCTACAATGGCATATACGCCAGAAAAAGCAAACGCCAGCATGGCGGGGAAAACGCTTTTGGAATATGCTTTGAACATCGGACGGCTCCTTGTATTACTTCGGCACAAGAAAAATTTCTTGTGCCGAGCGGGATAATTCTATCAAACGGACTTTTATAAGTCAACAAAAAATATCAGCTTTCATACTTTATCTTGAAAACGGCTTTTTTGACCTTGCCCTCTTTTTTATAGAGGCTGGGCGCGTGCGGTTCTCCGGGGAAAAACAGCGCGTAATCGCCGCTCCGCAGCGGCAAGAGCGCAATGTTGCCCTTCCACAGCGCAATGTCTTTTTCGCCGTCGTATGCGACATCGGGCAGCATGTCGCGCGGGTCGATATATCCCATAAATTCCTCACCGTCCAACACGAGCTGCAGATCAGCATAAATTTTATGCGTTTCGATCGTAGCCTGCGCGCTGCCCTTGGGCGCATATTCCATCACATTCACATAAACGTCTTTGCACACATCGTATCTGCCGCACGGCGTGGACGCGTCGAGTTTCTCCGCATACTTCAAGCAAGCGGCAACTTTCTCATCGATCCCGCCGTAACGGTTTGCGTTTTTAAGATTTGAAATTATCATCGTTTTGCTCCTCCGCGATTTCTTTTTCCTCTCCGCCCGACAATTTCACGCCGAGCGCGGATCTCTTTTTCTTTGCTGCCGCAACGGCATAGATCAGCAGCCCGGTAAACATCAGCACGGGAAAAATAGTGCCGAAAGAAAGTCCCGTCTGCAAGCTCCCGTCCGTGGCGTCCGTGACCAGCCCCACCAAGGTGGGTCCCGTGGTGCAACCGATATCTCCCGCCAATGCCAAAAGCGCAAACATCATGGTGCCGCCCTTGATACTGCCGGCAGACATGCTGCACGTGCCCGGCCACAGCGCGCCTACTGCCAGTCCGCACACTCCGCAGCCGATTAGCGCCGTCACCGCCTCCGATGAGAACGCTATCATCAAATATCCGGCAATGCAGACCGCGCTGCTCACCAGCAACATCTTTTCCAATGCCATCTTATCACTCAATTTGGCAAAAAGCAAGCGCGAAATACCCATCAGCAGGGCAAACGCACACGGACCTGCGATATCTCCCACCGCTTTTTCCACGCCCAGACCGCTTTCCGCAAATCCGGAAGCCCATTGACTGATACACAGCTCACTCGCGCCGGCACAGAACATCAGAAGCAACATCAGCCAAAACTTTTTGTCGGAAAAAAGTTTTTTCAGACTGCCCGCCTGCGCCGCCTCCTCCTGCCGCGGCATGGGCACAAGCAAAAAATATATGCAGTTCAAAGCGGGTATCGCCGCCCAGATGAGCGCCATGATTTTCCAATCTCCCACCCCGCGGAACATGAAATAGAGCGAAGAGGTCAAGATGACCAAAACGCTGCCCCAACAATAAAAGGAGTGGAGCAAGCTCATTGCCGCCGCTTTGCGCTTGGTCGGGCACGCTTCCACGATGGGGCTCACGCAAACTTCCAAAAGTCCGCCGCCCATGCCGTAGAATATGGCGGCAAGCAGCAGTCCGTAAAAGGGATCGGCAAACAGTTCGGGCAAAAACGCCAACCCCGCCAGCCCGAACGCCGCAAAAACGTGCGCCGCCACCATGGCAACGCGCCAGCCTATCTTGTCCACAAGTTTGGCGGATAAGACGTCCACCAAAAGCTGCACGCCGAAGTTTACGGTGATGAGCAGGGTTATCTTGTCAAGCGCAATGCCGTAAGAATCCCGGAAAGTGATGAAAAGAAGAGGCGCAAAGTTGTTTACGATCGCCTGCACCACACAACCGATATAACACGCAACGATGGTGTTGTTGTAATTTTTCAGCAAACTCATCTCTGTCCCGCCCGCGCCGCTCGCGTCACAGATCGAGGAAAATGCCGCTTATGAGTATGAGCGCCATGCAAACAGGCGCGACATAACGCACCATTATCCTGAAATACGTCCTGGTGGACTTCCTCAGCAAGCCCGCCTCGTCCATCAAAATGCGGGTGTCGCAAAAATACCCCGCCACTATGCAAGTGCCTATCGCCACTATCGGCATCAAAATGCTGTTGGAAACGTAATCGAATATATCCAAAATAGCCTTGCCGCTGATGTTTATCATGGAAAGCGGACCGTATCCCAAAGAAGAAAGCGTGCCCATCACCAGCATGATACCAAACACTATCACGCAGGAGATCACCCTGCTCAACCCGTTGGATTTGAGCACCGCCACGATCGTTTCCACCAGGGAGATGGATGAAGTGAGCGCGGCAAAAAACACCAGCACGAAAAACACCATACCCAGCCATCTGCCGCCCGTGATATTGTTGAACACGGCGGGCAGCTGTACAAACATGAGTGAAGGGCCTGACGCCGCCATCGCCTGGTCGGGATTGTCTGAATAGGCGAAAATGGAAGGAATGATTATCACCGCCGCCACAATGGCAAAGGCGCTGTCGCAAATGGAAATTTGTCTGGCGGAAGAGGTTATCTTGCCGTCTTTTTTCATATAAGAGCCGTAAGTGACCATGATGCCCATGGCGAGCGACATGGAGTAAAACAGCTGTCCGAGCGCCGCCAGCAGCGTTTCGAAGCGGAAATCTTCAAAGTTGGGCACAAACAGAACTTTCAACCCGTCCAGCGCGCCCGGCTGACACAACACGTAGATCATCAGCCCCACGGCGATCGCCGCCAACATCGGCATGAGTATCTTGCTCATGCGCTCTATGCCCTTTTGCACGCCGAACACCACCACAAAGACCGTTATCACCGCGAACACCAAAAAGAATACGAGCGGCAGATAAGGATCGGAAATAAAACTGTTGAAGCAATTCTCGGAGGTGGCGACCGACGCACTCTCGCCTATCAGCGAAGCGTTGCCGGACGCAAACGCATAGATATAATAAGTGACCCAACCGCCGATGACGCAATAATAAGGCACTATGATGATGGGCACGACCAGCGCCAGAATGCCCAGCCACTTGAATTTTCTGCTCAGCGCGGAAAAAGCGCCGATGACGTTTTTCCCCGTCTTTCGGCCGATGGCTATCTCCAACACCAACAGGCAAAAACCGAACGTGATCGCCAGCGCCAGATAGCAAAGGATGAATATGCCTCCGCCGTATTTTGCAGCAAGATACGGGAATCTCCACAAATTGCCCAGACCCACGGCAGAACCGGCAGCGGCAAGCACAAAGCCGAGCTTTGAAGCAAAGCCGTGATGTTTCTTTTTTTCAAGCGGCGCCAAGCCGCCGGCAGTTTTTGTCCTGCCTTCTCCCACGTATTCCGCGCCGTATAAACTTTCGCGCCTGCCAAAGCCGTTGTCAGCCATTGTTCTTCTTCCTTTGCATTAGTCTTATTTATTTTACATTATTTTCACATATATGTCAAGAAAATAACAATATGCGCCGCCCTTATGCCAAAGGCGGCGCACATTATCCGCGTTATTATCTCAAATAACCATATTGTCTATATAAACAGCTCCATTGGGATCCAGTCTGATGAGCGTTCCGCCGTAAGCAGTCGCGTCGTTCCAATACTTGGGCGACGGACCCGTTTTCAGCCCGTAAGTATACGTTATGCCCTCGTAAGTGATGGAGGCGTTGTTTTCGTGATCGTGCCCGCAGAAGAAATGCGTTGTGCCATTCTCTTTTGCCGCGTCGACAAATCCCGAATCCACGGGCGCCGCTTCCGGCAAATATGCGCAATAGCCTTTTCCGTATTCCGCCGGCACGATATATCTGCCGTCTTCGTCCTGAGTGCACAATTTTTCTATCGCCTCTCTCATCTGCGGCTGGGCAAAGTGAGAAAACACCATGGAAGGCACCTTTTCCCCACCGTTGGCAGCAGTTATGCCATGCACCGTCCACTCATACCAGGCAATTTGCTCATAACCCATCCAAATCTCATCCGCGCCGTCCGCGTAATCGTAATATCTGCCGTTATCCAAAAAGAAGAGCGTCTTGTCCGCTTTGCCGTCGCGCGTGATATTCACGGCGTAATTGCCCATGCCGTAAAGATTGGAAGGTCCGCGCTCGAACAGGCAATATTCCGCCTCTTCGTATCTGTCCGACTGCCAGGCAAGCGTGGCATTCCCTTCCGCGTCGTGATTGCCGAAAGTGCACGCCCACGGGATCTTATATGACTCCATCTTTTTGATGAGCTGCCGCAAATAAAGATCGGTGACAAGTCCCGACACATTGTCGCCGGGCATGACTATCATATCGGGAGAGGTCTTCTCCACCAATTCGTCCATCATTGCAAATGTTTCGTTATTGTCGGAAACGTCCATCCACAGTTGCAGATCGGTGAACATTAAAATTTTGAATTGCTTATCGCCCGCTTCTATGCTCTGCACTTCTTCAATGGAAAATTTGTCGCCCGCGCTCCACACGTCCACGCGCCTCTTGCCCGTGCGCGGAATGAGCAGCGCCATTGCCAAAACGGCAATGATAAGTAAAAACGCGGCTATGCAGATCAAAGCCACTTTTGTCTTGTGTTCAACCGTCCTCATAATTCCACTCCTCATTTTCTTATCCCAGTATACATGCAAATCGCCGATATGTCAAACTCTCCGCTTAATTTGCGCTTCTTATAAAAACTTTTCACCTATTTGCAAAAAGTGGGCAAAAATTGTTGCCTATCCGAAATTTTTGTGCTATGATTATCTAGCATTCGCTTGGAGGTATAGCACAGTTGGTTAGTGCGCTCGCTTCACATGCGAGAGGTCATAGGTTCGAGTCCTATTATCTCCACCATTTTCCGAAAAGGTCCGTTTTTGCGGATCTTTTTTGTTTTACGTTCAGCGGAGACAACAAGCTCTTCACTTGTGAAGCATGCTCCGCATGCCGTCACAATGCACGCTCGCGCGTCTCGGCACTATCGTGCCTCGCCATTCCCCAACTTGGGCGCTCGCTGTAAGGCAGCCCATATCTCCGCTATGCAAAAGAAACCGTTTTTGGTGCAAGTCGATTTAGGTTTTTCTTTCTCCGTCGGTTTATCCCAATGTCCTTTTCGGAGCCGCCGAGCTGCTTGTTTGTTCAACCACCCGCCACAATGCCACAAAATGTCCAACTGACTAAAATAGACTAAATTTGACTTTTGATTTATTAAGTGCTATAATATCTGTAAGATTATACAGTTATAAGGAAGTGTTCAATGATATTTGCTGTTGTTACAATTGTAATTGTAATTATAGTTATAGCTGTTATTCTTGGCAAAAAAACACATTCTCCCGAGTCAAAGGGGAAACGTGGTGAAAACTATGTTGCCAAAATATTGGGTGATACTATTATTGGCGAGCAATATGTAATAAACGATTTATTATTTCAAAACGAAAAGGGTCAATCGTGTCAAATAGATCATGTTTTTATCAATAAATTCGGAATATGGGTAATCGAAACAAAAAATTATGCCGGCACAATTTATGGACAAGAAAATCAACGCGAATGGACGCAAGTTTTAGCGCCCGGCCATGAAATTAACAAATTTTATAATCCTATCAAACAAAATGCTACACATATATATCATTTGTCAAATTACTTGAAAGTTAAAAAAGTGTTTGTAAATGTTGTTGTTTTCTTGTCAAACGCCGACATAACGAATATCGCGTCCGGCAATGTTTATTCAATAAATGAATTACATACAATAAAAAATCAAACAACCGATATAACTATACCCGTTGACAAAATGGAATATTTTTATAATAAACTTTTGGAGTTAAAAAACAATGCGACCATAACAAAAACTGAGCATATCGGAAATATTTATAAAATGCAACAACAACTACAACAAGGAATTTGCCCGAGATGCGGAGGAAAACTCGTGTTGCGCAATGGAAAAACCGGCCAGTTTTATGGCTGTTCTAATTTCCCAAATTGCAAATTCACAAAACGCATTAACTAAAAATCGTTTTAGGTTACTTCCGCTCCACCACGCAAGACCCAGTCGAACTTATTTGTTTCTGACAAAGAGTTTGGCTGGGCTTTTTTGTTGCCTTATCAGAGGTTTTTATTGCCCTGATCGCTCTCACGAAATTTAGCCTTATCATGTCGGACGGCTATGATGTGGCGCAGACCGCAACATGTTTTCTGTATCAATACGCAGGCAAAAATGCAACCGAGATTTGCGGGAAAGACAGACGAGGCAAAGAGATTTCCATTAAACTAGCCTGCTACCGTGAAGTAGACAAATTCATTGACAACTTGCGCAATCGCTCAGACAGACGCGGCGCAATCGAATACATAGATTTTACGAATTATAAGGCGCTGCCAATGGATCCCGTAAACTGCTTTGAACGGGAGCAGACAGATTACACGAAATATAAGGCGCTGCCAATGGATCCCGTAAACTGCTTTGAACGGGAGCAGACAGATTACACGAAATATGATGAGCTTGTAGATGCCTTGCGGCTCTTCGCTTTGGAACTTGTCATACTTGATTGCTAAATGAACGGCATGAAACAAGTAGAAATCTGCGCCGAGCTCGGCATAGGCAGAGGGGCTATAAATCACTGCAAAGCAAGTATTCGTCGGCGATACCACACTCTTTACGGGACAATATGTTGTAAAACTTAATATAAAATAAAAGCCATGGTCTTAAGATCATAGCTTTTATATGTAAAGTGCAGTTTATTAGAATATAAAAATCAAACTTTGTAAAATTTTCTTCCGCTTGTATCTTCTAAATATGTTGTTCCTTCGGAATCAGATTTTACTATAAATGAAAACGAGGAAGTATCATCTATAATGAGTTTTACGCTAATCTGATTTGTCGTTGAATTTTTATTCTTTTCAACAGTACCTTCCCATCGCTGGACTATTCCCGTGTATTCGTTTTGAAAAAGATACTTAAATTCTGTTATGTCTTCATTGAACCACACATCTGTATGTGAATTCCATTCCTGATTTCGCCACGTGCCTTGCAAAAATTTATATTCGCCAGAACATGCGGAAAGACCTATAATAGCCGTTCCAATCAAGGCGAATATTGTTAAGAATGTTAGAATTTTTTTGATTTTTTTCATATCTCTTCTCCTTTGAAAATTAATATTTAAACTCCCATAGCATTCACAATCAAATAGATAACAAATAATATCCCCATAAAAATACCCGTCCCAATTGCACACCATTTTGTAATTTTTTTATTCTTTTCTTGTTTTTGCGTTATTGTCTTATCATTGGCAATGGATTCAATTTTTGAGGAAAGTATACTTTCCAATTGCAATATTGACTCCAATTCATTATCATCGGCGAATTCTTTTGCTTTAGATAAATAATCTTTGCAACGATTCATAAATACGTTGTATTGTTTTTCTTGCAAACAATAATTTGATGTTGCAGGCAAAGAGTGAAGTTTCAAAATTAATTTTATAGCATAATTAACATAAGCAAGATATGCTTTAGCTTCAGTAGGGTATTTTTGTATAATTTCTAAATAGGCACTTTCAAGAGTAAATAAATTATTATAATTTGTAATACTCCAGAAAATAGACTTTTCTAAAGCAACTTCTGCATTAGAATTTACTGTAAATAATAATGATTCTAATTCTTTATTTACATTTTTATTTGTTGATTGATTTGTATAGGTCATTCTAGTTCCGCACATAGGGCAAAAAATTTGACCATCTTCAACCATATTTCCGCACGAAGGGCATTCTCTTGTCATAATTGTATCTCCTTATAAATTTGTATTGTCAATTGCTTCTTTTAGTATCTCTATATGCTTTTTAATATCCGTCAGATTTTCAGTCGTGAAAAAACTTTTCAATCCTTCGATCAACTCTTCATTGCCTACGGTTTCAATTTTCAAGTTGCCGAAAATCGTATGGATAATATCGCTGTCAATGCGACGATGATTGACATATCCGTCATAAACACGCACAACTAGCATTGCCAAATCGAGGGCACGGGTAAGAGTTGTTTCTTCGCTCTGCCTTGATATCTTATAATAGTTTGTTCCCTTGACTTTTACATCACGCCACACTTTTACACTTGGAACAAAATCGTTATCGCACCATTGCGCTTTCCCCAGCGACAACCCGATGACATCTGTATCGTTTTTATAAAAGCCGTCCACTTGTTCATATCGCTTTATTGCGTAAATTGGCTTATGTTTTAACCAGCCCGGTATTTCCGTGTGCTTATCCGTTCTGCTCATCTTTTGTTTCCTCCTTAATGGGAATGGTATTACCTTCAAGTTGTTTTGCCGCAGCTATCGTCTTTTTGCTTAACGCCGAAAGTCCTAAAACGATTCCGGTATATATGAGCAGGAAAACGAATGTAAGGATTATCGAAACTACAAAGCCGTTCTCAACTGCCGACAAATATCGAATCGCCAACGGAACAAATTGAAGAACGAGAGCGCTAATATATTGCAGAGTATAGTTTGCCGAATCCTTTTTAAGAAAGCTTAAAGCAACGGTTACCATCAAGAGAACAACAACAAGGACTTTGATGCTGATATAAAGTATTTTGCTATCGGTAGAAGCTATTTCTAAACTGTAAGCATCAAGGATAAATCCCATTGCAATATCAAATGTTAAAATTATAATCGATATGGCGAGCAACCATATATTTTTATTTCTCATAACCATTCTCCTTATGAAAGTTTTGTGCCGCAATAGGGACAAAATGAAATTCCGTTACCGACTTCTTTATTGCAGTTTGGGCAAAGCCTTTTCTTTGGTGAACCGCAATGCGGACAAAAAATTGCGTCGTTTGGCATAGGACGCCCACAATTCACACATGTTTCAACGGAAGACGCCGTTGCTTGCTGAACAGCCTGTCCCATTAACGGAGCCATTCCTATGCCAAAACCAAGCCCGACTCCCGCTGACGCAAGTGCTCCGGCACCGCCCTCGTTCGACGCTGCTTTTTCAAGAACATCGAAACTACGCGCAACCCTGTATCTGTCGTCGCCCATAATGTCAAATTCAGCACGTTTATTCAAAAAATCGTTGATCCTTGCAAGATCTTCTTCCGGAACGTTGATCGATGCAAAATAAAAATTCAAAACGGAGAGTCCGTAATTTTCGAATTCGGGTTGTATCTTGATTTTTCCAAGTTGTGAAATTTCATCAAGATACAGGGAAATATCAAGAAAGCTGATTTTATTTTTAATAATATACTCGCCCAGAATTACAGAAATCTTTGTATTAATGATTCCGCGAAACATATTTGTTATATCGCTGAAATCGTATAACACTTTGTCGCCAACCGATCCCATAAGAGCAGTAAAAAATAATTGGTAATCGGTCAATTTTAAAGCGTATTGACCGTTTGCCCTGACTCTTACTTTTACATTGTACTTAGGATCTATCATTTGAATAGGCGCCTGAGTTCCCCAAACATTTTTCAAACTGACTGTAGTGTTGAAAAAGTAAATTTCCATCGTAAAAGGTACGTCGCCGCTGTGAACCATCTTGACTAATCCGCGTAAAAACGGAAAGTTTTCCGTTGTTAGCTTATAAGTTCCGCTAGTAAAAATATTCTCAATTTTACCACCGTGAACCGCTATGGCAACCTGTCCAACGCCTACAATAAGCGTAGATTGGTTAAAAAATTCGTTTCCGGGATACTTATACATAATCCATTCTTTATTCGGCACACCGTCAAATTTTATAACGTGAAATAATCCCATGTTTTTCTCCTGTTATTATATATTAGTTTAATTTCTTTTTTCGATAAATGTTGCCACAATATAACCCTGTCCTAAATACGAGTTTGTTTGCGGAAAACCGTGTTCAAAAGGATCATATAACAATGTATTTGATTCCGTAATTCTATTGCTGAAAGAACCTGGATACACCAGCCCATATTGATCTTCAAGATACCAACCCATAAAAATATATCCCTCATCTGCAATTGCTATTAGTTCTGAACTGCTTTTGCCTGTTGCAATCGTCTGTATCAACTCTCCTTGTATACGGCCGCCGCTTGTTGCTCTAAAATAGACGGTATGCTGTTTTGCAAAAAGCGGATATACTCCATTATATCTAACATTATGGTTACGTGCAGAATCAACCACATCAAAGCAATATGTGCTTTCATCTTTTCTAGAAGGTGTTGTTAGTCCGTCACTCCACTTAATAAATTCAAAACCATCATACGGAATTGCTGTAACTTCAGAACCGAATTCTCCTTTGTTTATAACTTGTTCTGTATTGCCTTCAATGAATCCTCCTCCCATATATATTTGTGCACTTAAATCATGGTATTTCATATCAAAATTATAAAAGCTACCTCCGGTCCTATCATTTTCCAATGCTGCACTTACATATCTACCAGAACCGTACATTAAAGTTTCGCATATAGGATTTGTTTCCGTGTCTGATTCCCTATCTGTTTTTGTATTCGTATCCAAACAAGCAGTCAAACAAACAACGCTAATTATGCACAAAATAGCAATTATTAACAAGGAGAAAAATGTTTTAAGTCTATTTTTCATATAAGCCTCCCGACATTTATACACACTCAATCGCTGAATTTGTTCACTGAATAGCATATTCAGTGAACAAACTGAGTCTAAAAGAGCATCAAATAAGTCATACATGAACTTTGTCGCAAACAATTTATCGGAAAAATGCCCGATTATATTGCCATTCCTTACATGGTATGCTATAATATAGAAAAAGAACGTACATGGAATATGCTAATTCGTGTACGTCTTTTTTGCTATAAGAGCTTCCCGAGCCTGTTCATCATATCGGCTTTATGCTCCATCAGAGAATGAGCATAGCGATTGAGCGTAATGGTCGGGTTTTTATGTCCGAGGATCTCGGAGAGTGTTTTTACATCCATACCGCACTCAATGGCACGGGTGGCAAAAGTATGCCGCAGCGAGTGAAATCCTTTGTGCGGTATCTTCAGCTTTTTCAAAAGCAATTCAAAACTCCGCTGATAGGAACGAACGGAAATGGTACTCCCGTTTGCAGACACCACGGAAGACGAATCGCTCCTTTTCTTCACGCTTCTGAGGATGGGCAGCAACTGTTTAGGCAATGGTATCATGCGCCGGGAAGTAGCGGTTTTCGGCTCGTCTATGATAAGTCCGGCCTTGCCGTCATGGCAGGACTTGGAAACTGTCAGAACACCTTTCACGAAATCAATATCGCTCCATTGCAGGGCGATAAGCTCGCCAATACGCAATCCGCTGAACAGGCATAAAAGAATACCGTATAGCTTATCTTTCTTGCCGTTTCGAATTGCATGCTCTATTTGCTTTTGCTCGGCGAGGGTAAAACACTCCACAGGCTTTTCCGTGAGTTTCGGACGTTTGAGCTTATCCGCCATGTATTCTTTCGTCAGCCCCAACATGTGCGCCGTTTTGAGCGAACCTTGCATGACGGATATCACAGCGTTGACGCTGTTTGCAGATAGTCCTTTACCCGTCTTTTTATTGCCGCTTTGCAAAAGCTCCGTTATGAACGATTGCAGGACAAGCGGAGATAAATCGCTCAGCTCTACGCCGCCGATCTTGTCCTTGATATGTTGCTCGACGATGAGCTTATACCGCTCATAAGTCCGCACTTTCACGGACGGGCGGATGTAGTTTTCCAGCCATTGAATCAGCCAATCTATGTATTTCATATTTCCTCCTGAGCAGATATTTTCTGAATGGCAGTTAGACGCGCGCTTGGCTATATATAAGGCGCCGACGAAGCCAAGCGCATCCTTGCAAGCGACCACACTTCCTATCTTCTCTCATTTACTTTCTTCGAGAACGGAGATCTCTTCCTCCGGAACTTGTCTTCGCTTTGCCGCAGCCGCATTCGTTGTGTGCGGTATCCCTATGTAATGACTTCCGTCCGAATATACTTTTACTTTCTTATGCGGCAATAATTTGAACACTTCATCGAATCGCTTCTTGTCCGAATAGTAAAGGCGTATCGTTTTGAGTTCGTTTCTCACTTCTTCGAGAGTCATATTGTTCACCTCCGGATCGTATTTTGCAAAACAAAACCGCGGCACGGGCGCAAAGGACTTTCGTCCTCGTCGCCCGATAGCCACGGTCACCCGGTTTTTCGTCTTTGACTGCTTCCGCAGGATAATTTCAACTATCGGCAAGCATTTCACCGTGTATAGGCGCCTTTCGGTTTGCTTTGCCCCTTTATCATAGCCGCATGATAGACTTTTGTCCAATGGGTCAATGATGTGTGCAGTGGTAAAAAGCAAGATTGCAATGGGTGCATGGTGTGTGTAGAATGAGTATGCAGTGGATAGAGAGCGAAAATACCAAAACTTTAAGCCTTTCTCTTGATAAAGTCGAGCGGGCTTTGAGTTCCGTCTAAGACACGCGATCGCTTTGCCGAAATATTTAACAAACAACCGCTCCCCGTGCTCGCGTGCCCCGCCACAAGCAAAGAAAGTCGAACTTCTCGGCTCGGCTTTTCTTTGCTTTTTGCTTGCGGCGATCGTATACAAACGTTTTACCCGTGGCGACTGTTCATTTTCGATGCATAAAGCCGCTTTTTTGCGCGCTCACATAAAAAGAACGGCAGTTATTGACGGCAAAACACCCCAAAACGCCGCTTAAATCAACGCCGGTATCCAAATGTATTTTGCAATAGTCGGCAATGTTCGAGCTGCCCTGCAACGCGGCATTCCGCGGATAGAGCAATATCTCATCTCTGTTCGTCAAATATCGCACGGGTGTGTGCCCGTAGAGGACGCATTTGCAGTTTTGCGGCAAAATGTCTTCGTCCTTAAAGCAACGATCGTAGACTAATTGGTTGCACGTTGCTTGCGAGAGTGGCAAAAGTTTTCCGTCCTCAACGGGAACGCCTGCATGCACACCGATAAAGTTTTCCGTTTCCACATAAAACGGCAGACCGTCAAATCGATCCACCGTTTCCCAATCGAGCAAGTGCCCGTCCGCAAAATAATTGCGCAACTTTTCCAAAACAAAATCGTAATCTTCCGTCTGCTTCATCAATGCGTGATAATACTTCAAAAAATCGTATTCGTGATTGCCCGCAACGCAATGCGCGTTCGGCATGGAAAACAAAAGTTTGGCAAGACGAACACCGTCCGGTCCTTTATCGACGATGTCGCCCAATACATACAATCTGTCCCCGCCGCCGAATTTGATTTTTTCGAGCAGGCGGCAAAACAAACCGTAATAGCCGTGGATATCCGAAATGCAATAATCCATAAAACAAATATAGCATATCGGCATGCCGAATTCAACCTTTCGGCAAAAAACGCCCAAGAGGAAGGATGATGTTCTACCGCAACAGGAGCGGCGACACGCATGCTCGCCGCCCGCCCCACCCCGAGCGCGGCTGTTTCAAAGCGTGCGCGCCTTACGCCCGCCCGCGCAGAGCTAAGCAAAATATTCCGCCATATTTATCGCTCTTCCGCTCAAAATCGCATAAAATTTGCGAATGCCGCAGTTGACAGAATTTTGCGCATAGTATATAATATGTTATCCAAGGGGCTGTTCCGGCATTCGACGGGGAATGGCGGGCGACGTAAGCATATCGGAGGCTCGGCTCCGCAAAAACGGAAATTAAAATTAAACGCAAACAACAACAAAACTCAGAGCGCAAGCTCGTTAGCCTTCGCTGCTTAACATAGCGGAGCTGTTCGACGGGGACTTCCGCGACCCCGCTCGGGCATCAGACAGCGGAACAGGGCAGCCGTCCGCGCCGCAAGACGGTTTGCAAGACAAGCGGCTTTCCGATAAGCAAGTTTGCCGTTCGACCGGCTTAAAGGGAATAACAAAGATCGGCTAAGTATGTAGAAGTCGTCGCTTAAAGTTTTTCGGACAGGGGTTCGACTCCCCTCAGCTCCACCACGAAAACAAGCAGAGTGTTATACCCGGCTTGTTTTTTTATTGTTTTCGTGGCGCAG
>CALWHE010000026.1 GCA_944380295.1 uncultured Christensenellaceae bacterium
CGCAAAAGCAGGTGTAATATGAAAAATTATTCTTATAAGCTCGGTTTCATCGGCGCAGGCAATATGGGAAAAGCCATAGCCTCGGGCATTTTGTCGCACGGAATGCTCAAAGAGGCGGATATTTTGATGTCCGATGTCGACCCGAAGGCGCAATTCGGCAATGTCAGGATAGTTCCCGATTGTTCCGAAGTGCTTGATGAGTGCGAATATGTGATCCTCTCCGTCAAGCCGCAGATCTTTCCCACACTTACGGATAAGATCAAAGCGGGTAAGTGCCGCTGCATAATAAGCATTATGGCAGGCGTTGCGGTCAAAACCATCAAAGAAGCCGCTCCCGCGGGCGCCAAAGTCATTCGCGTAATGCCCAACACGCCGTGCTCGATAGGAAAGGGCATCACCGCCATTGCGCAAAACGACGCAGACAAGGAATGCAACGATTTTGCCGAGCAGGTGTTTGCAACAACCGGGGAAACGGTCTCTCTGCCGGAAGAGCTGTTCGACGCGGTCACGGGCGTGAGCGGAAGCGGACCGGCGTATGTATATTATTTTATCCGCTCCATGATCCGCGGCGGTATAGACGCCGGGCTTGAAGAGCAAGTGGCAAAAAAGCTTACTCTCGCCACGGTCAGCGGCGCCGCCGAAATGGTCAAACGCAGCAGTGACAGCCTGGATATCTTGATAGACAAAGTTTGCTCCAAGGGCGGCACCACCATTCAAGCGGTGAATTGCTTTGACGAAAAAGCCCTCGACGGCGCCATCCGCGAGGGCATGGCTCGCTGTGTGGCGCGCAGTAAGGAGCTGGGAAAAGCGTGAAGGACGTCATAATTTATACGGACGGGGCTTGTTCGGGGAATCCCGGCGCGGGCGGTTGGTGCGCGATACTCATGCACGGCGAGGCTCAAAAGCAGCTGAGCGGATCGGAACGGGAAACCACCAATAACCGCATGGAGCTGTTGGCGGTGATAAGAGGACTGGAAGCGCTCAAATATCCCTGCAATGTGGCAGTATACAGCGATTCCGCCTATGTCTGCAATGCCGTGGAAAACGGCTGGCTGAACGCCTGGATAGATAACGGTTGGCGCACCGCCGATAAAAAAGCGGTGAAAAACGTGGACCTTTGGCAAATGCTGACAACGTTGATGAAAAAGCATAAAGTGTGTTTTGTCAAAGTCAAAGGGCATGCCGATAACGAATATAACAACGCCTGCGATAAAGCCGCACGCGCGGAAATAGACAAGTTGCGCAAAAACAAGTGAATGTATATTAGCTTGACGAAAAGAGCCGCCATGAATGGGCGGCTCTTTATGTTATCAATTTATATGATATTTTTTTGATGAATAAAGTTTTGCGTAAATAAGCAGGGCGATCGGGGCGTCAAGCATGAATACCAGCGGGATCACGATGGGTTTGATCCATGTTTCTCCCATGTCCGCACGCACTCCAAAGACGAAAAAGCCCAAAATAAACACCAGCGCCATATAACATATACAAAACGCTATGCAATTTATCAAAGCACTCTTCAAACTGAACACGGCGCGTTTGCGCTTGTCGGGATCGATGGCAAAGATGATAAACATAAAAACGGGCGCAAGCAGGGAAATGCCTGCCGCAAGTCCGAACGCCGCCCATGATATGCCTCCGGCAAGGGCGCATATCAACAGCTGTGCAAGAAAAACGGCGTAAACGATGAACATATTATCACGCAGCAGTCTGTTCACATAAAAATACTTATTGACGTAATATCCCGCATTTGTCGCCTTGGAATAGGGTTTGAGGATATAGCCTTGCGTATAAAACAATTCGCGCACCTGATTGAGCGTGAGCGGATCTGCGCTGACGGCTTTTTGTTCTTCCTGCGCCAGAACGGGAGCCACACTCTCTTCCACGCTGCGGTCATACAGCCTGCCGAAGCTTTCTATGTAATTATTATCTCGCGCCGATTTTTTCTTTACCGGCAGTTCCTGCGGCTTTTCGTCCGTCAAAGGCTGCTCCGGCTCATCTTCAACGGGCGGAGCGCCGTATAAAACATCGGCGGCACGGCGGCGCTGTTCTTCGTCATGCTCCCGCACGTAGACGGGAGGAATAACGGGAGCAGCCGGCTCTTCCTCGTTTTGCTCGTTACTTACTTCGGGAATATCTTCCGCCGGAATATCTTCCGCAGGCATCTCTTCCGGCAAATCATCTGAAACGGGCGCCGGGAAATCGGGCGCGGGATATTCTTCTTCGGAATAAATTTCGTCTGCAACGGGGGATATGTCTTCATCCTCGCTGATATCGGCATAAGGTTCGGGCGCGATATGCGGCTCTTCCGATTTGATACCTTCCACCGGTGCCGCGCCGGCATTTTCACTGTAAACTGTTTGACCGTAAGCGGGAGCAAATTCGTCCGGCGCTTCTTCCGGCAGCTTGGCGGGATCTACCGTCGCATAATAATTGGCGTCGCTGCGCTGGCGGCGGGTGAGGGGACGGAAAGAAGAAACGTCGAACGGCTTGGGCGATTTTTCCGGATCGTAATCCTTATCGGAAAGCAAATTATTGATGATAGTCCGGCTGAATTCCCATTGGATCTGATCGTTTTCCAAAAACTGCCTGCCCATATCCGTGAGAGAATAATATACGCGCTGCGCGCCGTAAGAGAGATCGCCCTTATAAGAAGTGACCAAGCCTTGCTTTTCCAAGCGCTTCAAGCAGCTGTAAAGGGTGGGTTGTTTGAGAGAATAAAGCCCTTCGCTTTTATCGGATATCTCGGACAAAATTTCATAGCCGTATTTATCTCCGTCGCTGAGCGTGCGGAGAATTATCGTATCCATATGTCCTCTGATAAGATCTATGTTGACAGAGGAATTGTCGGGGACATCCTTTTCTTTCATAACTATATTTTACATCATATTGATGTAAAATGCAATAAAATTGACAAATTTTCCTGCGATATTATTCTAAAATATGCCACAATTTATAATAATTGAGAAGTTTTTATTCTTAAATAGCTGATATTCGACTCATACGTCCGTTATAAGAATATTGTTCCGAACAACCAGCGGCGGCATTTCCGCCACAGGTTATTTTATGTCTTATGCTTCACGTTACGAACAAATTTACGCAGAAAAAGGGCAAATCTACTCAATTAAAGGCATGTTGCGGGGCAGATAATGTCAAATACCTCGCGCGACAGTGCCTGTTGCGGATATAAATTATTTGACGATTAAATCGGCAAACGATAGTGCAGAAGGCGGAACGACATTTTCGACCTTCATAAACTATTCGCAAAAGGCAACTTTTGCGAATAGTAACGCATATAATTAAGCATATAGGGAAGTTTTTTGCAACCATATTGATTTTTCTTCGGTCATATTTGATTTGGTTTGCAAGCATGTTTCGGTATGTTCCTTGCTTGTGATTTTGTGTTTTGGCTCATATACTTGTTCAATAATTTTTCCGAACCGCATTCTTATTTGTTACGCGCGCTCATTTCTTCACAGCGTTTTGACAAAGGATCGGAACATATATTTGCATTTTTTTGCCGCATATGTTATAATAAATTTATGGTAGAAGAAAATTATTACGCGGACAGAGATAAAGAAAACAATCTCAAAATACGCAAGCTGCTGCGTGAAGAACTGCCCAAACTCTGCGGCGAGTATTTTATCGGCGTGCAAACGCGCACCACTCCGCTCACCAGGCTCGGTTATGCGCAGGATCTGTGCGTGTTTTTTGATTTTTTGTTCAAGGAAGTAGATGATTTTGCCTCTTGCGACAAAGACAACTTCACTTATGCCGATTTGGATCGCGTCACCGCTTCGCACATAGAGTTTTTTATGGACTATCTCTCCTTTTATACTTATGGCGGACGTGAATTTTCCAACACATTAAAGACAAAATCGCGTAAATTATCCACTTTGAAGTCATTTTTCAAGTATTATTACAACAAAGATCGCATCAGCGCCAATCCCGCGGCAAAAGTGGCTACTCCAAAAATAAAAGACAAGCCCATTTTGCGCCTCGAAGGCGATGAGGTGGGCAAACTTTTGGATCTTGTGGATTCCGATACCGATAAAAACGAATCCTCAAAGCGCCTTATTTCCTTCCGCGAACACACACGTAAGCGCGATTTGGCGATACTCACGCTGTTTTTGGGCACCGGCATACGAATAAGCGAGCTGGTGGGTTTGAATATTGCCGATATAGACTTCAAATCAAAGGCGTTCAAAGTCACGCGCAAAGGCGGTGCGCAGACCATTTTGTATATTACGGACGAGATCGCGGCAGCTTTGCAGGATTATTTGCTCGAACGCGAGGCGGAAGGTCTGATAGAAGATCGCCCTGCACTGTTTTTATCTCTGCAAAAACGCAGGATAACCGTGCGCGCCGTGGAAAATTTGGTGAAAAAATATGCGTCTTTGATCACGCCGCTCAAAAATATCACGCCGCACAAGCTGCGCAGCACCTTCGGCACGGGGCTTTATAATCAAACCAACGATATTTACGTGGTGGCGGAGATATTGGGACACCGCGACATCAACACCACCAAGCGCCATTATGCCGCGATCAGCGAACAAATCAAAAAAGAAGCGGCGGAAAAGGTGCAGCTGCGCGGCAAACGCGATAAAAAAGATGAGTAAATATGCAAAACCGCTTGCAAAATGCAAACATATGTGCTAAAATATAAACAAGATACTTATAGGAAGACGGCTTATGACTGCAAAATCTGAGGACAAAGTGCTTCAAACTCTGAAATTTATCAGTGAATTTGTCGCCAAATACAATTATCCGCCCAGCGTGCGCGAGATATGTGCGCATGTCGGTTTCAAATCCACCGCTTCTGCGCAATATTATATCAATAAATTGGAAGAAAGCGGCAAGATCAAGCGCAATTCCGGTAAAAACCGCACCATAGAGATACTGGCTCCCGAATTCATGCGCACCTCGACCGATGACAAAAACATCGTCAATGTGCCCATGCTCGGTAATATAGCTGCCGGCGAACCGTTATTTGCCGGCGTCAAGGAAGATGAATGCATCGGCATTTCCCCCGAATATTTCAACACATCGGGAGAATTGTTCATGCTCACGGTCAAAGGCACGTCCATGGTAAACGCCGGCATACTCGACGGCGATACCGTGCTCATTCGCAAACAGCCCACGGCGTATAACGGACAGATAATCGCCGCCATGATAGATAACAACGAAGTGACGTTAAAGCGTTTCTATAAGGAATCCGACTGTGTGCGGCTCAAACCGGAAAACGACAATATGGACGACATCATTGTGGATCCTTCACATGATTTTGCCATTCTGGGCATTGCCGTGGGTCTGATGCGCAACAATATCCGTTGAATACTTAAATCTAATGAATACTTAAATCTAAGTTCCGTCAAGGAAAAAGCCGGCTTTATGCCGGCTTTTTCCTTGCCTCATCATCGACAAAAAATGTATTACATCTTCCCTTCAATGCCTTCCAAGCATTCTGCCACGGCAATTTTTGCGTGCTCGTAAGTGAATGCGCCCTGAACGTAAACGATATAAGGCGGTCTGATGGGCGAATCTGCGGAAAGCTCTATTGAAGCACCGGCAACAAACGTGCCCGCCGCCATGATGACCTGATCGGCATAACCCGGCATATCCCACGGAAAAGGCGTAACATTGCTGTCTATCGGCGATACGCGCTGGATGGCACGCACAAATTCGATAACTTTTTCCGCGCTGTGAAGTTTGATCGCGCAAATGATGTCGCCGGGAATGACGTTCGGCTGCGGAGAGGTTTCATATCCCAAATCGGAAAACACCTTGGAAAACAGCATTGCCGCTTTGAGCGCGCCCGCCGTGACATGCGGCGCCAAAAACAGTCCTTGATAAAAATTGCGATAACTCGCCGCGTAAGAGCCGACTTCCATGCCTATGGAAGGCGCGGTAAGTCTGCCGGCAATTTGCTCGATATATGCTTTTTTACCGCAAATATAGCCGCCGCTGGGCGCCAACCCGCCGCCGATATTCTTAATCAGCGAGCCCGCGGTTATGTCCACGCCGCAGGATATAGGCTCGTCTTCCTCCACAAATTCGCCGTAACAATTATCGCACATTATGACCACATCGTCGCGTTCGGCGCGGATATTGCGCACCAGCTCCGCAATATCGGCAAGTTTGAGCGCGTCACGCCATTCATATCCGCGCGATCTGCCCATAAACACCATTTTGATCGATTTGTCTTGGCGTAAAATTGCGCGCATTTGTTCAAAATCGAACTTGACTTCACGATATTTCACGCCGAAGTCCGCCAAAGAGCCGTTGCCTTTGCCGGAAATGACTTCCTGCAAAGTGTCGTAAGGCGCGCCCGTGACGGCAAGGAGTGTATCGCCGGGGCGCAAAATCCCGAACAGGCACAGAGAAAGCGCATGCGTGCCGGAAACTATCAGCGGCGAAACGATGGCGCTTTCCGCCTTGAAAACGTCCGCATATAAGGCGCACAAGGTGTCGCGGGCTATATCGTCGTAACCGTAACCGTTTGTGGGCGCAAAGTGACGCTGTCCTACATTGTGATTTCTGAAAGCGTCCAACACGTCCTTTTGACGTTTGAGCGCGTTACCGTCGATGAGAGCAAATTCGCGGCTCAAAGATTTTTCCGCATTTGCTATCAATGTGCGTATCTTTTCATTCATTTTTACCGAACTCCACCATATCGGCAAGCATTTTGCCGTATTCATCGTTTTTATAATGTTTTGCAAACGAATAGCGCTTGAACCACGTTGTTTGCTTTTTCGCATATTTTTTGCTGTTGCGTTTAATGTCTGCTTTTACCTCTTCGAGCGTTGCCTCGCCGGCAAAATACGGCTTGAACTCCTTATATCCGATGGCTTGCATGCTTTGGCTGTCCCAACTTACGCCGTTTGACAAGAGCGTTTCGACTTCGTCCACAATGCCTTGTTCAAACATTTTTTCAACTCTGGCGTCTATTGCGGCATAGAGTAGCTCGCGCTGCGGATCTGTAATAAACATGCCTGGCTCATAAGCCGGATTTATCTCCCGTTCGGCGCATTGGCTTTTGGTCTTGCCGGATATCTCATAAATTTCCAAGGCGCGCAGCAGTCTTTTTACATTGTTCGGGTGGATCTTGGCGGCGTCTTGCGGATCTATCTCGCACAATCTCTCATACATGGTCTGAGCGCCCAAACTTTCGTATTCCCGATAGAGCCTTTTGCGCACGTTCTCATCGCTTTGCACGATAAAAGACAGCGGATAGACCAAGGATTCCACATATAAGCCCGTTCCGCCCGCGATTATCGGCATTTTACCCTTGCAATGCAGCTCGTTTATTATCTTGGTAACGGCATGCGAATAATCGAACGCGCTGAAAGGCTGCTTGGGGTCTGCAACATCCAGCATATGGTGCGGAACGCCGCGCATTTCGTCGGCTCTTATCTTTGCCGTTCCTATATCCATGCCTTTATATATCTGCATGCTGTCACAGGAGATCACCTCGCCGTCCAAAGCAAGCGCGGCTTGCACGGCAAGCTCACTTTTGCCGCTGGCTGTGGGACCGCCTATAATAATTATCTTTATTTTATCCATATATTATATAGGCTCAGACAATGCGTTTGAACAGTTTGTCAAAATCAGCTTTTGTGTAAGTCAACACGGCGGGTCTGCCGTGCGGGCATTGCAACGGCACGCCTTCGTCCATGGAAGCAAACAGTTTGCGAATTTGCACGTTGGAGAGCACATCGCCGGACTTTATTGCCTTTTTGCAAGCGCGCTGCATGAGTTTTTCTTTTAATATATCCGCTAAATTTGCCGCTATAAGTTTATCGTCCGCGGAAATATCGTTGAGAAAAGCGTCTATGTCAATGTCATGCAGAACAAAGGGAACTGCGGAAACTTTGAAAGAAAGCCCGCCGAATTCTTCTATCTCAAACCCGATGTCTTTGAGCGGCTGCACAAGTTTGATAAGATGATCGTATTGCGCGGAAGTGGCGGTGAAAACAATGGGCGCGAGCAGCATCTGCGACGCGATCTCGGCATTTTCCACCTGTTTGCAATACTGTTCGTAGATATATTTTTCATGCACGGCGTGCTGATCGATAAGATAAACCTTGCCGGCGCGCTCCACGATGAGATATGTTTTGAAGATCTGCCCGACCACCGTATAATCTTCCTTCAACTGATCGTTGACCAATTCGATGAGCGAAGAAGACGACTTCAAGATATCTTTATTTGGAGAATTAAAACGCGAAACGCGTTCCTGCGCCCGCTCGAATACGGAACGGGCATTGAGCGGCGCCGAAACTTTGAGCGGATCCGGCTTGCGCGGCTGCGGGCGTTCAGCAGAAGAAAACTTTTCTTTTATTCGCAGTGCCGCGTCGCTTAAAGGCGTTTTTTCAGCCGAATTTTCCGCAATTTGCCCGGCGGCACGATTGTTTTCAGCCAAATTGCTGATATCACTTTTTGTTATATCCTGTGTGAAATTAGAAGATTTATTGCCGGATTGATATGAATTACGGCTATTTTCATAATTATCTGGCGACTTATCCTGTTCGGCGCGCACATTTTGCTTCTCCTCGCCTTCAAATTGTAAATGCGTTTGCTGATAAGCGAGCGCCGAGGTGAAAAACCTGTATATGCAGGAGAACACCGCATTGGTATCCTTAAAGCGCACCTCTTTCTTATTGGGGTGAACGTTCACGTCGAGGTCTTCCGCAGGCATGGTCATGTTCAATACATAAACCGGATAACAGCGCTTCATCAACATGCCGCCGTATGCCTGGCTTGCGGCAACGGAAACGGTGGAATTACTCACCACCCTGCCGTTGATCACGGCGGTCTGATAATTGCGGTTATGTTTACTGTATCCCGGTTTGCCGATATACCCGCTGATACTCATTCCGTCAAACGTCCGTTCGTGATAGATCAGATTGTCGCCGACTTCTTTGCCGTAAACGGCATAGATGGCGTCGTAAAGTCCGCCGGAAGTGGAAAAGATCTTCTCGCCGTCCGCGCTGTAATTAAAGGATATGTCTGGACGGGAAAAAATAAGTTTGATCACCGTTTCCGTTACTTCCGCCTGCTCCTGCTTGGGTTTTTTGAGAAATTTCAACCGAACCGGCGTGTTTGCAAACAAATTTGCCGCTTCACAAGTGGTGCCGCGCGCCCTGCCGCAGGGCAGCATTTCTTTTACCACGCCGAAATCCGCTTTTAGGCAATAAGAATCCTTGCCGTCGGAAGAAGTGATAGTCATCTTGCTGACTGCGGCAATCGAAGCCAGCGCTTCGCCCCTGAATCCCAAGGAATAAATGCAGTCCAAATCTTTTGCCGCTTTGATTTTGGAAGTGGCGTGAGGCAATATGCTCTTGGGCAGGTCTTCCCTGCTCATGCCTTTGCCGTCGTCGGAAACCCGGATACAGGTTATGCCGCCGTTTTCAATGGATATATCGATATTTTCCGCCCCGGCGTCTATGCTGTTTTCCACCAATTCCTTGATCACGCTTGCGGGGCGCTCCACCACTTCGCCGGCGGCGATCAGATTGTATACTTGCGGTTCCAGAATGTTTATCATATCAGACCTCACTGCATTTTCTTGGCGCTGTCCACCAATTCGTTAAGCGTTGCAAACGCCTGCATGGGCGTTATCGTGTCCATATCTATGGCAGACAGCCTGTCTTTGAGCGTGTTGTTTTCCGTGATGCTTATCAAGTCCGGCTCGGTGTTCTCTTCTTCCAATTTGAGCGGGGATTTTTCCAGCTGTTTTGAAAGAGCCTTTGCCCTGGCTGTGACCGCCTTGGGCAGACCGGCAAGTTGAGAAACTTCTATGCCGAAGCTCTTGTTTGTGCCGCCGCGCATGACCTTGTGCAGGAAAATAACGGTATTTCTGTTTTCCGCGGCGGTGACTTTATAATTTTTCACGCCTTCAACTCTGCCTTCCAACGCCGTCATTTCATGGTAATGAGTGGAAAACATCGTTTTGCAGCGGATACGCTTGGCGATATCTTCCGCCACCGCCACGGCGATGGACAATCCGTCAAGCGTGGAAGTGCCTCTGCCTATCTCGTCCATGATGACAAGGCTGTTCATGGTGGCGTTATGCAATATTTCAGCCACTTCTATCATCTCCACCATAAAGGTGCTCTGCCCGTAAGAGAGATCGTCGCTGGCGCCTATCCTGGTAAAGATCCTGTCCGCCAAAGCTATTTCGGCTTTTTTTGCCGGCACGAAAGACCCTATATGTGCCATTAAGGTGATAAGCGCGATTTGTCGCATATATGTGCTTTTGCCCGACATATTGGGACCGGTAATGATCATCAGTCTGTCCTGACCGCAATCGAGATATGCGTCGTTGGGCACAAATTCGTTCTTTTTCATCAGCTGCTCCACGATCGGGTGTCTGCCCTCTTTGATCGTGGTGCTCAAATCGCGCGACAAGACCGGTTTGACGTAATTGTTCTCCTTTGCCGCTTTGGCAAAAGAAAGCAGCACGTCCAAATAAGCCACGTTGCGCGCCGTGGACTGCAACTGCGCCGTTCTGACCGTAAGCTCGGCAATTATCTCCTTTAAGATCTCCTGTTCAAGTTTGACCGCTTTGTCAGCGCTGCCCAAGATCTTATCTTCTATCTCTTTGAGTTCTTCCGTGATATATCGTTCGTTGTTGACCAGCGTTTGTTTGCGTATATAACGCACCGGCACTTTATCCGCACTGCTCTTGTTCACTTCGATGAAATAGCCGAACACTTTGTTGAAGCCGACTTTCAAATTCTTGATGCCGGTCGCCTCGCGTTCGCGCGCCTCGAGATCGGAAAGCCAGGTCGCACTCTGCTTGTTGGCGCTGCGGTATTCGTCCAGTTCGCTCGAAAAACCGCTCTTGATAAAGCCGCCGTCTTTCACCGTGGCGGGGCATTTTTCGTCTATGGTCATCTCCAAAAGCTGCGCCATATCTTCGAGCGGGAAGATATTTGCCTCCAATGTGCGCAAAAGCGGCGATGAAAGCACGCCCAAACTCTTTTTTATCGGTGGCATTGCTTGCAAAGATTGTTTGAGCGCCAGCAGATCTTTGGGAGAGATGAGATTGTCGTAAGACAACTTGGACGTGAGGCGTTCGATGTCTTTGACGTCTTTTAAGATCTCATCCAACGCGGCGCTCTCTTTGACATGCGCAATAAGCTCTTCCACCGCGTCCAGGCGCGCCTGGATCTTGGCGCGATCTCTGAGCGGCTGTTCCAATATGCGATATAACAATCTGCCGCCCATGCTGGTGCGCGTTTTGTCCAGCACCCACAGGAGAGAAGCTTTTCTTTTGGCGTCGCGTGCGCATTGCAAAATTTCCAGATTGGCGCGCGTATGCCTGTCCATAAACATATAGGAATTGTTATTCACATATTTTACCGTGTTGATATGCGTAAGACAGCGTTTTTGCGTTTCGTATATATACGCCATCAAGGCTCCGCACGCACAGACGGAAGCGTTTTTGTCTTTAAGCCCGAATCCGTCCAAGGTAACGGTGGAAAAATGGGAATTGAGCAATTTTTCCGCTTCGGAAAATCTGAACTTGTCTTCCGCATAGGCGGAAAACGCCGGCAGCTTACCCAGCCGGATTTCGGAAAATTTATCGCTTTCCGCCTTGGCGGGCGCATTGCAGATGATCTCCGCCGGAGAAAGCATCACGAGCATATCCTCAACGCTCTCTATCGAAGACCCTTTTTTCTCACAAACGGCAAATTCTCCCGTGGATATGTCTATCCAGGCGATGGCGCACTCGTCTTTGCCCGAATATATGCAGGCAAGATAATTGTTTTTCTTTTCTTCAAGAAGCGTGTCTTCTATCACGGTGCCGGGCGTTATCACTCTCACCACGTCCCTGTCCACCAGCTTGCCGCCCGTTTCCTCAGGAGTGTTGAGCTGTTCGCACACCGCCACTTTATAACCCATTGCGATAAGTTTTGCCAGATAAGAATCGACCGCGTGATAAGGCACCCCGCACATGGGCGCGCGCTCTTCCAAACCGCAGTTCCTGCCCGTAAGTGTCAGATCCAGCAGCCGCGACACCAGGACGGCGTCGTCAAAAAACATCTCGTAAAAATCACCCAGACGATAAAAAACTATGCAGTCCTTATAATTTTCTTTCAACTGCAAATACGATCTCATCATCTGTGACATTTCGTTTTTCATTCACTCACCTCTCCGAACAAAGACGCCGATTTACCCGAATTTATCCGAACGTTGAAAAATTTCCCGATATCCGTTTTTGCGCCGGGGAAAGTCACCATTCTGCCGCACTCGCTCCTTCCGCACACCAGTCCTTCCCCCTTGGGCGCGACATCTTCGCACAAAACGCGCACTGTTTTTCCCACCATTTGCGCGGATATTTGCTTGACAATGCGGTTTTGAACGGCGACAAGCTCCACTATCCTGGCTTTTGCCACCTCTTTGGGCACCTGCGGCATGGCGGCGGCAGGCGTGCCCTTTCTGGGCGAATAGACAAAAGTGAACGCTCCGGAATATCTCACTTTCTCCACCAGATCCAACGTATCGGCAAAATCTTGGTCGTCTTCCTGAGGGAAAGCCACCATTATATCGCTGGTAATACCGCAATCGGGCATCTTATCCCGTATCATATCGATGAGCGAAAGATAATGATCGCGCGTATAATGTCTGTTCATCAGCTTTAATATCTTGTCCGAACCGGACTGAACGGGCAAGTGGATATTGTTGCATATGTTGGGTGAAGAAGCAATTATATCGACGATCTCTTCGTTGAGATCTTTGGGGTGAGAAGTCATGAATCGCACGCGGAAATCGCCTTTTATCAAGGATATTTGCTCCAAAAGGCGCGCAAAACCGTTTTTCATACCCAAATCGTTGCCATAAGAATTGACATTTTGTCCCAGCAGCGTGACTTCTTTATATCCCTCGTCGATAAGGCGCTTGAATTCATCCGTCACGTTGCACAATTTTCTGCTGCGTTCCCTGCCGCGGACATAGGGAACGATGCAATATGTGCAAAAGTTATTGCAGCCATACATGATGTTCAGCCAGGCGTTTGTGCCGCTGGTGCGATAAACGGGCGTATCTTCATGTATCTCGGGCGTCATGCATGGATCGATAAGCACGCTTTTTTCACGGTCTTCACGCACTTTTTGCACACATTCGCCCAATTTATCGATGTTATTGGCTCCCAACACAATATCTACAAACGGGAATTTTTTTGCCATCTCCTCGCCGGCGCCGCTCTGCTGAGTCATGCACCCCATCACCGCGATGATGAGCTGCGGCTTGCTGCGCTTGAAAACTTTTGCCGCGCCTATGTTGCCCTTTGCCCTGCGTTCGGCGTTGTCACGGATACAGCAAGTGTTAAACAAAATAAGATCGGCGTCTTCTTCCCTTTCGCACTCTTCATAACCCAAACCGCGCAATATGCCGGCGGCTTTTTCCGATTCGTGCAAATTCATCTGACAGCCGTATGTAATAATCTTATACTTTTGCATATAACAATTATAGCCGTAAGAGAGATAATTTTCAACCGAATAAGCCATATTTATATATAAAATGCGCGTATGAAGAAAAAACCGGAACAAAAAACGAAAAAAAACCGACTGAAAACGGCATTGACGATACTGATCGTTACGCCGTTGTTCATTGCTATCGCGGGCATATGCGCCGCGGCGATCGTGCTGAACACGGGCGAGGAGAAATTGGATCCGAGCAAACTGCAAGCGAGCGTGACAGATCTGAAAATTACCGATAAAACCGGTTCACATGTCGATATTCCCGAAAAATACGACAGTTATGCAGTGAGCGGAGAAATACCCGACAAGTTGAAAAACGCCTTTGTGGCATTGGAAGACAAGAGGTTTTACCGTCATCACGGTTTGGATTATCTGCGCATAGGCAAAGCGGCGCTTAAAAACATCGGCGCGGGAGAGTTTGCGGAAGGCGCGTCCACCATATCGCAGCAGCTGATCAAAAATACGCATTTGAACGCGGAAAAAAGTCTGAAACGCAAGTTGAGCGAAGCCAGATTGGCGCTCAAATTGGAAAAGGAATATACAAAAGACGAGATTTTGACCATGTATTTGAATATGCTCTACTTCGGAAGCGGCGAATACGGAGTGAAAAACGCGGCGCGGCGCTTTTTCGGCAAAGACTTACGCTCTTTGAACATCGCCGAATGCGCCATGCTGGCAGGCATAGTCAAAAGCCCTACAAAATATAACCCCATCAACAATTATGCCGATTCGATAAAAAGAAAGGACCTGGTCCTAGCAGTCATGCTCAAAGAAAACGTAATAGACGAAAATGAGTATAAAACGGCGCTTGCGACCGAGATAATTATAAAAAATGAAGTAAATGAGAATAATTTGGCAAATAATTTTCTGATTTATTCCATTGAGGAATGTTGCGAATTACTAAATATGAGCAACGAAGCATTGCTGAAAAGCGGATATACAATAAAAACCTATCTGGATATGAGGGCACAAAAGCGCCTGGAAGCTACCTTGAACAACCCTGCCCTGACACTCACGGATATAAGCGGCAACGCGCCGTCCTGCGCTGCGATCGTCCTTGACAACGCCTCGTGCGGCATATCGGCATTTTATTCGAGCGGAGCGTATTCTCCGCACACCAAGCGCTCGCCCGGTTCGCTTTTGAAGCCGCTCGTATGTTATGCTCCGGCAATGGAGTGCGGCGTGCTCTGCCCCGCCTCCCTGCTGCTCGACGAGCCGAAAGACTTCTTCGGATATTGTCCGCGCAATTATAAAGACGAATATTACGGCAAAGTCAGCGTCAGAGAGAGCCTGGCACGCTCACTCAATATTCCCGCCGTAGACGCCATGCGAATGGTGGGCGTGGAGAAAGCGTGCTCTTATCTTCCCGCCATGGGCATAGAGATAGTTGACAGCGACCTCAATTACGCCACCGCGCTGGGAGGCATGACTCATGGCGTAAACATCACCGAGCTTGCCGGAGCATACGCCATGCTTGCCTCCGGGGGCGAATATTCCGCTCCGAGCTTTGTCGCAGAAATAACTGACGCCGAAGGCAAAGTGTTATATCGCCATGACCCCGCCAAACGCTGCGTTTTCGGTGCGGATACGGCGTATCTCATCACGGATATATTGCGTGATACGGCAAAATACGGAACGGCAAAAAAGTTGTCGCCGCTGAAAATAGACATCGCTTCAAAAACGGGCACGGTTTCGGCTGGCGATGAAAATTTCAACACAGACGTATACAATGCGTCATATACTGCCGCGCAAACCGCGGTATTTTGGCAGGGAGATCTCTCCGGCGACGGCTCGGGACTTTTGCCGGCAAGCATTACCGGCGGCGGTTCTCCCACGCTGTTTGCGAGAGAATACTTTGCCGGCGATAATAGCGCTTTTGTCTGCCCCGCCGGAGTTGTGCGTCTGAAAACGGATAAAATCGCCGCGTCGGAAAGCGGCACGCTCTTGCTTGCAGACGAGAGAGCGCCTTACTTCACCGTGTCGGAAGAATTGTTTTCCACCCGCTGGTTACCGGAGAAAAACAATTCATACTCCGAGCTGCCTCGTCCGGAATATGTCATTGAACGTAGCAGCGATGGAACGCTGATCGAAATCACCGCCGATCCGCACTTGAATTACCGCTTGATAAAGAAAGATTACTTCGGCGGTGACAGCGTTTTGGCAGACTTCTCCGGGCGCCGCAAAGAATGTTCGATCACTGTTCCGCCTTCATTCGGCGATACCTTTGCGCCTCGATATGCAATAGAGGTATATTATTCCGACGGCAGTCGCCGCCATGTCAAAAGTTACGCCCTGCGCCTTTATTGAGATCACGCCAGCTGTTCGCGCATTTTTCCGATGACTTTTGACTCTATCCTGGAGATCTGCACCTGCGATACGCCCATTATCCTTGCGATCTCGCTTTGAGTCATATCTTTGAAGTAGCGCAGTTTTATCACGGTTTTTTCCCGCTGCGGCAGCTCCGAAAGCAATTTTTTGAGCAAAATATTATCTATCAACTCATCGCTGTCGCCTTTTGCGGGCAACCTGTCCATTATGCTGGCGGAATTGTCGTCATCGTATTTTTCGTAAAGCGAGAGCGGATATTTATTGCTGTCCAGAGCATAAATTATCTCTTGTTTATCCACTCCGAATATGCGCGAAAGCTCCTCCGTGCTCGGTTCCGCGCCGCAGACCATCTTCTGCTCATCTATATATTTGTGCAGTTTGAGCGAAAGCGTTTTAAGCGCTCTGCTGACCTTTACGGCGCCGTCGTCGCGTATAAAGCGCTTGATCTCTCCAGCTATCATGGGCACGGCGTAAGTGGAAAATCTGACGTTATATTCGCCCTTGAAGTTGTTGATCGCCTTCACAAGCCCCATTGCGCCCAGCTGCAAAAGGTCTTCATATTCCACATGGACGTTGGAATACCGCTTGACGATACTTTTGATAAGGGGCATGTTTTCCGTGATGAGCGTGGATTTGGCGTTTTCGTCACCTTTCTTCGCAAGCTCTATCAATCCCAGCGTTTCTTCGTGCGCAAGCATCCGAGGCACCTCTGATAAATTTAGTCATAGATACTTCCGTTCCTTTGCCTTCCTCCGACTTCACTTGCAGACAATCGGTAAAAGTGCGCATGATGGTGAACCCCATACCGCTGCGCTCCTCGTCCGCTTTGGTGGTGAAAAAAGGTTCAAGCGCCTTTTTCACGTCGGGAATGCCGCACCCTTCGTCTTTAACGCTGATACTCACTTTGTTCAGACGGGCGTCTATGTGCACGGTCATATCTATGTATTTATCCTTCGCCCCGTTATATGCGTGCACAACGCAGTTGGTTACCGCTTCGGAAACGGCGGTCTTGATGTCGTTGATCTCTTCCAATGTGGGATCGAGCGGCAGACAAAACGCCGCCACGGCAGATCTGGCAAAGCTTTCATTTTCGCTCAGCGCGCTCAAACGCATGCTGAACATATTTTCCGCACAATTCATACGCTCACCTTCCGCATTATCGTATATATACCCACCGTATTCAGCACCCTGTCGAGCTGTGGTCCGACGTTGGTGATAAACATATTCTTGCCTGCCTGTTTCAGCAGCTTATATCTGCCAAGCAGCATTCCGATGCCCGTCGAATCCATAAACGGAACGCCGCGCATATCGAACAAGACATTGTTCGCCACTTGCTTTCCTGCAAGCTCCTCGTCCAGCTGTCTGCGAACGCCCGCGGCGCAACTTTCGTCAAGCTCTCCGCGCAACTCTATCACCGTATAGATCCCCTTGTTATAGATCCTGCTCTGCATATCCACCTCGTCGTCGAATACCATTATAAAAAAACCGCGATGTCGGATCGCGGTAAGTGTTGTCGAAAATGATAAAGTAAAGAGATAAAATGTTTATAAGCAGAACGTCGCCAGCAATCTGCCCACCTCAGCCATGGTTTTGCCTTTTTCAAGCGAGTAATAAAACACTCTGCCCTGATATTTGCCGTCATACTCTCTGATAAGCTCATAGCCGCAATGATCATCTTTTATATGCACAAGCAGGCTGTCGAATGGCATTTCGTTGCGCGTCTGCCGCTCATCATAAACAAGGCGCAGCCACAGCCCTTCTTTTAGCTGTTCTCTGACAGCCTTATCGAGGCTCACTCCGTAACCGGGCATCTCGTAGCCGCCTTTGTTCATCTCATAAAAACTTTGACAAACGGCATTAAATTGCTCCTCTCCGCGGACGAGTGAACACACTCTGCCGTCTATGATAACTTCCATGCGGTCGCAATCGCCGATAACTTCATCTATGGTCTTTTCATACATAACGCAATACACACCTCATATTTTGACCTAAAAGCTGATTTTAATACCCGCCTTGATAAAAGGGATAAGTATGTTTATCCGCTTCCGTTATCTCCCTGATGACCTTACAGGGCACGCCCGCCGCCACCACACCGGAAGGGATATCGCCCTTCACCACACTGCCCGCGCCGATCACGGTATTGTCGCCGATAACGGCGCCAGCCAGCACGATGGCGCCTGCGCCTATCCACACGTTATTGCCCACAACAATGGGCTTTGCAATCTCAATCCCTTCCTTTCTCATTTGAGGATCTAGGGCGTGCTCCGCGGTGGTGAACAAGCAATTGGGCGCAATGAACACGTCGTTGCCGAAGGTTATTTTCCCGCCGTCCTGCATGATGACGTTGTGGTTGGCGTAAAATCTGTCGCCCACCTCTATGTTATAGCCGTAATCACACCAAAAGGGCGCCACAACACACACCTCTTTGCCCGCCTTGCCGAGCAATTCACGCAAAATTTTATCGTGACCATCGGCATCGTTGGGGTGCAGTGAGTTATACTGCCAGCACTTGTCCTTGCACTTTTTTATCTCCTCTTCATAGGCGGGATTGTAACTTCCCTTGAAAAAGCAATTTATCGGCACAAAAGGTCTATCCATAATATCCTCCAACAGATATGATATATCAACTGGTGGCGTTTGTCAATGCGGAAAAGCAAAAAGCGAACGCCTTTCGACGTTCGCCATTTGGTGGGCAGGGGTGGATTCGAACCACCGAAAGCTGAGCTGGCAGATTTACAGTCTGCTCCCTTTGGCCACTCGGGAACCTACCCATATTAAGTTTGGTGGAGCTGGTGAACGGAATCGAACCATCAACCTGCTGATTACAAATCAGCTGCTCTGCCAGTTGAGCTACACCAGCATATAAGGTGGTGCCTCGGGGCGGAATCGAACCACCGACACGGGGATTTTCAGTCCCCTGCTCTACCGACTGAGCTACCGAGGCATATTTATGAGCGATATTGCTATCGCTCATAGAAGAGTTTGGCGACTCGGATGGGGCTCGAACCCACGACCTCTAGCGTGACAGGCTAGCGTTCTAACCAGCTGAACTACCGAGCCAAATATTATATGCGGTGTATTTTGGTGGGCCATCAAGGACTCGAACCTTGGACCGACCGGTTATGAGCCGGTTGCTCTAACCAACTGAGCTAATGGCCCACGATTACTCGCGGAGGAGTTTTGCCGGTTCGCAAACCGAGATTTTCACGTGCGGCTCACTTGCGACTGTTAAATAATACAATATATAAGTCAGAATTGTCAAGAGTTTTTTGCCGCTTTTTTGACATTTTTTCGGGCGGCAGCGCCGCCCGAATACGAATGTCTTTTAAGCGGGAAAATTACTCTTCGTCGCTCTTTTTGTCCTCGGATTTTTCTTCCGCCTTGTCCTCTTCAAAGTCCAGGTTCAAGCCCTTGAACAGATCGCCGAGCGTAGCGCCGGCGCCTTCGCCGAACTTCCAGTCTGCCTTGTCGTTTTCGGAAGCGCCTTCACTGCGGGGCGCCCTCTTCTTCTTGGGCGCGGCGGAAGTTGCCATCTTTTCAAACTTGGAAGCGTTCTTGCTGGCGCGCTTTTCCTTGGCTTCCTGATACTCGTCGTCGGTTATTTCGATGTCGTCGGCGTCAGTCTTGACGTCAAGCGCCTTGATGGACAGAGTGATCTTGTTGTCGTCGAACTTGATTATCTTGGCGGTGACTTCATCGCCCACTTTGAACACCTGCGTGGCGTCTTTGGTGTAAGAATGGGAGATCTCGGACACGGGCACCAAGCCGTCCACATCGCGGTCGATGAGCACGAACGCGCCGTAAGGGAACACGCTCCTCACTGGACCGGTGATGACGGAACCGACGGGGAACTTCTCCGCGGCTATCTCATAGGGCTTTTTCTGCAACTGCTTATAGCCCAAAGACACTTTGCCGCTTGCACGGTCTGCTTTGAGGATGACAAAATCGTAAGTCTTGTCTTTTTCCAGCACTTCTTCGGGACGCTCTATCTTGTAATAAGACAGATCGGAGATGTGCGCCAGGCAGTCAAAACCGTGCACGTTGACAAACGCGCCGAATTCGGCAAAGCGCTTGACCTTGCCGGGCACTATCTTGCCCACTTGCATATATTCCCAAAGCTCGTCTTCCTTGGCTTTCTTTTCCTCTTCGAGAATGACGCGCTGAGAAGCAACCACGCGCCTGCCGGTGATCTTTATCTCGGCGGGATCGACGGGTTGTTCGGACTCCTCCGTTCCGTCGCCCTTCTTTTTGGCTTGGATGAGGCGCAGTCTGAGCTCTTTGCCCAGATATTTATCCAAATCGCTGACAAAGCCCAATCTGATCTGCGAAGCGGGGATAAACACGGTATAAGGCTCGACCTTGGCAACAAGGCCTCCTTTGACCACTTCGGACACCTTGGCTTTGAACTCTCTGCCGCGAATCATCTTTTCGCTTTCTTCACGCTCTTTGTTGCGCTCGTCGACCAATTTCTTGGAGAAAGCGATGGCGTCTTTATTTGACTTGCCGCTGTTGTTTATAACTATGGCGTCTATTTCGTCGCCGGGCTTATAATTTGCGGGATCGTATTCCACGCCGTCCAATTCGGCGTCTTTCTTTTCGATAAATCCGTCTTTCTTACCGCCAAAGTTGATATAAATGCCGTCGGGAGTTGCGCTTATCACTTTGCAGCCGCGATAAAGCTTGTTCTCTTTAACGCCGCGGGAAGCGAACTTTTCGCTCTCTTTCAGCATTTCGGCAAAAGACATGCTCTTTTGAGAAGCGGGTTTTGCTTCTTTTGCGGGAGCCTCTTCTTTGGCTTCTTCCGTCACGGCATCTTCCGCCTTGACTTCTTCTACGGGTTTTACTTCGGCAGCGTTGCCTTCGGTCTCCTGCTCTTTGGCGGCAGGTTCGCCGTTGGTGTTTGCGGAGATGTCTTCCATCGCCTTGTTTTCCTGAGCTTCACTCATCTGTTGTTTTACCTCCTCAATCAACTCTTGCGGAGTTGATGCTCCGGCTGTTAT
>CALWHE010000027.1 GCA_944380295.1 uncultured Christensenellaceae bacterium
CTAACCTAAGCCTGCCGAAAGAGGCAAAATTCAAGAGGTAAACGGAACGGCAAACCCAATAAAAAGAAAGGATCGCACGGCGGAAAAGCGGCAGCCGATCCTGAGCGGTTTAGCGGGGACGGCTCCACACCGCCGCGCCTTTCGGTTTGGTTTTCCGTTTTGATTCTTTTCGTGGCGTGTGCTTGTCGCGGCGGCGCATCAGCGCCGTCGCTCTCGTATCAAAGACAAGCACACGCCACGGTTGCAAATGGCATTTTTTTGGGATGTTTTGATATCGTCATAAAGTTGCCAAATGAGAATGAATGTGTTATAATGTTGTTATAAAGAATAAGGAGTAAGTTATGACTTTTAGTGAAAAAGTAAAATCGGCTCGTCTTCAGCTATTTTTAAGTCAAGAGAAGTTAGCTAAGGAACTTGGCGTTTCGTTTGCCACAATTAATAGATGGGAGCGAGGAATTTGCGAGCCGAATTATGATGGGCAAAAAGCTTTACACGATTTTTGCAAAAAGAATCATGTAATTTTTGAAGAGTAGTTTATATATGACTATTTTTGTCGCATCTATGTGTTATAATATAAAGAGTTAGGGATAAACAGTATGGCAAACAGTAATTCTAATTTGCAATCAGCTAAAAATACAAAAGACGATGAATTCTATACGACGTATGAAACCGTAGAGAATGAAATTGCCCATTATGTTCGCCACTTTGCTGGTAAAACTGTGCTATGCAACTGTGATGACCCGTTTGAATCAAACTTTTGCAAATATTTTCTAAAAAACTATAATACATTGAATTTGCAAAGGCTAATTTGCACATCTTATTGTGCATCAGCTATTGCTGGTACACAGCTAAGCTTATTTGACGATACTCGTCAAAACATGCAAGAAGATGTAGGATATGTTTTAGATGTGACCAAATTTAGCGATGTTGCAGGTGAAATTTCGGATAATGAAATTTCTCAGTTTTTGCACACAGCTAATGTTATAAGAAAGCTAGATGGTAATGGGGATTTTAGAAGTCCAGAATGCATTGAATACCTAAAAGTATGTGATATAGTGGTAACAAATCCTCCGTTTTCTTTATTTAAGGAGATAGTAACGGAAATAATGCGATACCGCAAAAAGTTCTTGATTATCGGCAATCAGAATGCGATTACTTACAAAGAGATTTTCCCGCTAATACAGAACAATGAAGTTTGGACAGGTTACAAGTTCGGTGAGATGAAATTTAGAGTTCCCGAGCGCTCAAGACCTAGAAAATACAGATATTGGGTAGACGAAAGTGGACAAAAATGGCGTAGCCTTGGGAATGCTATGTGGCTTACCAATTTAGATAATGGTCGCCGCCATGAGTTTATAGCTATGACCAAAACTTACAATCCGGAAGATTACCCTAAGTATGATAATTATGATGCGGTCAATGTTAGGACTATCCGCGACATTCCATATGATTATTATGGTGTAATGGGTGTCCCAATTACATTTATTAATAAATATAATAGTGAACAATTTGAAATTGTGGGCGAAGCAAATCATGGTTCGGATAATGAGTTTGATCTGTTCAAACCTACTATAGAAGGGAAGGAAATATTCAAAAGAATATTAATAAGGAGAAGAGCGAAAAATGGGTGATAAGATTAAATCATTCAAAATACTCGATTTGTTTTCGGGTGCAGGCGGTTTTTCCTATGGGATGGAAAAAAACGAGCATTTTCAAACGATGATTGCTGTTGATTTCAATCCTAATGCTCTCGCTACATTTCAATATAATATGCCCGATACGCACATCGTAAACGGCGATATTACCGATGCTGATATCAAGAAGCGCATCATCGAATTGAGTAAAGAGTTGAAAGTAAATATGATTATTGGTGGACCTCCTTGCCAAGGATTTTCTTTAAAAGGAAAAAAGCTTGGGTTGAATGACCCACGCAATTTTTTGTTTAATGAGTATCTGAATATCGTTGAAGCATTACAACCCGATGTATTTACAATTGAAAATGTAAAAGCACTTCTCTCTACTTCTGCCGGCTGGTTTAAAAATCAAATCATTGAGAAGGTGCACCAACTTGGTTATCATGTTAGATATGGCATCCTCAATGCTTCAGAATTCGGTGTTCCGCAGTCTCGTGAAAGAGCAATTTTTCTGTGCTGCAAAGAAAAAGCAATTGATTTACCGCATGGAAACAGTAAAACTGTTACTGTAAGAGATGCAATTAGCGATCTTGCATATTTAAATTCGGGAGAAGGCTCATTTGAACAAGAATACATAAATAATCCTAATAGTGAATATCAAGTCGAACGTCGCAAGAATAGTAAGAAACTATATAATCATAAAGCTTCCAATCATTCCGAGGTTGCAATCAAAAAATTATCTATGATTCCTCCCGAATGCGGGAAAGAGCATTTACCTCAGAATCTGTTGGGTAAGCAACAGTTTTCTGGTACTTGGGGAAGATTAAAGTGGGATAACGTTTCACCTACCATTGATACAAGATTTGACGCATCTTCAAATGGCACGAACAATCATCCTTTTTTGCACCGAGCTATTACTCCTCGTGAAGCAGCACGTTTGCAATCATTTGATGACGACTTCGTGTTTATTGGGGCAAAAGTACAAATTAGGCAACAAATCGGCAATGCTGTTCCGCCATTAATGGCAAAAGCCATTGCGGATAAAATATATGAGGAAATAGGAGATAATGTAAATCATGAACACTGAAATGGCGTACTTGCTTGGTATGATTTTAGGAAATGGTGAAATACAGCGAGATAATAGCGATACTCGAATAACCATTGATATTCCGCATAAGAATTTATATACTGACGATTTGAAAGACGTCAAGATCTATGTTAAAGCGAGCACAGTTGATATTCGCTCAATTGTTGAACCTTTAATCGGTCATAATTTGATGGTTACACAGAATAAACGTTCTACCATAATGACCTTCACAAAACCAAACGATGAGTATATAACACGGGAAATTCTTCGTTTTATTGGGAGTGGCAGGCATCATTCAACGATGAGAATGAATCCCGAATTGTTTTCGTTGACAATTGACGAAAAGAAAACATTGCTTAGAGGTATAGCGGATGTTACGGGTTACATACGAAAAAGTAATATCGCATTTGGACAAGATGGCGCACATAGAGTTTATATCGAAATACCGGGCAACTGGTATATGGTAATTGATATTGCCAATATGCTTAAAGCTGTTGATGTACCTGTGCAAACGATAGACTTTGGCCATCCAAACTTTAGGGATGGGGATCTAATAAAATACAATCAAGGTAAACCATATTTTTGGAAAAAGGAACATCAGGTGAAAATTTTTGCGAATGAATTTTTGCCGATAGGCTTTAATATCAAACACAAGCAGGAAGCCCTTGAGAAATATAGTGAGGAATTGTTAGAATTTATTGATCCTTCAAAAACGCACAAATTTTATTGGGAAAAAACTATCCGTAGAAAGTCAAGACCTATACATCCACACGAAAACGATCCTTCTTTCCCGGAAGAAATCCGTGGGAAGCATTTTGAATCATGGACAGATTTAGCGAGGTTACTTGGCTATGGCGAATAATGTGACCAAAGAATTTGAATTATATGAACCAATGAGGGTATGGCTTCAGCAATACTTAGAAAACAAATATAAGGGTGCGAAAGTTATAACCATTGACTCTCATTCAAGAACATTAGATGTATATTTAGAGCAATTTGATATTGTTGATTTTTATCCGCAATCTGTTGGGCTCGATATACAAATAGATATTCTTGGAATAATTATCAATAAAGGGAAACCTACCATTGCGTTTATAGAAGCGAAGAAAACTCAGCTTAATCTACATGATTTGGGACAACTATGGGCGTACTGTAAGCTTTGCGAGCCAGCAGAGGCGTTTTTGTTGTCTTCTGCAGGCTTAGGTAGCTTAAACAAGGTTTTGAACAATCTTAAACGACAGGATTTATTGGATTTTGGTAGCGGTAAAACAATCAAGAAAATGCAGGTTGGCAAGTGGGATGTTAATTCAAAATCTATTGACTATTTAACATTAGTTCCTAAAATGTAAACTATTTATGGAAGTATAATGAAAAAGCGGAATTCGTTTTTGTACGAACTCCGCTTTTGATTTACACCGAATATAAACCGTTTCAATCTATATTTGATTTTTTATTATGTCCATTTGAGTGCTTATACCCTTCCAGCAGGCTTTCCAAGAGAATACCTTCGGGGCTGTCCGGGATATTCTCCATAGCGGACAGAATTTTTATCCCGTTGTCCTTTAGGTGCTTTCTGTGCATAGCCATCTCGAACTTGTTACGGGAGAACCGATCCAATTTGTAAACAAGCACACGCCACGGTTGCAAATTGTTTTTTGTATCAAGACGTAAATATAGACAGACCCCGTTAGAAGAGAAAAGCCTGCTCGTACAGACGAGGCAAGCCGCGCGTCTGTACGTAAAGAGGACAGACCGAGTTAGAGAGGCAAGTCTGCTCGTACAGACAAGGCAAGCCGCGC